>JAEUPJ010000090.1 GCA_016790285.1 Roseateles sp. | reverse complement strand
GAAGTTCAAGAGCAACCTCGAGCTGCCCTTCGAGTTGATCGCCGACACCGAAGAGAAGCTCTGCCACATGTTCGGCGTGGTCAAGAACAAGATCATGTACGGCAAGAAGGTCAAGGGCATCGAGCGCAGCACCTTCCTGATGGACGCCACCGGCGTGATGCGGGCCGAGTGGCGCGGCATCAAGGTGGCCGGTCACGTCGAGGAAGTCCTCAAGGCGGTCAAGGCGCTCAAGAAGTCCGCCTGACGGGCGCGCTGCCTCCGTCCGCCAGCACGCCCAGCCTGCGCCGGCACGCGCCGGCGCGCTCACTCCGCCTCGAATGCCCCTGCCCAAGCCCCCTGCCCGCCCTGGCGACCTGCTCCCGGCAGCCGCTTTCGAAACCCAGGCCGCGCCCCGGGCGGACAAGAAGACCGTGAAGCCCCGGGCCGCGGCGGCCGAAGAGCCCTCGCAGGCCGCGCTGGACCTCCTGGACGCCACGTCGAACCCGGCTGCGCGCCCGGCGGCGCGCCTGTTCCAGCCCCAGCGTGCGCCCAACGCCCCGGCGGCCGGGACCGACCTGCCTGCCAGCGTGGCGCTGCCGCCGCTGCCCACGGCGCCGGTTCGCGTCGCGGCGCCGCCACCGCAGGCCACGCCCAGGCCGCGCAGGGCGCGCACGAACGGCAGCTCGGGCCCCGCGAAGCTCTTCGTGCTCGACACCAACGTGCTGATGCACGACCCCAGTTGCCTCTTCCGGTTCGAGGAACACGACGTGTTCCTGCCGATGATCACGCTGGAGGAGCTCGACGACCACAAGAAGGGCATGAGCGAGGTGGCGCGGAACGCGCGCCAGGTCAGCCGCGAGCTCGACGCGCTCGTGCGCTCCGGCACGCTGGACGGGCGGGACGGCGCACCGCTGCCGGCCTTCGACCCCCGGGCGGGCATCCAGCTGGCCAAGACGGGGCATCGAGAAGCCGGCGGCAAGCTGTTCTTCCAGACCACGCTCTTCGACATCAAGCTGCCCGACGGCCTGCCGCAGGGCAAGGCCGACAACCAGATCCTGGGGGTGGTACAGACGCTGCGCGAACAGCAGCCCAGCCGCGACGTGGTGCTGGTGTCCAAGGACATCAACATGCGCGTCAAGGCGCGCGCGCTCGGCCTGCCTGCCGAGGACTACACCAACGACAAGACGCTCGAGGACGGCGACCTGCTGTACACGGGCGTGCTGCCGTTGCCGGCCGACTTCTGGGAGCGGCACGGCAAGACGATGGAGAGCTGGCAGCAGGGCGGCCATACCTTCTACCGCATCAGCGGGCCGCTCGTGCCGGTGCTGCTGATCAACCAGTTCGTCTACCTCGAGGCGCCCGGCGCAACGCCGCTGTACGCCCGCGTCACCGAGATCACCGGCAAGACGGCCGTGCTGAAGACCCTGCGCGACTACACCCACGGCAAGAACGCGGTGTGGGGCGTCACGGCGCGCAACCGCGAGCAGAACTTCGCCCTCAACCTGCTGATGGACCCGGAGTGCGACTTCGTCACCCTCGCGGGCACGGCCGGCACCGGCAAGACGCTGATGACGCTGGCCGCGGGCCTGGCGCAGGTGCTCGACGAGCGGCGCTACAGCGAGATCATCGTCACCCGCGTCACGGTGCCCGTGGGCGAGGACATCGGCTTCCTGCCCGGCGACGAGCAGGAAAAGATGGGCCCGTGGATGGGCGCGCTCGACGACAACCTCGAGGTGCTGGCGCGCAGCGACAGCAGTGCCGGCGAGTGGGGCCGCGCCGCCACCAACGACCTCGTGCGCGCCAAGATCAAGATCAAGAGCCTGAACTTCATGCGCGGGCGCACGTTCCTCAACAAGTTCGTGCTCATCGACGAGGCGCAGAACCTGACGCCCAAGCAGATGAAGACGCTGATCACGCGCGCCGGCCCCGGCACCAAGATCGTCTGCCTGGGCAACCTCGCCCAGATCGACACGCCCTACCTCACCGAGGGCAGCTCGGGCCTCACCTTCGCCGTGGACCGCTTCAAGGGCTGGGCCCACAGCGGCCACGTCACGCTCGCACGCGGCGAGCGCTCGCGGCTGGCGGACTTCGCCTCCGAAGTGCTCTGACGCCGCAGATGCCCATGGCCTCGCTCACCCGGCGCCGCCTCATCCAGCTCGTGCCCCTGCTGGGGCCGGGGCTGGCCGCCGCCCAGTCGCAGTCGCTGCTGCAGGAGGGCGACGACGAAGCCAAGGCCGTGGGCTACCACGCCGACGCGGCCAAGGTCGACGCCAAGAAGTTCCCCAAGTTCGCCAAGGGCCAGACCTGCGCCAACTGCCAGCTCTACGCCCCCGACGGCAACAAGCCCTCGGGCGGCTGCGCCCTGTTCTACGGCAAGGACGTGCTGGCCAAGGGCTGGTGCAACGCCTGGGAGAAGAAGACCGGCGGCTAAGCCCCGCGAGGCGCTGGCGGGCGGTGGTTGCGCTACCATCGCCCACCCTTTGCTGCCTCCTGGCCTGACCATGATCTACCGCCCTCTCGGCCGCACCGGCTGGAACGTCTCCGCCATCAGCTTCGGCGCCTGGGCCATCGGCGGCACCTGGGGTGACACCGACGACACCGCGGCCATGGCCGCCCTGCACCGGGCGCTGGACCGCGGCGTGAACTTCTTCGACACCGCCGACGTCTACGGCGACGGCCACAGCGAGCGGCTGCTCGCCCGCCTGAAGCGTGAACGGCCGGGCGACGCCTTCCACGTCGCCACCAAGGCCGGCAGGCGGCTCAACCCGCACGTGGCCGACGGCTACCGCGACCTGCGCCCCTTCATCGAGCGCAGCCTGCGCAACCTCGAGACCGATGCGCTGGACCTGCTGCAACTGCACTGCCCGCCCAGCGCCGTCTATGGCATGCCCGAGGTCTTCGGCGCGCTGGACGACCTCGTGCGCGAGGGCAAGCTGCGCCATTACGGCGTGAGCGTGGAGCGCATCGACGAGGCGCTGGCCGCGCTCGCCTACCCCGGCGTGCAGTCGGTGCAGATCATCTTCAACCTCTTCCGCCAGCGGCCCGCGACCGACTTCCTGCCGGCGGCCCAACAGGCCCAGGTCGGCGTGCTGGCCCGGCTGCCCCTGTCCAGCGGCATGCTCAGCGGCAAGTTCACGCGCAGCAGCACCTTCGGCGCAGACGACCACCGCGGCTTCAACCGCCACGGCGAGGCCTTCGACAAGGGCGAGACCTTCTCCGGTGTCGACTACGAGGAGGGCTTGGCCGCCGTCGAGGAACTGCGCGCCCTGCTCCCCGAGGGCGTGAGCATGGCCCGGCTGGCGCTGCGCTGGATCCTCATGCACGAGGCCGTCACCTGCGCCATCCCCGGGGGCCGCACACCCGCCCAGGTGGACGAGAACGTCAGCGCCGCCGACCTCGCCGCACTGCCGGCGCCCTTGATGCAGGCCCTGGCCGACCTCTACCAGCGCCGCATCGCGCCGCAGGTGCACGCGCTCTGGTGATCACTCCCCGCGGCGCAGCGCGGACGAGAAGCGCTGCACGCCCGCGTCGCGCGCCACCGCCTCGCGGCCGGCGGCGATCAGCCGGTCGATCTGGTCGGCCGGCAGCTTCAGCCGCGTCGGGATGGCATTGAGCGCGGCCTCGTCGGCCTCGGCCAGGTCGGCAAAGCTGATCTGCGTCACGGCAAAGCGCAGGTCCTCGCAGCGCCAATCGGGGTTCTTCTGTCGCAACTCGGCCTTGCGCGCCTCGGGCAACGAGCAGCGCCAGGTGACGAGGTCGCGCTCCCAGGCCCGCATCATCGGCACGAAGTAGGCGTAGCTCATGCGCATGGTGCTCTCGATGGCGGTGTCGACCGCAGCCGTGGCGATGTCCACGCCCGATGGCCCGGCCACCTCGCGGCCCCAGTCGGCGCTCGGCCCCTGCCCGGCATCCACCACGATGAAGAGCAGCCGGCGCAGGTTGGCCGCGTCGTGCTCGCTGATGGGGCCGTAGGGCGTGTCCAGCAGCACACGGCTTTGCAGGATGCTCACCAGGCCCAGGTTGTCCGTCACGCCGCCGTCCACGAGCTTGAGGTAGCGGCCCGTGCGCGGGTCGCGGAAATCCTGCAGCGCGCGCTTCAAGGCCAGTCGCAGGCGGTGCAGGTCATCCCGCTCGGCGCCGCGGCGCGAGAGGCCCGGCGGCAGCGGCTGCCGGCAGGCCTCGGGGAACTTCTCCAGCACCACCGGCGCAAAGAACAGCGGCACGGCCATCGACGCCGCCACCGCCTCCGACACCGGGAAGCTCGCCATGTCGCTGCAGATGGATTCGAAGGCGCGCTCGTGGAAGGGAAAGGCCAGCCGGTACTGCGCGTTGGTGGCGTTGATCCACACGGCCGGGCGCTCGCGCTTGAGCATGTCGGCGAAGGTGGCGCCCTTGAAGACGTCGCGCTCCAGCCAGTCGTTGAGGTTGCTGCGGTCGTTGAGCCCGCCCGCGAACAGCCGCATCAGGTTGGTCGGGTTGGCCAGGCTGAAGCGCAGCCCGGCCTCGCCGTCGCGCAGCAGCACCTTGTCCCGAAACTCCTGCAGGCCCTGGGCACCGTGCAGGCCGAAATAAGCCGCCGTGATCGACCCGCCGGACACGCTGGTGATGAAGGTCACCTCGTCCAGCAGGCTGCGCCCGCCCGCGGCCGGCTCGCTGCGCAGCCCCTCGAGCACGCCGTACGCAAACGCCGCCGCCCGCAGGCCGCCACCGCTGAAGCTCAACGCCACGGCCGTTTGCGGCGTGTCCGAGCGCGGCGCCCGCTGCATCGGCTCGGCCACGGCCGGCTGGTTGCGCGGCGGGTTCAGCGGCGAGCCGGCACAGGCGGCCAGCAGCAGGCACAGGCAGGACAGCAGCAGGGCGCGCATCGGGCGTCTCTCGCAGGAAGGTGGCGGCCGGCGCATTCTGCCCATGCTGCCAGCCGCTGACATGACAGCGCCCCACAATTCCACCCCATGCAGTTGCCCGATCGCTGGATCGCCCACCTCGACATGGACGCCTTCTACGCGTCCGTCGAGTTGCTGCGCTATCCGCAGCTCAAGGGCGAGGCCGTCGTCATCGGCGGGCGGCGGGCCGACGCGCCGCGCCAGCGCGAGGACGGCAGCTGGGAGTACGCCCGGCTGCGCAACTACACCGGCCGCGGCGTCGTCACCACCAGCACGTACGCCGCGCGCGACCTCGGCGTGTTCTCCGCGATGGGCCTCATGAAGGCGGCCTTGCGCGCGCCCGACGCCATCCTGCTGCCCGCCGACTTCGACAGCTACCGCAAGTACTCGCGCCTGTTCAAGGCGGCGGTGGCCGAGGTCGCGCCGGTCATCGAGGACCGCGGCATCGACGAGATCTACATCGACCTGAGCGACGTGCCGGGCGTGCGCGACGCCGTCGGGCATGACCCGCTGGGTGGCGTGAAGGCGGTGGCCCGCGAGATCAAGAACTCGGTCTGGCGCGCCACGGGCCTGACCTGCTCCATCGGCATCACGCCCAACAAGCTGCTCAGCAAGATCGCCAGCGAGCTCGACAAGCCTGACGGCATTGCCGTGCTGACACTGGACGACATCCCCAACCGCATCTGGCCGCTGGCGGTGCGCAAGATCAACGGCATCGGCCCCAAGGCGGGGGAGAAGCTCGTCAAGCTCGGCCTGCAGACCGTGGGCGACATCGCCGCCGCCGACCCGGCCTGGCTGGTGGAGCAGTTCGGCGAAAGCTACGGCCACTGGCTGCACAACGCGGCCCACGGGCGCGACGCGCGGCCGGTGGTCACGCACAGCGAGCCGGTGTCGGTCAGCCGCGAGACCACCTTCGAGCGCGACCTGCACGCCGTGCACGACCGGCAGCTGCTCGGGCAGATCATGGACGACCTGTGCGAGCGCCTGTCGCAGGACCTGGCGCGCAAACGCTACGCCGGCAAGACGGTGGGCATCAAGCTGCGCTTCGAGGGCTTCGTGACCGTCACGCGCGACCAGACGCTCAAGTCGCCCGTGGCCGGCGCTGCCGACATCCGCCGCGCCGTGGGCCAGTGCCTGAAGCGCGTGACCTTCGACAAGCGCCTGCGCCTGATGGGCGTGCGCGTGGGCAACCTGGTGCACGCCAGCGAGGTGGCGGCCGCAGCGCCCAGCGCGCCGAAGGGGCAAGAGCCGGCACGGGAGAATCTGCCGCTCTTCTGAGCCCGACTGCCGGAGCCACCCGCCCATGTCCTCACGTCGACACTTTCTCGCGCATGCCCCCGCCGGCCTCATCGGCGCCACCGCCCTGGCCAGCGCCCAGACGCCGCCGCCACCCGGCACACCGCCCACCTTCGGCACGGCGCCGGC
Source organism: Roseateles sp. (assembly GCA_016790285.1). Lineage (GTDB taxonomy): Bacteria > Pseudomonadota > Gammaproteobacteria > Burkholderiales > Burkholderiaceae_C > Pelomonas. The sequence continues at coordinate 81,651 of JAEUPJ010000090.1, read as the reverse complement.
CGCGGGGCCTGCGGTGACGAGCGCCACCTTCGCCGAGGCCGAGAAGTTGATGCGGGTGCAGCTGAGCGAGGCCGAGCGCGCGCTCGCGGCCTCGACCTGGCCGAGCAGCCTGGCCGGCCTGGCCGACCGCCGCGACGGGCCGCGGCGCATCACCATCCCCGAGACCGTGGCACCCGCGTCGCAATGGAACCCGGCACTCGGCCGCACGGGCCTCGGCCCGGCGCGCAACCGGTTCGTGCGCTCGGCCGGCCCGGTGCCACCGCTGCCGGCCGACGACGCCGACATCGCCCACGCCCCGGTGACGCTGCTGTCGCGCTGGATCGAGACCCGCGCGATCACGTCCGAACGCCTCACCCGCCTGTATCTGGCCCGCATCGCGCGGCTCGATACCAAGCTCCGCTCGGTCATCACGCTCACCGCCGACCATGCCCTCGCCCAGGCCGCCCAGGCCGACCGTGAGATTGCCGCCGGCCGCTACCGGGGCCCGCTGCACGGCATTCCCTACGGGCTGAAGGACCTGCTGGACACCGCCGGCATCCCCACCACCTACGGCGCCGAGCCTTTCCGCCACCGCGTGCCCGCCGCCGATGCCGTCGTCGTGAAGCGATTGCAGGCCGCCGGCGCCGTGCTGCTGGCCAAGCTGAGCCTGGGCGCGCTCGCCATGAACGACGTGTGGTTCGGCGGCCAGACGATGAACCCGTGGCTGCCGGAGGAAGGCTCGTCCGGCTCCAGCGCCGGCCCCGGCGCGGCCACGGCGGCCGGCCTGGTGGGTTTTGCCATTGGCAGCGAAACCGGCGGCAGCATCATCGGCCCGAGCATGCGCTGCGGGCTGACGGGCCTGCGCCCGACCTTCGGCCGCGTGCCGCGCACCGGGGCCATGACGCTGTGCTGGTCGCTCGACAAGCTCGGCCCCATGACCCGCAGCGTCGAGGACGCGATGCTGGTGCTGCAGGCCATCAGCGGCCCGGATGCCGGCGACACCGGCTCAGTACCCGCGCGGCTGCACTTCGACGCGCGGGCGTCGGTCAAGGGCCTGAAGGTGGGCTACGTGCCGGCCTGGATGGACCAGGCCCCAGCCATCGACGTCGACCGCCAGGCCCTCGCGATGGTGCGCCAGCTCGGCATGCAGCCCGTGCCCGTGCAACTGCCCGCCTGGCCCTACGACAGCCTGAACCTCATCCTGTTCGCCGAGGCCGCCGCGGCCTTCGAGGACCTCACGCTGAGCCACGGGGTGGACCAGCTCGGCATGCAGCTGCCCGACGCCTGGCCCAACTTCTTCCGGATGTCGCGCTTCCTGTCGGCGGTCGACTTCGTGCAGGCCGACCGGCTGCGCCGCATGGTGGCGCAGGAGATGGCCCGCCTCATGGGCGAGGTGGACCTGCTGCTCGTGCCCTCGATGCGCGAGGAGATGCTCACCCTCTCCAACCACACGGGCCACCCCAGCCTCACGCTGCGCACCGGCTTCACCACCGTCACCGAGGCCCGCAGCGACTGGGCGCCCGACCCGGCGCGGCCGGCGCCCAAGTTCGCCTCGCCCCGGCGCGTGCCGCACGGCGTGACGCTGATCGGGCGGCTGTTCGAGGAAGGCGTGTTGGCCCAGGCCGGCCTGGCGCTGGAGCGGGCCGCGGGCGTGGCCGGTGAGCGGCCGCCCGGCTTTTGACGCTAGCGTGCCTCGCGCGGCGCCAGTGCGCTGGCCTGCAGCGTCGCCAGCGGGATCAGGCGCAGCACCAGCGCATGCGTCGCCTCCAGCACCACGGGCGGCGCCACGCCGGCCTCGTGGGCTTCCAGCCAGCGCGTGGCGCACAGGCACCAGCGGTCGCCGGGCTTCAGGCCGGCGAAACGCCACTGCGGACGCGGTGTGACGAGGTCGTTGCCGCGCGCCTGGGAGAAGTCGAGGAACTCCGCCGTCACCCGCGCGCAGACCAGGTGGGTGCCGCGGTCGTGCTCGTCGGCCGTGCAGCAGCCGTCGCGCAGGAAGCCCGTCAGGGGGTCGAAGGAGCAGGCCTGCAAAGGCGTGCCCAGTACATTCATCGCCGTCATGCGCCACCTGCCTGTTGATCCAAGCCCCATCATGCCGCCACCCCCAAGTCTGCGGGGCAGCAGGGCATTGGGCGCATGCCCCTGCCGATGAGCGACTGGACCTACACCGTCTCGGTGCGCAGCCTGTGCGAGTTCACCGCCAAGCGCGGCGACCTCGACCGGCGCTTCACGCCCTCGGCCACCGCGCTGGAGGGCCAGGCCGGCCAGATGGCCGTCTACGCCCGGCGCTCGCCCGGCTACGAGACCGAGTTGCCGCTGGAAGGCCAGTGGGGCTCGCTGCGCGTGCGCGGCCGCGCCGACGGCTTTGAAGCCGATGTGAACCGGCTGGAAGAGATCAAGACCATCCGCGGCCCGGTCGAGCGCATCCCGGAGAACCGCCAGGCCCTGCACTGGGCGCAGCTGGAAACCTACGGCGCACTGATTGCCGCCGAACGCGGCCTGGCCGAGCTGGAGCTGGCCCTCGTCTACGTGGATGCCGACACGCAGAACGAGACGGTGCTGCGCCAGAAGGCCACGGCCGCCACGCTGCAGGCCAGCTTCGAAGCGCGCTGCCGCGCCTTCGAGGCCTGGGCGCAGCAGGAAGCCGCTCACCGCAGCGCGCGCGACCAGGGCCTCGCCGCCCTGCCCTTCCCGCTCGGCGAGCTGCGCCCGGGGCAGCGCCTGCTGGCCGAGGCCGTCTACCGCGTGGCCGCCAATGGTCGCTGCCTGCTGGCCCAGGCGCCCACGGGCATCGGCAAGACGCTGGGCACGCTCTACCCGCTGCTGCGCGCCATGCCGGGCCGCCAGCTCGACAAGATCGGCTACATGACCTGCAAGGGCACCGGGCGCATCACCGCGCTGGAAGCCCTGCACGCGCTGCGCGAGCACACGCCCGGCCGCGCCCTGCGCGTGATGACGCTGGTGGCCAAGGAGCAGGCCTGCGAGCACCCGACGCTGGCCTGCCATGGCGACGCCTGCCCGCTGGCCAGCAGCTTCTACGACAAGCTGCCCGCCGCGCGCGCCGAGGCCGTGGCCGCCGGCTGGCTGGACGCTGCCGCCCAGCGCCGCATCGCGCTGCAGCACGGCCTGTGCCCCTACTACCTCGGCCAGGAGCTGCTGCGCTGGGCTGACGTGGTGGTGGGCGACGTGCACCACGCCTTCGACCCCCACGGCCAGCTCTACGGCCTGGCGCAGTCGCAGGGCTGGCAGCTCGCGCTGCTGGTGGACGAGGCCCACAACCTCATCGACCGCACGCGCGACATGTACAGCACCGCGCTGAGCCTCACCCGCGTGCGGGAGGTGCTGGCCGAGGCGCCCGTGGCCCTGCGCGCCCCGCTGCGCCGCCTGGCCGCAGAGCTGGCCGACCTGGCCGCCAGCCAGAGCGCCGACTTCGAGCCGCTCAAGGAAATCCCCGACGACCTCGCCGACGCGCTGCAGCGCGTGAACGCGGCGCTGGCCGAGCACGTGCAAAACCACCCGCTGGACGTGGGGCCGATGCTGCAGTTCTATTTCGAGGTGCTCGCACTGCAGCGGCTGCTGGACCGCTTCGACACGCATTCCCTGTGCGACCTGCAGCGCCGCGCCGCGCCCGCGGATGCTGCGACCGCCGCGCCGGCCACCCTGTCGCTGCTGCCCGGGGACGCCGCGGCCGACCCCGGGCGCGACGTGGTCCTGTCGGTGCGCAACATCGTCCCCGGGCACTTCCTGAAGGAGCGCTTCGAGGCGCTGGCCAGCGTCACGCTCTTCTCGGCCACGCTCGGCCCGCCCGACTACCCGCGCCAGCTGCTCGGCCTGCCCGAGGACACCGCCTGGATCGACGTGCCCGCGCCCTTCCCGCCCGAGCACCTGAGCGTGCGCGTGGCCCACCGGCTGTCCACGCGCTACGACCACCGCGAGGCCTCGCTGGACGCCCTCGTGGACCTGCTTGCCACGCAGTTCGAGGAGCACCCCGGCAACTACCTGGCCTTCTTCAGCAGCTTCGACTACCTCGACAAGGCCGCCGCGCGGCTGGCCCGGCGACACCCGCAGCTGCCGCAGTGGAGCCAGTCGCGCGCGATGGGCGACGGCGCGCGGCGCGCCTTCCTCGACCGCTTCGTGCCCGACGGCCGGGGCATCGGCTTCGCGGTGCTGGGCGGCGCCTTCGCCGAAGGCGTGGACCTGCCCGGCACGCGGCTCATCGGCGCCTTCATCGCCACGCTCGGCCTGCCGCCGGTGTCGCCGCTGCAGGACATGATCCGCGAGCGCCTGGACAGCCTCTTCGGCGCCGACCACGGCTACGCCGACCTCGTGCCCGGCCTGCAGAAGGTCGTGCAGGCCGCCGGGCGCGTGCTGCGCTCGGCCGACGACCGCGGCTGGGTCTGGCTGCTGGACCGCCGCTACGCCCGGCCCGACGTGCGGGCGCTGCTGCCGGCCTGGTGGGAGGTGCAGTGACGATTTTTGGGCCCGGGTGAATCCAAACCGCGCGCCTCAGCGCTCCAAGGAAGCATCCACCCTCTTCCTTCCCCTGACCTGGAGCCCATCCCATGTTCTTCGAGAACTTCCAAGCCTGGCTGCCGCTGATGATTCCCATCCTGGCGCTGCTGATCCCCATCGTGGCCATCGTCTCGCACTACCTCGGCAAGGCACACAGCGACCGGCAGCGCCACGAGACCATCCGCGAGATCGCCCGCGCCGGGCAGCCCATTCCGCCAGAGCTGCTGGCCGAGGCGGCGCAGGACAGCGATTGGCACCGCGCCCGGCGCGATGCGGCCAACCCCAACAAGATCCTGGTGCCCGCGCTCATCAACATCGCCGTGGGCCTGGGCCTGATGGGCATGTTCTCGCTGATGATGCCGGGCGCATGGCTGTGGAGCATCGGCCTGCTGCCGCTGTTCATCGGCTGCGCGCTCGGCGTGTACTGGGCCTTCGAGCGCAAGCAGCAGCCGCAGTGACGCCTGGCGACGCTGCCGAGACGGAAGCGCGCGTCGTCGCCCGCGCGGCGGCGGGCGACCGCGCCGCCTTTGCCGCGCTGGTGCAGGCCCACCAAGGCTATTTGCGCAAGCTGCTGGGCCGCGTCTGCCGTGGCGACCAGGGCCGCGCCGACGACCTCGCCCAGGAGGCTTTCGTGCGAGCCTGGCGCGCGCTGCCGGGTTTTCGCGGCGAGGCGCGGTTTCGCACCTGGCTCACGCGGCTGGCCTACTCCGCGCTGTCGGCCGAGCGACCGGCCCTGCCGCAGGCCGAGGAGGCCGCGCCGGAACTGGAAGCCGAAGGCGACTTCGCACCGGGCGCCGACTGGCGCATCGACCTGGACCGGGCGCTGGCCACGCTCAGCGACGCGCAGCGGCACGCGCTGCTGCTGTGCTACGGCGCCGACCTCAGCCACGCCGAAGCCGCCCAGGTGCTGGGCTGGCCCCTGGGCACCGTCAAGACCCAGGTGCTCCGCGCCAAGGCCCGGCTGCGCGCGCAGCTGCAGGCCTGGGAGAACACGCCATGAATGACACCGACCTCCACGACCCCTCCCCGCTGGCGCAGGCCCTGCGCGAGCAGCTCCAGGCGGGCGACGAACCCGCCGACGCCGGCTTCAGCCTGCGCGTGATGGCGGCGCTGCCGCCGCGCGTGTCTGCCGCGCAGCGCCGCCGGGCCCGATGGCTGCGCTGGGCGCAGTGGGGTGCCATCACGCTGGCCGGCTGCGGCGCCGCGATGCTGCTGGCGGGGGGGCCGGGGCCTGTTGATGCCGCCCACCTGCTCGCGGGGCTGGCGCTGGTGGCCCTGCTGATTCTCTGGACCGTGCCGAGCCCCTTGAACCGGCGCTGAAGCGGGCTAAACAATCAAGCCGTTGAGAGAAATGGCTCGCCCGTGGCGTATTGCAGGAATTCGCCCGCGCGCCCACCCTCCTGCGGGGGCGGCCGGGACGGCGCTGTCATTGACAATCTAGGGATACGCCTTGTCTCCCACCGGATGAAAGCCAAGCCCCGGGGCCCCGCCTCCCTCCCTGCTGCCGCTGCGCTGACCGCGCCGCCCGTCAACCCGCTCCAGCACGGCCTGGCGCTCTTCCACGCGACGCCGCCCGACTACGAGCGCGCCGTCGGCTGGTTCCGCGCCGCCGCGGAGGCCGGTGACGGCGAGGGCCTGGCGATGCTGGGCCTGTGCCTGCTCGAAGGCCTGGGCGCGCCGGCCGACCCCGTGCAGGCCCGGGAACTCTTTCGCAAGGCCGCCTCGCGTCGCAGCGCCCTCGGGCGCTTCCAGCTCGGCCGGGTGCTGATGACCGGCCGCGGCGGCCCCGCCGACGAAGCCGCTGGCCTGACCGCCTACGTGGCCGCCGCTTCCATGGGCCACCCCGAGGCCACGTTCAACCTCGCCAACTGCCTGTTCGCCGGCGTGGGCTGCCTGCCCGACCGCCTGGCCGCCAAGGCCCTGTACCTGCGTGCCCGCAACCTCGGCTGCACGCTGCGCCCGCAAGGTGTGCTGGTGCGCCGCCGTGAGCTCAAGATCGTGCGGGTGCTGGCCGAGCGCTTTGCCGACCCCAACCGCTTGTTCTTCCTGGTGCAGGAGCGCCAGCAGGAACTGGCCCTGGTGCACGCCGTGGCCCAGCCCGCCCGGCAACCCGGCCCGTCCAGCACCGCCAAGCCCCGCCGCCTGCGCCACGCCGGCCGCATGGCCGTGGGTGTGGTCGCCGCCATGGCCGGCACCCTCGGCCAGCTGCTGCGCCCGCCCTCGCGCGATGCCGGGCCGACGACGCTGAACTTCTGATCCGGCCCGCTCGCCCGGGGTGCCTGGGTAGGATGCCCGCATGCCGCCGCGCCCCATCCGCCTGCCCTCGCTGGACGCCCTGCTCGCCTTCGAGGCCGTCGCCCGCACGGGCAGCTTCGAAGCCGCCGCCAGCGAGCTGGCCCTCACCGCCAGCGCGGTGGCCAAGCGCGTGGCCGGGCTGGAAGAGCGGCTGGACCAGCCCCTGTTCCTGCGCCAGCCCGCCCGCGGCCTCACGCTGACGCCCGCCGGGCACGAATACCTGCCCCAGGTGCGCCAGGCCCTCGCACTGCTGCAGGCCATGCCGCTGCACCAGCGCACGAGCCCGGCGCGCGAGCGGCTGCGGGTGAGCTCCACGCCCACCTTCGCCCGCCAGCTGCTGGTGCCCGCGCTGCCGGCCTTCGCCGCTGCCCACCCGCAGGCGGAGCTGGAGCTGACGCTGTCCGTGCCACTGCTGGCCGAGGGCGACGCGGGGGCTGACGTTGAAATCCGCCACGGCGCGGTGCCCGACGACCTCGCCCCCGCCCAGGTGCTGCTGCGCGACCGCCTCACCCCGCTGGCCGCGCCCGCCTTGCTCGCGCAGCATCCGCCCCTGGCCACCCCCGCCGACCTGCTCGCGCTGCCGCTGCTGCGCACCCCGCTGCAGCCCTGGGCGCCCTGGCTGCGCGCCGCGGGCCTCGCGGGCGTGCCCGAGCCCGACGAAGGCCCGCGCTTCGTCGACCTGGGCCTCACGCTCGCCGCGGCGCTGGCCGCCCAGGGCGTGGCGCTGGCCCGGCTGAGCCTGGCTCGGCGTGAGCTGGCCGAGGGGCGCCTCGTGCAGCCCTTTGCCCTGGCCGTGCCGGCCGAGCGGCACTATGGCCTGGTCTGCCACCGCGCGAGCGCCGCCGCCGAGGCCTTCGCCGGCTGGCTGCACGCGCACTGCCGTGCGGTGGAGGCGGAAAACTCTTCCGCCGGCGCCTGAGGTTTTTTCCGGCGCGCCGCGGTGCTGGCGGCCCTAGCATCGCGGCCTGACTTCCACGCCCTCACCGCGCCATGCCCGTCATCACCTGCATCGAAGACCTGCGTCAACTCGCCGAGAAGCGCGTGCCGCGCATGTTCTACGACTACGCCGATTCCGGCTCCTGGACGGAGACGACCTACCGCGCCAACGAGAGTGACTTCCAGGCCATCAAGCTGCGCCAGCGCGTGGCCGTCAACATGGAAGGCCGCAGCACCGCCGTACAGATGGTCGGCCAGGCCGCCAAGATGCCCGTGGCGATCGCGCCCGTAGGCCTCACCGGCATGCAGCATGCCGACGGCGAGATCCACGCCGCGCGCGCGGCCGAGAAGTTCGGCATCCCGTTCACGCTGTCCACCATGAGCATCTGCTCCATCGAGGACATCGCCGAGCACACGAGCGCGCCGTTCTGGTTCCAGCTCTACATGATGCGCGACCGCGACGCCATGGCCCGCATGATCCAGCGCTGCAAGGCTGCCCAGTGCTCGGCCCTCGTGCTCACGCTGGACCTGCAGGTCATCGGCCAGCGCCACAAGGACCTGAAGAACGGCCTCACCGCCCCGCCGCGGCCCACCGTGCGCAACATCCTCAACCTCATGACCAAGCCGCGCTGGTGCCTGGGCATGGCCGGCACGCGCCGCCACACCTTCCGCAACCTCGTGGGCCACGTCAAGGGCGTGAGCGACATGCGCTCGCTGTCGGCGTGGACGAACGAGCAGTTCGACCCGCGCCTGTCCTGGGCCGACATCGCCTGGGTGAAGGAACAGTGGGGTGGCAAGCTCATCCTCAAGGGCATCATGGACGTGGAGGACGCGCGCCTGGCCGTGAAGGCCGGCGCCGACGCGCTGGTGGTGAGCAACCACGGCGGCCGTCAGCTCGACGGCGCACCCAGCAGCATCCACGCGCTGCCGGCCATCGCGGCCGAGGTGGGCTCGCAGATCGAGGTCTGGATGGACGGCGGCATCCGCTCCGGCCAGGACGTGCTCAAGGCCTGGGCCCTGGGCGCGCGCGGCACGATGATCGGCCGCGCGATGGCCTACGGCCTGGGCGCCATGGGCGAGGAAGGCGTCACCAAGGCGCTGCAGATCCTGCACAAGGAGCTGGACGTGACCATGGCCTTCTGCGGCCACACCCAGCTGGCCAACGTGACCCGCGACATCCTCGTGCCGGGCACCTACCCGACCGCCTGAGCGGCGGCATCGCCATTCAACAAAAAAGCCCCCGACCACGGGCCGGGGGCTGAAGGGTCTTCGCCTTGGAAGACACCAGGAACGGGTGATGGATGGCGGCGCCGGTCAGTAGCGGTACTCCGCCGTCAGCACGTAGGCCCGGCCGAGCACGTCGGCCACGCTCGTGAGATAGCCCCGGTAGGCGTTGTGGTTGGTCAGCGGCGGCTGGTCGTTGAGCAGGTTGCTGACGCCCAGCGACAGCTTCGTGTTCTTGATGCCCGAATAGCGCACCAGCAGGTTGAACTGCTCGTACGGGCTGACGTAGCGCGGACCCGCCGTGCCCGTGGCGGCCGACAGGTTCTGGTCGTAGATCTTGCTCTGGTAGCGCTGGGACAGCTGCACCAGCCAGTCAGTGCTCTGCCACGCCACCTGCGCGGTGTGGCGCCAGCGGTTGTTCAGGCCCCGCGTGGCGTTGGACAAGCCGGCATTGGGATTCACCGGCACCACGTCGTTGAAGAAGCCGAGCGCCGAGACCCAGTCGCCGTTGTTGACGCCCTCGGAGCGCGCGTCCCAGCGCGTCAGGTAGGCCACGTCCAGGCCCGCGATGATGCGCCCCCAGTCGGCCCGTGGCGTGGCGTACTTGAGGCTGCCGTCCAGGCCCGCCCCGCGCATGGAGCCCACGTTGGACGGCGTGTTGACCACCGCGTCCTTGAAGCCCGAGCTGCTCACGACGCCCAGCGTGTTGTCGGCATTGCGCAGGAACAGGTTCGGGTAGACCGAGGGGTTGGCCAGGATGTAGTCGATGGCGCGGTTGCCGATGACGCTGTCGATCTGCGTGCGCCAGTAGTCCAGCGTCAGGGTGAAGTCCTTCACCGGCTCGAAGGCGACACCGAACGTCAGGCTGCGAGAAGTCTCGGGCTTGACGCCCGCGTTGTTGGGCACCTTGGTGATCTGCGTGTAGCCCGTGAGGCTGCACACCAGCTCCGGCGCGTAGCCGGCCTTGGGCGTGGGTACGCCGTTCACGGTCGGGCACAGCAGCGGGTCGTTGAAGACTGACATCGACGTGCGCTCGGTCTCCTTCGTGTAGATCTCAGGCAGGCTCGGGGCCCGGTAGCCGGTGTTGGCCGATGCACGCAAAACCACGTTGGCCACCGGCGTCCAGCGTGCGCTGAGCTTGGGGTTGACTGTGGTCTCGTGCAGGTCGCCGTACTTGTCGCCGCGCACCGAGGCGTTGAGCGTCAGGTCCTTGCGCACGGGCGCGTCCAGCTCGGCGAAGAGCGAGGTGATGTTGCGGCTGATGCGGGTGCTGGTGCTGGAGTTGGCCCCGCTGGCGATGTTGTCGCCACCGAGAAGGTCGATCTGGCCGTTCAGCGCCGTGGAGAGGTCGTTGCTGGCCTGGCCGATGGCCTTCCAGGTGTCGCGCCGCAGTTCGGTGCCCAGCGCCAGCATCATGTCGCCGCCGGCGAGCTTCATCAGCGGGCGCGAGAAGGTCGCGTCGATGCTGGCGTTCTCGGCCCGGTGCAGGCGCAGCGTCTGCCCCTCCAAGGACGCCTTGTCCAGCAGCGCCAGGCCGTCGGCGTCCTGCAGACCGAAGGGGTTGAGCTTGGGGTCCAGGAAGAGCGTGCGCGACGTGGCGCCCTGCACGCTGGCGATGCCGCTCACGCGCAGCCAGCCGGCACCGGCCTGGGTGTCGCGCTGCGAGCGGCCGTAGTTCAGCCCGGCGCGGTAGTCCCAGGCACCGAACGCGCCTTCGGTGGTCAGCACGACGCGGTCGTTGGTGTGGACGTCGTTGCGGATGCGCGGGCCGGCGTCGGCCACCGACCACAGCACGTCGATCGGGCGACCACCGAGATTGAGCCCCGGCACGGCCGGCACCTTGCCGTTGCCCGGGTAGTAGGGGTGGGTGCTCGTCAGCCGCACGGTGGGCGCCGCGGGGTTGTTGTATTGGTCGACCTCGAACTCGCTGTGGTTGAACTCCACCGTCAGCAGGTGGTCGCCCGGCAGCTGCAGCTTGCCTTGCGCGTAGACGTTGAGGATGTCGTTGCGGTTGTTGAAGGTCGTGTACTGGGTGTTGGCGTCCAGGAAGCAGGTCTGGCGGCCGCCCGAGGTGCTCGGCACCGAGTACGGCGGCAGGCAGCCGCTGGCGTACATCGGGTTGTAGCGCACGGTGCGCAGGGACGCCGTCGGGTTGGTCGGGTCGGTGAAGTTGCCCGGCGTGGCGTTCGCACCCAGGCCCGGCGCGGTGCTGATGCCCAGTTGCGTGAGCGCGGAGCCGTCCGTCAGCTCCGGCCGGGCGGCGCGCGGCAGCACGTCGCGGTGCTGGATGTCGAGCGCGGCGTAGACGTTCCAGCCGTCCTTGCCGAGGTCGCCGATGCCGCCGATGAGGCCCACCGCACGCGTCGCCCCGCCGCCGGAACGCGCCGGTTGCACGGTCTCCACCTTGGCCCCGAAGCCGCGGTAGCTGGAGTGCGTGTAGAAGGCCTGCACGCCGCCCATGGCGTCGGAGCCGTAGCTGGACGAGGCGCCGTCGCGCAGGATGTCCACATAGCTCATGGCCATGCGCGGGATGACGTTGACGCTGACGTACTGGTTGGTCAGCGGCTCCTTGGCCAGGCGCCGGCCGTTGAGCAGCGTGAGGGTGCGCATGGGGCCGAAGCCGCGCAGGCTCGTCATCGGGCCGGCCGTGCCGGCGTAGCTGCCCAGGGAATTGGCCTGAGGGAGCTCCAGCATCATGTCCTTGAGCTCGGTGTTCAGGCGCTGGTCCAGCTCGACCGCCTTCATGGACGACACCGGCAACGCACGCTCGTCGTTGACGGTGCGCCGGATGATGGAGCCGGTGATTTCCACGCGCTCGATGACGTTGGTGTCCTGCGCGAGGGCGGCGGTGGACGCCAGGCCTAGCAGCGCGGCAGCGATGGCGGTGGGACGGGAAGGGTGATGGCGCACGTCGTGTCTCCGGATGGTTCTTATGGGTGGGCGCCGGCCGCTGAGCACAGGTTCAGCAGCTGGCGTTTCTCATGCGTTCGCGGCTGTTGTTCAGGTGCAGGAACATGGCCGCACGCGCTGCCGCGGCATCGCCGCGGCGGATGGCCTCGAGCACGGCGTGGTGCTCGCGGGCCGTGATGTCCTTGCCCGAGCGCAGCTCGGGCGATGGTTCGCCGAAGCGGGCGGGCGGACGCCCGCGACGCGCCGGGGCGCCGGGGGCGCCCTGGGCATGCTGTGCGCCCAGGCGCGGGATGGTTGCGCTGCTCAGCGAATGCAGCACATGGACGAAGTACTCGTTGCCGGTCGCCTGCGCGAGCAACTCATGGAAGCGAAAGTCCGCCTCCGCGGTGGCCTCGCCCGTCTGGCGCTGCACGTCGAAGTCCTTCAACGCACGCTCCATGGCCGCGAGTTGCTCAGGTGAGCGCCGCTGCGCCGCCAGGGCCGCCGCTTCAGGCTCCAGGCTCAGGCGCAGCTCCAGCATGGCGAGCTTCTGCTGCACCTTGAGTTCGGCCGCAGGCGTCTGCGGCAGCAGCGCCCTGTCCACCTTGGGCGCGAGCACGAAGCTGCCCACGCCCTGCTGAGTGCGCAACAGGCCGGCCGCCTGCAGGCGCGAGATCGCCTCGCGCACCACGCTGCGGCTCACCCCGAATTCCTGCATCAGCGCTGGCTCCGTGGGCACGCGCTCGTTGGGCTTGAGCGCGCCGGCCTCGATGCGCGCCGACAGGGCGTCGACGACGCGCTGCGAGAGGCTGGCCGGGCGGGCTGCAAGGTGGCGGGCGGGCTGGGTCATGGGAGGTCCTCGGCGTCGTCAAGTTGTCTGACGACTTACGTCAGTATAGGCAGCAAATGCCAAAGATGATCATCGGAAACCCTGGGTTTCCTGGAACAAACCGCTTAGCCACTGGCCAAACTCGCCAACGTCGCTACACTCCAAGTCATCAGACGACTGATGAATAAACCCATGATCAAGATCGAAAGCGTGCGCGCCGTCGAGTTCACGCACCCCACCCGCCGCTCGGTCGATGCTGCCGGTCACTCCCACCCCGGGCCGCTGGGCACCGGGCGCCTGGCGCTGCTCAGCATCCGCAGCACCGACGGCGTCGAGGGCCACTGCTTCGCCCCACCCCAGGTCGTGCGCCCGCACGTGCTGGAGCAGTTCGTGCGCCGCGTGCTGGTGGGCGGCAATGCGCTGAACCGCGAGAAGCTCTGGTGCGAGCTGGAGCACTGGCAGCGCGGCAGCGCCGGCCAGTTGACCGACCGCGCCCTGGGCGCCGTCGACAGCGCCCTGTGGGACCTGATCGGCCGCACGCTGGGCACGCCCGTCTACCAATTGCTCGGTGGCTATCGCGACAAGGTGCCGGCCTACGGCAGCACGATGTGCGGCGACGAACTCAAGGGCGGCCTCTCGACCCCCGAGGAGTACGCCGACTTCGCCCTGCAGCTCGTCGAGCGCGGCTACAAGGCGATCAAGCTGCACACCTGGATGCCGCCGGTGTCCTTCGCACCCGACCCGGGCATGGACATCAAGGCCTGCACGGCCGTGCGCCGTGCCGTCGGCCCCGACATCGAGCTGATGCTCGACGGCTACCACGAGTACAGCCGCACCGATGCCCTGCGCATCGGCCGTGCGCTGGAGGAGCTCGGCTTTGCCTGGTTCGAGGAAATGATGAACGAGCAGAGCACGGCGTCCTACGCCTGGCTGGCCGATCAACTCGACGTGCCCATCCTCGGCCCCGAGAGCCTGTCGGGCAAGCACTACGCGCGAGCTGGCTGGGTCACCGCCGGCGCCAGCGACATCCTGCGCGCCGGCGTCACCGGTTGCGGCGGCATCGGCCCGACGATGAAGGTCGCCGCGCTGGCCGAATCCTTCGGCATGAACTGCGAGGTGCACGGCAACGGCGCGCCCAACCTCGCCGTGTGCGGCGCCATCCGCAACTGCCGCTGGTACGAGCGCGGGCTGCTCCACCCCTTCCTGGACTATGAGGAAGTGCCGGCCTACCTGAACGCCCTCGTCGACCCGATGGATGCCAACGGCTTCGTCGCGCTGCCGCAGGCGCCGGGGTTGGGCGAAGACATCAACTTCGACTACATCGCCCGGCACACGGTCGCGACGTACTGACATGTGCCCGGCCTCTGCGTGGTCCCTGCGCCGCCGCCACCTGCCCGCGCTGCTCGCGGGCGCGTGCACCCTCGCGCAGGCCGAATCGCCTGACGACCAGCTCCTGATCGGCATGAGCATGAACAACCTGCTCTCGCTGGACCCGGCCGCCGCCACGGGGCTGGATGCCGCCACCGTCGCCTGCAACCTCTACGACAGCCTGCTGGAGGTGGACGCCGCCGACCCGACCCGCCTGCGCGCCAGCCTTGCCCAGGCGTGGACCGTGAGCGAGGCCGGGCGCCGGCTGACGCTGCGCCTGCGCAGCGGCGTGACCTTCGCAAGCGGCCGGCCGCTGACGGCGGCGCATGCGGCGTGGTCGCTGCACCGCGTGCTGCAGCTCAACCTGGCCCAGGCCTCGGTCTGGAAGAGCTACGGCTTCACGGCCGCGAATGCGCGGACGAACATCCGCGCACCCGACGCGCAGACGCTGGTGCTCGACCTCCCCCAGCCCACCGACCCCACGCTTGTGCTCATGACGCTCGCCACGTCCATGAGCGCCTACGTGCTGGACCGCGACACCGTGCTGGCCCACGAAGAGGGCGGCGACCTGGGCCATGGCTGGCTCACCACGCATGCCGCCGGCTCCGGCGCCTTCGAGCTGGAGGAGTGGCGGCCGAAAGAGTTGCTCACCATGCGCCGCGCCGCCCGCCACTGGCAGCCCGCCGCGCGCCTGCGGCGGGTGGTGTTCCGCCACATGACCGAGTCGCAGACGCTGCGCCTGATGCTGATGCGCGGCGACCTGGACATCGCCGGCGGCATGTCCGCCCCCGACGTTCGCGCACTGGCGCGCCAGCCCGAACTCGTCGTGGAAGAGGTGCGTCGCGCCACGATGTACTACGTCGCCGTGAACGCCCGGCACCCGCGCTTTGCCGACGAACGCGTGCGCCGCGCGGTGCTGCGCCACCTGATCGATTTCCAGGGCGTGGCCAGCGGCGTGCTGCCCTACTACGGTGAGCTGCAGATGCGCCCTGTGCCGCCCGGCCTGCCCGCGTCGCTGCCGCAGCCCGGCTACACCTTCGACCCTGCTGCCGCACGGAGGCTGCTGGCCGAAGCCGGGCTGACTGACGGCTTCGAGACGACCATCCGCGTGGTGGCCGAGGCGCCCTTCACCGGCATCGCCACCAGCGTGCAGGCCACGCTCGCGCAGGCGGGCATCCGCGCCAGCATCCTGCCGGGCACGGGCAACCAGGTGTATGGCGCCATGCGCGAGCGCAAATTCGAGATCATCGTGGGCCGGGGCGGCGGCGGGGCCGAGGCCCACCCGCACTCCAGCCTGCGCGCCCTCGTCTACAACCCCGACAACCGCGACAGCGCCCGGCTGAGCAACTTCCAGGGCTGGCGCACAGGCTATGCCGATGTCGAACTCAACCGCCTCATCGAGCAGGCCGTGCTGAGCACCGACCCGGTCGAGCAGACCGCCCTCTACCGCGAGGCCCAGGCCCGCTTCGATGCGAGCGTGGGCGCCATCCAGCCGATTGCGCAGATGCTCGACACCCAGGTGCTTCGCCGCGCCGTGCGCGGCTACCAAGGCCACCCGAGTGGCGCCACGCGGCTGCGCGAGGTCTACAAGGAGGCCCGCGCATGACCGCCCGTTGGCTTCGCGGCGGCAGCAGTGCGGCCCTGGCACTGCTGGGCCTGCTGCTGCTGACCTTCATGATCGGCCGCGTCATGCCGCTGGACCCGGTGCTCGCCATCGTCGGCCCCGACGCCGACCGCGCCACCTACGAGCAGGTGCACCGCCAGCTCGGGCTGGACCGGCCGCTGTGGGTGCAGTTCGGGCGCTACCTCGCCGACCTGGCGCAGGGCGACCTCGGCCGCGCACTGCTCACCGGCCGCCCGGTCACGCAAGACCTGGCCCGGGTGCTGCCCGCCACGCTGGAGCTGGCCACGCTGGCCATCCTGCTCGGCGCGCTGCTCGGCGTGCCGCTGGGCGTGTGGGCGGCCAGCCACCACAAGCGCTGGCCCGACCACCTCGCCCGCGTCCTCGGCCTGCTCGGCCACTCCACGCCGGTGTTCTGGTTCGGCATGATGGGGCTGCTCGTGTTCTACGCCTGGCTCGGCTGGGCGGGCGGCATCGGCCGCATCGGACTGGGCTTCGAGGGCGCCGTGCCGCGTGTGACGGGGCTGATGCTCGTCGACACGCTGCTGGCTGGCGACAGCGCCGCCTTCCGCAGCGCGCTGCGCCACCTGCTGCTGCCGGCCTGCGTGCTCGGCCTGCACTCGATGGCCTACCTCAGCCGCATGACGCGCAGCTTCATGCTCGCGCAGCTCAGCCAGGAGTACATCACCACGGCCCGCGTGAAGGGCCTGACGCGCCGCCAGGTGGTGTGGGGCCATGCCTTCCTCAACATCCGGGTGCAGCTGCTCACCATCCTGGCCCTGGCCTACGGCGGCCTGCTGGAGGGCGCCGTGCTCGTGGAGACGGTGTTCGGCTGGCCCGGCTTCGGCAGCTACCTCACCGGCAGCCTGCTCCTGGGTGACATGAACGCCGTCATGGGCTCGGTGCTCGTCATCGGCCTGCTGTTCGTCGCCTTGAACCTCACCGCCGACGCGCTCTACCGCGTGTTCGACCCGAGAGCCCGCACATGACCCTCGCCATCACGTCCCGCCCGCCCCCGTCGGGCGCCTGGCAAGCCTGGCGGCACGAAGCCGCCGGCACCGCGCGCAAGCTGCTGGCCAACCCGCTGACCGCCATCGGCGTGGCCGTCATCGTGCTGCTGGTGGCCGTGGCGCTGCTGGCGCCCTGGCTCGCCACGCACGACCCGCTGCGCCAGGACCTCGGCGCGGCGCTGCAGCCGCCGAGCAGCGCTCACTGGTTCGGCACCGACGAGTTCGGCCGCGACGTGTACAGCCGCCTCGTGCACGGCACGCGCATCACGCTCTTCATCGTCACGCTCGTGACCGTGGTCGTCGGCCCGCTGGGCATGGCCATCGGCGTGGTGTCGGGCTACTTCGGCGGCCGCGTGGACGTGCTGTGCATGCGGGTGGCCGACGTGTTCCTGTCCTTCCCGAGCCTGGTGCTCGCGCTGGCCTTCGTCGCCGCCCTCGGCCCGGGGCTGGATCACGCCGTGCTCGCCATCGCCCTCACCGCCTGGCCGGCCATCGCGCGGCTGGCTCGCGCCGAGGCCATGACGCTGCGCCAGGCCGACTTCATCGTCGCCGCGCAACTGCAGGGCGCTTCCCACCTGCGCGTGCTGTGGCGCCACCTCGCGCCGCTGTGCCTGCCGTCGGTGCTGGTGCGGCTGACGATGAACATGGCCTCGGTCGTGCTCACGGCCGCGGGCCTGGGCTTCCTGGGCCTGGGCGCCCAGCCGCCGCTGCCGGAATGGGGGTCGATGATCTCCGAGGGCCGGCGCTACATGCTCGACAGCTGGTGGACGGTGGCCGCGCCGGGCGCCGCCATCCTGGCCGTCAGCATGGCCTTCAACCTGCTGGGCGACGGCCTCAACGACGCCCTGGACCCCCGCCAAGCCTCATGACGACCGCCCCTGCCCTGCTTCAAGTCCGCGGCCTGCAGGTGGCCTACGGCACGCCGGACGCGCCCGCGCCGGTGGTGCGCGGCGTGTCCTTCGACCTCGGCCGCGAGAAGGTCGCCGTCGTCGGCGAATCCGGCTCCGGCAAGACCACCGTCGGCCGCGCGCTGCTGCGCCTGCTGCCCCGCCAGGCGCGCGTGACGGCCGAGCAGCTGCAGTTCGACGGCCTGGACCTGCGCACCGCCTCCGAGCGCGACATGGCCGCGCTGCGCGGCCGGCGGCTGTCGATGATCATGCAGGACCCGAAGTACTCGCTGAATCCGGTCATGAGCATCGGCCGCCAGATCGGCGAGGCCGTGCAGCGGGGCCACCGGCTGTCGCGCGCCGAATGCGCCGAGCGCGTCGAGGCGCTGCTGCAGCGCGTGCGCATCCACGAGCCCGGGCGCGTGGCGGCGCTCTACCCGCACGAGGTGTCCGGCGGCATGGGCCAGCGGGTCATGATCGCCATGATGCTGGCGCAACGCCCTCAACTGCTCATTGCCGACGAGCCGACCTCGGCCCTCGACGTGGCCGTTCGCGAAGAAGTGCTCGGCCTGCTCGACGAGCTGGTCGCCGAGGAAGGCCTGGCGCTGCTTTTCATCAGCCACGACCTCAACCTGGTCCGGCGCTTCTGCGACCGCGTGCTGGTGATGTATGCCGGTCGCGTCGTCGAGACGCTGGCCGCCGCTGACCTCGCGCAGGCCCGGCACCCCTACACCCAAGGCCTGATGGCCGCCCTGCCGAGCCTGCGGCACCGGCGCGCCGTCCTGCCCGTGCTGCAGCGCGACGCTGCCTGGAGTGCCGCATGAGCACGATGCTGTCGGTCCAGGGCCTGCAACTGGCCTTCGGCGAGGGACGGGATGCGCACACCGTGCTGCACGGCGTGAGCTTCGAGGTGGCACGCGGCGAGTCCTTCGGGCTCGTGGGCGAGTCGGGCTCGGGCAAGACGAGCATCCTGCGCTGCCTGGCCGGGCAATACCGCCACTGGCAGGGCCAGGTGCACATCGACGGCCAGCCCTACGACGGCACGCGCAGCCCCGCGCATGCACGCCGGGCGCAGATGGTGTTCCAGGACCCCTACGGCTCCCTGCACCCACGCCACACCGTGCGCACCGCCCTGGCCGAGCCGCTGCGCGTGCAGGGGCTGGATCGCATCGACGAGCGCATCGACGAAGCGCTGCAGCAGGTCGGGCTGCCGCCGGCTTTCCGGTTCCGCTACCCGCACCAGATCTCCGGCGGCCAGCGCCAGCGCGTGGCCATCGCGCGGGCCCTGATCCTGCGCCCGCCCCTGCTGCTGCTGGACGAGCCCACCTCGGCGCTGGATGTGTCGGTGCAGGCTGAGGTGCTCAACCTGCTGGCCGACCTGCGCGCGCGCCACGGCCTCACCTACGTCCTGGTGAGCCATGACCTGGGCGTGGTCGCGCACCTGTGCGACCGCCTCGCCGTCATGCAACGCGGGCGCATCCTGGAGACGCTGAGCCGCGATGCGCTCTGCGCGGGCGAGGCGGCGCACGACTACACGCGCTCGCTCGTGGCGGCGGCCGACGAAGCCGCGTGAGTCGTCAGGGCGCGCGGCGCTCGAAATGCAGGCGGTCGTGCCACACGCCGCCGAGCTCGAAGCTCTGCGTGGTGCGGCCGAACTCCCGAAAGCCGTTGCGCAACAGCACCTTGATCGACCCCTCATTGCCCACGCGAGCGACGGCCTCCAGGCGCATGAGCCCCAGCTCACCGAAGGCGCGCGCCAGCACCTGGCGCACGGCCTCGCTCGCATAGCCCTTGCCACAGGCGGACTCGGCCATGCGGTAGCCCAGCTCCGCCATCTGGAAGTGCTTGCGCTTCACGCCAACGAGGTTGACGCGCCCGACCAGCACGCCGGCGTCGTCGCGCACGAGGAACTGGTAGCCCTTGTCCTCCAGCGCCTCACGCTCCGCCTGGGCAATGGCCGCGCGCACGCCGTCGGGCGAGTAGTAGGCGGAGGGCCGCGAGTTGATGCGGGCCTCGAAGAAGGCGCGGTTGACGGTCTCGAAGTGCAGGAGTTCATCCGCGCCGTCGAGGCTGGGTGGAGTCAGGTGCAGGGTCGCCATGGCGACGTCATTGGAACAGGCAGCGGCGCGCACCGACATGAGGCGTTTTTCACGCCATCATCCACCGTTTTTATCATTTAAACCAAATTCACCAAAGATGCCACTACACTGCTCGCCGGTGTTCGGCTCATGAGGCTGGGACACCCCCATGCCCCACCCGACCTGAGGAACAACATGCGCCGTGAAATGACTGTCGCCCGACGACTGGCCCTGGGCTTTGGCCTGCTGCTGGCCCTGATGCTGATGATCGCCGCCTTCGCCTGGCGTGCGCTGGACAACTCCAATGCCGCCATGAAGAGCGTCTACGAGGACCGCACGGTGCCGATGGGCCAGCTCGGCGACATCCGCTTCCTGGCCGCGCGCGACCGCATCATCCTGAACGACGCTGCACAGAGCGAGGACGCCGCCCGCGCCGAGAAACGCCTGGCCGAATACGAGCGCAACCGCGCCAAGGCCAAAGCACGGTGGACCGAGTACATGGCCACCTACCTCACGCCGGAGGAGGCCTTGCTCGCCAAGCAGCAGGTGGCCGAGATGGCCACCTACGTCAATGAAGGCCTGCAGCCAGCTGCCGATGCCCTGCGCCGGCAGGACTACGCCACCGCGCGCGGCCTGCTGGCCAACCAGGTCAGCAAGCTGTCGCCCGCCGCGCTGGACAGCCTGCAGGCGCTGCTGGACCTGCAGGTGCGCGTCGCCAAGGAAACCTACGAGTCGGCCACCGTCCAGAACGAGCGCCAGCTGATGCTGATCCTGCTGCTGGGCATGGCCAGCGGCGTGCTGGCCACGGTGACGACGCTGCTCGTCACACGCCGCATCACCCGCGAGCTCGGCGCCGAGCCGCACGAGCTGGCGGCCGCCGCCAACCGCGTGGCCTCGGGTGACCTGACTGGCCAGGCTCTCACGCGGGAAGCCCCCGAGGGCAGCGTGATGGCCGCCATGCAATCCATGCGCCACACGCTGAACAACCTCGTCCTGACCGTGCGCCAGGGCGTGGACAGCGTGGCCACGGCCAGCGGCCAGATCGCCCAGGGCAACCAGGACCTGAGCGCCCGCACCGAGGAGCAGGCCTCCAGCCTGCAGCAGACGGCTGCGTCAATGGAGCAGCTCAACAGTACCATCCAGAGCACCGCCGGCAACGCGCAGAACGCCCAGCGCCTGGCCCAGGGTGCGGTGCAGGTCGCGCGCCGCACCGGCGACGCCATGGGCAACGTCGTGCAGACCTTCGACGGCATCCAGCAGGCCAGCCGCCGCATCGCCGACATCATCGGCGTCATCGACGGCATCGCCTTCCAGACCAACATCCTCGCGCTCAATGCGGCCGTGGAAGCGGCGCGGGCGGGCGAGCAGGGGCGCGGCTTCGCGGTCGTGGCCGGCGAGGTGCGCACCCTCGCCCACCGCAGCGCCGAGGCGGCCAAGCAGATCAAGCAGCTCATCACTGAATCGGTGGAGCGCATCGACGGCGGCTCGGTCGTGATCGCCGGTGTGGGCGACACCATCCGCGAGGTGGTGGGCCAGGTCGAGAGTGTGAGCGGGCTCATTGCCCAGATCGCCCTGGAGGCCTCGGAGCAAAGCACCGGCGTGTCGCAGATGGACGGCGCCATGCAGCAGCTCGACACCACCACCCAGCAGAATGCCGCCCTCGTCGAGGAAGCCGCTGCGGCTGCCACCAGCCTGCGCCACCAGGCTGGCCTGCTCTCCGACGCCGTCGCCGCCTTCAAGGCCCAGCCGGCGCTGGCCTGAGCCGCCGCCGCGCTACAGGCTGCGCACGAGCCTGAGCGGCAGCCGCTCGCGCCGCGACATGTCGCCGCGGGCCTCGCCGCTGCGCGGGTCCACCGCCCAGCCCACCTGGGGCACGAGGCGGTCGGCGCGGCTCTCGGTGGCGCCGCGCTGCACGTTGCGGTAGGCGTAGGGGTTCACGGCCTCGCTGTCGATGCGCACGGTACTCGTCCAGTACCAGCCCGCAGGCGCGGCCGGCGCCAGCGTGGCGGGCTGCGCGGCGTGCGCGAGGCGGTCGCCGAAGCGCTTGAGTTCCGGCACGCGCGGCACCCGCCAGCCACGGCCCGACGTCTCGCTGCGGGCCCGCGCCATGGCCAGGGCCTCGGCCAGCGTGAAGAGGGCCGGCTCGCCCTGGCAGGCGCGGCCGTCCCAGCGCATGCCCTCCACGCAGCGCGCCCAGGCGTGGCCACCGGACACGTCCAGCACCTCCTGCCCGTCGGGGCTGAGGGTCAGGCCCGGCGGCGGCTCGGCCGCCACCGCCACGACAGACGCCAACGCGATGCAGACGGTGGCCGGGGCAGCAAGGGTGAGGCGCATGGGCCGATCCTGCCTCAGCGCCCTGCCGCCGTCACGAGGGCCAACGCTTGCGCGGGCGTGACAGGCCCCTCGCCGGGCACGTCGACGACGACCAGATAGCCCGCCAGGTCGGCCCGGCTGCCGGCCGCGGCATAGGCCTTGGCAAGCGTGAGCTGCCGGCTGGCCAGCAGCTGGCCAGTGGGCGGGTGCCAGTCTTCGTTGGAGATCAGGCATCCCTGCTGCGGCGTGCCGGGGAAGTAGGGGCTGCCCGCGTAGTAGGCCGGGTTGATCGTCGTGCCGTGGATGAGGAGTTCGTCCCGCCCGGCGCGGCCGGCCAGCCAGGCCTCGCGGATGGGCGCGAAGTTGCGCCAGCTCGGTGGCAGGAAGCTGTCGTAGAGCGCGTCGCTCCAGGTGGCCGTGGGGCTGGTGTCCGCATGCTCGAACTCAGCCGGCGTCGCCTCCACCGGCAGCTTGCTGTGCAGGTACGGCGTGGGGCCGATGTTGGGGTTGGTGGCCGTGCCGGCGCCCACGATGCTGAAGATGCCCTGCGGGGTGTTGCCGTTGGTGAGGGTGCCGGGCAGCCCCGTGCGCGCGAGTGCGAGTTGCGGCTGGGCGAAGAGCTCCCCGCCCGGCCCGCGCAGGAAGCGGCCGTCCGCCCCGCGCACCAGCGCCAGGCCCATGGCCTGCCGGCCCGGGCGCTGCAGGCTGACGATGACGGGAAAGCCTTCGCGCAGCGGCGCGGCCAGCAGCTCGGGCAGCGGCGGCGGCGCCACCGCCGTGGGCGTGAGGCGCAGCGTGAGCGCCGTGAGGCGGGCGTCGTCCGCCCAGGCGGGGAACTGCTGCGGGATGAGCTCGCGCAGGCGGTCGGCCGCGCCGGGGTCGGCCTGCAGCAGCGTGTAGGCGGCGATCGCAAACGGCTTGCTCGCCGTGAGCTGGGGCAGCAGCGGCCACAGCAGTGGCGCGGCGTCCGCCGGGTAGAGCGTGTGCGCGGCCGTCAGCAAGGCGCGCTGGAACTCGGCGTCACGCGCCCCCAGGCCCGGCAAGGCCTGCAGCAGCAGGGGCCGCGCGGCGTCGATTTCGGCGTTGTACTGGGCCACGAGGTCGAAAAGCCGGGGCAAGGCGGCGTCCCGTTCGGGGCCGGGCGGCAGCGCCAGGCGTGCGCGGATGTCCGCCACCGCAGCCTCGCGCAGGGCGCGCTCGCCGTCGGTGGACGTGGCCGGCCAGCTGAAGTCGCCGGGCCGCAGGGCGAGCAGCTCGGGCGCGGTGTAGCGCTTCTCGGCGGTGGGCGTGGGCGGCTGGGTCTTGAGCGGCGCGCAGGCGGCCAGCAGCACCGCCAGGCCCAGGGTTGGCAGCAGGCGAAGTCGTGTCATGGGGTGAACAGGTGCAGGGCGTTGGCCACGCGGCGCAGCGCGGGTTCGTTGAAGGGGCGTGGCAGGCGCGACTCGCCCGCAATGAGCAGCGTGGACGACCCGCCGCCATCGAGGTTGAAGGCCTGCTCGGCGCCGAGCTCGCGCATCAGCGCGGCGGTCTCGGTGAGGGTCAGCCCCGCCACCTCGCCACGCCGGCCGGCGGCCAGGAGCAGCAGCAGGTGCCGGCCGCTCGCGTCCAGGCCCACGGCGGTGCGCGGGTGGGTCTGGGCGCACAGGTGGGCGCAGGTGGCGTCGTCGTCCACCGTGCGCGGTTGGCCGTCGCGCACCAGCCAGGGCGTGCCGCTGACGGCCAGTTGCCAGCCCGGCCCGGCTGCCGCGGGCGGGTCGAAGCGGATGACGCAGCGGGTGTCGCAGGCCAGCAGCGGGTCGGCCACCGGTCGGGCCATTGGCAGCAACTCCGGCCAGGGCTGGCCACCCGACACCGTCAGCCCGCGCGGGCGGAACTCGCGGTCGAAGAACGACGCATTGACGCTGGCGACCGCCCCGCGGCCGCTGGGCATGGCGTCCAGCGGCTGCCCGGCGTCGGCGGGCGGCGACAGCGCGAGCCGCACCTGCGCCAGGTCCACGCGCAGCGCCTGCACCTCGCTGCCCGGCCACGGCGACCAGGCCCGGTGCGACACACCCTGCGCCAGCGCCTGCCAGCGGTCGGCAGGCGGCGGCGCGCTGGCACAGCCGGCCAAGGCCAGCAGCAGGCAAGGCACGACCGTGTGCAGGAGGAAGCGGCGCATGCTGACGATACTAACGGGCCGTTGCGCGCCGTCTGTCGAAACCCGCCGAGCTGGTTCGTCGTGAAGCCGTCAGCCCCCTTTCCATCGAGGACCGCATGAAAGCCTTGCCCCTGATCTGCGCCGCCCTGCTGTGCGCGAGCGCCACCGCCGCACCGACCACCTACGACATCGACCCCACCCACACCTACCCGAGCTTCGAGGCCGACCACATGGGCCTGTCGGTCTGGCGCGGCAAGCTCAACAAGAACAGCGGCAGCATCGTGTACGACAAGGCCACCGGCGCCGGCAGCGTGGACGTGCAGATGGACCTGGCCAGCATCGACTTCGGCCTGGACGCCATGAACGCCTGGGCCCGCGGCGCGCAGTTCTTCAACCTCGAGAAGAACAGCCCCACGGCCACGTTCAAGGGCCGCTTCGAAGGCGGCAGCGCCGGCGTGCCCGCGCGCGTGGTGGGCGAGCTCACGCTCAACGGCCTCACCAAGCCCCTGACGCTGACCGTGCACCAGCTCAAGTGCATGCCCCACCCGCTGCTCAAGCGCGACTGGTGCGGCGCCGACGCCTCGGGCAGTTTCAAGCGCGACGACTTCGGCCTCGGTGCCGGCAAGGACTACGGCTTCAAGATGGACGTCGGCCTGCGCATCCAGGTCGAGGCGGTCGCCAAGGAATGATCCAAGCAACGAAGAACGGCAGCCCATGGGCTGCCGTTCTTCTCCTCCAGCAACTCCCGTGGATCCGGCTTTGCCGGTCCATCGGGAGTGCCCCCTGCAGGGGGCGGCCGTCAGGCCGTAGGGGGTGGGCTGTTTACTTGACGCCCATCTCGTCGAGCAGGCGCGTGGTCTTGTCCACGGTGCTCATCTGCCAGAGCATGTAGCGCGAGTCCAGGCAGATGCTGCGAACCATCTTGGGGTTGAAGTCCCAGTCCGAGATCACCGCGTCGAGGGTGCCGTCGAAGAGCAGGCCCACGAGCTCGCCCTTCTTGTTGAGCACCGGCGAGCCGGAGTTGCCGCCCGTGGTGTCCAGCGTGGCCAGGAAGTTCACCGGCACCGAGTCCAGGCCCTTGACGTAGTAGTTGCCGAAGTTGCGCGCCTTGATGGCCGCGAGCTGCTCGGCCGGGGCGTTGAACTCGCCACCCGCTTCGTCCGGGCCACGGTGCTTGGCGACGATGCCGCGCAGCGTCGTGAAGGCCGTCCAGTTGCTGCCGTCGGTGCCGGGGTTGCGGCCCTGCACCTTGCCGAAGCTGATGCGCAGCGTGCCGTTGGCATCGGGGTAGACGGCTTCGCCACGGCTGGCGTGGTAGTCGATCATGGCCTGCTGCACGCCGGCGTAGGCCTTTTGCAGCTTGCCGGCGAGCTCCTTGTCGCGGTTCTCACGCCGCTCGTCGTCGTCGTGCAGGGCCACGGCGAGCTTGATGAAGGCATCGTCGCTGGCCTTGAAGGCGGCGGCATCCTTGCCCAGCCATTCCAGGCGGGCCGCGGTGTCGGCGAGCTTGGTGGCGGTGTAGAGCTTGTCGATCTGCGCGCGCACGGCGGCTTCGTCCTGGCCGGCCTTCAGGCCGAAGGCGTCCAGCCAGGCGGCGTTCAGCGTCCCGGCGGGCTGGGCCAGGTACTTGGCCAGGAAGTGCGCTACCAGGCGCTTGTCGGTCTGCTCGTCGTAGCGGCGCTCCAGCGTCTGCTGCGAGGCGCGCAGGCGAGGCACGTCGCGCTCCTGGAAGCCGGCCTTGCGCTCGGCATCGGGCTTGGCACGCTGCAGCGCGGCTTCGTACAGCTGGCGGGCGGATGTCAGCAGCGCGGGCGAGGTGAAGTTCATCAGCATCTCGGCGCGGCCGATGGCCTGGCGCTCGGCGATGAGGCTCTCGGCGGCGCCGAGGTCGGCGCCGTAGCGTTCGCGGCGCTTGGCGTCGGCGTTCACCCAGGCCTTGAGCTGGTCGAAGCCGGCCTGCTTGCGCGCAAGGATGTCGCTGCCCTCGAAGCTCTGCTGCTGGCCACTGAGGTTCTTGAAACCGTTTTGCAGGCCCTGCATGCGGGCGGCCATCTTGATCTCGCCGTCGCGGCGGCCCGCCGTCTCGGCCTTGATGATGTCGATGGCCTCGCCCAGCGCCTTGGTCTGCGTGGGCTGCTGCCAGCCGAAGGCGAAGTCCACCTCCGTGGGCAGGCGGTGGCGGTTGGTGCGGCCGGGGTAGCCGGTCACCATGACGAAGTCACCCTCGTTGAGGGGGCTGGCCGTGGGCGAGGCGACCTTGAGGTGGTGCTTCGGGGTGTAGGGCTTGTTGTCCTTGCTGAAATCCGCCGGCTTGCCGTCCGGGCCCACATAGGCGCGGTAGAAGCTGTAGTCGCCGGTGTGGCGCGGCCAGATCCAGTTGTCGGCGTCGCCGCCGAACAGGCCCACGCCGGTGGCGGGCGCGTGCACGAGGCGCACGTCGCGGATCTCCAGCTGCTTGATCAGCTGGTACTGCAGGCCGCCGAAGAAGCTGTAGACGTTGCAGCGGTGGCCCTTGTCGGCCTCGCAGGCGGCCACGAGCTGCTTCTCGGTGGCCTCGATGGCGTCCGTGCGGGCCTTGCCGGTGAGCGCGCGGGTCTTGTCGTTCAGGATCTCGGCGCTGACGTCCTTCATGTCCACCGTGACGTAGATGCGGCTGCCCGGGGCGGCGGGCAGTTCATCGGCCAGCGTCGTGGCGTAGAAGCCGTTCTTGAGCAGGTCGCGGTCAGGGCGCGAGTTGTACTGGATGCTGCCGTAGGCGCAGTGGTGGTTGGTGACCACCAGGCCCTGCGGCGACACGAAGCTGGCGGTGCAACCACCCAGCGAGACGACGGCGCCCATCGGGAAGTCGGTCAGCTCACGGAGCTTGGCCGGGTCCAGCGCCAGCCCGCCGGCCTT
Organism: Roseateles sp.; assembly: GCA_016790285.1. Classification (GTDB taxonomy): domain Bacteria; phylum Pseudomonadota; class Gammaproteobacteria; order Burkholderiales; family Burkholderiaceae_C; genus Pelomonas. The sequence continues at coordinate 54,678 of JAEUPJ010000090.1, read as the reverse complement.
CAGGGCCTTGGAGATCTGGGGCAGTTGCTTGGGCATCCACATGCCTTCGTCGGCATGGGCGGAGGTGACGGCCAGCGCGGCGGCGGCCAGCAGCGTGAGGGAGTGACGGGTCATGGAGCGGTTGCGCGAAAGGGCGAAACCGCGAGCCTATCCCGAAAACTTGGGATGTCTGATGTGAGGAAAGCCAGGCTTCGGCCTCGGGAAAGCCCTGTATCAGGCTGGCGTCAATGGGCCAGGCCGATCCACTCGCCCGCCGCCTGGTAGGCCTCGAAGAGGTCCAGCGAGAGCTCGCGCAGCGCCGCGTGGTCGCTGCCGAAACCGTCGGCCAGGCGCTCGTAGGCGTAGTGGCGGTCGTAGAGCATGCGCGTGGGGTTGATGGCCAGGCCCGCGTCGTTCATCAGCTGGCCGAAGCGCAGCAGGTCACCACTGCTGACCGGGCCGCTGGTGGCACCGGCCACCGTCAGCCCGAGCGCGCGGATGTCGCCCAGGTGCACGCCCTGCGCGATCTTCAGGCCGCTGAAGGCGTGGCCCGGGTCGCCCAGGCCGCGGGGTTCGTCGGCGGGAACGGGGATCAGGTGCAGCGGAATGAGCATGGCGGGCCTCGGCGTACTTCTGGCGGGTGTCGCCATGGTGCCGGGGGCTCGGCCGCGTGATGGCTGGATAAAGCCCGAAAAGCCGGGCCTATCCGCCGCTCATGCCGCTCAAGTGAACTGCAGGTCCAGGTCGCCGTGGGCGTACAGGATGACGCCGGTGTCGGTCTCGGTGATGCGGTGGCCGGTGCCGGCCGGCGCCAGCTGGTAGTCGCCCTGCTGCAGCAGCAGGTCGTCCAGGAAGAGCTCGCCCTGCACCATCAGGCACTCCTCGTCGTGCCCGTGGCTGTGCACCGGCACGCTGGCGCCGGGGTCGGCCCGGTACAGCAGCGAGGCCTGGCCGGCCGCCGTCCACAGCACGCGGCGGCGGATGCCCGGGGCGAACTCGGGCCAGCCGGCCTCGACGTCGCGCACCAGCGTGCGCGCGGGCGCGTCCCCGTCGGCCTCGCGCACGAAGACATGGGCGCCGTCCTGGCTGGCCAGGCGAACGGCGTGGCCGGCGGGCAGCAGCAGGAAGTCGCGCAGGCCGAGGGTGTCGACCCCGTCGGCCGCGTGCAGTTGCGCGTCGCCGCGCATGACCAGGAACTCGCGCACACCGCCGGCCGGCAGCGCAACCTCGGCGCCGGCCTGCAGCTCGATGACCAGGGCCGCGCGCGGCTCACCCGGGCGCAGAGGCCGGCCCGCCGGGGCGCGGTACAGCCAGCGCCCTTGCGCGCCGTCGCCCAGGGCTTCGGGGGTGTGGCTGCGGCGACGCACGGTCACCATGCCGCGCTCGGCATCCAGCGAGCGCTGCAGGCGCGCGCCCAGGCGCTCGCCCAGCGGGCCGGGGGCGACGGGGGCGTCCCAGGCGCTCGCAAAAGGCTCGCTGAGCAGGGGGCTCAGGTCGTCGTTCTCGGAATCGGGGGAGTGGGGCATGGTCGTCATCGCGTTCCCCTCAGGCCGGCAGCGCGTGGGCGCCAGTGTCGCCCAAGGCTTCCCGCAGGGTGATGAGGGCACGGCGGATCTGGGACTTGACCGTGCCCAGGGGCAGGCAGGTCTGGCTCGCGATCTCCTCGTGGGAGAGTCCGTTGAAGAAGGCCAGCGCCACGAGCTGGCGCGGCTGAGGCTTGAGCAGGAGGAGTGCACGGTGCAGCTCGGCGTGGCCCTGGGCGACGGCCAGGAGCTCGTCGCCCGAGGCGGCCACGGGGGTGGACAGCGGCGCCGATTCCTCGTCGAGCTCCTCATGCTGGAAGCGCGCCTCGCGCCGGATGGCGTCGATGGCGCGCGAACGGGCCATGCCCAGCAGCCAGGTCAGCGGCCGGCCGCGTGCGGGGTCGAAGCGCGGCGCCTGGCGCCAGACCTGGAAGAACACCTCCTCGGCCACCTCCTCGGCCAGCTGGCTGCGCCGCACCAGGCGCAGCACGAGGCCGTACACGCGCGACAGCGTCGCCTCGTACAGCGCCATCAGCGCGCGCTCGTCGTGGTCGACGATGCCAGAGATCCAGGCGGCGAGCTGCTCGTCGTCCAGCGGCGTGCCGGTCGCCCGGGGGCTGGCCGCAGGGGCGTCGACGTCGTGGGCGTCGTCTTCGTCCAGCTCGAAGTCGTCCAGCAGCAGCGCCTCGGGCGGCGGGAGGGCTTCGCCGTCCGGTGGGTGGGGGAGGGTCATGGCTTCACCTCAAACCAGGAGTTGGTCCGCGTGCGGCTCGGCGCCACGCAGGAAGATGGTCGCGCCCGAGGCGGTGCTGATCGGGGCATGCAGGCTGCCGGCGCGCGCCAGGTGGTAGCCGCCTGGGCCCACCTCCAGCTGGCTGCCGACCCGCAGCACGCCTTCCAGCACCAGGCATTCCTCGTCCACCGGGTGGCGGTGGGCGTCGAGCCGGGCGCCGGGCGCCAGGCGCAGCAGGTAGCTCAGGCAGCCCTGGCTTTCGTGCAGCACCTTGATCTGCACCCCGTCGCCGTACGGCTGCCAGCCCGCCGGGCCGGCCGGCACGGTCAGGTGGCTGTCGTCGGTGTCGGCCACGCGCTCCAGCAGGCGCCGGCGGATGGCGCGGGCCTGGGCGGGGGTGGCGGCGGACGAGGTCATGGCGGGGTGTACGCAGCAGGTGAAAGACCGGATGCAAGGTAATGCCTAGCATCTACCCTGGGGCCCACAGCGTATCCCTGCCTGCATGTCTGCGATTGCCTATTTCGACCTTGTGAGCCACTGGCGGCTGGATGCGCCGGTGCCGCGCGTCTGGCGCGCCATCACGGAAACCGAACATTGGCCCCGCTGGTGGCCGGGCGTGGTGGCCGTCAAGCGGCTGGTGGACGGCGACGCCCTGGGCGTGGGGCGCCAGCAGCAGATCAGCTTCCGCACGGGGCTGGGCTACCGGCTGCACCTGGTGCTGGAAGTGACCGAGGTGCTGCGCGAGGAGCGCCTGCGCGCCCGCGCGGGCGGCACGCTGGCGGGCGAAGGCATCTGGCTGATGAAGCAGGCCGCGGCCGAACTTGGCGGCCACACCGACGTCACCTTCGTCTGGCGCGTCACCCTGCCCCCAGGCATCCTGCGCACGCTGGCGCCGCTGCTGGCGCCCTTGTTCCGGTGGAACCACAAGCGGGTGATGCGGGCCGGCCGGCTGGGGCTCACCAGCTACCTCGCCGCCCAGGCGCGCTGAAGCGCGGGGCGCCGAATCAGGCCTTGGGCAGCGTCACGCCCACCTGCCCCTGGTACTTGCCGCCGCGGTCCTTGTAGCTGACCTCGCAGACCTCGTCGCTCTCGAAGAACAGCACCTGGGCGCAGCCTTCGCCCGCGTAGATCTTGGCCGGCAGCGGCGTCGTGTTGCTGAACTCCAGCGTCACGTAGCCCTCCCACTCGGGCTCGAAGGGCGTCACGTTGACGATGATGCCGCAGCGGGCATAGGTGCTCTTGCCCAGGCACACCGTCAGCACGTTGCGCGGGATGCGGAAGTACTCGACCGTGCGTGCCAGCGCGAAGCTGTTGGGCGGGATGATGCAGACGTCCTTGTTGACGTCCACGAAGCTGTTCTCGTCGAAGTTCTTGGGGTCGACCACCGTGGAGTGGATGTTGGTGAAGACCTTGAACTCGGGCGCGCAGCGGATGTCGTAGCCATAGCTGCTGGTGCCGTAGCTGACGATCTTGCGGCCGTTCTGCTCACGGATCTGGCCCGGCTCGAACGGCTCGATCATGCCGTGCTGCTCGGCCATGCGGCGGATCCACTTGTCGCTCTTGATGCTCATCGCGTCTTCCTTTTCAGTTGGCCATGCCGGGGGGCGCCATTCTCAGCGGGGCAGAACCCCGTCCAGATAGATGCTGCCGTCCAGGTCCAGCACGAAGCCCTTGACCGACGCCCGCAGCGGCACGGCCTGGCGGCCGTAGGCGATGGGGGTCCAGGGCAGCTGCTCCATGGCGATGCGCTGGGCCTTGCCGTACAGCACCTTGCGCTCGGCCTGCGTCATGGCCTGGCGGGCTTCGGCCAGCAGCTTGTCGTAGGCGGCATTGCACCAGAAGGTGCCGCTGGCCGCGCCGCAGGCCAGCTGGCCGGCCGTGTTCGCCGGCTCGGGGTCGCCCAGCCAGCCGCTGAGCGCCGCATCGTGCTCGCCCGCGTCCACGCGGCGAAGGTATTCGCCCCACTCGTAGGTGACGATGCGCGCATTCACGCCCACCTTGGCCCAGTCGGACTGGATCATCTGCGCCATGCGCTGGCCGTTGGGGTTGTAGGCCCGCACCACCGGCATCGCCCACAGCGTGATGTCCAACGGCAGCACGCCGGCCTTCTGCAACAAGGCCTTCGCCTTGGCCGGGTCGTACGGCGCGGGCTTGATCGTCGCGTCGTGCGCCCAGTTGGCGGCCGGCATGGGCGTCGTGGCGAGCGTGCCCGCATCGCCGTAGACGGCGCGCAGGATGGCGGCCTTGTCGATGGCCATGTCCAGCGCCTGGCGCACTTCCAGCCGGGCCAGCGCCGGGCGGCGCGTGTTGTACGCCAGGATGCCGATGTTCATGCCCGGCGCCGTCGCGAGCTGGATGGACGGGTCCTTCTTCAGCTCCGCCAGGTCGGCCGGCCCGACGGGCACGGCGATGTCGCACTCGTCGCGCTTGAGGCGCTGGGCGCGCACACTGCCGTCGGTCGTGATGGCATAGACGAGCTGGTCGGCGCGCGGCCGCTCGGCCTGGCGCCACCAGGTCGGGTGCTTCACGTAGCGGATGACGCTGTCGGCCCGGAAGCTCTTGAACTGGAAAGGGCCCGTGCCCACGGGCAGCTGCGCAATGCGCTGCGGCGTGCCGGCCTTGAGCAACTGAGCGCCGAGCTCGGCCGACTGGATCATCGTGAACGCGAAGCTCAGTGCCGACAGGAAGGACGCATCCCGCTCGGCCAGCGTGATGCGGACCTGGTGGCTGCCGAGCTTCTCGACCGAGCGGATGAGCTTCTCCCACCCGAACGACACGACATAGGGCGACACGCTCGGGAAGGCCTTGGCGAAGGCGCTGTCGCGGCTGAGCAGGCGGCCGAAGGTGAAGAGCACATCGTCGGCATCGAACTCGCGCGTGGGCTTGAAGCCCTCGACCGTGTGCCAGCTCACGCCGCGGCGCAGCTCGAAGGTGTACGCCAGCCCATCGGGGCTCACGGCCCAGCTGCTGGCCAGGCCCGGGATGAGCTGGTCGGTGCCCCGCTTGACCTCCACGAGGGTGCCGAACACCGGCAGGTGCGCGATGTGGTCGATGCCGCTGTCGGTCATCGCGGGGTCGAAGGTCTTGGGGCTGCCGGCCGCGCACAGGCGCAGCGTGGTCTGGGCCTGCACCAGGAGTGGCAGGGCCAGCAGCAAGGCGGCAATGCGTTTCACTTGAGGATCTCCGCCGAAGGTACGAAGGGCAGGATGCCCATAGATTGATAGAGCGCCGAGGGAGACAGCGCGCGAGTCTGGCTGCCCTGGGCCTGCAGTACCAGGGCCACCCGGCGCACGGCGCGGATGTCGGCCACGGGGTCGCCGTCCACCAGCACCAGGTCGGCGCGCTTGCCGCGCTCGATGCTGCCGATCTCGGCCAGGCGGTCGCTGTACCTGGCGCCATTCCAGGTGGCGATCTTGAGCGCCTGCGCCGCCGGGATGCCGGCTTGCACGTAGAGCTCCAGCTCGCGCTGCATGGCCAGCCCCGGGGTGGCGTCCGTGCCCGCGACGAGCGGAATGCCCGCCGCATGCATGCGCCGCAGCAGGTCCATCATCACGCGCCAGCTCGCCCCCCAGCGGCGGGCCTTGGCGTCGTCCATGTCGACCTCGGCGGCCAGCAGCCCGCGCTGCACGACCGCTGGCAGGTTGGCCGCCACCATCGCATAGCTCGGGTTGGGCTGGCCCTGGCGCTGCGTGTACTGCGCCTCGAACGCCACCATCGTCGGGTCCACCACCGTGCCCTTGCTGCGCAGCAGCGCCAGGAAGTCCTGCGTGCGGCGGTCGTTGAGCTTGAGGTCGGCCGCCTTGTCGCCGGGCAGGTTGAAGCGCAGCAGCGTGCGCGTGTCGTCGCCCTTGCTGACGAGGAAGTTCAGCGTGACCTGGTTGATGTGGTGCAGCTCGTCGAAGCCCGCCTGCACGGCCTGCTGCGCCGTCATGAAGGCCGGCACGTGCCCGCCCGTGCGCAGCCCGAGCGAGCGCGCGTGCGCCACCATGGGCTTCACCCATTCGGGGCGGATGGAGTTGTAGAGCTTGAGCTGGCGGTAGCCGTGCGCGGCGTACCAGTCGATGGCGGCCAGCGCGTCGGGCAGGTTGTCGGGCACGAAGTCGGCCTGCGACGAGAACGGGCTCTTGCCCTCGATGAAACCGTTGGCCGCAATGCGCGGGCCCAGCAGCTCGCCGCGGTCGATGCGGCCGCGCAGCTCGGCCAGGTCGGCGTTGCTGTTGCCCACGTCGCGCACGGCCGTCACGCCCGAGGCCAGGTTCAGCAGCAGGCCGCTGGCCTCGACGTGGGCGTGCATGTCGACGAAACCGGGCAGCAGCGTGCGCCCCTTGCCGGCGATGCGCTGGGCGGGCGCCGCATTCGGGATGCTGCCCGGCTTGACGATGGCCGCGATGCGGCCTTCGAGCAGGTAGACATCCGACGGCCCGCGCATCACGGCAGCCTGCGCGTCGAACCAGCGCACGCCTTCGATGACCGTGAGGCCCGGCAGCGGCTGGGGCAGCGTGCGGGCCAGGCGCTCCAGGCGCGCGAGCTGCGCGGCCTTCTGTGCATCCGACAGCCGGTCCAACTCGCCCTCGAAGCCCTGCAGCAGCGTGCCGCCCCAGCCCGGCGACACCTGGGCGAAGAGCGTCTTGTCGCTCTCACGCAGCCAGACGTAGCTGGGCTCCAGGTCCAGGCCGTCTACGGCGTACAGGCCCACGTCGAACGCGGCACCGGCGGGCCGCAGCGCCTGCAGCCGCTCGATGCTCACCTGCCCCACCGGCAGCGCCGCGGCCTTGCCGGCGGGGCGCTGCAGCAGCGTTTGCGCCAGGCGCCCTTCCCACGCCGGGCTGGCGTGCACCGGCAGGTAGACGGTGTCACGCCCGGCGGCGCGCCGCTCGCCGCGGTCCACCGGCGAGCGCCAGGTGGCCACGCCGTCCTTGAGCTCGAAGGCGTCGTCGATGCGCGCGCCGTAGGTGGAGACGCCTTCGCTGCGGTAGGCGAGCCAGCTGCCGTCGGGCGCCACCGTCAGCGACTCCTTCTGGTCAGGCCCGCGGCCGTTGTCGCGGTAGCTGTAGTCCACCGCCATCTCGCCAGCGGCCTGCGTGACCTTCAACTGGCCGCAGGCGACCTTCACGCACAGCACGGTGTAGGTCTGGGCCTGGGCGGCCGAAGCCAGCAGCAATGCGAGCAGCGGGGGCAGCAACTTCATCAGCGGGCTTTCAGCGCGGTTCAGGTGGCGCGCACTTTACTGAGGGAGGCCACGCCCCGGTTGGCGAGCATGTCGGCACGCTCGTTGCCGGGGTCGCCCGCGTGGCCCTTCACCCAGCGCCACTCGACGTGGTGCAGCTTGCGCAGGGCGTCCAGGCGCTGCCACAGGTCGGCGTTCTTCACGGGCTTGCCGTCGGCCGTCTTCCAGCCGCGGCGCTGCCAGTTGGAGATCCACTCGGTGATGCCCTTGCGGACGTACTCGCTGTCCAGGTAGACGACCACGTCGCAGCTGCGCTTGAGCGAGGCCAGGGCCTCGATGGGTGCGGTCAGCTCCATGCGGTTGTTGGTGGTTTCGCGCTCGCCGCCGAAGAGTTCCTTGTCATGGCCGCCGCTGGACAGCCAGGCGCCCCAGCCGCCGGGGCCCGGGTTGCCCTTGCAGGCACCGTCGGTGTAGATCGTGACCTGGGGCCTCTTGATGGCCAGGGCAGGTGAAGTGGGTTCCGTCATCGTTTCTTGTGGTTGTTGTTCAGGGCGACCGCGGCAGCCTTCTTGCCCGCGAGCCGCGCATTGCGCGCCAGGCCGATCATGCGGGTGCCCTGCACGCGCTTGACCGCCTGGATGAAATAAACCGCGCCGAGCACCGGCCACCAGCGCGAACCGACGCTGTCGACCCAGCGCCAGCGGTGCAGCCAGGCCTCCGAGCGCATCGGCGGGCGGTACACGCCAAAGCGCGCAGCCTCGACGTCAAAGCTCAGCAGCTTGAGCCAGTCGCGCAGCCGCCAGTAGCCGATGAACTCGCCGTCGCGCGGCAGGTAGGGCTCGCCGCGGCGGCGCAGCCGCCCCAGGTTCTGGCGCAGGCCCCACAGGCTCGCCGGGTTCAGCCCGAAGACGATGAGCCGCCCCTCGGGCCTCAGCACCCGCTCCACCTCGCGCAGCAGCGCATGCGCGTCGCAGGCCAGCTCCAGCGCGTGCGGCATCAGCACGAGGTCCAGGCTCGCGCTCTCGAAAGGCAGCGCGTCGAAGTCGCAAAGCAGGTCGCGCCCGACCAGCCAGCGGTGGGGCATGCGGTTGGTTTTCAGGCCGTCGAGCTCGGGCAGGCCGAGCTGCAGCGCATGGAACCCGAAGAGGTCGACCACGGCCGCGTCCACCTGGGCCTGTTCCCAGGCCAGCAGGTGACGCCCGGGCGGTGTCTGCAGCCAGGCTGCCAAATCTATACTCGGCGCTTTATCTGTCATGGGTTGGCGCCACATTGACGCTCAGTTTGACGCTCACGCCTGTCCCCGCATTCGACGACAACTACCTCTGGCTGCTCGACAACGGCCGTGAGGCGATCGTTGTCGACCCCGGTGATGCCGCGCCGGTGCTGGCGGCCCTGGATGCCCGGGGCCTGACGCTCGCGGGCATTCTATTGACCCACCACCATGGCGATCACGTCGGTGGCGTGAACGCGCTGCGCCCGCGCCTGCAGGGCCCCGTCTACGGCCCCGCCCACGAAAAACTCCCCGAGCCGGTTCAGCGCCTGCACGGCGGCGACGTGGTCGAGCTGCTCGGCCTGCGCCTGGCCGTGCTGGACGTGCCGGGCCACACCGCCGGCCACATCGCCTACTTTGCCGCCGACGTGCCGGGTGCCGCACCCCTGCTCTTCTGCGGTGACACCCTCTTCAGCGGCGGCTGCGGGCGGCTCTTCGAAGGCACGCCCGCGCAGATGCATGCCTCGCTGCAGTCGCTGGCCGCCCTGCCCGGCGCCACGCGCGTGTGCTGCGCCCACGAGTACACGCTGTCCAACCTGCGCTTCGCGCGCGAGGTCGACCCTGGCAACACCGCCCTGGCCGCCCACACCGCCTGGTGCGAGGCCGAGCGCGCCGCCGGCCGCCCCACCCTGCCCGCGCAGCTCGCCACCGAGCTGCGCATCAACCCATTCCTGCGCTGCACCGAGCCCGCCCTGCGCGACGCGGCCCGCCGGCATGCCCCCCTGAAGCTGCCGGCCGCGCCCAGCCCGGTCGATGTGTTCGCCACCCTGCGCGAATGGAAGAACGGATTCCGATGAAACTCAATCCCCGACTGCCCCTGCGACTCACCCCCCTGGCGCTGGCCTTGCTGCTGAGCGCCTGCGCCACCACCGCCCCGCCCGTCGAGCAGGCCGCGCCCGCCCCGGAAGCGGCGCCCGCGAGCGAAGTCGCACCGGCCCCCGTCGTGCCCGCCGCTGCGCCGCAAGTCCGCACCATGGCCGCGGACCTGCTGGAAGACAACCTGCGCCCCGGCGAGAAGATCGACCTCAACGCGCCGGACGTGAACGCCGACCTCTGGGCGCGCGTGCGCAAGGGCTTCCAGCTGCAGGACCTGGACGACGACTGGGTGCGCAAGGCCGAAGCCTGGTACAGCGCGCGGCCCGACTACGTCGAGCGCATGACCACCCGCGGCAGCCGCTATCTCTTCCACATCGTCGAGGAGGTCGAGAAGCGCGGCATGCCCACCGAGCTGGCCCTGCTGCCCTTCGTCGAGAGCGCCTTCGTGACGCATGCCGTGTCGTCGGCCAAGGCCACCGGCATGTGGCAGTTCATGCCCGCCACGGGCCGCGACTTCGACCTCAAGCAGAACATCTTCCGCGACGACCGCCGCGACGTGCTCGCTTCCACCCGCGCAGCCCTCGACTACCTCGGGCGGCTGTACAAGCAGTTCGGCGACTGGCATCTGGCGCTGGCCGCCTACAACTGGGGCCAGGGCAACGTGCAGAAGGCCATCGCGCGCAACCAGCGCCTGGGCCTGCCGACCGACTACGCCAGCCTCAAGATGCCCGACGAGACGCGCTACTACGTGCCCAAGCTGCAGGCCGTGAAGAACATCGTCTTCGCGCCGGACCGCTATGCACTGGCCCTGCCCGTCGTGGCCAACCACCCGTATTTCCTGAGCGTGAAGGTCGAGCGCGACATCGACGTCGCCCTGGCCGCGCAGCTCGCCGGCATCACGCTGGAGACCTTCCAGCAGTTCAACCCGCAGATGAACAAGCCAGTCATCCTGGCCGCGGCCACGCCGCAGGTGCTGCTGCCCTACGACCAGGCCAGCGCCTTTGCCGAGAACCTGGCGCGGCACAGCGGCCCCATGGCGAGCTGGACGGCGTGGGTCGTGCCCAAGACGATGAGCCCGTCCGAGGCCGCCAAGCGCGCCGGCATGCCCGAGAGCCTGCTGCGCGAGGTCAACAAGATCCCGCCCAAGATGCTCGTCAAGGCCGGCTCCACGCTGCTGGTGCCGCGCGGCGAGCATGTGCATGACGACGTGTCCGAGCGGCTGGCCGACACCGCATCGCTGAACCTCGCGCCCGACGCGCCGCCGCTGCGCAGGATCACGCTCAAGGCCGGCAAGGCCGACACCGTGGCCAGCATCGCCGCGCGCTACAAGGTCAAGGCCGAGCAGGTGGCGCAGTGGAACAAGCTCGCCAGCGGCGCCCGCTTCAAGCCGGGCCAGGCCATCGTGGTGTACAGCGCTGCGCCGCCCGTCATGGCCAAGGCGGCCACGCCGGCACCGGCCAAGCGTGCCGCCACGCGCGCCAAGGCGCCCACGCGTACGGCGGCAGCCAAGCCCGCCAACCGCAGCGTGGCCAAGGCCAGCGGCGGCAAGGGCCGGGGCAACGTGGTGGCCTCAGCGGCCCCTTGAGCGGGCTCAGCGCACGAAGAAGAGCGCCACGCAGGCGGCCACGCCGGCCGTCCACACCAGCGAGCGCAGGCTCGCCTTGTCGGCCACGTACAGGCCGATGAACACCAGGCGCGCGGCAATGAAGCCCAGCGCCAGCGCGTCCACCGTCGCCTGCGCGGCCTGATGCTGGTAGGCCACGAACAGGCCCGCGGCGAACATCGGCAGCGCCTCCCAGCTGTTGGCCTGAGCGGCGTTCGCACGGGCCTGCCAGCCCTGCAGGCTCGCCAGCCACTCCCGCGGCTGGTGGTTGTCGAAGCCACCGTCACGACGGCGTTTGCCGAAACCCTTGGACTTGGCGAGCCCCGCACAACCGATGGGCAGCAGGCAGGCGACGAGCAGGCAGAGTTGGGCGATGGTCATGGGCGTCCTCGAACGTCGGTCAGGGTCGATGAGAGTCGGTCAGCGTCGGTCGGTGAGGGCGTGGGCGATGGTGCCCAGGTCCACGTACTCCAGCTCGCTGCCCACCGGCACGCCGCGCGCCAGCCGCGTGGACTTGATGCCACGCGTGCGCAGTGCCTCGGCCAGCACGTGGGCCGTGGCCTCGCCCTCGGCGGTGAAGCTGGTGGCGAGGATCACCTCCTCCACGCCGGCCTGCGCCGCGCGCGCCAGCAGCTCGGCCGCACCGATCTCGCGCGTGCCCACGCCGTCCAGCGGCGACAGACGCCCCAGCAGCACGAAGTAGTAGCCGCGGTAGGAGCCCGTGCGCTCCAGCGCCGCCTGGTCCGCCGGCGTCTCGACGACGCACAGCAGACGCGCGTCGCGCTCGGGGTCGGCGCAGACACTGCACAGCGCCGTCTCGCTGAAGGTGTGGCAGCGCTGGCAGTGCTTGATGCGCTCGCCCGCCGCCGTCAGCGACTCCGCCAGGCGGCTCATGGCCGGGCGGTCGTGCTGCAGCAGATGGTAGGCCATGCGCTGCGCCGACTTCTGGCCCACGCCGGGCAGGCGCCTGAGCGCCTCGATCAGGGAGTCAAGTGCGTTCAACGGCATGGCGTCGCCCGATGCATCGAGCAACACAGCCACAGAGGCACAGAGTCATAGAGAGACCGACCAACGCGCACGGCCTCTGTGTCTCTGTGCCTCGGTGGCTTTGTTCTGGTTGGCTGGTGGCTCAAGACCCGACCGGTCAAAACGGAAACTTCATGCCGGGGGGCAGCGGCATGCCGGCCGTCAGCTTGCCCATCTTCTCGGCGCTCGTCGCTTCCGCGCGGCGCACGCCGTCGTTGAAGGCGGCGGCCACCAGGTCTTCCAGCATGTCCTTGTCGTCGGCCAGCAGGCTGGGGTCGATGGTGATGCGGCGGACTTCGTACTTGCAGGTCATGACGACCTTCACGAGGCCGGCGCCGCTCTGGCCCTCGACTTCGATGTTGGCGAGCTCTTCCTGCGCCTTCTTGAGGTTGTCCTGCATCGCCTGGGCTTGCTTCATCAAGCCGGCGAGTTGGCCTTTCATCATGGTCTTGTCCTTGGTCAGGGTGTGGGTGTCAGCGGCTGCACCGAACCGGGCAGGATGCGTGCCGACGGGAATTGGGAGAGCAGCGTGCGCGTCATCGGGTGCTGCGCGGCGAGCTCTTCGGCGGCCAGTTGCTGGGCCTGGGCGCGGGCGATGTTGCGCAGCGCGATGGAGTCTTCGGCCACGCCAGCCTCGATCACCAGTTTGGCATTGAGAGCCGCTTCCAGCTTGGCCACCAGCGCGGGCGCGCGCAGCGACTCGCGCTCGACGCGCAGCGTCCAGACCTCGCGGCCCTCCACCGTGCTGCAACCCAGGGCCTGGGCCTGGCGAGCCAGCTCGCCCGTCATGCCCACGAGCGAGACGCCGGCGATGCGCTCAGCCCACTGCGCCCCTTGCGCCGTCTCGCGCAGCGCGACGCGGCGCGGGGCCTCGGGCTCGACGAACGGGGAGTTGGTCGGGGACGGCGGCGTGTCGTCGGCGTCCATCCAGGGCGGTGGCGCGTCGTCGGGCGGCGCGCCGTCGAAGGCCATCGTGTCGTCCTCGTCGGACTCGGCCTGGGGCTCGACCGGCCGCGGGCGCAGGCGGTCGCTGAGCCTGGGGGCCGCGGGTTCTGCGGCCGGGGCGGGGGCCGGGGTTGGCGCTGGAAGCGCGACGGCAACCGGAGCGGGTGCAGTGGTGGGCACAGGTGCAGCCACAGGCGCCGCCACAGGAACGGGTGCCACCACCGCAGCCGGTGGCTGCGCCGGCGCCGCCACCCTGGGCAACGGCACCGCCACCGCCGCCTTGGCAACCGCAGTCGGGCGCACCAGGGCCGCCGCCTTCACCGGCTTGGGCTGGGTGCCTGCGGGCCGGAACGCCAGCATGCGCAGCAGCACCATCAGGAGGCCGGCGTATTCGTCCGGCGCCAGGTGCAGCTCGGCGCGGCCGTGCAGGGCCATGCTGTACATCAGCTGGATCTCGTCAGCCGGCAGCGCGGCCGCCAGGCGGCGGATCTCCGCCGTCTCGGCGTCGGCATCGTCCAGCGCCGCCGGAGCCGCCTGGGCCAGGGCCATCTGCTGGAACAGCGTGGCCAGGTCTTCCAGCGTGCCGGCGGCCGACAGGCCCGCGCCGCGCAGCGCATCGGCCTGGGCTACCACGGCTTCGCCGCTGGCGGCAGCCAGCGCATCGACGATGGCCACGACATGCCCGCGGTCCACGCTGCCGAGCATCTGGCGCACGCCAGCCTCGCTCAGCTGGCCGGCGCCGAAGGCGATGGCCTGGTCGGTCAGCGAGAGGGCATCGCGCATCGACCCGCGCGCCGCGCGCGACAGCAGCCGCAGCGCGCCGGGCTCGGCCGGCACGTTCTCGGCGCCCAGCACGTTGCCCAGGTGCATCTGCACGTCCGCCGCGGCCATGGGGCGCAGGTTGAACTGCAGGCAGCGCGACAGCACCGTCACGGGCACCTTCTGCGGGTCGGTCGTGGCGAGCACGAACTTGAGGTACTCCGGCGGCTCCTCCAGCGTCTTGAGCATCGCGTTGAACGCGGTGTTCGAGAGCATGTGCACTTCGTCGATCATGTAGACCTTGAAGCGCCCCACCACCGGCTTGTAGACGGCCTGGTCGAGCAGCTGCGAGATCTCCTCGACGCCGCGGTTGGACGCCGCGTCCAGCTCCACGTAATCGACGAAACGGCCCGAATCGATGTCCCGGCAGGCCGCGCACACGCCGCAGGGCTGCGCGGTGATGCCGCCCTGGCCGTCCGCGCCGGTGCAGTTCAGGCTCTTGGCGAGGATGCGCGAGACCGTCGTCTTGCCGACGCCGCGGGTGCCCGTGAACAGGTAGGCATGGTGCAGCCGGCCCTGCGTCAACGCGTTCGCCAGCGCCTGCACGACGTGCTCCTGGCCGACGAGCTGCTCGAAACTCTGCGGACGGTATTTGCGGGCCAGGACCTGATAGCTCATGGAGGCATTTTAGGGAGGGTCGGCGCGCAGGCCGGAAAGCTCAGCCGACGCTGACCGCCTCGATGAGGTCATGCTGCACCAGGCGGGCCGGTGCGGCGTCGCCGCGCTGCACCAGCACTTCCTTGCCATTCGTGTACGCGAGGGTGCCGTCGGCGCCCAGGTCGAAGCTCAGCACGTGACGCGCCAGGACCTCCCAGTCGCCCTGTCCGCGGCGGCGCACCAGCTCCCAGGAGGCCGGCACCAGCTTGCCGGCGTACTGCGGGTCGTCGCGCACGCGCTGCAGGTCGATCAGCCGCCCCTGCAGCCAGATCTTGCCGACGTCCTGGTCCAGCTCGGGCGTGCGCGGGCCGCCGCTGGAGCGCAGCGGCTCCTTGCCGTAGATCATCGAGAACACGTTCAGGAAGCCGAACACCGCCTTGATCAGCCGCACCGGGAACAGCAGCGTGTCCATCAGCGCGCCGCCCGCGCGCTCGCCAGCGGGTTTCTCGATCGGGCGGCGGATGGCGTAGAGCGCGCCGGTCGCGTCCAGCCGCGGCGCCAGGAAGTCGAAGCGGGCGTCGTCCGCCAGCACCTCCAGGTTGCCACTGCGGTAGTCCAGGCGGCACAGCGTCGCGTGGGCCACGGCCGTGACGAAGCCGCGCTCCGCGTGCCGCGCCACCCCGCTGCTCTGGAACAGCAGCGTCGCATGCCCTCCCGGCACGATGGAAGGCGCGGCATCGATGCTGTCGCCCCCCGTGACCGCGCCCTTGAGCGTGCCTTCTTCGTCGTAGACCTCGATCTGGGCCGTGCCGTCCTCGTGGCCGACGCCCAGGATCAGGTGCCGCTGCCCCGGGTGGTAGGCCAGGCCGCGGATGTCGATCTTGGCCTTGTGGAAGAGGCGCACCTCGCGCTGCTCGGCCAGGTGCAGGCAAAACAGGCCCACGGCTTCGCCCACGCGCTGCACGTAGTAGACCGTTTGCGTATCGGGGCCGAAGCAGGCGTGCAGGAACTTTGGCGGCGCCGTGATGCCGCCCGCCTGGCTGCCCCACAGCGAATGGCTGGGGATGACGCCGGTCTGCTGCTCGCGCGGGGCGTGCTTCCAGGACGAGCTGCGACGACTGCGCTCGTCCCGCTCGATGACCTCGCGAGCGAACGCCGACGTGATCTGCAGCGGCGCAGCGCCCTCGGCGTGAAGCCAGAGTTCTCCGTTGGCGATGACCAGACTGGGCATGAGTTTTTCTCCCTCGGACAGGCGCCGGATGGTAGCCGCGCGTCGCCCACCGATAATTGAGGGATGACCTCCCCCGCTGCCCCCCTCACCTACGACCAAGCCGGCGTCAACTACGACCTGATCGACCCCCTAAAGGTCACCGCCCAGCGCGCCGCCGCCGCCACCGCCTCCCACCTTGCCGGCCACGGCTTCAGCGAGGTCAAGGCCTCGCGGGGCGAATCGGCCTATGTCGTGGACGTGGGCCCCTTCTATGTCGCCTCCATCGTCGAGTGCCTGGGCACCAAGACGCTGGTTGCCGACGAGATGGCCAGGCTGACCGGCAAGAGCTATTTCGCCGGGATCGCGCAGGACACCATCGCCATGGCGGTCAACGACCTGATCACGGTCGGCGCCACGCCGCTGGTCGTGCAGGCCTACTGGGCAGCCGGCGGCAGCGACTGGTTCGGCGACGCGCAGCGCGCCCAGGCGCTCGTGGCCGGCTGGAAGGCCGCCTGCGACACCTGCCAGGTCGCCTGGGGCGGTGGCGAGACGCCTGCACTTGCCGGCATCGTGGAAGACGGCCGCATCGACCTGGCCGCCTCCTGCACAGGCCTCATCAACCCGAAGGAGCGCCTGTCGGTGGGCGACAAGCTCGGCCCCGGCGACGCCATCGTGCTGCTGGCCTCCAGCGGCATCCACGCCAACGGCCTGAGCCTGGCGCGCAAGCTCGCCGAGCGGCTGCCGCAGGGCTACCTGACCGAGATCGAGCCCGGCCTCACCTACGGCGAAGCCCTGCTCGCGCCGACGGCCCTGTACTCGCCCGTCACCGAAGCGCTGTGGAAGGCCGGCATCGCGCCGCACTACTGCGCCAACATCACCGGGCACGGCTGGCGCAAGCTGCTGCGTCACCCGTCGGCCCTGACCTACCGCATCCACACCGTGCCGCCCAAGACGGCCGTGCTCGACTTCATCCAGAAGCAGGCCGGCCAGGACGACCGCGAGGCCTACTCCACGCTCAACATGGGCGCCGGTTTCGCGATCTTCGTGAAGGCGGCAGATGCCGCGCGCACGGCGCAGGTCGCGCGCGACTGCGGCATCGCCGCCTGGGTCGCGGGCACGGTCGAGGCGGGCGAGAAGCAGCTGCTCATCGAGCCGCTGTCCATCCGCTTCAGCGAAGACGACCTGCACCTGCGCTGAGCCCGCGCGCCGCGCCATGACGTGGTACTACTCGCAGATGATCCAGTGGCACGTGCTGCTGGCCTGGTGCAGCGTGGGGCTGTTCTTCACGCGCGGCCTGCTGTTCCAGTTCGGCACGCCGACTCTGCAGAACATCGCCAAGGACGCGCGTCTGATGGTGCTGGTGTTCGGCGTGAACGCCTGCCTCGTCGTCACGGGGCTGAGCCTGTGGGGCTCCATCGGCTACAACCCCGTGCGGGACTGGTGGCTGGGCGTGAAGCTCGTCGCCCTCATCGGCTACGCGGTCTGCGGCCACTGGGCGATGAGCCAGGCGCGCCTGCACCTGCTGGGCTATCTCACCGCACTGGCCCTGCTGGCGCTCGCGATGGACCTTTCGATCAACCGGCAGCTCCTGCCGGGTTAGAATCGTCGGTGACGGGCCTCCCCGCATGGAAGCGCGCCCAACCGGGTCAGGTGGGGAACCAAGCAGCCCTAAGCGTTGCAACCAGTGCCGGGGGTAAGGCTCGTCACCCTCCCCCTCCCCGTCTTCTTCAGCGTCTTCTCTTCGACGCTTCCGGCTGAACGCCCCGTCAGGGCGTCCTGATCGCTCAGCGGCCGGGTTCCTTCGGAATGTCCGTCGAGCGCACGGTGAGCGTGGTCAGCTGACCGCCGCCTTGCACGCTGCCCGACACCACGCCCTCACGCACCCGGCGCTCGCACATCTCGCGGTCTTCCTGCGGCTGCGACTGGCAGCGGCGCAGCGCATTGGCCGCCCACTGGTCCGGGCCGTCGCCGGCGTTCACGAGCCGGCCCTTGCGCGCCTGGGCATAGGCCGCGGCGGCCTCGCGCAGGCAGACGTCACGCGGCTCGCTGGTCTGACCGGTCATGCAGTTCGCACGTTCACGCTCGTACTGCATGCGCAGCGGGTCGACGTTCTTCGGCTTGGGGCTGGCCGCCTGGGCAACGCTGCCCAGGGCCAGCAGGCCCACGGCCATGACCGCGGCACGACATCGGTGGTTTCGGATCAAGGTCATCTCGCTCTCCTTGGGATGGTGATGACGGGCGCCGTTCAGCCGCGCTGGCGGACCGGCTGGTTGTCGTTCGAGATGTAGACCTCGACGCGACGGTTCATGGCGCGGTCGGACGTGCTGTCGTTGTTGGCGACCGGGAAGGCTTCGCCATACCCGCGCGTGTCGATGCGCGACGTGTCGACGCCGCGGGCGCGCAGCGCCTCGGCCACGGCCTGGGCCCGGCGCTGCGACAGCGTCAGGTTGGCGGCGTTGCTGCCGACGCTGTCGGTGAAGCCCTCGATCAGCACACGGCGGTCCGGGTGCTGGTTGAGGTAGTTGGCGAGCTTGCCCAGCGACCCCTCGGCGGCCGGCTTGATCTCGGCGCGGCCGAACTCGAACAGCACATCACCCAGCGTCACCAGCATGCCGCGGTCGGTCTGCTTGGCCTGCATGTCAGCCAGTTCGCGCTGCAGCGCGGCGGCCTGGGCTTGCGCATTGGCGGCCTGGGCCTGGGCCGTGGCGGCGTCGGCCTGCGCGTTGGCGGCCTGGGCACGCGCGCTGTTGGCGTCGGCGCTGGCCATGGCGGCCTGGGCCTGGGCGGATTGGGCCTGGCCGCGGGCGCGGTCGGCTGCGGCGGCGTTGGCGTCGGCGCGCACGCGCTCACGCTCGGCCTCGGCGGCCTTGATGGCGTCTTCGTCCGAAGCGGCCTTGGCCAGCGTCAACGCCGTGCGGGCCTGCTGCATGGCGATGTAGGCCGCGGAGTCGATGTCCGCCGGCGACTCACGCTTGGCGCTGAGTTCATCGGCACGGCGCAGCGAATCGCTCGCCTTCTTCAGCTCCAGCGCGGCGTACTTGGAGACGGCCGGGTCGGCCGACGCGCGCGAGACGGTGTCGCGGGCCTGCTGCAGCTGCGGCGTGACGGTGGGAGCACTCGCGCAGGCGGCCAGCAAGGCGGCGGCAGCGAAGGTGGACAGGGTGGGGATGAGCTTCTTCATGGCTTTGATTCCTTGGGGTTCGTTCACTCGGGTCACGAGCGGTTGAGCTGGGTCTGCAGGGCCTGGATGCTTTCGCGCAGTTCGGTCAGGGCGCGGTCCGAGCGGTTGGAACGGGCCTTGGCCTGGGCCAGGGCCGCATCAGCGGCGGCCTGGTCGGCCAGCTGGCGCGCGGCCACGTAGTCCTTGGCGGCCATGGCGGCGTTGGCGCGCGCCAGCTTGTCGCGGGCGGTGGCCAGCTCAGCCGGCGCATCGGCGGCGTTGCTGGAGGCCTGGTCCACTGCCGAGTTGGCGACGGCCAGTTGCTCCTTGGGAGGCGGGGTCGAAGCGCATGCGGCCAGCGCGAGGGCGGCAGCGAGGGCAAGCAGGGTCTTGCCTTGCATCGGGTGGAACGTCATACGGACTCCTTCTGGGTTGATCGAGCCGGTGCGGCACAGGGTGCGCGCGCCGGTGCCAGGAAGCGTCCTGGCCGTGCAACTCAGTATTGGTGAGGGCGCCCGCGCCACCCGTCAGCCGTTGGCGTCAAGCGGTGTGGGACTTGCCCGACAGACAGGAGGCCGCTTCACGCGGTGTGTTCAGGTAGGCGTCGTGCGGAAGGCCATCACGGCCTGGTTGCGCAGCGTGCGCAGCAGCGCGAGGCTTTTCTCGTCCACGACGATGCCGCCCGCGCGGGCGTGGTCGGCGTAGATCAGGCCCAGCGGCGAGCCCTTCACCATCAGCGGCAGCAGCAGCAGGCTGGGCGCCTGCAGCTCGCCCTTGGCCCAGGCGGGCAGGCGCGCGGCGATGTTGGCGGCACTCGCATCCTGGATGAGCGTGTCGGCCCCTTTCAGGCACACCGCGGCGAAGAGGTCGGCCGGCTGCGCAGCGAGGTCCACGCGCAGCACAGGCGCCAGCCGCTCCACGTCGGCGCCCACGCCGAGCCGGCCCGTCAGCGTCTGCCCGCGCGAGTCCCGCAGGCAGAAGATGACGCGCCGCACGCCGAGCGCCCGGTAGATCGTCTCCAGCACCATGCGCAGCACCGCGTTGAGCTGGCAGCCATTGACCATGGCATCGGTGATCTCATGGATGCCCGCGGCCAGCAGGTCGCCTGACGCCGCGGCCGCGGGCTGGGCGCCAGCCTCGGTGCGCTCCAGCACCTGGGTGGGCACGAGTTCGTGCGCCGTGAGGGAGTCCTGCACCGAAGGCATCACCGGCGCCAGCAGCCGCTGCGCGCGAGATTCCCGCGGCAACTGCAGGCCCAGCGCCTCGGTCATCTGCGCGAGGTGGCGCCGGGCGGTGTCGGCCGCCTGCTCGAAGGTCTCGGCGTTCAGGCCCAGCGCGCGCGCATGCCGCTGCGCCAGCGCACGCAGCTTGGCGTGGGCCTGCTCGGGCGGCGTCTGCAGGATGAGGTCGGCCATGTCGTTGCTGGCGCGGGCCAGCCAGCGCTGGCGTTCGCCACTGTCCTCGATGAGCTTGGCCGGCGCCTCGCCGCCGGGCCGGCGCATCGCCCGCTGCAGGCTGTCGGGGAAGCCCCACTGGCGCGCCACGCCCAGGCCGAGCCCCTCGTAGCTCATGCCCAGCACCTGCGTGGACGCCACGGCCTCGGACAGCGGCGGCTGGCCGCCTTCCATCGGCGTCACCAAGCGCCGCACGGCGTCGGCCTCCTCCGGGAAGTAGAACTCGGTCAGCGTGCGCCCGAGGTGGTGCAGCATCGCGCCGAGGAAAGCCTCCTCGGCCTCGCGCGCATTGGGGCACAGCTCCCGCGCCAGCGACGCGGCCATCAGCGAGCGCAGGAAGTCTTCCCGCAGCCGCTGCGCATGGCCCTTGTTCTCCATGCGCTCCAGCAGCACGAGGCTGAGCGCCAGATTGCGGATGCCCGCGAAGCCGATCAGCGCCACCGCCCGCGACACCGTGCTGATGCCGCCACCACCCGTGTGCCGGTAGGCCGCGGTGTTGACCAGGCGCAGCAGCTTCTGCGTGAGGGCCACGTCCTTGAGGATCTCGTTGGACAGGCTCGCCAGGCTCTCGTTCTCGGACTGTGTCAGGCGCTGGATGCGGCCGATGGCGTCGGACAGCGCGGGGAAGTCGCTGCGGTGGCGCATGCGGCGCAGCAGGAAGTCCAGCACCGGGGCCTCCTGCTGGGCTTCGGCGTCGGGCTCCGCCACGGGGTGCAGCCAGGCCGCCAGCGCATCGCGCATGGCCGCCGCGCTCGGCCAGCGCGCCGCCGGGTCGCGCGCGAGCCCGCGCTGCACGATGGCGCGCAGCGTGTCGTCGACTTCCGTCGCGAGCCCCGAGGGCAGCAGCAGGTCGGTCGTCTGCACGCGCTGGATGGTGCGCCAGGGGTCGGCGTCGTGGTTCAGGCGCTGGCCGCTGAGCATCTCGGCCAGCATGATGGCCGCGGCGAACACGTCCATCTGCGGGTGCGGCGGCGCGCCGCGCGCGGCCTCGGGCGAGATGTAGCCGGGCGTGCCGACGATGCGCGAGGGGTGGTTGGCGTCGGGCGAGACGCGCACGGCGATGCCGAAGTCCATGACGCGCGGGCGGCCGCGCGCGTCCAGCAGGATGTTGCTGGGCTTGAGGTCGCGGTGCACGAGGCCGGCGGCGTGGGCGGCGGTCAGGCCGTCCAGGATGCCCAGCATCAGCGTCACGGCCTCGGCGGCCGTGGGCAGCGGCGGGTGGCGCAACCGCTGGCTCAGCGTGCCGCCCGAGACGTACTCGAACACCAGGTAGGAGCGCCCGCCCTGCGTGTCCGCCTCGAAGACGGGCACGATGTTGGGGTGGGTCAGGCGGCTGACGGCGCGGGCTTCGTGCAGCCACTCGTCAACCGTGCCGGGGTCGCTGGCGTCTGCCACCTGCGGCTTGAGCAGCTTGACGGCCACCTCCCGGTCCAGCAGCGGGTCGTGCGCCAGCCACACGGTCGCCTGTGCCCCCTCCCCCAGGCGCTGCAGCAGCCGGAAGCGGCCGAGCTGGGGAGGAAGTTCGTCGGCCATGGCGTGGCGGCGTCAGGAACCGTTGCGGGACGTGAGTCGCTCGCGCAACGACGAGGCGGGCGCCGCAGCCGGCGCATCGGCGTCCCGGCCCGACGGCGATGGCGCCCCCGGCTTGCGCGCACCCGGGTTGAGCGCCTCCATCACTTCGCGCAGGCCCACGCCCAGCGCCTTGCCGTAGCGGCGCGTGGCCATCTCCACGCCCAGGCGGCGGCGCGACTCGGGCAGGCCGAGGGCATCCACGAGTTCATTGGCAAAGCTGCAGGTCAGCCGGATGGCGTCGGTGTCCGTGCGGGCCGGGTGAACGGGAGCGTCCAGCGGCTGGCGGCGGATCATCTGCTGCAGCTCGTCGCCCAGCCCCCAGTGGCGGGCCACGGCGGCACCCAGGGCCTCCAGGTCGCAGCCGAGCACGGCGTAGGCCGCGGCCTGCTCGCTCAGGGCGGGCGGGTTGGGCTGGTCCTCGGTGGGCTCGGGCGGCACCATGAGCTGGCGGATCTGCTGCGCGTCGTCCGGGAAGTGGTACTGCAGCAGCAGCCGGCCGAGGTTTTGCATGACCGTGATGAGGTGCACGACCTCGCCGTCGTACCCCGCCGGGCGCAGCGCCTGGGCCACCTGCGCCGCCTTGGTCACGCGCGCCATCAGCTGGCGCAGCATCTCGGCGGCCACCGGCGCGAGCGGCCCCGGCCAGGGCTTGAGCGCGTTGGCGGCGAGCTGCAGCCCGTCCAGGCCCAGCATCTGGATGGCGCGCTGCATGTTGAGCACGGTCTCGCCGGCATGGCCGGCCTGCTTGAGCGCGTTGTTCACGCGGCGCACGAGCTCCAGGCTCAGCGCCATGTCCTTGAGCACGAACTCCGACAGCGCGCTGGCATGCTGGTTCTCCAGGCCGGAGCCCGAGGTGTAGCGGTGCAGGCCGGAGATGGTCGTGGGCAGGTGGCCGCCGCGCTGCAGCTTGTCCAGCAGCAGCACGATGGGGCCCCCGCTGTCGTAGGCCGCGGCCTGGCGCCAGCCGTCCAGCGCGCGCCAGAAGCTGCGGGCCAGGTGGTAGCGCTGGCGCAGCTGGCGGTCGGTCGCGCGGTTGCAGATGGCGCGCAGCGGGTCGGGGATGGGGTGCGGCGTCTCCCAGCCCAGCCGCACCAGTTCGCGGCCGTTGGGCTGCATCTGCTGCACGACGTGCTGCAGGTCGTTTTCCTCCAGCACCGGCTTGCCGCTCAAGATGCGGTTGAGCATCAGGCCGACGCAGAGCACGTCCTCCTCGGCCGATTCCCGCACCGCGCGGCGGCTGACGGTGTTGAAGTCGACATTCGCCGGGAACACCTCCTGGGCCACTTCCAGGCCGATGAGGCGCACCTTGTCCAGGCCGTCGATGACGAGGCTGGCGGTCTGGATGTCGCGGTGGGCGTGCCCCGCCTCATGCGCGAAGGCCAGGCCTTCGAGCAACTGGGCGATCCAGTTGGCCGCGTCGATGGGCAGCGGCGCCTTCTGCCGGGCCAGCCGCTCTTCCAGCGTCTCGCCCAGGCCCCGGTCATACGCCACATAGGGCCAGCTCTCGACCTCGCCGATCTCGAAGACCGGCGCCACGTTCGGGTGCTGCACCCGCTCGCCACCGTGCGCCATGCGCAGCCAGTGGTCCAGGGCCGGCTTGCTGTTGGGCTTCTCGCGCGGCATGCACAGCATCAGCTCCTGCCCGTGGCGAGGGTCGTGGACGCGCCAGATCAGGCTGCGTGCACTCTTGGACAGGAGGGCGCGCAACTCGAAACGGCCGAAGCTCTTCAACGGCGATGCGGCGGGGCTGGTGTCGGACACGGGCGGCGGGCGGCGGGATGTAACAAAAGCTTGTAGCCGCATTGGACTCCAGCCTGACAGCGCTGGCCGCAACGCCATGCACCGAAATGCGACGGATTTCCACCCCAGCTGCCCGCCAGACCGGCTTGTGTGCACCAGCTCACGAACCGCGCCCGGCGCCGTGCACCCGGGGCGTCATCCGCCCAGCTGGCTCCAGACCTTGTCCAGCCGCTTCACGCTCACCGGCTGCGGCGTGCGCAGCTCCTGGGCGAAGAGGCTCACGCGCAGCTCCTCCAGCTGCCAGCGGAAGTCGTCCAGCCGGGCATCGCGCGCGCCCTTGAGTTCGGCCAGGCGGCGCGTGAAGCGCTGCTCCAGCGGTCGCACCTCGGCCATCAGCTTGGCGTCCCGCGCGGGGTCGGCGCGCAGCTTGTCCAACCGTGCGGTGATGGCCCTGAGGTAGCGCGGCAGGTGCTGCAGCTGCGACCACGGCGTGTCCAGCGCGAAGCGTTTGGGGCACAGGCGCTGCAGCTGGGCCGCGACGTCGTCGGCGACGTCCTTGGGCGGGCGCGCGTCCTTGAGCTTGCGGCTGGCGTTGGCCAGCTCCTGCAGCACGGCGTGCACGGCGCGCGCCACCTCCTGCGCGATCAGGTTGAGCCGGCTGCGCCCCTCCTCGACGCGCTTCTTGAAGCTCATCGCGTCGGTCGGCAGCGGGTCGGCCAGGAAGGCGCGGTCCAGCGCCACGCCGATGACCTGGTCGCGCAGGTCCTCGGCCGTGCCCAGGCCCATGTAGAGCACCGACATGCGCTGCAGGTCGGGGATGTTTTTCTCCAGGAACTTCAAGGGCTCCTTGAGCTGCAGCGCGATCAGCCGGCGCAGTCCGGCGCGGTGCTTGGCGGCGGCCACCTCGGGCTCGTCGAACACCTCGATCTCGACATGCGCGCCGCGGTCGATGAGCGCCGGGAAGCCGATCAGCGTCTGCCCACCCTTGCGCACCTCCAGCAGCTCGGGCAGCTCGCCGAAGGTCCAGTCGGTGTAGGTCTGCGCGGCATCGCGCACCGGCTCAGGCTTCTTGATGACCTCCGCACGCACGCCACGACCCGCCACCGGCGCGGGGGCGGGCGCCGGCTTGGGCGACTCCGCGGCGGGCAGCTTCAGCGCCGCCAGCGCCTGGAAGGCCGACCGCGCCTGGCTGCCCAGCTCCGCCTTCAACGCCGCGAGCTGGCGGCCCTGGCCGAGCTGGCGACCATGCTCGTCGACGATGCGGAAGTTCATGAACAGGTGGGGCGCCAGCTGCTCGAGCTTGAAGTCGTTGCGCTGCACCGCGAGCTGGGTGCGCTCCTTCACCGCCTTGAGCAGCACCTCCAGCAGGCTGCCCTGCCCGAAGGGGTTCAGCTCGATGAACTCAGCCACGAAGTCCGGCAGCGGCGTGAGGCGGGCGCGAGGCTTCTGGTGCAGGCTCTTGAGCAGGGCCGTCACCTTCTGGCCCAGCATGCCGGGCACGAGCCACTCGGCCCGCTCGTCGCTGACCTGGTTGAGCGCAAAGATGGGCACGGTCACGGTCAGGCCGTCGCGCGCGTCGCCCGGCTGGTGCAGGTAGTTCGCCGCGCAGTCCACGCCGCCCAGGCGGATGACCTTGGGGAAGGCCTCGCTCGTGACGCCCGCCGCCTCGTGGCGCATCAGCTCGTCCTGGCTGAGCTGCAGCAGCTTGTCGTCGGCGCGGCTCGCCTCGCGCCACCACTTGAGCAGCGTGGCGCCGCTGAACACGTGGGCGGGCAGCTTGTCGTCGTAGAACGCGTAGATGAGCTCGTCGTCCACCAGCACGTCCTGGCGGCGCGACTTGTGCTCCAGGGCCTCGACCTTGGCGATCTGGCGCCGGTTGTGGCCGATGAAAGGCAGTTGGCGCACCAGGTCCTCGGGCAGGTCGTCATTGACCAGGCCCTCGCGGATGAAGATCTCGCGCGCCGCCTGCGGGTCGACACGGCCGAAGTTCACGCGCTTGTTGCTGTACAGCACGATGCCGTAGAGCGTCGCCCGCTCCAGCGCCACGACCTCGGCGGCCTTCTTCTCCCAGTGCGGCTCCAGCAGCTGGGTCTTGATCAGGTGGCCGGCGATCGGGGGCAGCCATTGCGGCTCGATGTTGGCCAGGCCCCGGCCGTACAGGCGCGAGGTGTCCACCAGCTCGGCGGCCACGATCCAGCGGCCCGGCTTCTTGGACAGGTGAGCGCCCGGGTGGCGGTAGAACTTGATGCCGCGCGCGCCGAGGTACCAGTCCTCGTCGTCGCTCTTCTGGCCGATGTTGCCCAGCAGGCCCGCGAGCATCGACAGGTGGACCTGCTCGTAGGTGGCCTCGCTCTGGTTGAGCTTCCAGCCGTGCTCGGCCACCACCGTCTGCAGCTGGGAGTGCACGTCGCGCCACTCGCGCACGCGGCGCGGGCTGACGAAGTTCTCGCGCAGCAGGGCCTCGTGCTTGCGGTGGGAGAGCTTGTGCTCCTGACCGTGGCCGCCGCGGGACTCGCCGAGCCACTTCCAGAGCTTGAGGTAGCCCATGAACTCCGACTTCTCGTCGTCGAACTTCTTGTGCTTCTCGTCGGCCGCCTGGGCCTGCTCCTGCGGCCGGTCGCGCACGTCCTGGCCCGAGAGGGCCGAGGCGATGACGAGCACCTCGGTCAGCGCCTGGCGGCTGCGCGCCTCCAGGATCATGCGGCCCACGCGCGGGTCCAGCGGCAGGCGGGCCAGCTCCTTGCCCAGGGGCGTGAGCTCATTGGCGTCGTCGGTGGCGCCCAGCTCGTTGAGCAGCTGGTAGCCGTCGGCAATGGCCTTGGGGCGCGGCGCCTCCAGGAAGGGGAAGCGCTCGACATCACCCAGGTGCAGGGACTTCATCCGCAGGATGACGCCGGCCAGCGAGCTGCGCAGGATCTCGGGGTCGGTGAAGCGCGGGCGCTCGTTGAACTCCTTCTCGCTGTACAGCCGCACGCAGATGCCGTTGCTCACCCGGCCGCAGCGGCCCGCACGCTGGTTGGCGGCCGCCTGGCTGATGTTCTCGATCAGCAACTGCTCGACCTTGTTGCGGTAGCTGTAGCGCTTCACCCGCGCCAGGCCCGGGTCGATGACGTAGCGGATGCCCGGCACCGTCAGCGAGGTCTCGGCCACGTTGGTGGCCAGCACGATGCGCCGGGCGCCGTGGGGCTCGAAGACCTTGTTCTGGTCGGCCTCGGACAGACGCGAGAACAGCGGCAGGATCTCCACGCCCGGCGGGTGGTGCTTCCTCAGCGCCTCAGCCGCCTCGCGGATCTCGCGCTCGCCGGGCAGGAACACGAGCACGTCGCCGCCGCCCTCGCGCCAGAGCTCGTCCACCGCGTCGCAGATCGCGTTGTTGAGGTCGTACTCGCGGCTTTCCTCGAAGGGGCGGTAGCGCTGCTCGACAGGGAACAGGCGCCCCGACACCATCAGCACCGGTGCTGGCCCCCGGGCGCTCTCAAAGTGCTTGGCAAACCGCTCGGCGTCGATCGTGGCCGACGTGACGATGACCTTCAGGTCCGGCCGGCGCGGCAGCAGCTCGCGCAGGTAGCCCAGCAGGAAGTCGATGTTGAGGCTGCGCTCGTGGGCCTCGTCGATGATCAGCGTGTCGTAGGCCTTGAGCAGCGGGTCGCTCTGCGTCTCGGCCAGCAGGATGCCGTCCGTCATCAGCTTGACCGAGGCGTCGCGCGAAAGGCGGTCCTGAAAGCGGACCTTGTAGCCGACCA
Source organism: Roseateles sp. (assembly GCA_016790285.1). Taxonomy (GTDB): domain Bacteria; phylum Pseudomonadota; class Gammaproteobacteria; order Burkholderiales; family Burkholderiaceae_C; genus Pelomonas. The sequence goes on along the minus strand of JAEUPJ010000090.1, from coordinate 27,321 downwards.
CGTCGCCGAGCGGCGTGTTCAGCTCCTCGGCGATGCGCTTGGCCACGCTGCTGGCGGCGATGCGCCGCGGCTGGGTGTGGCCGATCAGGCCGCCGCCATTCAGGCGGCCACGCCCCATCGCGAGCGCGATCTTGGGCAGCTGCGTGGTCTTGCCGGAGCCGGTCTCGCCGCAGACGATGACGACCTGATGCTCGGCCAGCGCCTGCATGATCTCATCGCGTCGCGCGGAGACCGGCAGGCTTTCGGGGAAGGAAATGGAAAGAGCCGGTTGAGGCAACCGGCTCTCGGATCGTTCTGGACTCATCGGAGCGGGATTGTCCCGCACCCGCTCACTGCGCGGGCGGGAAGTAGCTCATGACCTGGATCACGGCCCCTTGAGGGTCCTGCAGCACGGCCATGCGGCCCACGCCGGGCACGTCGAAGGGGCCGGCGCACAGCGTCGCACCCAGGCCCTGGGCCTTGGCGACCGTGTCGTCGCAGGAGGCCACGGTGACATACGCGCCCCACACCGCCGGCCCGGGCTGCTGCTGGGTCATGATGCCGCCGACCGCCACCTCGCCGACCTTGACGACGTGGTAGTCGCCCTGGCCCAGGTTCATGGCGTCGTAGCGCCAGCCGAACAGCGCGGCGTAGAAGTCGCACGCGGCCTTGGGGTCGGGGCTGGAGAGTTCGTTCCAGCTGAACGCGCCGGGCGTCGTGTAGATGTCCTGGTAGGCCTTCATCGCAGTCTCCGATTGGTGGGGCGTCGATGCTCGCAGGGCCTTGCCGACCGTCAAGTGACCCTCGTCACGGGTCACAATCGCGCCCCATGAGCGGCCTCGTCTTCCCCCATACCTTTGTGCCCTGGTTCCGGTCCGTGGCGCCCTACATCCACGCCTACCGGGGCGAGACCTTCGTCGTAGGGATGCCGGGCGAGCTGGTCGCCGCGGGCAAGCTGAACGCCTTCGTGCAGGACCTGGCCATCCTGCACGCCATGGGCATCAAGATCGTGCTGGTGCACGGGTTTCGCCCCCAGGTCAACGAGCAGCTCGCCGCCAAGGGCCAGGTGCCGCGCTACAGCCACGGCCGGCGCATCACCGATGCCGTGGCCCTGGACTGCGCCCAGGAAGCCGCCGGCCAGCTGCGCTTCGAGATCGAGGCCGCCTTCAGCCAGGGCCTGCCCAACACCCCGATGGCCAACGCCACGGTGCGGGTCGTCTCCGGCAACTTCCTGACCGCCCGGCCGGTCGGCATCGTCGACGGCGTCGATTTCCAGCATTCGGGCCTCGTGCGCAAGGTCGACGGCGCGGCCATCCAGCGCGCCATCGACATCGGCGCCATCGTGCTGCTGTCGCCCTTCGGCTTCTCGCCCACGGGCGAGGCGTTCAACCTGAGCATGGAAGACGTCGCCACCTCCACCGCGATCGCGCTGCAGGCTGACAAGCTGCTGTTCGTGTGCGAGGTGGCCGGCGTCCCGGAGAACCCGAACGACCCGGAAAGCCCCATCGACACCGAACTGGCCCTGGCCGATGCCGACCGCATGCTGTCCAGCGCCAGCCCCACGCCCGAGCCCACCGACGTCACCTTCTATCTGCGCCACTGCGCCGAAGCCTGCCGCGCCGGTGTCGAGCGCTCGCACATCATCCCGTTCGCGGTCGACGGCGCGCTGCTGCAGGAGGTCTACACCCACGACGGCATCGGCACGATGGTCGTGGACGAGAAGCTCGAGAGCCTGCGCGAGGCCAGCGCCGACGACGTGGCCGGCATCATCCAGCTGATCGAACCCTTCGAGCGCGACGGCACGCTGGTCAAGCGCAGCCGCACGGAGATCGAGCGCGACGCCGAGCTTTACACCGTCATCGAGCACGACGGCGTCATCTTCGGATGCGCGGCGCTCTACCCCTACGTGGAAGCCCGCACGGCCGAGATGGCCGCGCTCACCGTTTCCAGCGAAGTGCAGGGCCAGGGCGACGGCGACCGTCTGCTCAAACGGATCGAGCAGCGCGCCAAGGCCATGGGCCTGGACAGCATCTTCGTGCTGACCACGCGCACCATGCATTGGTTCATCAAGCGCGGATTCCAGCAGGTCGACCCCGAATGGTTGCCCGAGGAACGCAAGCGCAAATACAACTGGGACCGGCGCTCGCTGGTGCTGGTCAAGAGATTCAACTAAGCCCCGATCCCACCTGCCATACGGCCGGCGCGCTAAAGTGCCGGCCGTTATCTTTTCTTGCCAGCTCCAGGAGTCCGCCATGCCCCGCACCGTCCAATGCGCCTATCTCAAGAAGGAAGCCGAAGGGCTGGACTTCCCGCCCTATCCGGTTCACACCGAACTCGGCAAGAAGGTCTGGGAAAACGTCAGCAAGGAAGCCTGGGCAGCCTGGATGAAGCACCAGACCATGCTCGTCAATGAAAACCGCCTGAACCTTGCCGACCTGCGGGCGCGCCAATACCTCATGCGCCAGGCCGACCAGTTTTTCTTCGGTACCGGCGCCGAGGCCGTGGCCGGCTACGTGCCTCCGGCGAACTGATTCGGCGATAAGCCGGCAGTGCGCGCCGTCACGTCCGTCATGGCGCATCGGCAAACCCTCATTTGCAATTCGATACCCGTCGCCGCCCGCCAACGAAAACTCTTGCCTGAATTCGATTCCCGCGATTTAATTCGCAGCGCGGAGATATTGGCCTGACCTGCAGGCCCTTCATCTCCAAGACTTCGATGCCCTGCATCGCGCGTCTCACCGGTCAATTCGCAAGAGGAATAGCATGTCCAATCTCAAGGAACTCCTGGCCCAGCGCGCTGCGCTTGACGAACAGATCAGCCAAACCAAGGAGCGCGAGCGCGCCGAGGCGGTGGCGAAGGTCAAATCCCTGATGAGCGAATATGGCCTGACGGTGGCCGACCTCAGCATGCGCACCCCCAAGCCGGCCAAGGTGTCCAAAGTGGCCGCCAAATACCGCAACCAAGCCACCGGCGAAACCTGGAGCGGCCGCGGCCTGCAACCCAAGTGGCTCAAGGCCGCGATTGCCGGCGGCGCCAAGCTCACCGATTTCGCCGTCTGACCGGCAATTTTCGGCAAGCCCGGGCACGGCGCGGACGACACCCTCCGCCCACGTTTCCAGTCTTGCCACCAGCGCCCGTCGGACGACGAGGCGACCTCAGGGCCATCTACGGGATGGCCCTTTTCATTTGTGGACGCCATCGCGCCTAAACTGCGCCATGCCTGACCACACCCCGCCCGAATGCCAAGCCCTCGGGTTATCCCTTGGGTTTGACGGCGAGTTTCGCGGGTGCTTTTGGACGCTGACTGACCCCCACGCGACTTGAGCATGGATCTGCATTCCGGCACGCCCGAATCCAGCACCGCCGATCCGTCGGCGGACCTGAGCATCCATACGCGCCCGGCCACCACCTTGCCGGCCGGGCCTCGCCGCATCAAGAACCGCCGCGGCTGGCGTCGCCTGCGCCGCGTGGGGCTGGCCGCTGTGGCCGGCATCGGCGGCGGCCTGCTGACCGCCTGGGGGCTGGCCGCCCCCGAACTCCCGCCGCTGGTGCGCTTGCCCCAGCCGCCCGGCGCCATGCCTCTGCCGGAGCTGCTCATTCCCATGCTGCTGGCGGCCCTCGGCTTGCTGACCTTGTGGCGGCTGAGTGCGTGGGTGATGCCCCTGCTGATGGCCGGGCTGCTGCTCGGCGGCGGGTTGCCGATGCTCTTCTTCGCACAGCCGGCCCCGCACGGCTGGCTGGACCTGTGGTCGTCCGCCCCCGTGCTCACTGCGCTGGCGGTGCCGCTGCTGGCGGTGACGTTGAACCGGACAATGCTGCGCCGGCTGCAGCTGACCGGACGCCTGGCGGGCTGGCGGGAGGTGGGCCTTTTTGGCGCCTTGGCCGGGCTGGCCACACCGGGGCTGGCAGGCTTGCTGGCGCTGGGCGTGCTGTTGCTGGACGGCCTGCCCGCCAGCGAAGCAGGCGCCGGTGCGCTGGCGTTGATGGCGGCGTGGTCATTTGGTCTGCTGAGCCTGGGCACGGCCCTGCAGGCCAGCGCCCAGCGCCCACGGCGCGGCAGCCGCCGCGTTGCCCACGCGCTGGCACTGGCAGCCGTGGCTGCCCAGGCCGGGCTGGTCTGGCTGCCGGGCGCCGGCCCCTTCCTGCTGCTGCCGCATCTGCTGCTGTGCCTGCATGCGCTGCAGGCGGCCCCCCGCAGCAACGCGAGGTTGGGTGCGTTGCTGCTGGTGCTGTGGGCGGCGGGCGCGCCCGCCACGCTGGCGTCCTACGGGCTGGGCGCCGCGCTGGCGGCCCTGCCGCTGCTGATCATCGGGCTGAGCCAGCAGCACTTCCGCGACCGCGATGCCTGGCGCAGCGCGCTGGATGCCCAAGGCCTGGCCCTGGCCGAATGGCGGCTGCCGGAGGGCCGGCGCCATGCGTCCGCGCGCTGGCTGGCGCTGACGACCCCGCCCGACGGCTCCTCCACCGGCAGCGCCCCACTGGACTGGCTGCGCCTGGCCCACCCGCGTGACCGCGAAGGCGCACGCCGCTCGCTGCGCGAGATGCTGGCGGACCCACAACGCAACCACGTGGCGCTCTCACTGCGCATGGCTGCCGATGGCGGCGACTGGCGCTGGCACGAGCTGCAGGCGCACGTGCCGCTGCGTGACGGCCAGGGTCGCGCCCGCGGCCTGATCGCCACGCTGGCCGACATCAGCTGGCGCCGCACCGCCGAGGAGCGCGAACGCATGTCGGCCACGCTCTTCCAGCAGGCGAGCGAAGGCCTGGCGGTGGTGGACACGCACTGGCGCGTGGTCGAGGTCAACCCGGCCTACTGCGAGATCCTGCACGCCCCCCGCGAGGCCCTCGTCGGCCGCCCGGCCACGCCGCTGAGCCAGTCCAACCTGCAGCGCAGCGGCCATCAACCCGCCGAGCTGCTGGCGGACCTCGCCAACGGCCAGACCTGGAGCGGCCGGCTGCAGGCCGAGCTCGACGACGGCGGCCAGCATGTCTTCGCCGCCAAGCTCAGCCCGGTGCCCGAGCCTGACGGCATCACGCCGCGCTGGCGCCTGCTGAGCCTGACCGACCTGGGCGAGACGCTGCGCCAGCAGGACCTCTTGCGCCGCCGCCTGCGCTACGACCTGGCCACCGGCCTGCCCAACCGCGACGAGTTCATGCGGCTGCTGCAGCAAGCCATGGCTGCGGCCAACCGGGACGGCTTCAAGCTGGTCGTCGCCGTCATCGACCTGGACGAATTCGCGCGGGTGAACGCCGAACACGGCCAGCTGGCTGCCGACGCCGTGCTGCTGCAGCTCAGCGGCCGGCTCAAGGCCACGCTGCGCGGCGCGCGCGGGTCAGAGCCCGACACGGCCGACCAGCTCGCGCGGCTGCACGGCGACGAGTTCGCCGTCCTCATGCGCGCCCAGACGCCCGAGGAGGCCCAGCGCGGCATGGAGCGGCTGCTGACGGTGCTGTGCACGCCCGTGGCCATCCGCGAGAACCGCATCGGCGACGGCCTGGCCATCGAGATCGGCGCCAGCCTGGGCGCCACCGTCTACCCGCAGGACGACGCCGACCCCGAAACGCTGCTGCGGCACGCGGGCCACGCCCTCTACCGCGCCAAGCATGCGGGCCGCGGCGGCATCCAGTTCCATGACCCCACGCTCGACCAGCGCGACGAGGCCGGCCTCATCGCCCTGGCCCGCCTGCAGCAGGCGCTGGATGGCGACGAGCTGCTGCTGTACTACCAGCCCCAGATCGACCTGCGCACCGGCCAGGTCATGGGCGTGGAGGCCCTGCTGCGCTGGCAGCACCCGGAGCGAGGCCTCTTGGCACCGGCGCACTTCCTGCCGCTCATCGCCACCACGGGGCTGGCCGTTCAGATCGGCGACTGGGTCATCGAGAAAGCCCTGGCACAGGCCGCCGACTGGCTGCAGGCGGGTGTCAACGGTGGCAAGGGGCTGCCGATCAGCGTCAATGTCGGCGCCCGGCAGCTGAGCCGCCACGACTTCCCGCAGCGCCTGCAGGAACTCATCCAGCGCCAGCCGCCCGAGGTCGCCCACCTGCTGCACCTGGACGTGCTGGAAGCCGACGCACTGGCCGAGACCGCCGCCACGCAGGCCCTGATCCAGCGCTGCCTGGGTCTGGGCATCGGCATTGCGCTGGACGACTTCGGGGCCGGCTATTCGCGCCTGAGCTCGCTCAAGCGCCTGCCGGTGGACACACTCAAGCTCGACCGCAGTTATGTGCAGGGCATGCTCGGCGATGCGCAGGACCTGTCGCTCGTGGAGGGCGTCATCGGGCTGGCCCGCAACATCGGCTGCTCGGTGCTCGCCAAGGGCGTGGAAAGCCGCGCGCACGCCCGGGAGCTGCTGCGCCTGGGCTGCCGCCTGGGCCAGGGCAACGGCATCGCCGCGGCCATGCAACCCAAGGCCCTGCCCGGCTGGATGGACAGCTTCGCCAACGGTGACTGGGCGGGGCAATTGCGCGCCCCGGCCCCGTCGTCTCTTTAAACTCCCGGGGTGATCCCCCAAGGCTTCATCCAGGACCTGCTCGCCCGCGTCGACATCATCGACGTGGTGGGCAAGCATGTCGAACTCAAGAAGGCGGGGGCCAACCACAAGGGCCTGTGCCCCTTCCACGGCGAGAAGTCGCCGAGCTTCAACGTCAACTCCGTCCGCCAGACCTACCACTGCTTCGGCTGTGGCGTGCACGGCAACGCCATCGGCTTCCTGATGGAGCACACCGGGGCCAACTTCGTCGAGGCGGTGGAAGACCTCGCCCAGCAGGTGGGCATGGTGGTGCCGCAGGACGAGCGCAGCCCCGAGCAGCGCGAGCGGGCCAAGGCCGAGAAGCAGAAGCAGCAGAGCCTGACCGACGTGCTGGAGCGCGCCTCTGACTACTACAAGGCCCAGTTGCGCCTGTCCGAGCGGGCGATCAAGTACCTCAAGGGCCGGGGCCTGACCGGCCAGATCGCCGCGCGGTTCGGCCTGGGCTATGCCCCGGAAGGCTGGCGGTCGCTCGCCAGCGGTTTCCCGAGCTACGACGACCCGCAACTCGTGGAATGCGGCCTCGTTATCACGCCAGAGACGGAGCCCGGTCAGGACGCCAAGCGCTACGACCGCTTCCGCGACCGGATCATGTTCCCGATCCGCAACGTCCAGGGCGAGGTCATCGGCTTCGGCGGGCGCGTGCTGGACAAGGGCGAGCCCAAGTACCTCAACTCACCCGAAACGCCGGTCTTCATCAAGGGCCGGGAGCTGTACGGCCTCTTCGAGGGGCGCCAAGCCATCCGGCAGCGCGGGCATGTGCTCGTCGTGGAGGGCTACATGGACGTCGTCGCCCTGGCCCAGCACGGCATCGGCAACGCGGTCGCGACGCTGGGCACCGCCTGCACGGCCGACCACGTGCACAAGCTCTTCCGGCACACCGAATCGGTCGTCTTCAGTTTCGACGGCGACGCCGCCGGCCGCCGCGCCGCGAGCCGGGCGCTGGAGGCGGCCCTGCCCCATGCCACCGAGACGCGCACGGTCAAGTTCCTGTTCCTGCCGCCTGAGCACGACCCCGACTCCTACGTGCGCGAACTCGGTGCCGAGGCCTTCGAGCGCTGCATCGAGACGGCGGTGCCGCTGTCACGCCAGCTCGTCGCCGTGGCCGGCGAGGGATGCGACCTGGGCACACCCGAGGGCCGCGCGCGCATGCTCAAGCAGGCGCGGCCGCTGTGGAACCTGCTGCCGGAGAGCCTGCTGCGCCGCCAGTTGCTCGGCGAGCTGGCACGCCAGGGGCAGATGCCGGAGGCCGAACTCCAGGCCCACTGGCTCGGCGAAGCGGCTCGCGCGCCCTCGCCCGCGCCGGCGGGGGACGACGGCGCCCCGGGCCCCGACTCGCCCCCTTGGCAGGGCAAGGGCAAGAGCGAATGGAAGCCCAAGGGCGAGTGGAAACCCAAGGGGGAATGGAAGGGCAAGGGCGACTGGAAATCACGTCGGGACGCCGAACCACGCCCGGAAGGCCCGCGGGTGACGCCGGCCACGTCCGCCGACAACGCCACACGGCTGCTGCTGCAGCACAGCGAGTTGTGGGACGCCTTGCCCGAAGAAGACCGTGCCCTGCTCCACGAACTGCCCGGCACCCACGGCGAGCTCATCCACTGGCTGGAACGCCATCTCACCCACCATGGCGCCAGCCCCTGGGCGGTCGTCCACGCCGGGCTCGTGGCCGACGGCCGGGGTGATGCGGTCAACCGCCTGGTGCGCAGCTCGCAGGAACTCGGCATCGAGGAATCCGACCCCGCGGGCGACCTGGCGCGGGCGGTCGACGCCCTGCGGGTGAACCGGCCGGCTGCCCTGCCCGCCGGCAGCGGCGCCACCGACGAAGAGCGCCGCCTGGCGCTGGAGGCCCTGGCCCGGTTGCGCGAGCGCCACGGCGTGCAGGGCTAGGGTTTCCCTGTCACAGTTTTGCAATCCAGCGCCTGATCGCTCATAATCTCGTGTTTTCCGCGCGCGTCAACAAGAGTGACGGCAGAGAAATGCCGGACCCGGCCACCCAGCGACACTGGGCAACCCAAACAGGGTTTTGATGGCCAAACTTATCCGCCAGCTCTGCATACCAAACGATCACGCCAGCTTGTTCGCGCCACGCCGGGGTCCCTGGGTCATCCGACCGACACCCTGACGACGAAAGCCACCGCCCCCATGCCCCGCCGGCTTGACGCCGAGCCCGGGCTGGCCGCGGTGGCTGCTGCATTTCTGAATTGACCGCGCAAACCCGAAGGACCTGCATGACCGCCAAGAAGACCGCGCCCAAGGCCAGCCCCGCTCCCGCCGAGGAGCCCAAGAAGAAGACGGCCGTCAAGGCTGCAGCCGAAGCGCCCGCCAAGGCGGCCAAGGCAACGGCCAAGCCGGCCGCCAAGGTGGCCGCCAAGGCCACCGAGGAAGACAAGCCCAAGCGCGGTCGCAAGCCCAAGGCGGAAACCACGTCCAAGAAGGCCGCCGGCAAGAAGGAAGCCGACGACGAGGAAGACTTCTCCGACATCGACGCGGAACTCGAGGGCGAGGAGCCTGAAGTCGAGGAAGTGGCCGCGGTCGAGGAGGAAACCGTCAAGGCCAAGCCGCTGCGCATGAAGGTCAGCCGCGCCAAGGAGCGCGCCCTGATGCGCGAATTCGGCCTGGAAGAGACCGCCCTGACCGAAGAGGAAGCCGTCAAGCGCCGCTCGGAGCTCAAGACCCTCATCAAGATGGGCAAGACGCGCGGTTTCCTGACGCACCAGGAAATCAATGACCACTTGCCCGAAAAGCTGGTCAACGAGGAAATCCTCGAAGCCATCGTGTCCATGCTCAACGACATGGGCATCGCGGTGTACGAGCAGGCGCCCGACGCCGCCACGCTGCTGATCCAGGGCAACGCCACCACCACCTCCACCGAAGAAGAAGCCGAAGAAGCCGCCGAAGCCGCGCTCTCGACGGTGGACTCCGAGTTCGGCCGCACGACCGACCCGGTGCGCATGTACATGCGCGAGATGGGCACGGTCGAGCTGCTCACGCGTGAAGGCGAAATCGAGATCGCCAAGCGCATCGAAGGTGGCCTGCAGGCCATGATGCTGGCCATCTCGGCCTCGCCGACGACCATCGCCCACATCCTCGAGTACGCCACCAAGATCCGCGCCGGCGAGATGCAGATCTCCGATGTCGTCGACGGCTTCGTCGCCGAAGACGAGGCCGACGACTACGTGGCCGAGGAAGATTTCGACGAGTTCGACGAGGAAGACGACGACGACGGCAATGGCGGCTCCAAGGCCCTCACCAAGAAGCTCGAGGAGCTGAAGAACGCCGCGCTCGTCAAGCTCGACTCCATGTCGGCGAGCTTCGACAAGATGCGCAAGGCCTTCGAGAAGGAAGGCTACAAGTCGCTGTCCTACAACAAGGCCCAGCAGGCCATCAGCGCCGAGCTGATGACGATCCGCTTCACGGTCAAGACCATCGAGAAGCTGTGCGACATCCTGCGCAGCCAGGTCGACGACGTGCGCCGCTACGAGCGCGAGCTGCGCAAGATCGTGGTGGACAAGTGCGGCATGCCCCAAGAGCACTTCATCAAGACTTTCCCGCCCAACGCCCTGAACCTGAAGTGGGCCGAGAAGGAAGTCGCAGCCGGCAAGCCCTACAGCGTCATCCTGAGCCGCAACCTGCCGCCCGTGCAGGAACTGCAGCAAAAGCTCATCGACATCCAGGCCAAGGCCGTGGTGCCGCTGGACGACCTGAAGGACATCAACAAGAAGATGAACGAGGGCGAGAAGGCCTCTCGTGACGCCAAGAAGGAAATGATCGAGGCCAACCTGCGCCTGGTCATCTCCATCGCCAAGAAGTACACCAACCGCGGCCTGCAGTTCCTGGACCTGATCCAGGAAGGCAACATCGGCCTGATGAAGGCGGTGGACAAGTTCGAATACCGCCGCGGCTACAAGTTCTCGACGTATGCCACGTGGTGGATCCGCCAGGCCATCACGCGCTCGATCGCCGACCAGGCCCGCACGATCCGCATCCCGGTTCACATGATCGAGACGATCAACAAGATGAACCGCATCTCGCGCCAGCACCTGCAGGAGTTCGGCTACGAGCCGGACGCCCCGACGCTGGCCGAGAAGATGGAGATCCCCGAGGACAAGATCCGAAAGATCATGAAGATCGCCAAGGAGCCGATCTCCATGGAAACGCCGATCGGGGACGACGACGACAGCCACCTGGGCGACTTCATCGAGGACACGAACAACACCGCGCCCATCGAGGCGGCCATGCAGGCCGGCCTGCGCGACGTGGTGAAGGACATCCTCGACTCGCTCACCCCGCGCGAAGCGAAGGTGCTGCGCATGCGCTTCGGCATCGAGATGCAGAGCGACCACACGCTGGAAGAAGTCGGCAAGCAGTTCGACGTCACGCGTGAGCGCATCCGCCAGATCGAGGCCAAGGCCATCCGCAAGCTCAAGCACCCGAGCCGCTCGGACAAGCTGCGCACCTACCTCGACAACCTCTGAACCATCAAGGCCGGCCCGTCCGGCCTTTTTGACGCCCTAAACTCGACGCATGACCGCCATCCGCGAGCGCACCGTCCTTTTTGCCGACTTGCGCGGCAGCACGGGACTGTACGAATCCCTCGGCAACGCCGAGGCGAGCTCATTGGTGACGCAGACGGTCGGCCAGGTCAGCGAAGCCGTGCTGGAAAGCGGCGGCCAGCTCATCAAGACCCTGGGCGACGGCCTGATGGCAGCCTTCGACACGCCGCGTGACGGCGTGCGGGCCGCGCAGCGCATGCAGGAGATGCTCGACCGCACGGTGCAGCGCGCGCGCCGGCTCAACAACCCGGCGATGCTCGCCCTGCGCCTGCAGGTGGCGCTGGCCCGCGGCGAGGTGGTGGAGCTCAACGGCGACTGCTTCGGCGACGCGGTCAACGTCGCCGCCCGCCTCATCGACCACGCCGGCGACGGCGAGATCCTCATCACGGCCGAGGTGCTGACCGGCCTGCACCATGCCTCCAAGGGCCGCTTTCGCAGCCTGGACCGCATCTCGGTGCGCGGGCGCGTGGAGCCGGTGCACGTCTACCGCATGGACGGCGGCCCCCTGCTGCCCAACGACGACGCGGCCACGCAGTTCGGCGAGCCGATGCGCTCGGTCGAGCCCGACGGCATGCGCCTCATCTGGCACGACCTGGACCGCGTCTTCGACATCGGGGCCATGCCCATCGTGCTGGGCCGCAGCGTGCAGGCCACCTACTGCATCACCGACGCCCGCGTGTCGCGCTCGCATGCCCGCATCGACTGGCATGGCAGCAGCTTCGAGCTGACCGACCTGTCCTACAACGGCACTTACGTGCGCTTCGGCGATTCCGGCGAGATCCTCAGCCTCAAGCGCGGCAGCTGCACGCTGCACGGCAGCGGCGTGATCGGGCTGGGCGGACTGCCGACGGACGAGCAGTCGCCCATCGTCCGCTTCGAGGTGCTGCATTTCGCCGACACCGAGCCGCAGCAGCCCTTTGGTGCCCCCCGCTCACGCCGCTGAACCGGCTTTTTCCCTTTCCCGCCCGCATGCCCTTTCTGCCTGAACCGCCGCAGCGCCATGGTGCCGCCCCCGCCGGGCCGCTGGCCGCCGACACGGCCGTGCTGCTGTGCAACCTCGGCACGCCCGAGGCGCCGACCGCGCCAGCATTGCGCCGCTACCTCGCGCAGTTCCTGGCGGACCCCCGCGTCGTCGAGATCCCCAAGCTGATCTGGCTGGTCATCCTGCACGGCATCATCCTGCGCGTGCGGCCGGCCAAGTCCGCCGCCAAGTACGCCACGGTCTGGACGAAAGACGGCTCGCCGCTGAAGGTCTGGACCGAAAAGCAGGCCAAGCTGCTGCAGGGGCAGCTCGGCGAGCGCGGCCTGCGGGTGCGGGTGGCCCCGGCCATGCGCTACGGCCAGCCCGCCATTGCCGCCACGCTGGACGGCCTCAAGCGCGAGGGGGTCAAGCGCGTGCTGGTGCTGCCGGCCTACCCCCAGTACTCCGGAGCGACGACGGCCAGCGTCATCGACGACGTGGCCCGCTGGGCCCTGCAGACCCGCCACCTCCCCGAGCTGCGCTTCATCAACCGCTACCACGACGACCCGGCCTACATCGGCGCCCTGGCCCAGAGCGTGCGCGAGCACTGGAAGCGCGAAGGCCGCGGCGACAAGCTCGTGATGAGCTTTCACGGCATGCCCGAGCGCACCCTGCACCTGGGTGACCCTTACCACTGCGAATGCCTGAAGACCGGCCGGCTGCTGGCCGAGGCGCTGGGCCTGCGCAAGGACGAGTGGCTGGTGAGCTTCCAGAGCCGCTTCGGCAAGGCAAAGTGGCTGGAGCCCTACACCGAGCCCAGCCTCATCCAGCTGGCCCAGGGCGGCTGCAAGTCGGTGGACGTGATCTGCCCCGGTTTTTCGGCCGACTGCCTGGAGACGCTGGAAGAAATCAACCAGGAGGCCCGCGAAGCCTTCCTGCACGCCGGCGGCCAGCGCTTCACGTACATCCCCTGCCTGAACGACCACCCCGCGGGCATCCGCGCGCTGGCCACGCTGGCCGTGCGCCACCTGCAGGGCTGGCCCACCGCGGCGCCCGATGCCGCCGAACTCGCGCTGCAGCGTGAACGGGCCCTGGCGGCCGGAGCGCAGGCGTGACCGAGCCCCTGGCCAGCATGCGGCTGGACAAATGGCTGTGGGCCGCGCGCTTCTACAAGACCCGGGCCCTGGCCGTTGACGAGATCAACCTCGGCCGCGTGCGGGTGGGCGGGCAGCCCGTGAAGCCGGCGCGTGATGTGCGCGTCGGGGACGTGCTCACCCTGCGCAGCGGCACGGTCACCCGCGAGGTCTCAGTCCTCGGCCTGTCCAACCAGCGTGGCCCCGCGCCCCAGGCCCAGCTGCTCTACGCCGAGACCCCGGCGAGCATCACGGCACGCGAGGCCGCCGCCGAGGCGCGCCGGCTCGCACCGGAGCCCGCCGCGACCATCGTGCAGGGCCGCCCCACCAAGCAGGACCGCCGCCGCCTGGCGGACTGGGACCGCTGGTCGGCGTCGATCGACGACGAAAATCCGGGTTGACCCGGAGCAAACCTTTCAATCTCCCCTCTTGAAACCGGGACATCGCGCCCCAAGTCGACGCGATACCGATCCTTTATGCCATGACGACCGATACCTCCCTGCCCCCAGACGCAGCCGGTGCCGCCGCCGAACCGACGGCCGCCGAGTTCAACCCCGAGATCAAGATTGCCGAGCTGGAAGGACGCCTGGCCGAGATGAGCGACGCCTACCTGCGCGCCAAGGCCGAGGTGGAGAACGTGCGCCGCCGGGCCGATGAAGACATCGCCAAGGCCCGCAAGTTCGCCGTCGAAGCCTTTGCCGAAGCCATGCTGCCCATCATGGACAGCCTGGAGGCGGCCATCGCGACGCCCAATGCCCAGGTCGAGACGGTGCTGGAAGGCGTGCACGCCACCCGCCGCCAGCTGACCAGCGCCCTGGAGCGCAACAAGGTGGTCGAGATCAACCCCGGCCAGGGCGCCAAGTTCGACCCGCACCAGCACCAGGCCATCTCGGTCGTGCCGGCTCCTACCCAGGACGCCAACACGGTCGTCACCGTGCTGCAAAAGGGCTTCCTGATCGCCGACCGCGTGCTGCGCCCGGCCCTCGTGACGGTGTCAGCGCCCAAGTAATTCACAGCCGGCCGCCCCTTGAAGACGGCCGAGTTATCCACAAATCGAACAGCATCCAAGCATTCTCTTCAGGAGCACAAAAATGGGAAAGATCATCGGCATTGACCTCGGCACCACGAACTCGTGCGTGGCGGTCATGGAAGGCAACACCACCCGCGTGATCGAGAACGCGGAAGGCGCGCGCACGACGCCGTCCATCATTGCCTACCAGGAAGATGGCGAGATCCTCGTCGGCGCGTCCGCCAAGCGCCAGTCGGTGACCAACCCGAAGAACACGCTGTACGCCGTCAAGCGCCTGATCGGCCGCAAGTTCGGCGAGAAGGAAGTGCAGAAGGACATTGACCTGATGCCCTACACCATCGCCGCTGCCGACAATGGCGACGCCTGGGTGGAAGTGCGCGGCAAGAAGCTGGCGCCCCCGCAGGTCAGCGCCGAAGTGCTGCGCAAGATGAAGAAGACGGCCGAGGACTACCTCGGCGAGGAAGTGACCGAGGCTGTCATCACGGTGCCGGCCTACTTCAACGACGCCCAGCGCCAGGCCACCAAGGACGCCGGCCGCATCGCGGGCCTGGACGTCAAGCGCATCATCAACGAGCCCACCGCCGCGGCCCTGGCCTTCGGCCTGGACAAGCATGGCAAGGGCGACCGCAAGATCGCCGTGTATGACCTGGGCGGCGGCACGTTCGACATCTCCATCATCGAGATCGCCGACGTCGACGGCGAGATGCAGTTCGAAGTGCTGTCCACCAACGGCGACACCTTCCTGGGCGGCGAAGACTTCGACCAGCGCATCATTGACTACATCATTGCCGAGTTCAAGAAGGACCAGGGCGTCGACCTGACCAAGGACGTGCTCGCCCTGCAGCGCCTGAAGGAAGCGGCCGAGAAGGCCAAGATCGAGCTGTCCAACTCGTCGCAGACCGACGTCAACCTGCCCTACATCACGGCCGACGCCTCGGGCCCGAAGCACCTGAACGTCAAGCTGACCCGCGCCAAGCTGGAGTCGCTGGTGGACGAGCTCATCGAGCGCACCATCGCCCCCTGCCGCACCGCGGTGAAGGACGCCGGCGTCTCGCTGTCGGACATCGACGACGTGATCCTGGTGGGCGGCATGACCCGCATGCCCAAGGTGCAGGACAAGGTCAAGGAGTTCTTCGGCAAGGAACCGCGCCGTGACGTGAACCCGGACGAAGCCGTGGCCGTCGGTGCCGCCATCCAGGGCCAGGTCCTGGGCGGCGAGCGCAAGGACGTGCTGCTGCTGGACGTCACCCCGCTGTCCCTGGGCATCGAGACCCTGGGCGGCGTGATGACGAAGATGATCAAGAAGAACACGACCATCCCGACGAAGTTCAGCCAGACCTTCTCCACCGCCGACGACAACCAGCCGGCCGTGACCATCAAGGTCTACCAGGGCGAGCGCGAGCTGGCCCAGGCCAACAAGTCGCTGGGTGAGTTCAATCTCGAAGGCATCCCGCCGGCTCCGCGCGGCGTGCCCCAGATCGAGGTGAGCTTCGACATCGACGCCAACGGCATCCTGCACGTCGGCGCCAAGGACAAGGGCACCGGCAAGGAGAACAAGATCACCATCAAGGCGAACTCGGGCCTCTCCGAAGCCGAGATCGAGAAGATGGTGAAGGACGCCGAAGCCAACGCCGCCGAGGACAAGAAGAAGGTCGAGCTCGTGCAGGCCCGCAACCAGGCCGACGGCCTCGTGCACAGCGTGCGCAAGTCGCTCACCGAGCATGGCGACAAGCTCGATGCCGGCGAGAAGGAGAAGATCGAAGCCGCGGCCAAGGACCTGGAAGAGGCCATCAAGGGTGACGACAAGGCGGCCATCGACGCCAAGACCGAAACCCTGATGACCGCCAGCCAGAAGCTCGGCGAGAAGATCTACGCCGACCAGCAGGCGGCGCAAGCTGCCGCTGGCGCCGCGGCCGGCGCCGAGCAGCCGCAGGCCGCACCGCAAGGTGAAGCCAAGCGTCCGGCCGACGACAACGTCGTGGACGCGGAGTTCAAGGAAGTCAAGGACGGCAAGTAAGCATCCGATGACTGCGGCCCGGATGCGTCACCACGCCTCCGGGCCTTTGCTGCTTTAAGAGACGAGCAATGGCTTCCAAGCGCGATTACTACGAAATCCTCGGCGTCGCCAAGAACGCGACCGAGGAGGACATCAAGAAGGCCTACCGAAAGCTGGCCATGAAGTTCCACCCTGACCGCAACCAGGGTGACGGTGCCAAGGCGGCGGAAGAGAAGTTCAAGGAGGCCAAGGAGGCCTACGAGATGCTCACCGACGCCCAGAAGCGTGCGGCCTACGACCAGTACGGCCATGCCGGCGTCGACCCGAACATGGGCGCCGGCCGTGGCGGCCAGGGCGCAGAAGGCTTCGGCGGCTTCGCGGAAGCCTTCGGCGACATCTTCGGCGACATCTTCGGCGGCCAGGGCGGCGGCCGTCGCGGCGGCGGTGGCCAGCAGGTCTACCGCGGCAGCGACCTCAGCTACGCCATGGAGATCACGCTGGAGGAGGCCGCGCGCGGCAAGGAAACCCAGATCCGCATCCCGAGCTGGGAAGGCTGCGAGACCTGCGGCGGCACCGGGGCCAAGCCGGGCACGAGCGCCAAGACCTGCGGGTCATGTGGCGGCTCGGGCACGGTGCACATGCGCCAGGGCTTCTTCAGCATCCAGCAGACCTGCCCGCACTGCCACGGCAGCGGCAAGATCATTCCCGACCCCTGCACCACCTGCAACGGCCAGGGCAAGGTCAAGAAGCAGAAGACGCTGGAGGTCAAGATCCCGGCCGGCATCAACGAGGGCATGCGCATCCGCTCCGCGGGCAATGGCGAGCCCGGCGTGAATGGCGGCCCGGCCGGCGACCTCTACATCGAGATCCGCATCAAGCAGCACGACATCTTCGAGCGCGATGGCGACGACCTGCACTGCACGATGCCGGTCTCGATGATCACCGCGGCACTCGGCGGCAACATCGAGGTGCCCACGCTCGGCGGCAAGGCCGAGATCGAGCTGCCCGAGGGCACCCAGCACGGCAAGACCTTCCGCCTGCGCGGCAAGGGCATCAAGGGCGTGCGCTCCAGCTACCCGGGCGACCTGTACTGCCACATCGCCGTCGAGACGCCCGTCAAGCTCACCGAGCACCAGAAGAAGCTGCTCAAGGAACTCGACGAATCGCTGAAGAAGGGCGGCGAGAAGCACTCGCCCAATGCCAAGACCTGGACGGATCGGGTCAAGGACCTGTTCAAGTAGGTCCGCTTGCGCACCAAGCAGCCGCAGCGCCCGCCAGGGTCCTGCGGCTTTTTCATGCCCATTGCAAGCCAAGGGCCAGCCGCGGCTGCGGCGTAAATCACGCCCCCCAGGTTCGAGAGTCATCCAGTTCACCAGCGGGAGCCAGAACGCCCTAAAGTCGGACGACTGTCACTCCGATGACTCATAAGTGATTTCCTGTCTGCGACTTCCGATCAAAGTCCACGGCCCGGCGCCGGGGAAGGAGGCCGCATGTTCCTGATGGACGACACCATCCAGGACGCGTCGGCGCTGATCATCGACAGCAACGCCAATTCGCGCAGCCTGATGTCTGCCCAGCTGCGCGACCTCGGCGTAGGCACCGTGCGCCAGACCCCCCGCGTCAAGGACGCGCGGGTCATGCTGGAGCACCAGACCTACGACATCGTCCTGTGCGACTACCACTTCGACGCGAGCGACACGTCGGGCCAGGACCTGCTCGACGAGCTCCGCCGCGAAGGCCTCCTGCCCTACTCCACCGTCTTCGTGATGGTGACCAGCGAAGCCACCTACGCCAAGGTGGCCGAGGCAGCCGAGGCCGCGCTCGACGCCTACCTCATCAAGCCCTACACCAGCGCCAACCTGGCCGAGCGCCTGGCCAGCGCCCGGCTGCGCAAGCGCATCCTGAAGGACATCTTCGAAGCCATCGAGAACCAGGACTTCGAGACCGCCGCCAACCTGTGCATGGCGCGCTTCCAGGCCAAGGGCAAGTACTGGCTCTACGCCGCGCGCATTGGCGCGGAGCTGCTGCTGCGACTCAAGCGCTTTGACGACGCCAAGAAGCTGTACGAGGCCATCATCGCGGCCAAGACCGTGCCGTGGGCGCGCCTGGGCGTCGCCCGCACCGAGGTTGCCAGCGGCAACCTGCAGGCGGCGCGCCGCACGCTGGAAAACCTCATCGGCGAACTCCCCGACTACGCGGACTCCCACGACCTGATGGGCCACGTGCAGATGGAGCAGGGTGACCTCAAGGAAGCGCTCAAGACCTACCAGACCGCCGCCACCCTCACGCCGGGCTGCCTGCTGCGACTGCAGCGCTGCGGGTCGCTGGGCTTTTACGCCGGCGAGCGCACGGAAGCGCTGCGCATGCTGGAGCGCGCCATGTCCCAGGGCCTGCGCTCCAAGCTCTTCGACATGCTCAGCCTCGTCCTCATCGGGCTGATGCGCTTTGACAGCAAGGACTTCAAGGGCTTCAAGTACGCCCACGACGCCCTCTCGGCCTCGCTGGAGCGCGCTGCGGGGTCGATCCGGCTGCAGCGCTTCGAGCTCGTGTTCCGGGGCCTGGCCTGCCTGCTGGAGCGGCGTGTCGGGCAGGCGATGGTCATCGCGCGGGAGTTCACGGAGCACGCCGATGCAGGCAACTTCGACCTCGAAGCGGCGTCGCTGCTGACAGCGCTGTGGATCCGCCTGTCGAGCCAGGAGGTGGAGCTCGAGGAGATGATGCCCATCCTGCAGGGCCTGGGCATGCGGCATTGCGCCACCAAGGCCAGTACCGAGATCCTCGTGGCGATGTCCGAGACGCACCAGGGCGCGGCCGAACAGTTCCGCGAGTGCCACCAGCAGATCTTCAACGTCGCCGAGACGGCGATGCGCCACTCGCTGCGCGGCAGCGCCAAGATTGCTGTCGAGTTGCTGATCCAGCAGGGTGAGCGCACCCGCAATTCCAAGCTCATCGACATGGCCGGCCTGGTGCTCAAGCGCCACGCCGAGAAGATCGACACGGCCGCCCAGCTGTCCGAGCAGATCGAAGACTTGAACAACCGCTACGTGCGCCCGATGGCGGGCAACGGCCCGCAAAAGGCCCATTCGCCGGGCGGTGTCGTGCTTCGCACCGCGCCGACGACGCCCGTGCCTGCCTGATTCACGGCTCCGCGCGCCGCGACAGCAAGCCTTAAGGCTGGGCTCAGAAGCGCGGGTGAGAATCCCGCCCGCCCCTGCTCTCGCCCCACCCGATGCCCTTGCTCAAGCGCCTCCTGGCCTGGTTTCAGCCCGACACCACCCGCCCCCTGACCCAGGCGTGGCTGGCCGCCCTCTGGATGGGCCTGCTGGCGAACTGGCCGCTGTGGAAGCAGCTGCAGACGCTCCCCGGCATCGGCCTGGGCTTCACAGTCGCCTTCGCCGGCATGGTGGTCGCGGCCACCGGCGCCGTGCTCAGCCTGCTGGCCTGGCCTCGCCTCGTCAAGGGCGCCATCGTGGTGCTGCTGCTGGCCGCTGGCGCCCTGGCCTACTTCATCGGCGCCTACGGCATCGTCTTCGACCCCACCATGGTCGTGAACATGGTGCAGACCGACGTGCGCGAGACGCGCGACCTGCTGAGCTGGCGCCTGGCCGTCAGCCTGCTGCTGCTGGGCGTGCTGCCCGCGTGGTGGCTGCTGCGCCGCCCGGCCCCGCCGGCGCAGGCCGCTGGCAAGCGGCTGGCGGGCAACCTGACCTCCTTCGTGCTCGCGGTGGCGGCGATGGTGGTGCTGGCGCTGAGCGTGTTCGCCACGTTGTCCTCGACGATGCGCAACCACAAGAGCATCCGCTACATGGTCACGCCGCTGAACGGCGTCTACTCGCTCAGCGCCGTCGGTGTGCGCAGCCTCTCCGGCCCCAAGGGCCCGCCGGTGGTCATCGGCGCGGACGTGAAGCTGCTGCCGCGTGCCGAAGGCGCCAAGCCGCCGCTGCTGCTGCTCGTGGTGGGGGAGACCGCACGCGCCATGAACTTCAGCCTCAACGGCTATGCCCGCCCCACCAACCCTGAACTGGCCAAGCTGCCGCCGAACAGCCTGCTGAGCCTGCGCCAGGTGAGCTCCTGCGGGACGGCCACGGCCGCTTCGCTGCCCTGCATGTTCGCGCCCCAGGGGCGGGCCGATTTCGACGCCGACAAGCCGCAGGAGAACCTGCTCGACGTGCTGCAGCGCGCGGGCCTGGCCGTGCTGTGGCTGGACAACCAGAGTGGCTGCAAGGGCCTGTGCGACCGTGTGCCGAACAGCTTCACCGCCAATCTGCCCGACACCGCGGCACCGATGCCGGCGGGTTTGTGCAATGGCGGCGAGTGCTTCGACGAAGCGCTGCTGCACGAACTCGACAAGCGCGTGGCCGCCCTCGACCCGGAGCGTCTGAGCCGCGGCCTGGTGCTCGTGATGCACCAGATGGGCAGCCACGGCCCCGCCTACTACAAGCGCTCGCCCCCGGACCTGAAGCCTTTCCAGCCGGAGTGCCGCAGCAACGAGCTGCAGAAATGCCCCCGCGAGCAGGTCGTCAACGGCTACGACAACACCATCGTGACGACCGACCGGCTGCTGGCCCGCGCCATCGGCTGGCTGCAGACGCAGCAGGCGCGCTTCGACACCGGCATGCTCTACGTGTCCGACCACGGTGAGTCGCTGGGCGAGAACGGCCTGTACCTGCACGGCATGCCCTACGCGCTCGCGCCGCGCGAGCAGACGCACGTGCCGATGATCCTGTGGCTGCCGCCGCAGGGCGCCCTGGCTGCGTCGCTCAAGCCCGGCTGCCTGCAAGGCCTGCTGGACAAGCCAGCCTCACACGACAACCTCTTTCACACCACCATGGGCTGGGTCGGCGCGCGGGCCGACGTCTACAAGCCCGAGTGGGACCTGCTCGCAGGCTGCCGCCGCTAGAACAGGTCGCCCTGCGCAGACGGTTTGCGCGGCGGTGCGAAGAGCGCCAGCTGCACGGGCCGGCGCTCGGTACCCAGGCCCAACCTGCTGCACGCGCGGCGCAAGCGTGCGCGAAGCAGGTCTGCCCAGATGCCCTCGCCCGTCATGCGGGTGCCGAAACGCGCGTCGTTGTCCTTGCCACCGCGCATGTCGCGGATGCGCGCCATCACGCGATCGGCGCGGTCCGGGAAATGCCGCTGCAGCCAGTCCTGGAACAATGGGTTCACCTCCCAGGGCAGCCGCACGGGGATGCTGAAGGCGCTGCTCGCGCCCGCCTCGGCGGCGGCCTCCAGGATGCGCTCGAGCTCGGGCTCGTTGATGAAGGGAATGATGGGCGACACGCTCACGCCCACCGGCACGCCAGCCTGCGTCAACGTGCGAATGGTGCGCAGGCGCCGCGCCGGCGCGGCTGCCCGCGGCTCGAGTATGCGTGCCAGGTCGTTGTCCAACGTCGTGACGGACAGGTAGACCGACACCAGCCCCTGCGCCGCCATGGGCGCGATGAGGTCGAGTTCCCGCTCGATGCCGGAGGACTTGGTGACGACCGAGAACGGGTGATGCGTCTCGGCCAGCACCTCCACGACGCGCCGCGTGATGCCCAGGTGGCGCTCGACAGGCTGGTAGGCATCGGTGGCCGTGCCCAGCACCAGCGAGCGCGGCTCGTAGCGCGCGCCGGCCAGGGTCTCGCGCAGGCGCTCGGCGGCGTTCACCTTGGCGACGATGCGGGTCTCGAAATCCAGTCCCGGCGACAGGTTCAGGTAGCTGTGCGTGGGCCGTGCAAAGCAGTAGATGCACCCCATGCTTATACGACAAGCAAATTGTTCAGACTAGGTGAACGGCAGGTTCTAGCGTGGGCATCGCCAGTAACTTCAGAAGAGGCAATCTTGAATGGAGGGTCGACAGTGCCGTCTGACTTGGGAGGAGACGCCGTCTGCACCGAAGTCTGGCCTTTGAAGCTAAGACTAGCGGCGGCGCCTGAAGGCCTTTTCCACAGGCGCCAGTAGTTCGAACAGCTCGCAGCCAAGGCCCTTTGCCAGCTTGAGCAATGCAAGTAGGCTAGGTTGGCTGAGGCCTCGCTCCAGCCGGCTGATATAGGAACGCTCAATGCCCGTCTCAAGCGCCAATGCCTCTTGCGACAACCCAGCTTTCAAGCGCGCTGCCTTCGCAGTTTCGCCAAAGGCTCTGGCAATGCCCTCATCTAGGCTGCTGTAGCCCTTGGGGCGGCCGGGCTTTGGTTCATGTTTCGGGCGGAAACGCATCCGCCGAAGGCTCCGACAACTGAGCTATCTACACCACGTTATAGATAACTCAATTGTTTTCTCTGACCCATCAGGAAGATGGACTCTCTGGAGCCTTGCTTCTCAGCACGCGCAGTTGGGACGCGCCATGTGGACCTAGCTCAGCATGCAGCTCGCTGAGAAATTTGATGAAGTCGATGTCCAGTGCTATCAGCCAATCGCGAAGCTCGATGACGTCAAGCCTTCGTTCACCGCTTTCCACTTTGCTGACCAGGGTCTGGTCACGACCCAAACGGTCAGCGAGGTCGGCTTGGCGGAGGCGCTTTCCGAGGCGCGCGCTGTGGAGCTTCTCCAGGAATATCTCGTTGTGACGGGAGTGAAGAGTCTTGGCCATGGTGGTTTCCGCGCCGCACCCTAGCTCATCTCGAGCCATATTCGGTAAGCGCATTTTTTCCCCGCCAAAGAAGTCAACCTTGCGTTGCAAAGCTTGGCAATATCGCACCATCTGCGCAGAATCTTGCTGAGTTATTTAAACCTCAGGCGGTCATGAGCATTCGCCACCTCTGCGCAGCGCCCCCATGTTCGTTTCCCGTCCCGAGTACGAGTTTCCTATCCCTGCAGCCCTTGATCAACCAGGTACCCAGCACTGGCGGGTGATCGAACTGTCACTGCATGTGCCCTGGTACCTGCTTTCAGTGGAGATCGCAGATGAGGACGATCCCGAGTTCGTCATCACCCGCACCATCTGCATCGCTTGGGAGTTCGACTTGGCCGATGTATTGCGCGACCTGGACGCGAAGCGCGTCCTAGGCATCGTCTGCATGATGCCGGCTTGGCAGTCCCCCACTGGTCAGTGGGGTTCGCGCGAGATTCGCGAGGTTTGGCTATGCCGTTCTGACTCAGTGGAGCACGTACTGTTGACTGATGCGGCTGGCGAGAGATTCAACTTCGGCCTGATTCCGGAACCTGCCGGCAAAGCGGAAACGGCCTTGCTACTTTGGGTAGCCCCGACAGCTCCCCGTGTGAGCTGAACCGTCACAGGTGTTGAAGAGATTCCAACTCACGAGCGTCAAGCCACGAGGTATCGCTGTCGGTTCATGTGTCACATGGGAACAGACACTTCAGCGCTGGGTCAAAGACTCCCGCGCCTTGCTGCCGATCTTCTTCCATCAGCCGCTCGAAGTCCGGACTCCCGAACTCGCGTCCGACGGGCGCCATCTGATCCCATTGGCGAAGGTCCTGCTCGAAGATGCTTCGGCGCTTCAGAAGTGAAGCCGTACCAGCGCAGACGCGAATCCTTCGCTTCCTTTGAGACGTCATGATCTGGTCCTTTTCCGTGGCCTGAAACTTCAGGTCTTCACTTGGTCGCCGGAGGTCATCATGAAGCATCCAATCCAGCAAATCCAGGACACCATGCTTGCCGCGCAGCCTGTCATCGAAACCCTGCAGCACCGTCTCTCGACCGCTTGCGAGATTCACGACCTGGGCGATCTCTCCGTGATCCAAACGACCGTCAGAACGCTTGACGAGCTGCTCGGCATAGCGGCCGAGTACAAAGAGGTTCTGCGACGTCAACTGGCCCGGACCAGCGCCCGCATCGAAGCCTCGGTGACGTAGTCCACTCGGGCGGCATGACCAAGCAAGTTCGCCCCGCGCATGCCTGTCTATCTTTGCCACCGCACAGCTTGCCGTCAGAGGCTGACTCTACTCACCCGTGGACAGTGATCGCTGGTCATGATGAGCTGCTTGTCTTTCTGCTCGATCGGTAGCTTCTCCGATTCCAGTTGCACCGTTTGGCGGGCACTGAGCGCTTCGCTGATCAAGATGTGGTCCAACCCAACGAAGCCCTTGCAGCCGGTCGCCGGTTTGAGCGGGATCTGAACCAGCGACGGATCTCCATCCGAGAGCTCTTGCCAAAGGAATCGGGTGCCTACTTCGCCGTTCGGGCCTGGCTTGTTCGGCTTGGCGGGATCGCTGCCATCTGCACGTACCTGGTCGGCTGGAACCTTGGCCTCGGCTTCCTCGTCGAGCCGCCGATTGAAGTCGCCAAGCAAGACAAAGAGCGGTGAGTCCTTCGAGACACGCTCGACCCATGCCTCCAACGGCGCGACCTGGCGGTTGAGCACCAGGCATGCTGCATCCGGATCCGTTAACTCGTGGCCCTTGAACGCCGCACTGTCACGCAGGTTGGCGCAACTGGACTTCAGATGCACGTTCATCAAGGTCACTGGCTCATTGCCGATGCGTAGCCTGAGTGCGAGCCCTGGCCTGAGGAACCGCAGCGATTCAGAGTCGTTGGGTTGCTCCTTGATGGCCAAGCCCGGTTCGGCCGTGCACTTGCCAGGCTTGGACGAGACAGACCGGCGCCATGCAAACCCAACCGTCTGGAATGAAGAGTGAGCCGCCACACAGGCATCGAACTCGGTGCTGTGTTCATTCAGGACCTCTTTGATGGCTGCTTCAGAGCGCACCTCCTGAAAGGCAATGACGTCCACCTTTCGATCCACGATCAGCCCATGGACGGTCTTGCGCAGGCCATCGAGCTTCTCGGCATAGGCCTCAGACGTTGTCTTGGCCCACTTGGTCGCCGTCAGCCTGTAGGCATTGCAAGGCGCGACCAGCAAGGCCTTTGCTGGGCCTCCAGCAACTTCATCAAAGGCAGCCTGGCACTGCTTCGCGCGCAAGGCCTCTTCTGTCGTTGGCTCTTTGGCACCCTTGGGAATGCGAGCACGCGTGTCGCACCAGTTCACGGTCGGGGCCGTGCACACACGAATGTGTTCGGCAAAGTCGTCAGTGGTGCCGGCCCAAGCGATGTTGAACGAGGCGATGCCAAGTTCGGCGGCCGGGCTGGACAAGCAAACGCTGACGAGCAAGGCACCGAACAAGTTCTGTGATCCGCGCATAGCTACCTCTTGAACGCCAAGTTCAGACGACAGGGATGAGTGTCGGTCAGGCCATTGGAGCGACCGCAAGGCAGGGGCAACCAGCTCCGCACTGCGCGATAGACGCAGCGCTCACACCGAAGTGGAGGGGTGGCTGCCCACCTCATTGCAAGCGGCGCCGAATACTGTTTATATTTACAGTATGCTAGTTGAAGTCGTTGAGCTCTGGTGGCAGGGCAAAAAGCTGTCGCGAGAAGCGCGAAAGCAGCTCAAGCCTGTGCGCGGAGAGCTGACGGTGGAACGTCGATGGACTCATCAAGACATTGAGTGGGCGCCGCTCTATGCCGACATTCGCCCCTACCAACTTGAAACCCTCTGCCAGGTGAAGCTGCGCTACTGGAAGGGACGCAACGTCGTGCTGTCTGGCGTTCAGCGTGGGCCCGACGCGGAACGCAAGAAGGGCGAGACGCAGTACGAGCAATGGTGGTGGTGCCGCATCCTCAGCTAGCCATGGCGGCAAGCAGCTGGTTAGTCTTGATAGCGTCGGCTTGGTCGAAGGCTTCAACGGGTGGCGGCTGCAGCAGCGCTGTCGCGTCGTCGATGGAGCCGTGAAGCCATTGATCCCAGTTGCTCGGCTCGACGTGGATGAGTGAGCGCTTGTCCTGGGCGTCGGGCGGCAACTCAGGATCGGGCTTATGCAGGCGATTCAGGAGCGGGTGCGAATCGCAGTTCATCGTCAGCATGGTGAAGTTCGGCACTACCTCGCCGGTTTTAGGATCAATCCACTCTGACCAGAGTCCCGCCAACATCCACGGATCGCCATCGGCACGCTTGAGCTGCCACCAGATGTTCTTGCCCGTTTGCCAGTTGGGTTCCTGGTACCAAAGGGCAGGAACCAGGCAGCGTTGTCCTGCGGCCCAAGCGCTGCGGAAAGTGACCTTGCGGTCGATGCCTTCGATGCGGGCGTTGTTGGTGCTGCGAGGACGGCCGCGTTTGCCGGGAACTTTGGAGGGCAGGTAGTCGATGCGCTCGGGCTGGCCTGGGCGGATCAGGCCCCACTGTCCAACCTGGCCGAGGACCTGGGAATCCGAAGCGCGAAAGAAGACCCCATCTTGATTCGGGCCCACGGTGCGCAAGTCGTAGTCAGGGATGGCCCACTGCGCGACGTGCCGGGCGATGTAGGTGGTGAAGTCACCCTTAGGACTGACGTGATACAGGTTGCACATGGAATCGCCTTGACGCTACCGATAGGGGCTGACGTTGGTTTGTCGCGCCTAGTGTGCCGCTCAAGATGGGGCGGCAGGCATTAGCGATTCTGGCTGCGGGGCTCGGTGAACTGCCGCTTTGCAGCGGGTGCTGTCTTTCGCGGCACGCAGCCGGACGCACGGACTCGGCCACAAAGCCGCCGTCGGCTCAGCCAGCGGCCAGCGAGCAGCGATGACGGCTGTCGGAGGTGAAGCGGGCGCCCAGGCCGCCTGGTCGGCGCACAGTGTGTCAAGCCGGTTTGACCGACCGCTGCGTCGAATGTCGAGCTGGCGCTTTCGACCCAGAGAAGTTGGCCGCAGCGAATGGATGACTGGCGGATGTGCAGTAAAGGCTGCCAGCGGCCGCTCGCTTAGCATTGACGCGACTCAGGGAAGAAAGCTCGAGAACATGCTGACCGACATCTTTGCAGACCGGTACAAAGACCTGCCGATCTGGTCCAAATTTGGTGATGCAGAGCGCCGCCTGATGACGCAGATCTACAACCTCATCAAGGAGGTCTATCCGTACTGGCGCGATGGCAAGGAGAACGCACCCAACGTCGCCAAATACAAGGAGCTGCACGATCAACTGGCCAACGAACTCGGGCGCAAGGAGCTTGCCCCTCGCTACTACTCCTACACGCAGAAGAATGCGTTCGGCACAGACATGCCGGTCAGCGGCTGGTACTCATACGAGTACTGTTGACGCTCGCGCAGAACTGACCCGGGCTGCTCGTTCAATACTGACCCACCCCTGAAGGCTACCCGAGGGAGCCGGTGTCTGTGGATATCTCTGAGTTCTTGGGCTCTCCTTTCTTGCGTTGAGTCGGTCGAGCGC
>JAEUPJ010000071.1 GCA_016790285.1 Roseateles sp. | reverse complement strand
TCATGCGGATGTAGCTCAGCAGGCAGAGCACGGCCACGCCATGGCCGGGGCGCGAGTTCGACTCTCGCCGTTCGCACCACTTCGGGTGTGCCCAGGCACTCCGCGGCCGCGACACAGGGTGTGGGCGGCCGCGGGATGTGCGCGGCCTCTCGATCGACAACGGGCCCAGGCCCCGTGCAGCGAGACACCACGTCCGACGGGACGCTCGCGCCTGGGCACAGCCGAAGTGGGCGTTCTTGAATGCCAGCACTGAACAGGAGCCTCGTCGAGCAAACGCTTCGAGGCGGAAATCGGCCGCAGAGATCGGGCGGCGCCGGAACCCGTGACCGGATGGTTCAACTTGCCCCCTTGCCGGCTCAGCGGCCAGAGTGCCGGCCTGTCGAGCCGGAAGCCGCGGGCTCAAGTCCGGCACGAGATACCCACTTCATCCTCAACCCAACCAAGGCAGACCACCATGGCACGCTCGACGATCCAGCGCAGGCAGGACGCCGAGCGCGAACGAACGCAGCTGTACGACGCCACGCTTCGCCGCGTGATGCGTCGGCCGCGCCCGACCCCGAATTTCCTCTTGGCCCTCGACGAAGCCCGGCGCGGCTTCGCGGGCCTGGCCGTGCGCGAGCCGCAGGCCTGGCGCCCCCAGATGAAGACGCGCGACGCCGGCCGCCTGCGGCTGGCCGCGGCGCGGCACCTCTTTGCGCTCTATCCGGTGCCCGCAATGCTCGAGCAGGTGTGGATCGACGACACCGGCCTCGGCGAAGACGAGGTGCGGTTGCGCCGGGACTGGTACATCGTCGCCGCGCGCGGGGGCTCGCTGACCAAGGCCGGCGCCAACGCCTGGCTGACGCGCAAGGAGGTGCACGCCTTCCTGACCAGCGCCCCGGGCCTGAGTTTCGATCAGGCCTTCTGGCAGGCCGTCGCGCGCTCGTACACCGGCGACGCCGCCGTGGCGCTGAACATCGCGCGCTCGAAGATCGCGCGCAAGCCGCGCGGCGAACTCGCCTTCTGGCGCGAGGCGGCGCGGTTCTTCTGCGCCAACCCGCTGCCGGTGGAGGCCATCGACGACCTCTGTGACTACCTCGACGAGTGCCGCCGCCGCGACGCCGGCTACAGCCTCGAAGGGCGCACGTTGGCCACGCTGAACCGGCGCATGCACGAGTGGCACCGCGACCTCGCTGCCATCGAGCGCATCGAGGCCCTGCGCCGGCGAGCCGACGCGCGCTACACCGACGCGGTGGCCCCCGACGCCCAGTGGACCGGTGCACCGCTGGCCGATTGGGAGTGGGCGCCCTCGGCCAAGGAAGCCAAGGCCAAGGGCGAGCGCTTTGTCGTGCGCCAGCTCAAGCAGGCCGCCGAGCTGGTGGCCGAGAGCCGCGCGATGCGCCACTGCGTGTGGACCTACGCCGGCAAGTGCATCGCCGGGCATGCCTCGATCTGGTCGCTTCGGCATATCACCAAGGAGCGCACCGACTCGCTGCTGACGATCGAGGTCGACGCGCAGGGCCAGGCCGTGCAGGTGCGCGGATTTGCCAACCGGCTGGCCCACGCCGCCGAGCGCCAGGTGCTGCAGCGCTGGGCGCGGGCACGCGGCATCACGCTGCCGTAGGCGAGGGGGCACTGCTGCCTGCGCAGCGGTCGCTTTCGATGGCGTGAATCGCCATCACTACCAGCGCTGAAGCCGCGTGTCGGCCGCAGCATTGGCGAAGAAGAATCTGCTGCCGAACGCAGCGCTCACAGGCCGGGGTTCAACCGCCCCGCCGGTGTGCGGTGGCCGGTCCTTCCTCATCGGAAAGGCCGTCGCCGCCGCACATGCCGCGCTGCCAGAGGTGGCCGATGCCACGGTGATGACAGGGCTGCCCCTCGGGGCCCGGGTTCGACTCCCGGCATCACCTCCACTGGATAGCTCAGTCGGGTAGAGCAACGACCTCAACCGTCGTCTGTCGCGGGTTCGACTCCCGCTCCATCCCAGTGAACCGGTCGAAAGACCACCCGCCGGACGTGCGCACCGAGAGGCCCACTCGCCGCAAGGCGTGAAGCCTCGAAGGCGCATCAGCGGCCGCCGCTCGTGCCTCGGGCAGGCGGGGCTGCGCGTCCACGGCCAGCCGCAGCAAGCAGCGCAGCGCCAAGCAGTCTGGATGGCGCTGGCGCCGCTGGCGAAGGCGCACCGTGGCACCCGGGCCCAGGCATCCGAGGACCGCGGTGGCCGCTGTAACGGCACCCTTTTCCCCATTTCGTTCCTTCCCCCAACACACGCTTCCACAAGGAGAACACCATGAAGCTCGAGCGTGTCACCGTCGCCAAGAACCAGCGTGGCCTGTTGCTGCGCAACGGCGACTTCGAACGTGTGCTGCAACCCGGCACCACCTGGTTGTTCAGCGGCCTGGCCGGCTTCGGCGCGCGCGAGGTCGAGCTGTTCGACCTCGACCAGCCGGCGTTCACGCACCCCCTCGCCGACTATCTGATGGCCAAGGAGCCGCAAGTCGTGGCCCGCGAATTCGTGCGCGCGGAACTCACCGAAACGCAGGTCGGCCTGCGCACCGAGAACGGCGTGCTGGTCGAGTTGCTGCCGCCGGCCACGCGGCGCCTGTACTGGCGAGGCCTGGTCGACGTGCGGGTCGAGGTGATCGACATCGCGGGCACCGTGGAGCTGCCCTCTGCTCTGGCCGCGCGCCTGGTGCAAACGCAGCTGCGTCCGCGCGCGGTGTCGGGCCTGACCGGCGTGCTGCAGGCGCAGGTGCCCGAATACGGCGCCGGCATCCTGTGGATCGACGGCAAGGTCGAGCGGCTGCTGGCACCCGGTTCGTATGCGTTCTGGAAGTTCAACCGCAACGTCGCGGTCGAGCTCGTGGACCTGCGGCTGCAGGCGCTGGAAGTCAGCGGCCAGGAAATCCTCACGCGCGACAAGGTGGCGCTCAGGCTGAACCTGTCGGCGACCTGGCGCTTCACCGATGTGCTTCGGGCCTACAAGGAACTGGCCAAGCCCGCGGAACACCTGTACCGCGAGCTGCAGTTCGGCCTGCGCGCCGCGGTGGGCACCCGTTCGCTCGACGAGCTGCTGGAGAACAAGTCGGTCATCGACGAGGTCGTCACTGCCCAGGTCACCGCCAAGCTCGCGGCCTACGGCCTCGCGCTCGAAGGTGTGGGCGTGAAGGACATCGTGCTGCCGGGCGAGATGAAGACCATCCTCGCCCAGGTGGTGGAAGCCGGCAAGGCCGCCGAGGCCAACGTGATCCGCCGGCGCGAAGAGACCGCGGCGACGCGCTCGCTGCTCAACACGGCCAAGGTGATGGAGGACAACCCCGTCGCCCTGCGCCTGAAGGAGCTGGAGACGCTGGAACGGGTGGCCGAACGCATCGACAAGATCAGCGTGTTCGGCGGCCTCGACCAGGTGCTCAACGGCCTGGTGAAGCTGCGCTGAGAAGCACGGCGCAGCGGCGGGCGGGCGGGCATGAGCCCGCTCGCATTGCCAGCGACATCCGCAACCGAAATGCCCCGGGGCATGTGCCCCGCGGGCTCGTTGGGGGAGGCTGCATCGGCAGCCTCCCCTGGACATGGAGAATCCCAACATGGAAACGCCCGAAATCAACTACATCGAAGAACCCGTGCCGGGCGGCGTGCCACTCAAGATGTGGACGCGCGGCGTGCCGGTGGAAGACGAAGCCAAGCGCCAGCTCACCAACGCGGCGCGTCTGCCCATCGTCTTCAAGCACATCGCCGCGATGCCTGACGTGCACTTCGGCATCGGCGCCACCGTCGGCTCGGTGATCCCGACCATCCGCGCCATCATCCCGGCCGCGGTGGGCGTGGATATCGGCTGCGGCATGATCGCCTGCAAGACCACGCTGAAGGCCCAAGACCTGCCCGACAACCTGGCGCCGCTGCGCTCGGCCATCGAGCGCGCGGTACCGCATGGCCGGGCGCCCGGCGCACGCGACCCCGGCGCGTGGGGCAAGGTGCCGGGCTCGGTCGACACCGCGTGGGCCGAGCTCGAGCCCGAGTTCACCGAGCTGTGCCGCAGCTACCCGAAGCTGGAGAAGACGAACCACCGTGTGCACCTGGGAACGCTGGGCACCGGCAACCACTTCATCGAGGTCTGCCTGGATGAAGAGGGCGCGGTGTGGTTCATGCTGCACTCGGGCTCGCGCGGTGTGGGCAACGCCATCGGCACGATGTTCATCGAGCTGGCCAGGCAGGACGCGATGCGCAACAACGCCAACCTGCCCGACCGCGACCTCGCGTACTTCGAAGAGGGCAGCCGCTACTTCGGCGACTACGTGCGCGCGGTCGGCTGGGCGCAGAAGTTCGCCGCGCTGAACCGCGAGGTGATGATGCGCCGCGTGATCGAAGCAGCCAAGACCGTGATCCGCAAGAACTTCCAAAGCCACATCGAGGCGGTGAACTGCCACCACAACTACGTGCAGAAGGAGACCCACTTCGGCCAGGACGTCTACCTGACCCGCAAGGGTGCCGTGAGCGCGAAGAAGGGGCAGCTGGGCATCATCCCGGGCAGCATGGGCGCGCGCAGCTACATCGTGCGCGGCAAGGGCAACCCGGCGTCGTTCGAGTCGTGCTCGCACGGCGCGGGCCGCGTGATGAGCCGTGGCGACGCCAAGCGTCAGTTCACCCTGGCCGACCACCGCGCCGCGACCGAAGGTGTCGAGTGCCGCAAGGACAAGGACGTGCTCGACGAGACGCCCGCGGCCTACAAGGACATCGACGCGGTCATGGCGGCACAGGCAGACCTGGTCGACGTGGTCCACACCTTGAAGCAGGTGGTGTGCGTCAAGGGATGACGCCGCGATCCTGAACAGGACCGCCGCCTACCTCACCCAGCTGAACCGATTGCAGCCCTCGCAGTGGCACTGGCGACCGTGGCGGCCGCTGCGTTGGGGCGGCCAGGGCCGGGCCACATGTCAAGGGCCGGGGCGCGGCCGTCAGCCCTGTTCGGACGCCGCCATCGGTTCGGGCGTGTAGCCGGCCTCCCTGATGGCGGCGGCCAGCGTGGCGGCGTCGGCCTGCGCCTGGGTGATGCGCACGCGGTGCGTGGCGAGGTCGATGTCGAAGCGCGCCTGGCTGTCGCAGGCCTGCAGCGCGGCGCCGATGGCGCGCACGCAGTGGCCGCAGCTCATGTCTGGAACGTGGAAGTCGATCATGGAAGGCTCCGTCGGGACAGGGAATGACGATGCCACTGTGCCGGCCTGACACGTGGGAAGGTCAAGCCCCCAGTCTCCCTCAGCCCTTACCGCCCGTGCCAGCGCATCGCCGCGCGTCGCACGACCTCGGGCAGCAGGTGCTGCTCGTCCTCGACATGGCGCAGCCAGGCGGCATCGTTGCCCATGCCGTTGATCTCGCGCCGCAGGATCTGCAGCGCGGCCTCGGCGTGCAGGTCGCTGGCGTGGCCCTCCAGGCGCGCCAGCACCTGGTTGAGGTCGTCGCGCAGCACGCGGTGCTCGCCGGTCTCGGGGTCGACGAAGGTGCCGTCCAGCCCGAAGCGGCAGGCCTGGAAGCGGTTGAAGGTGTAGGGCAGGTAGTCGTCCTCGCTGAGCTTGAACGGCTTCTCCCGCGTGAGCCAGCGGCCCAGGCACTGGATGAAGCCGGCGAGTGCCGCGGCCTTCTCGATGGTCAGCGGCGTGTCCAGCACGCGGACCTCGATGGTGCCGAACTCGGGCTTGGGGCGGATGTCCCAGTAGAAGTCCTTCATGCCCGAGACCACGCCGGTGCGGGTCATCTTGCCGAAGAAGACCTCGAAGTCGGACCAGGTCTGCACGAAGGGTGCGCGGCCGCTCAAGGGGAAGGCGAAGACGGAGTTCAGCCGCGCGGAGTCGAAGCCCGTGTCCTCGCCCTGCACGAAGGGCGACGACGCGGCCAGCGCGATCAGGTGCGGGATGAAACGGCTCATGCCGTGCAGCAGCACCAGGGCCTCGTCCGCGCTCGGGCAGCCGATGTGCACGTGCTGGCCGAACACCGTGAACTGCTTGGAGAGGTAGCCGTACAGCGAGGACAGCTCGTGAAAGCGCGGCGTCTCGAAGATGCGCCGGCGCGTCCAGTGCTGGAAGGGGTGCGTGCCGCCGCCGCACAGGGCCACGTCCAGCGTCTCGGCGCAGTCCACCAGGGCGTCGCGGATCTGGCCCAGCTCCGACACCACCTGGTTGAAGTCCGCGCACACGCCGGTGGACAGCTCGATCATGCTGCTCGTGATCTCCGGCTTCACATCGCCGGGGATGCTGCGCTTTTCCATCAGGCGCAGCAGGTCGCCCGAGACGGGCGCGAGGTCGTAGTCGTCGCTGTTGACGATCTGCAGTTCCAGCTCCACGCCGAGCGTGAGCGGCTGCGATTGGGCAAAGACGCCGAGGCTCATGCGCGGTCCTCCTGGCCAGTGGCCTTGCGATGGCGCCTTGCGGGCGCGGGGGGCAGCTCGCCAGCCAGGCGCAGCGCGAACTGCACGGCGATGGGACCGATCAGCTCCAGCACCGCGATGCTGGCCAGGATGATGGGGGCGGCACCTGCGGCGAGTTCCGGCTCGGCGCGCATCAGCTCGCTGAGCATGACCAGGGCCGTGGCCGACAGCGGCGTCATCGTGATGGACAGCGCCAGCCCCTGGCGCCAGCTCGCCTTGGCCCAGGGGGCGAGCGCGACGATGGTGACCGTCTTGGCCACGAAGCGCGCCGCCATCAGGGCCAGGGCCGCAAAGCCACCGGCCACCAGCACCTGCGGCGACCACGCGGAGCCGACGATGACGAAGAGCATCAGCACCAGCGCGCCGCCCGAGGTGCCGAAGTGGCGCGGCCACACCCACGGGCGCTCGCTGGTGTTGCGCAGCAGCAGGCCCGCCAGCAGCGGCATGAGCAGCGTGGACACCCCGATGGCGCGGGCCGCGACGATGGCGAAGGCCACCAGGCCGAACAGCAGCAGCACGGCGCTTTCGTTGCGCAGGTCCAGCCGGCGCGCCACCAGGTAGACGGCCCCGGCCAGCAGCGAGGCCAGCCCGGCGGTGGTCAGGAGGGAAACGGCCAGGCCCGCAAGCGCCTCGGAGAGGCTGCCGCCATCGTCCGCCGCCCACCAGGTTCGCATCAGCGTGAGCGCCACCACGGCATACAGCGTGTTCATCGCGGTGAGCAGCGAAGCCCGCTGCGTGACCTGACCCTCAGCGCCCAGCTCCAGCGACACGCGCCCGGACACCGCCGCAGGCGCCGGCATGGCCAGGATGGCGCAGGCGATGGCGGTCTGCCAGCTCACGTCGAACAGCCGCAGCACCACCGCCACCGCGAGGGCACTGAGCAGCGCCTCCAGCAGGCTCGTGGCCGCCAGGCCCGGGTTGCGGCGCAGCCAGCGCAGGTGCACGCGGCTGCCGATCTCGAAGAGCAGCAGGCCCAGGGCCAGGTCGGTCACCGTCTGCGCGGCGCCGGACATCGGCATGCCCACGCCATGGCCGAAGGCCGCTGCCACGCAGCCGGCCAGGGTGTAGCCCACCACGCGCGGCAGCCGGGTCGTGGCGGCAATGAATTCACCCGCCAGGGCACCGGCCAGCAGCACGCCGACGACGAACATCAGCCCGCTGGACGGCGCCACGGCGAGACCGGCCCAGATGCGGGCGCCGGTGTCCAGAGCGTTCATGCGTCTCCCCTTTCGACGTTTTGGGCCGCAAGCCTAGGGGCCGGTCGCGCGGGGCCGTGTAGGCGAACATGCCGACTGCGTCCTGGACAATCGCGCCCCATGCAGCTGCTCAGCGTCAACACCGCCCGCGTCGAACACTTCACGGCCACCAATGGCGAGACCCTCGCCTCGGGCATTCGCAAGCGTGCCCGCGACGGTGCCGTCGCCGTCGGGCCGCTCGGCTTGGCGGGCGACGAGCAGGCCGACCCCAGCGTGCACGGCGGCCTGAGCAAGGCGGTGTATGCCTACCCGCAGGCGCACTACGCCTTCTGGCAGACCGTGCGCGGCCAGGCCAGGGTGGCGGGCGAGCTGCAGCCCGGCGACTGCGGCGAGAACCTCACGCTGGCCGGGCTGCTGGAGAGCCAGGTCTGGATCGGTGACGTGCTGCGCTTCCCGGACTGTGAGCTGGTCGTGTCCGAGCCGCGCTATCCCTGCTTCAAGTTCAACGCCCACATGGGCTTCAACCAGGCCGCCAAGCTGATGGCGCAAAGCGGCTACTGCGGCTTCTACCTGTCGGTCAAGCGCGAGGGCAGCCTCGCCGCCGGCCAGGCCTTCGAGCTGCTGCCGGGGCCGCGCGAGGTGGGCATCGTGGAGCTGTTCAAGGCCAAGATGAAGAAGAAGGCATGACGCCACGCCGCCGCGAGCTGCTGGCCGCCGCCGGGCTGCTGCCGTGGGGCGCCTTGCGGGCCGCGCCGGCCGGCCCCGTGCTGCAGGTGGGCCCGGCGCGCGCGCTGAAGTCCCTGGCTGCCGCGGCCCGCCAGGCGCGTGACGGCAGCGTCATCGAGGTGGATGCCGGCGACTACGTGGCCGACGTCGCTGCCTGGCCCCAGCACGACCTGACCCTGCGCGCCGTGGGCGGGCGCGTGCGCGTCATCGGGGCGGGGGCGCAGGTGCAGGGCAAGGGGCTGTTCGTGACGACCGGGCGGCGCCAGCGCATCGAGGGGTTCGACTTCCTCGGCGCCCGTGTGCCCGACCGCAACGGCGCGGGCATCCGGCTGGAGGCCGGCTCGCTGACGCTGGTGGACTGCAGCTTCCGCGACAACGAGAACGGCCTGCTCTCGGCCAACGACGCGAGCATCGAACTCGACATCGTCGACTGCGACTTCGGTGCCATCCTGCCCGGCGACGGCCGCACGCACAACCTCTACGTCGGCGCCATCGGGCGGCTGGCCGTCAGCGGCAGCTGGTTCCACCACGGCCTGCACGGCCACCTGCTCAAGAGCCGCGCGGCGCTCAACCACATCCTCTACAACCGCCTCACCGACGAGATCGGCGGGCGGGCGAGCTACGAGCTGGAGTTCGCCAACGGCGGCGTGGCCGTCGTCATGGGCAACCTGATCGGCCAGAGCTCCACGACCGAGAACGCCCACGTCATCTCCTTCGGCGCCGAGGGCGCCACGTGGAGCAGGCAGGCGCTCTACCTCGTCAAC
This sequence comes from Roseateles sp., assembly GCA_016790285.1. Taxonomy (GTDB): domain Bacteria; phylum Pseudomonadota; class Gammaproteobacteria; order Burkholderiales; family Burkholderiaceae_C; genus Pelomonas. Next base: position 28,808 of record JAEUPJ010000071.1, on the reverse strand, counting down.
AACACGCTCGTGGACCAGCGCCCGAGCGGCGGCATCTGGCTGCGCGTGTCGCCTCGCCAGGCGGACGTGGTGCTCGCCAACAACCTGCTCGTCGGCAGCCCGAAGCTCGCCGCCGAAGGCTACTGGACGCGCCGCGCGAACTTCAGCGCCGAGTGGGACGAGTTCGTGCAGGCCGCGCGTGACGACTACCGGCTCAAGCCCGGCTCGTCACTGCGCGGCAAGGCGCAGGACGCCGGCGAAGGCGGCGGCCTGCGGCTCCTGCCCACGCGCGAGTACCGCCACCCGCGCGGCACGGTGGCGCTGGCCGGGCCCGCCACGAGCCCGGGTGCCTTCCAGCGCTGAACGGCCGGCGTTGATCAGGCCGCTACCGGGTAGTCGGTGTAGCCCTGCGCGCCGCCGCCGTAGAAGGTCTCCTTCTGCGGGGCCGCCCAGGGCAGGTCGGCGCGGATGCGGGCGACGAGATCCGGGTTGCTGATGAACGGCCGGCCGATGGCCACCGCGTCCGCGCGGCCCTGGGCGACGGCCTCCAGCGCCATCGCGCGGTCGTAGCCGTTGTTGGCGATGTAGGGGCCGCCAAAGCGGCGGCGCAGCTCCGCGTAGTCGAAGGGCGCGTTGTCGCGCGGGCCGCCGGTGGCGCCTTCCACGACTTCCAGGAAGGCCAGTTTCAAGGGCTGGAGCTGGTCGGCCACGTGGTTGAAGAGGGCCTGCGCGTCGCTGTCCTGGCCGATGTCGTTGGCCGGCGTGACCGGCGACAGGCGCAGCGCCGTGCGTCCCGGGCCGATGGCTTCGGCCACGGCCGTCATCACCTCCACCAGCAGCCGCGCGCGGTTCTCGATGGAGCCGCCGTAGCGGTCGGTGCGGTCGTTGGCGCTGTCGCGCAGGAACTGCTCCAGCAGGTAGCCGTTGGCGCTGTGCACCTCCACGCCATCGAAGCCCGCGGCGATGGCGTTCTTCGCGGCCTGGGCGTAGTCGGCGATGAGCTGCGGGATCTCGCCCGTCGTGAGCGCTCGGGGCTCGTCGGTGGGCACCAGCTCGCCGTGGGCGGCGTAGGTGCGCGTCTTGGCGGCGCGGTTCGTGGACGACACCGGCGGCTGGCCACCCGGCTGCAGGCGCTTCACCGAGATGCGGCCGACGTGCCAGAGCTGCACGACGATCTTGCCGCCCTCGGCGTGAACGGCGTCCGTCACGCGCTTCCAGGCGGCGATCTGCTCGGGGCTGTGGATGCCGGGCGTGTCGAAATAACCCTGGCCGTCGGGGCGGATCTGCGTGGCCTCGGTGATGAGCAGCCCGGCGCTGGCGCGCTGGCGGTAGTACTCGACGTGCAGGTCGCCGACGACCTGTTCGCGCGCGCGGTTGCGCGTGAGCGGGGCCATGACGATGCGGTTGGCGAGCTGGATGTCGCCGAGGCGAACGGGGTCGAAAAGCGTGGGCATGGTGTGGTGCAAGGCGGAAGACAAGGGCGCGAAGGCTACGCAGACCGCGCCGCCCCTGCGGGCCGTGCGGTTGCTCGCCAGTGTGATATCCGCGCAGATGCTGCCGCCTTGACGAAACACAAGCCGCCGCCTTGGCGACAATCACCCCCATGCTCGCCTACCGCCACGCCTTCCATGCCGGCAACCATGCCGACGTCCTCAAGCACCTCGTGCTGACCCGCGTGCTGCGCTACATGGGCGAAAAGGACAAGCCCTACACCCTCATCGACACGCACGCCGGCGCTGGCGGCTACTCGGTGGAGGGCCGCTACGCGCAGAAGAACGGCGAATACGCCAGCGGCATCGCCCGGCTCTACGACGACGTCGAGAGCCTGCCCGCGGCGCTGGCCGACTACGTGCAGCTGGTGCGCGACTTCAACCCCGACGGCCAGCTGCGCCAGTACCCCGGCTCGCCCGCGATCGCCAACTTCGTGCTGCGCGACACCGACCGGCTGCGCGTCTACGAGCTGCACCCGACCGACCACCGCATCCTCGCCAGCTACCTCGAGGCCCGGCCGAACACCCAGGTCAGCGACCGCGACGGCTTCGCCGCCATCAAGGCCGAGCTGCCCTCGCCCACGCGCCGCGCGGCCCTGCTGATGGACCCGCCCTACGAGATCAAGACCGACTACGGCAAGGTGCTCACCGCGCTGCGCGAGGCGCTGGAGCGCGCGGCGGACACCGTCGTGATGGTCTGGTACCCGCAGCTGCAGCTGCTCGAATCGACCCAGCTCGCGCAGCGCCTGAAGGCCAGCGCCGACGCCGCCGCCAAGAAGGGCTGGCTGCATGTGCGCCTGACCGTGGCGCAGGCGGACGAGCGCGGCTTCGGGATGATGGGCAGCGGCATGTTCATCGCCAACCCGCCGTTCACGTTGCGTGACGAACTGGCGGAGTGCCTGCCGTTGCTGGTGGAGCGGCTCGGGCAGTACGACGGTGCCAACTACGTGCTCGAACAAAAGGCGGTATGACGGAGTCCAAGCCGGTCACCATGGAGCAGATCGCCGCGCTGGCCGGCGTGTCCACCATCACCGTCTCGCGCGCGCTGCGCGACAGCCCGTCCGTCACGCCGGCCACGCGCGAGCGCATCAAGACGCTGGCCGAGGCCGCGGGCTACCGCTTCAACCACCACGCGCGCAACCTTCGGCTGCGGCGCAGCCACATGGTGGCCGTCATGCTGGAGATGCAGCCCGACACCGACCGCCCCATGACCGACGCCTACCCGCTGCAGTTGCTCGGCGGTATCACGCAGGAGCTCACGTCGCGTGGCTACAGCGTGCTGCTGTCGGCGCTGCAGAGCCCGGGCCAGGGCATGGCGGCGTCGGCCGACGGCGTCATCCTGCTCGGCCAGGGCGCCAACGGCTCTGCGGTCAAGTCTGCGGCAGCCATGGGCCTGCCGCTGGTGGTGTGGGGCGCCGAGCATGGGCGGGGGGACGCGGTCGTCGTGGGCGGAGACAACGCGCATGGCGGTGCCAGCGCAGCCGAGCGGCTGCTGGCCCTCGGCCGGCGCGAGCTGCTCTTCCTGGGCGACGTGCGCCACGCCGAGATCCGCGACCGCCAGCAGGGCTTCCTGAAGGCGCTGAAGAAGGCGGGCGCCAAGGCCCACACGCTCACGCCGGCGGCCTTCACGTTCGGTGCGGGCTTCACGGCGGTGCAGTCCCACCTGGCCAACCTCGGTCGCGGCGCCAAGGTGCCCGACGGGCTCTTCGCGGCCAGCGACCTGCTCGCCATGGGCGCCGTGCGCGCCTTTACCGACGCGGGCCTGGCCGTGCCTGAGCAGGTGTCGGTCATCGGCTACGACGACTCGCCCGCCGCCCAGAGCTTCGCGCCGCCGCTGACCAGCGTGCGCCAGGACTGGCACCACGGCGGCGTGCTGCTCGCGCGCAAGGTGCTGGACCTCATCGCCGGCCAGGGCGCGGCCAGCGAGATCATGCCGACCGAACTCGTCGTGCGGGCGACCTGAGGGTCACCGGGCCGCTCAGCGCATCACGACCAGCTGCACACGCCGGTTCGCGCTGCGGCCTTCGCGGGTGTTGTTGTCGGCCAGCGGCGCGGACTCGCCGTAGCTGATGGTGGCCATGCGCGCCAGCGGCAGGCCGGCGCGGGCCAGGTGCAGGCGCACGGCCTCGGCGCGCTTGAGGCCGAGCTGCTGGTTGGTCGCGTCGCTGCCGGTCGAATCGGTGTGGCCCTGGATCTCGACGAACACCGGCTGGTTGTCGGCCTTGAGCTTGGCGACGAGTTGATCGAGCTCCTGGGCGCCCTGCTCGGTGAGCTGGGCGCGGCCGGAGCTGAACTTGATCTTGTCGTCGGTCAGCACGGTGCTCATCAGCAGCCCTGGGGGCGCCGGCAGGTTCTTGGCGGCCAGCGCGCGCTCCGCCGCGTCCTTCTGCAGGGCCTGGATGCGCGCCTCGCTGCCCTGCAGCCGGCCGTCCAGTGCCTTGAGGCCATCGTCATGCGCCTGCACGCGGGTGCCGAGGCCGTCGACGCGGGTCTCGACCGGCGCAACGGTTTCGCGCACGAAATCCTTGGTGGCACAGGCGCTCAGCAGCAGCACGCTGCTGGCAACGATCAGGGGCGACAGTCTCGACATCGGTAGGACTCGTGGAGGAAGGAAAGAGCCGCGACTCTAGGCAGTCCTCCAGAGCAAACGTACCGAGCTGTGAACAATTCCCGCCCTGTTAACCGGGGTCAACAAAGCCTTACGCGAGATGCGAGATGGGAACCTTCGGGCGTTCAGTCCAGCACGACCTCCGTGCGCACCACCCCCGCCCGCTCCGCGCTCGCCGACAGCGCCAGCCGCGTGCCCACCGGCGCGCGCACGACCCACTCCGCCACCGCGCGGTCGCCCGTAGGGTGCTTGTTGAACAGGAAGGCCAATTGACTCTGCTTGGGCGCGTGGCCCTCGAGCTGCGGGCCTTCGACGCGTTCCTTGCCGTTGACGAGGCTGATGGCCGGGTCGTTCACGGGCATGTGGATCTCGAACATCACGCCGCGCACGGTCTTGCGCTCCAGCGCCCGCTGCGTCACGTAGGCCGGCAGGTAGCCCGCGTTGGCCACCGCCATGCGCACGCGCCACATGTCGGGCCCGAGGGCGCGCACCTCGGTGCGGATGAGCTCCAGCTTGGGCAGGCTCATCGCGATCTGGCTCAGCCAGCCGGGGAAGCGCGCGGCCTCGCGCTCGCGCAGGGCGGGCGGCGGGTTGCGCCAGTAGTTCATCTTGTCCCAGCCGCCGATCTCGACCGCGCCGAGCTGCGGATGCTGGAAGGGCTTCCAGTCGACGTGTGCCTGGCCGCCGCACTGCTCGTCGCTCCACTTCAGCAGCTTGAGGTCGTCTTCCACGGGGTGCTGGCGGTACCAGTCGATCCACTTCGTCGTCTCGACGCCGGCTTCCTTGTTCGGCGACCACAGCTCCACCACCCAGAACAGCGCGCCGAGGTGCTCGTAGACCCAGTCCTGCGTGCCGGTGATGACTTCCTTGGGGTGGTAGCGGAAGTCCTCGTAGATGCTGATCGCCGGGTAGCCGGTGTGCTTCTCGCCCAGGGCCGAGAGGTTCTGGAACAGCCACAGGTCCTCGGGAGTCATGTCCTTGTCGCTGCGCGTGCCGCAGGGGCGCAGGATGACGCCGCTGTGCGTGTGGAAGCTCACCGCCGCGCCGATGTTGGGATGCTGGACGATGAAGTCCACCATCGCCCGCACCTCGGGCTCGCTGGTCGGGTAGGGGCCGGCGCCGAGCTGCTGGTACTCCTGGCGCCACTCGCCGGGGAAGTTGCGGTTCAGGTCCAGGCCCTCGCGGTCGGCGTTGACCTTGACGGTCAGGCCGTCGTGGTTCTTGACGAAGCCTTCGGGGATGAGGCGGTAGTACTCGCCGCCGAACTCGCCCGGCTCGCGCGCCACCATCAGCCGGGGCTCGGTGGGGTGCTTCTTGTAGCCGCCGTGCGGGTCGGGCACGCGCATCGTGAGGATGCGGCCGTCGCCGTCGATGTCCTCGGCGGTGAGGCCGTCCACGGGCTCCTCGGTGTAGGGGTAGGGGCGGGTGGAGCTGCGGATGTGGCGCGGGCGGTCCGCCAGGGCCAGCTCGGCGCCGTCGGGGTTCAGCCGCGGCACGAGGTAGACGGTGCGGGTGTCCAGCAGGCGGTTGACCTGGGCGCTCTCCGGCGCACTGCCGCCGTGCAGGGTCACGAGCTGATGCAGGTAGTACAGGCAGGTCGTGGAGGCGGTCAGCTCGGCGGCGTGGATGTTGCCGTCGACCCAAAGCGCCGGCTTGTCGATGTCCATGCCGCTGGCCAGGTTCGTGACCACCACGACCCAGATGTCACGGCCTTCGTAGCTCTTGCCGATGGAGCGCACCGACACGAGATTGGGGCGCGCCTCGGCGTAGGCGAACAGCAGCGCGGTGAGTTCTTCGTAGCGGTAGAAGTGGTCGAAGCGCGGCGTGGGCAAGGGGGAGGGCATGGCGTCGGTGTCCCGTGTCGGTGACCCCAAGTCTTAGGGGTCTTTGGATTGCCGCGGATTGTCTGGAGCCGGGTGCGGCGCCTGCCCAAGGGTTTGCCCTTGAAGCCTGCGTGCCGACGGCTCACTGACCCCTGAACAGGGCCTGGAACTGGCGCGACACCGGCAGCCGCTCCTCGCGCCCGCGCAGCGTGACGACCATGGTGCCCTCGTCCACGCGCACGGCCTTGGCGATGCAGCGGCTGTTGACGAGCACGCTGCGGTGGATCTGCCAGAACTGGTCGGGGTCGAGCTGGGTGAGCAGCTCGCGCAGCGGCGTGCGGATGAGGGCGTCGCCGCCCTGGTACACGACACGCGTGTAGCGCTGGTCGGCCTCGAAGTAGACGACGTCCTCGGGCTGGATGAGCAGCACCTCGCGGCCCACGCTCGCCTGGATGGGGCGCGGTGCGGCCTTCGCCGCTGGCAGGCTGGCCAGCAGGCGCTGCAGGGCCGTCACGTCGGGCGCGGGCTGGGCGATGCGGGCCCGCACCCGCGCGAGCGCCTGCGCCAGCCGCTCGTCGTCCACGGGCTTGAGCACGTAGTCCACCGCGCCGGCGTCGAACGCGGCGAGTGCATGGTCGTCATAGGCCGTCACGAAGACGATGAGGGGCGGCGTGGCCAGCGCCGTCAGGCGGCGGGCCACTTCCAGGCCGGTGAGGCCCGGCATGCGGATGTCCAGGAAGGCCACGGCCGGCTCGTGGGCCAGGCAGTCGTCCCAGGCCTCGGCGCCGTTGGTGCTGGCGGCCACGACGTGCAGCTCGGGCCAGAGGCGGGCCAGCGCGGCGCGCAGCTGCTCGCGCGGAGCCTCTTCGTCGTCGGCGATGAGTGCGGTGAGGGTGGCGTTCATAGTGTCAGCGTGGCCACGCAGCCCGGCGCGGCGTCAGTCAGTGTGAGAGAAGCGTTCGGCAGTGCGGCCAGCAGGCGGCGGCGGGTGTTGGACAGGCCCACGCCTTCGGCCCAGCTGGGTGCCAGGCCGGGGCCGTCGTCGCGCACCGTGATGACCGTGCGGCCCGCGTCGCGGCGGGCCGCCACCTCGACATGGCCGCCGCGCAGCTGGGGCTCGATGCCATGCGCGATGGCGTTCTCCACCAGCGTCAGCACGATGCCCGGCGGCAGCTCGCTGTCCACGTCGGCCGGCACGTCCAGCCGGAAGGCGAGCCGCGAGCCCAGGCGCGCCTGCATGATGGCCAGGTAGCGCCGCACCATCTCCATCTCGTCGGCCAGCGGCTGCAGCTCGCGCTCGAACATCGGCAGCGTCGCGCGCAGGTAGGCCGTGAAGTCGCGCAGCAGCGGCGCGGCGCGGGCGTCGCCCGTGTCCACCCAGTGCTGCAGCGAGGCGAGGGTGTTGAAGAGGAAATGCGGCTGGATCTGAGCCGCGGCCAGGCGCGTGGACAAGCGCAGCGCGGCCTCCTGGTCGGCCAGCTCGCGCAGCCTGCCTTCGATCTGCTGCACGCGGAAGATGGTCACCATCCACCAGGCACTCAGCACGCCGGTCATGGCGGCGATCATCACGATGTTGTGGTCCAGCACCCAGCCGACGGGCACATGGCCGCGCTTGACGAGCACGCCGATCACCACGCCCAGCGCGAACATCGCGCCGTAGCAGTAGATGTTGAGCCGCTTGCGTGTCGGATGCCGCCACAGCGACCGCGCGCCGACCAGGGCGAGCACCGCCAGCCCGCACCACATCAGCCACCAGACGAGCTCCGTCCCCCAGCCACGGCCGTGCCGGGTGTAGAGCATGGCCGGCAGCAGCGCCACGAGGTTGATCGCCACATAGCTGTCCACCGCCGCGGGCCAGGGCTGCTGGCCTGCCTTGGCCATTTCTTCGGGCGTGAAGACGCGCATCGGGCCGGGGTAGAACCAGTGGCGCCAGTGCGAGCTGTCGAGGAGGGAGGGCATGGCGGCGAAGTCTAGGCGGGGCACCGCGCCAGGGGCGGCCTGCTGCGGCGAACGGCAGGCTGGCGCGGGTGAACGGCCGGTTCACCGACCGATCGGTCGGGAATAGCCGGAAAAAGGCAGAATGCCCGCATGCCTGCCTGGACTGCCCTCGACCTCGCGCGCCGCCCCGACGGCGTGGCCGTGCTGACGATGAACCGGCCCGCCGTGTTCAACGCCTTCGACGAAACGCTGATTGCCGAGCTTGACGACGCCTTCGCCACGCTCGGCGCTGACGCCGCCGTGCGTGCCATCGTGCTGGCAGGTGCTGGCAAGCACTTCAGCGCCGGGGCCGACCTGCAGTGGATGCAGCGCGCCGCGGCCGCGTCGCAGGACGACAACCTGGCCGACGCCCGGCGCTTCTCCGCCATGCTGGCGCGCATTGCCGAATGCCCGAAGCCGACGCTGGCCCGCGTGCAGGGCGCTGCACTCGGCGGCGGCGTGGGCCTGGTGGCCGCGTGCGACATGGCCGTGGCGTCCGACGCGGCGAGCTTCTCCGTGAGCGAGGCGCGCATGGGGATCCTGCCCGCGGTCATCGGCCCGCACCTCGTGAATGCCGTGGGCTTGCGCGAAGCGCGGCGCCTGGCGCTCACCGCCAGCCGCATCGACGCGGCCGAGGCGCTGCGCGTGGGGCTGGTGCAGCGCGTGGTGCCCGCGGAGGGCCTGGACGCCGCCGTCGACGCCTGCATGGCGGAGCTGCTCGCCTGCGGCCCGCAGGCCCAGGCCGAGATCAAGCAGCTGTATGCGCGGCTTGCGCCCGGCCCCGTCACGCCCGAGGTGCGCGAGCTCACCGCGCAGACGATCGCCCGCGTGCGCACCACGCCCGAGGCCCGCGAAGGCTTTGCCGCCTTCCTGGGCAAACGCAAGCCGAACTGGAACGCCCCCGAATGAACCTCGACAACGCCCGCATCCTCGTCGTCGGCGCCGGCCTCATGGGCGCCGGCATTGCCCAGGTGGCCGCGCAGGCCGGCCACGAGGTCGCCCTCTTCGACACCCGCGACGGCGCCGCCGCGGCAGCCAAGACCAAGCTCGCCGCCACGCTCGAAGGCCTGGTCGCCAAGGGCAGGCTCACCGCCGAAGCAGCGGCGGCCACGCTCACCCGCATCACCCCCGTGGCCGCGCTGCAGCCGGTCGACCTCGTCATCGAGGCCATCGTCGAGAACCTGGACATCAAGCGGGCGCTCTTCGCGGAGCTGGAGGCGCTGCTGAGCGACGACGCCATCATCGCCACCAACACCTCATCCATCTCCGTGACGGCGCTGGCGCGCGGCATGAAGCGGCCGGAGCGCCTCGTGGGCATGCACTTCTTCAACCCGGTGCCGCTGATGAAGCTGGTGGAGGTGGTGTCGGGCCTGGGCACGGATTCGCACGTGGCGCAGGCCATCGAGACGCTGGCCGCGCGCTGGGGCAAGACGCCGGTGCACACCCGCTCCACGCCGGGCTTCATCGTCAACCGCATCGCCCGGCCCTACTACGCCGAGGCGCTGATGCTGCTGCAGGACCGCGTCGCCAGGCCCGAGATGATCGACGCCTGCCTGCGCGCGGCGGGCTTTCGCATGGGCCCGTGCGAGCTGATGGACCTGATCGGCCACGACACCAATTTCGCCGTCACGAACTCGGTGTTCGCGGCCAACTTCTACGACCGGCGCTTCACGCCGTCGCTGGTGCAGCAGGAGCTGGTGGACGCGGGCTTCCTCGGGCGCAAGAGCGGGCGGGGGTTCTACCGTTACCCCGAGGGCGCGCCGGCACTGCCTGCGCTAGGTGCCAAACCCTCGAGGCCGAGCGCCCGGCGCGTCGTCCTGCATGGTCGGGGCGGCATCGCCGACCGCCTGGCTGCCGCCCTGCCCGACGTGGAACGTCAGTCCAGCGAGTGGACGGGGCTGGAGGTCGATCGCCTGCAGATCCGGCTGACCGATGGGCGCACGGCGAATCAGATCGCTGCGTTGCGTGAGTTCCATGCGCCGGTCGTGGTGTTCGATCTTCCGCTGGGCGACGGCGGCGACCTGGCCTGTGCCTGCTCCGGAAACTTGGCTGACCACCTGGCTTGGCTGGCCGTCCTCGGCTTCACTCCGCGCCCGATGGTCGACACGCCCGGCCTGATCGTCGCGCGAACGATCGCCATGCTGGTCAATGAAGCACACGACGCCGTGCAGCAAGGCGTGTGCAGCGAGGAAGGCGCCGACGCCGCCATGAAGCTGGGCGTCAACTATCCCGCGGGCCCGTTCGAGTGGGCGGCCCTGTGGGGAGAGCGCCCCATCGTGGACTTGTTGGATGCGCTGGATGCGTACTACCGCGGGGAGCGCTACCGCGTCAGCCCCTACCTGAGGAACCTTCTGACATGACCCACGCCTTCATCTGCGACGCCATCCGCACCCCCTTCGGCCGCTATGGCGGCGCGCTGTCCAGCATCCGCACCGACGACCTCGGGGCACTGCCGATCAAGGCGCTGATGGCGCGCAACCCGGGCGTCGACTGGGCGCAGGTGACCGACGTGCTCTACGGCTGCGCGAACCAGGCCGGCGAAGACAACCGCAACGTCGCCCGCATGGCCGCGCTGCTGGCCGGCCTGCCGGTGGAGGTGCCGGGCGCCACGATCAACCGCCTGTGCGGCTCGGGGCTGGACGCCGTGGGCAGCGCCGCGCGCGCCATCCGCGCGGGCGAGGCCGGGCTGATGATCGCCGGCGGCGTGGAGAGCATGAGCCGCGCGCCCTTCGTGATGCCCAAAGCCGAGAGCGCCTTCAGCCGCACCAACGCCGTCTACGACACCACCATCGGCTGGCGCTTCGTCAACAAGCTGATGAAGGCCCAGTACGGCGTGGATTCCATGCCCGAGACCGCCGAGAACGTGGCGCGCGACTTCGGCATCGAGCGCGAGGCCCAGGACCGCATGGCGCTGGCCTCGCAGACCAAGGCCATCGCGGCCCAGCAACGTGGCTTCTTCGAGCGCGAGATCGTGCCGGTGGACGTGCCGCAGAAGAAGGGCGACCCCGTGCGCGTGCTGCTGGACGAGCACCCGCGCGAGACCAGCCTCGCCGCACTCGCCAAGCTCAAGGGCGTGGTGACGCCCGAGGGCAGCGTGACGGCGGGCAACGCCAGCGGCGTGAACGACGGCGCCTGCGCGCTGCTGCTGGCCAGCGAGGCCGAGGCATCCCGCCACGGCCTCACGCCGCGGGCGCGGGTGGTCGGCATGGCCACCGCCGGCGTGGCGCCGCGCATCATGGGCATCGGCCCCGCGCCGGCCACGCGCAAGGTGCTGGCGCTCACGGGCCTCACGCTGGCGCAGATGGACGTGATCGAGCTCAACGAGGCATTCGCCGCCCAGGGCCTGGCGGTGCTGCGCGACCTGGGCCTGGCCGACGACGACGCGCGCGTGAACGCGAACGGCGGCGCCATTGCCCTCGGACACCCGCTGGGCGCCAGCGGCGCGCGGCTCGTGACGACGGCCGTCAACCAGCTCGAGGTGACCGGCGGCCGCTACGCGTTGTGCACGATGTGCATCGGCGTGGGCCAGGGCATCGCCCTCGTCATGGAGCGCGTTTGAACGACGACTGAATCGACACAGCCACAGAGACACAGAGCGCGCAGGTTCCTCTGTGCCTCCGAGTCTTGGTCGCTGTGCTCCCCCTACTCGAAAAACAGCCGGGAGATGCCCTTCAGGCTCACCAGGTTGCCCGGGTTGCTCGTCTCGTTGAGCACGCCGCTCATGCGCTTGAGCAGGCGCGGGCTCTTCTGGGCCCGCCAGATGAGCAGGTCGGCCAGCCAGGGGTGGGCGTTCACGCGGTTGGCGCGTTCGTAGAGGTCGAACTTGGGTTTGAGCGCGGTGAGCGCGGCCTCGTACTGGGCGCGCGCGGCGGCGTCGTCGGTGCGGTGCGCGAGGATGGCGTCGGCCGCCAGCATGCCCGTCTCCATGGCCTTGCCGATGCCCTCGCCGGTGAAGGAGTAGGTGCTGCCGGCGGCCTCGCCGGTGACGATGAGGCCGGGGCGGCTCCACTTGGCGCCGCTCAGCGTGCAGCGCAGCGGCGCGCCCTTGAGTTCGCCGACGAGCTCACCCACGCGCATCAGCTCCGCCGCGGGCGGGTACTTGGCCACGAAGGCGTCGAAGATGGCGCGCAGGTTCACGTCCTTCTTCTGGCCCTTGCCGCCGAGGCTGCGGTGGCTGTCGGTCACGCCCACGCCGATGTTGAAGTGGCCATCGGGCGCCGGGAAGATCCAGCCGTAGCCCGGCCGCACGGACTTGTCCCACACCACCTCGAGCGCCTTGATCTTGCCGACCATCTGCGGCGCCTTGACATAACCCCGCAGTGCCACGCCGCTGGGGGTGTGGCGCTCGCACATGCCGGCAGCCGTGAGGGCCTTGGGCACGGCGCCGGTGGCCAGCACCACCCAGGGGGCGCGCACGTCGACGAACGCGTCACCCTGCTTGAGCCGGGCGCCGACGACGCGGCCGTCGGCCTCCAGCGGCGCCTCGAACCGGGCCTGCTCGAAGCGGGCGCCGGCGTCCTGCGCGGCGCGCAGCAGCAGCGCGTCCAGCTCGCGGCGCGGCAGCACGGCCAGCGAGCCTGGCACGTCGATCCGCCCGCCGCGCGGGCCGATGCAGCCCACGTGCGTCACGGGCTGGGCGCGGCGCATCACCTCGTCGAGCAGGCCCAGGCGCGCCAGGGCCTGGTGGGCATCGGGGATGAGGCCGTCGCCACAGGTCTTGTCGCGGCCGGCGGGGTGCTGGTCGACGAGCAGCACGTCCAGGCCCTGCCGGGCCAGCACGCGCGCGCAAGCACTGCCGGCGGGGCCGGCGCCGATGATGAGGACTTCAGCAAGCATCGAGGGAGTCAGGGCGGTGCGTCAGGGTCGCGGATTGTCGATCAGGCTGCGCGCCCATGAAAAAAGGCCCGCCGAAGCGGGCCTTGTCGGGTGCGGACCGAGGGCTTAGAAGCCGTAGGCAGCACGCACGAACAGTGCACGACCCAGAGGATCGGTGTAGCGCGGGTCATAGCCACGCTGCGAGCGGTTGGACTGGTTGGAGAACGGTGGCTCCTTGTCGAACAGATTCTTCACGCCAACGGTCAGCGAGGTCATCTTGTTGAACTTGTAGCTTGCCGACAGGTCGACCAGCGAGTACGACTCGACATTGCCATAGAACGAGGGACCGCCGACGACCGTCGAAGGATCATTCTGGTCAACGTAGCCGCTCTGGTGACGCATGCTCACGCGGGCGCTCAGGTTGTCCATGGCCCAGGCCGCGCTCAGGTTGTGCTTCCACTTGAAGACGGGGCTGCCGTCGCTGTAGATGCCGACGTTTTCCTTGAACGGGTCGCTCGGGTTGGTCTGGTACTTGTAGCTGCGGACGTACGTGCCGTCGTACGCCAGCGCCAGCGAGCCGAAGCCGGCGAGCTTCATGCTGTAGCCAGCCGTGAGGTCGAAGCCGTTGGTGTGGATCTTCCCGATGTTGTCGTTGACCTGGACGATGTAGCCGATCGCGGGGCTGTTGTTGTCAAGGCCGGCGCAACGGTTCAAGGTGTTCTGAACGGCGATGGGAAGCGTGTTGCAGCGAACGAAGTTGGCGGCGTAGCGCGAGGAGTTGGCGATGATCGTGTCCAGGGGCAGGACGTTGATCTGGTCGCGCAGCTTGATGTTCCAGTAGTCGATGGAGAAGGTCAGGCCCTTGATCGGCTCGATGGCGGTGCCGATGGTGAAGGTCTTCGACTTTTCCGGCTTCAGGTTGACGTTGCCGCCCTGCTGGACCTGGGGCTGCAGGCCGCAGTCCCGGCTTTGTACGCCGCCCAGCGAGCCAATCGCCTTGCCGTTGGCGTCGCACAGCAGCGGGTCGTTCTTGGCGCCAGCGGAGAAGGTGACCGTCTGCGGAGCGTAGAGGTCATCCAGGCCAGGCGCGCGGAAGCCGGTGTTGTAGGAGCCGCGCAGCACGACTTCCTTGATGGGCTGGAAGCGGATGCCAATCTTGGGGTTGGTGCTCTTGCCCGCGTCGGAGTAGTCGTCCGTGCGCAGGGCCAGTTGCACTTCGACGTTCTTCCAGACCGGCAGCAGCAGCTCGGCGCCGTAGGCCTTCACATCGCGGTCTCCACCCTTGTGGTTGACGGAGCGGCCGGCGGAAGGGATGCTGGTGACGACGTCGTCGTTGGTGTCGAAGCGGTAGTTCTCCTTGCGGAACTCAGCAGCCAGGGCGAGGGCTGCATTGCCGCCCGGCAGCGCGAACAGGTCGCGGCTGGCGCGCACGTCAACGCCCTTGGTCTCGCCCGCGGCATAGCCGAACACACCCCGGCGCTTGGCTTGCTGAATGACAGCCAGCTCAGCCGCAGTTGCGTCGCGGAAGGGATTCAAGTTGCCGGCGGCGACTTGCTGGCGCACGAAAGGCGCGCTGACATAGCCGTCCGCGGCCGCATCGTTGCCGGTGCTGCGCGACAGCATGGCGCCAACGCGGTAGTCCCAATTGGCCACAACGCCGCTCAGGTCGACCACGGCGCGCTTGGCCGTCGAGTTGGATTCGTTGGTCCGCGGACCGGCCGGAACCATGCGCCAGCCGACGTTGATCGGCTTGGTGGTGTCCAGATCAGGGACGCCAGTGGGGTAGGCCGGGTTGCCCGGATTGATCGTGATGCCGCTGACCGGGTCCGGTGCGACGCGGGAGGTGTTGCGGTTCTCGGTGGCCAGGCCTTCAAACGTCAGCACATGGTCGTCGGCGATCTTCAACGCCATGCGACCCGCGACGGTGTTCTGCTTGGTATCCGGGATGATGTCGATGGTCGAGCTGAAGTCGAACACGCACGCCTTCTGGTTCGACGGGTTCACCAGCGACAGCGGCGGTGCGCAGTTCGGGGCGGTGGTGTTGTAGGCGCGGGTTTCGCGGCCGGTCGGGAAGTCCTTGGACACCGGGACGATGAAGCTGCCGGTGAAGTTGCCCGGGAATGTCGTGCCGGAGTTGCCGTTCACGCCGCGGCTGGGGATGATGCCGGTCCTGGCAAATTCACGGTCCAGCGCGCGCACGCGCTGTTGACGGCGGCTGTCAAACGAGGCCCAGAAGTTGACCTTGTCCTTTTCCAGGTCGCCAAGGCCGAAGATGACCGAGACGCCTTCCTTGTCACCGCCGTCCTTGCGGGGCTTCGTCACTTCGCCCACCAACTGGCCGCCGCGGAAGTTCGACTTCGTGATGAAGTTGATCACGCCGCCGATGGCGTCGGTGCCATAAACGGCGGAGGCGCCGTCACGCAGCACTTCCACACGCTCGATCACGGCGAAGGGGATGGAGTTCAGGTCAACGGCGTTCGCGTCGAAAGCGAACGACGTCATGCGACGGCCGTTCAGCAGCACCAGGGTCTTGTTGCTGCCCAGGGCGCGCAGGTTGGCGTAGGCGGCGCCACCGGTGCCGGAGCCGATGGAGTTCGTGCTGGGCGAGCTGGACTGGCTGGCCGACAGCAGCTCCAGGATGCCTTCAACGCTCGACACGCCCTGCTGCCGCAGATCGTCAACCTTGACGACGGTGATGGGGAGAGCGCCTTCGTCGTTGATCGAACGACGGATAGCCGAACCGGTGATTTCCACGCGCTCCAGCGTTTGCTGGGCGAATGCCGGCAGCGTGGTGATGCTGAGGCAAGTCAGCGCGGCGGCGCTGATGGCATGGCGTTTGAACATTCAGTGACTCCTTGGGGATGGACGTGCCGAGCTGAGACGAATAGCGGCTTGTGACCGAAATACCAGATGCACGATGAAACGAGCGCGCAAGTGTGAAGGAAGGTATCTGGCGAATGCCCCGGGTTCCTCCCAATTGAGGTGCACCTGAGGCGGCTTTTGGCGCCGCGTTTAAGGGATCCCCCGTTGGTGGCGTCGCGAGCAGGGAGCTTTGCTGCAAGCTGACTGTTGCGCCATCCCAACGAATATCCATGTGGGCTGCCGTGGGTGGGCCGCCGGGGCCTCGATCGCACTTCCTCGTCGTGCAAAAAAAGCACCCCGGCAACCTGAGTTGCCGGGGTGTCCGGGTTCACTTCACGCAGACTCCCCCTCCCTCGCCGCATCAACATCGAGCGGCGCGGGCGGGGCGGGTCATCAGAAGTCGTAGCGGGCGGTCAGGCGCACGGTGCGCGGGTCCGTGTAGTACAGCTCTTGCTGCCAACGCGGATTGATGGTGCTGCGCGAGTTGGTCGAAGCCTCGTAGTAGTTCGTGACCGTCTGGGTGTTGAACACGTTCAGCACGTCGCCCGACAGCGTCAGGCCCTTGGCCCAGGTCGGCGTGTACATCACGTTCACGTTGAAGGTCTTCGTCCAGGGGGCGACACCGAAGGAACCGCGCGGCGAGAACACGTAGCCGTCGTTAGGCTTCACGTTGGGGTTGTTGACGGCCGTTTGAGCGCCCGGAACACCGCAGTAGTGATAGTAGATGCCGCTGTTGTACAGGCCAGCCTTCGCGTACGGGTAGTAGCTCGAGCAGTTGCGCGGACGGCCGCTCTGGATGATGGCCGAGCCGCCGACACGCCACTCGTCGGACACCTTGTAGGAGCCGAACAGCTTGAACTGGTGCTTGCGGTTGTTGGGCAGCGGGCCGTTGGCGCCTTCCATGATCTCCGGCAGGTCCCAGTCGGACGTGACGTTGACGTCAGCCTGGCCGCCGCCGCCGGTGTCGACGGAGGAGTTCAACTGGCCTTCAGCGTTGCCATAGTTGCGCGACCACGTGTAGGCGATCTTGCCGTAGAAGCGGGCGTCCTGGTATTCCGTGAACAGGTCCAGGGCCACATAGCGACGCTTGAGCTTGGGGAAGCCCAGATCAGCCGCGGTGTAGTTCTCGAACGTGTAGGTCCCGTCGCCATTGGGGATCTTGAACGTGGCGTCCAGGCCCGGGTTGAAGATGCGGCACTCCGACGGGCAGGTGTCGTCGATCGCGTTCTTCAGGTCACGGAACGTCACCTTGGCACCCCAGTTCCACTGCTTGGAGAGCGCCTGCTCCATGCCGATGATGAACTCATCCTGGTAGTGCGGCTTCAGGCCGACGATGGCCACGGTGGCCGGGTCAGGCGCGTTGCCGCATTCCACGTTGGACGACGTGCTGCCGGCACCCACGGTGCCCGAGGGGCACAGGCCCGACGCGCCGGCGGCCGGCGTGATCTGCACGAGCCCTTGGGGCGTGCCGTCGGCTGCGATGCTGGTGTAGGTGTAGTACTTGTCGGAGTTCAACGACGCGTTGGCGCCGCGGATGGCCACGTTGTTGGGCAGTGCCAGGAAGTAGCGGCCAGCGTTACCGAACACCTTCAGGGTGTTGTTGCCGTTCACGTCCCAGGCGAAGCCAAGGCGCGGTGCCTTGTTGTTCTTCTGCTCGACGTAGGGCTTGTGGTCGCCGTTGTAGTTGATGAAGCTGTCGTTGCGGAAGCCCAGGGACAGCAGCACGCGGTCGGTGATCTGCCAACGGTCTTCGATGTACTGCGCCTTTTGTTCGGTGCTCACCAGGCCGCCGCTGGACAGGAAGTACTGGTCGACGTAGTAGCCCTGGGTGCCGAAGCCGCCGCCAGATGCCGGCGAGCCAATGCCGTGGCTGGCGTCGATGGCTTCCGTCGGTGTGCTCAGCTGGCCGTAGATCCAGCGGAAGGCGTTCGGGCCGCTGTTGCGGCTACCGATGGACGAGTCAGCCTTGAAGTTGTCCAGACCGACGCGGATCTCGTGCTTGCCGAGGATGTAGGTCAGGTCCAGGCGGTAGCCCTTGGTCTTGTCCGTGCTCGGGTCCGTGACCGTCTGGTAGGGCTGCGGGTTCGAGATGCTGGCATAGGCAGCCGGCACGGTCGTCGGCGAGATCGTGACGTAGTTCTTCGACGCGTCGTAGCCGTTCAGCGGGTCGGGCAGGTGGTCCACCTTCTGCTGACCCACCATGGCGGACAGCGTCAGGTTGTCAGTGAAGTTGCCGGTGTACTTGAGGACGTTCAGCTTGGACTTGTCAGACAGAACGTGCTGGCCGTTGAAGTCGGTGCTGTTGTGCGTCAGGGTCTTGTAGTCGTAGCCGTAGTAGTTGTACTTTTCCTTGGCGTTGTCCATCACATGCGTGTACTCAAGCAGGTGATTGTCCGTAATGTTCCAGTCGGCCTTGAACGTGCCACGCGGGTACGTGTTGGTGCTTTCCTTCCAGGCCTGCGCCGCATTCGACGCGGTCAGCGAAGCGATGCGGGTCTGGCGGACTTCGTTGACCTCGTTGCGGTTCTGCTCGACGTTGGCATAGAAGAACAGGCGATCCTTGATGATCGGGCCGCCCACATACGCGCCATAGCTGAAGCCGTCGATCGTGTTCTGGGCGCGGCGCTGGTACAGCGTGCCGTCGGTCCAGTTCGTCGGGTTGTTGCCGGCGGTCGTGTTGTAGTGGTTGGCCTCGCTCCACTTGCCCGTGTCCGGGTACTTGATGTCGTGCGGGTCGGCGCGGAGCGACTTCGGGCTCCAGATGGCGTAAACGCCGCTCTTCCAGTCGTTCGTGCCACGCTTGGTGATCAGGCTGAGCACGCCGCCGGTCGAGCGGCCGTACTCGGCGCCGTAGCCGCCGGTCACCGCCTGAACCTGGCCGATGGAGTCGAACGCCAGCGTGGTGGCGCCGATGTTGGTCAGCGGGTTGGTAACGGGGAAGCCGTTGATGTAGTACGCGTTCTCAGAGGCCGCCGAGCCGCCGAAGCTGCCGATGTTCAGCGACGAGGCGCGCCCGAGGGGATTGTTGTTGCTGGAGGTTGCGCTGGGGACGTTGTAGCTGTTGCTGTTGATGACGCCCGGGGCCAGCAGGGCCACTTGGTTGACGCTGCGGCCAACGGCAATCTTGGACAGCGTGTCGGCCGTGAACACCGTGCGGGTGTCGGTCTGGCTCGCGTCGATGGAGAGGATGCGACCGCCCGTGACCGTGACCGTCTCCAACTGGTTCACGAAGGACACATCGGTACCACCACCGACCGTCACCGTCACGGTGCGGGTGCCCAGGCCCTTGGCCTCAATCGTGTACTCGCCGGCAGGCAACGCTGCAGCGTTGTAGCGGCCGTCGGAACCAGCCGTCAGCGTCCGGGAGATACCCGTGTTGCTCGTGATGGTGATGACGGTGCCGGCAGGAACCGTGCCGTAGACGCTACCCGTCGTGCTCTGTGCCATCACGACGCCAGCCAGGCACATGCCCGCCGCAATCGCCACAAGGGACCGTGCCCTCGTCGCAGTCCTATACCGAGCCTTCATATGCACTCCACCTAAAGGGAAAAGAAAACCGATGTGGCCCGGTAGGGCACGCGTCGGACGATGTGGGAACCACTGCCGACGATCAGTCGGGCTAGGGGGTGCCAAAAGTATTGGTCAAGACCTCATTTCTTCCGGGGAGGGGCTGCCCCTATGTGCGTGCCGACGGTTTCGACAGGTTTCTGCAAGTTATTGATTACTAACAGGAATTGCAGCCCACTAGGTGGTTTGTCTAATGCCCGGAGAATCGTTGTCCGCCCCCAACGCTTTACAAGACAGCAACATTGACGCGGTCGATAAGGCGAGCTCAAGCCAAAGCCGCCAGAGCCACAGGCGGCGCTGGCCGGCGCGCGGTGGCGAGAGCGGCAATGCGGAGGATCCGCCCTGCAAGCTGGGCGGGTACGGACGCCCACGCCGGGGGCAGGCCCCGCCTACGAGCCCGAACTGGCGGGCCGCGGCAACTGCGCGGATTGACGCGCAGGGAGCCCTGTTTCCTGAACCGAGGGTTGGCCCGGGCTCAGCCGGCCTTCACCTTCAGCCGCCAGGCGTGCAGCAGCGGCTCGGTGTAGCCGCTCGGCTGGGCCTCGCCCTTGAACACCAGGTCCAGCGCGGCCTGCATGGCGGCACCGGTCGGGTGAGCGGCCAGCGACTGGTAGGCCGGATCGCCCGCGTTCTGGCCGTCCACGACCTGGGCCATGCGCGTGAAGGTCTCGCGCACCTGCTCGGCGCTGACCACGCCGTGGCGCAGCCAGTTCGCGATGTGCTGGCTGCTGATGCGCAGCGTGGCGCGGTCTTCCATCAGGCCCACGCCGTTGATGTCGGGCACCTTGGAGCAGCCGACGCCCTGGTCGATCCAGCGCACCACGTAGCCAAGGATGCCCTGCACGTTGTTGTCCAGCTCCTGCTGGCGCTGCTCGGGCGTCCAGTCGGCCTGCGGCGCGACGGGAATGGTCAGCAGCGCGTTCAGGATGCCTTCGCGTTCGGCGGCGAGGTCGACCTTCTCGAGCTCCTGCTGCACGGCGGCCACGCTGACCTGGTGGTAGTGCAGCGCATGCAGGGTCGCTGCGGTGGGCGAGGGCACCCAGGCGGTGTTGGCGCCGGCCTTGGGGTGGCCGATCTTCTGCTTGAGCATCTCGGCCATCAGGTCGGGCATGGCCCACATGCCCTTGCCGATCTGGGCACGGCCCCGCAGCCCGCAGGCCAGGCCGGTGAGCACGTTGCTGCGCTCGTAGGCCTGGATCCAGCTGGACGTCTTCATGTCGCCCTTGCGCAGCATCGGGCCGGCGCGCATGGCGGTGTGCATCTCGTCGCCGGTGCGGTCCAGGAAGCCGGTGTTGATGAAAGCCACGCGGCTGGCGGCCGCGGCGATGCAGGCCTTGAGGTTCACCGAGGTGCGGCGCTCCTCGTCCATGATGCCGAGCTTGACGGTGCTGTCGGGCAGGCCGAGCAGCTGCTCCACGCGGCTGAAGAGTTCGGACGCGAAGGCCACCTCTGCCGGGCCGTGCATCTTGGGCTTGACGATGTAGACCGAGCCGGTGCGGCTGTTCCCGCGGCGCTGGAGGTCGTGCATGGCAATCGTCGTCGTGACGACCGCGTCCATGATGCCCTCGGGGATCTCGCTGCCGTCGTCCAGCAGGATGGCCGGGTTGGTCATCAGGTGGCCGACGTTGCGCACGAACATGAGCGAGCGGCCGTGCAGCGTGACCGTGCCGCCATTCGGGGCGGTGTAGGTGCGGTCGGCGTTCAGGCGGCGCGTGAAGGTCTTGCCGCCCTTGGCGACTTCCTCCGTCAGCGTGCCCTGCTGGATGCCGAGCCAGTTGCGGTAGGCCAGCAACTTGTCCTGGGCATCCACCGCCGCGACGGAGTCTTCCAGGTCGAGGATGGTGGAGAGGGCCGCCTCCAGCACCACGTCGGCCACGCCCGCGGGGTCGGTCTTGCCGATGGGCGTGCTGCGGTCGATGCGGATGTCCAGGTGCAGGCCGTGATGCACCAGCAGCACGCTGCTGGGTGCTTCCGGCGAGCCCTGGAAGCCGGCGAAGGCGGCAGGGTGCTGCAAGCCGGTGGTGGCGCCGGAGGCCAGCGTCACGACGAGCTGGCCGCCCTCGACGCGGTAGCCGGTCGAGTCGGCGTGCGAGCCGCTGGCCAGTGGCGCGGCCTGGTCGAGCACCTGGCGGGCGTAGGCGATGACCTTGGCGCCGCGCACGGGGTTGTAGGCGCCATCACGCGTGGCGCCGTCGGTCTCGGGGATGGCGTCGGTGCCGTAGAGGGCGTCGTACAGCGAGCCCCAGCGCGCGTTGGCGGCGTTGAGCGCGTAGCGGGCGTTCAGGATGGGCACGACGAGCTGCGGGCCGGCCTGCACGGCCAGCTCGGCGTCGACGTTGGCGGTGGTGGCCTGCACCTGCGCGGGCGGCTCGACGAGGTAGCCGATGCGGGTCAGGAACTCGCGGTAGGCGGGCATGTCGGCGATGGGGCCGGGGTGGGCCTCGTGCCAGGCATCGAGCTCGGACTGCAGGCGGTCGCGCTCGGCGAGCAGCGCGCGGTTCATGGGCGCCAGGTCGTGGGCGATGCGGCTGAAGCCGGCCCAGAAGGCGTCCGGCGCCACGCCCGTGCCCGGCAGCACTTCGGTGTCGATGAAGCGCGCGAGGTCGGCATCGACTTGCAGGCGGTGGAGGGACGTGCGGTGGGTGGTGGGCATGGCGGAACTCCTGCGAGGGGCAACAACGGATGGTGCCAATCTAGCCGCCCTGGGTGTCGGGATTCGCAGCCGGGCACGCAGGGATTCTGTGACTAAAACGCAAAGGTGAGTCGTGAAAACGCTTCCTTTGCAGCCTCGTCCCAGCACAATCCGGCCATGGACAAGCTCAAGCAGATGGAGTCCTTCGTCCTCGTGGCGGCCAAGGGCAGCCTGACGGCGGCGGCGCAGGCCGAGGGGGTGGCGCCTGCCGTCATGGGCCGCCGGCTCGATGCGCTGGAAGCGCGGCTGGGCGTGAAGCTCATGCTGCGCACCACGCGCCGCCTCACGCTCACGCCCGAGGGCCAGGCCTTCCTGGAAGACTGCCAGCGCCTCATCGCCTCGCTGGCAGACGCCGAAGCCGCGGTCAGCGCGGGCGGCCTCAAGGCCAGCGGCCACCTGCGCGTGACGGCGCCTGCCGGCTTCGGCCGCCGCCACGTGGCGCCGCTGGTGCCGGGCTTCCTGGCCGAGCATGCCGAGCTGAGCCTGTCGCTGAACCTGAGCGACCGCATCGTGGACATCGTGCACGAGGGCTTCGACTGCGCCGTGCGCGTGGGCGACCTGCCGGACTCCAGCCTCGTTAGCACCCGCCTGGCCGACAACCGGCGGCTGTGCGTGGGCGCCCCGGCCTACCTCAAGCGCGCCGGCGTGCCGCGCCACCCGGACGACCTCGTCCGCCATGCCTGCCTGACGCTCAGTTCAGAGGCCAGTCAGACGCGCGGCTGGGCGTTCCAGATCGACGGCGCGGTGCAGCATCTGCGCCCCACGGGTCGCCTGGACTGCAGCGATGGCCAGGTGCTCCATGACTGGTGCGTGGCGGGCCTGGGGCTGGCCTGGCGCAGCACCTGGGAGGTGGAAGCCGACCTGGCCGCCGGCCGGCTCGTCAGCGTGCTGGACGGCTTCGCGGCGCCGCCCAACGGCATCTACGCGATCTTTCCGCAGTCACGCCACCTGCCGCTGAGGACGCGGTTGTGGGTGGAGCATTTGCGGGCGCATTACGGGCGCCTCGACTACTGGCGAGGCTGAGGCGGAAAGCGGGATGAGCTGGGACGCGGGGGCCTGCCATTGCTTCGTGTCCCCCGGTCCGCTACGCGGCCCTCCTCCTTTACCTTCGCAATGGCAGGCCCCCGCATCCCAGCCGATCACCACCGGGTTAGTTCGACGAAAACCGAGCGCAACGCAAGCGGGGAGCGGGGCGGGCCTGATGCGCAGGTAAAGGAGGAGGCCCGCGTAGCGGGCCGGGGGACTGAGCCCGGACACAAACAGTCCTGAGGACTGTTTGTGCCTGGCGAAGGATCGGGCCTCTGGCCCGAGCACGAAAGCATCAGGCCCGCCCCGCTCCACGCGCCCAGCCGAAAGGTGGCACGGGCGATGGGCCGTGCCAACCAGAAACTGCCCCCGTCCAGGCCGCTGGGCCTGTCCTCGGTGCCGGCTCATGCCTGCCGCCTTGCAGGGCGGCCGTCCTTCGCCAGCCGTCGCACAGGCCGCAGAGGCCTGTGCTCGGTGCCGGCTCATGCCTGCCGCCTTGCAGGGCGGCTGTCCTTCGCCAGCCGTCGCACAGGCCGCAGGGCCTGTGCTCGGTGCGGGCTCAGTCCCCGAAGATGACCTTGCTCTTCTTGCTCACCCAGTTCTCGAAGCTGCCCGAGTAGGCCTCCTCGATGCGGTTGCGCTTGACCTTGAAGGTCGGCGTGATGAAGCCGTTGTCCACCGTCCAGGGCGTCTTGATGAGCACCAGCGCGTCGAGCTGCTCGTGCGGGTCCAGGCGCGAGTTGACGTCGTCCAGGTGCTTGGAGAGTTCGGCCATCAGCGCGGTGCGCTCGGCCTCGCTGCTGGCGCGCTCCACGCCTTGGGGCGACAGCATCGCGATGCCCAGCGGCTGGCCCATGTTGGCACCGGCCACGCAGCAGGCCTCGACGTTGGCGTTCATGCCCAGACGGTCCTCGATCGGCGCCGGGGCCACGTACTTGCCCTTGCTCGTCTTGAACAGGTCCTTCACGCGGCCCGTGATGCGCACGCAGCCGTCCTTGTCCTGGCTGGCCTTGTCGCCGGTGCGCAGCCAGCCGTCCTCGGTGAAGCTGTCGCGGGTCTGCTCCGGCGCCTTGAAGTAACCCAGCATCACGGCGGGGCTGCGCATCTGCAGCTCGCCCGTGGTCGGGTCGATGCGCACCTGCACGCCCTCGTAGGCCGGGCCCACGGTGCCGCGCTGGTTCTTGCCCGGCAGCGTCAGGTGCGACAGCGCCAGGTTCTCGGTCATGCCGTAGCCTTCGTTGATGTGCAGGCCCAGGGCCGCATACCACTCCAGCAGCGCCACCGGCATGGGTGCAGCGCCGCCGGCGGCGAACTTGCAGTGGTTCAGGCCCAGGGCCTTGAGCACCTTCTTGCGCACCAGGCCCCCGATGATGGGCAGGCGCAGCAGCTTGTTGAGCTTTTGCTGCGGCATCTTGGCCTGGATGCCCTGCTGGAACTTCACCCACAGGCGCGGCACCGAGAAGAAGACGGTCGGCAGCGCACGCTGCAGGTCGGCCGTGAAGGTGTCCAGCGACTCGGCGAAGAAAATCTTGATGCCGCGCGCCAGCCAGCCGTGCTCCACCAGCGTGCGCTCCACCACGTGGGCCAGCGGCAGGTAGGACAGCATGCGGTCCGAGCCCGTCATCGGGATGCGCTTCAAGCCCGCGTCCACCGCCCAGGCGAAGGCGCCGAAGGTGTGCATCACGCCCTTGGGCAGGCCCGTGGTGCCGGAGGTGTAGATGAGGGTGCAGAGCTCATCGGCGCCGCGCACCGGCGAGTCCTTCAGGGGCTGGGTGCGGCCGACGATGGCGTCCCAGCTTTCGTAGGTCTTCTTGGCATCGTCGGGCGAGAGCGCGTAGCTGGCGCCGGGCAGGCTCGTGGGCACGCCGGGCTTCATGCCCTCCCAGCCGTCGAGCTTGCCGACGAAGATGAAGCGCGACTCGCTGTGCTCCAGGATCTGCGAGATCGTCTCGGGCGCCAGCGTGGGGTACAGCGGCACGCTGACATAACCCGCCATCCAGATGGCCAGATCGCTCATCAGCCACCAGGCGCAGTTCTTGGACAGGATGGCCACCTTGGCGTCGGCCGGCCAGCCTTCGGCAGCGCCCTTGGCCTTCAGGAAGGCGGCCATGCGGCGCACCTGGTCGCCCACCTGGGCCCAGGTGTAGTCCTTCACCTCGGCGCCACCCATGGGCTGCGTCAGGGTGACCTGGCTGCCGGCGGTGCGCTCCCAGTGATACAGGCGTTGCAGGGCGAGCTGGTCGGCGGCGATGGTGGCCATGCGGTTGTCTCCTCGGGAACTTTTTTCGGATCCCGAAAGTTAACCGCCTGTAAAACCCGACCATCTACGGGTAAACACCCTGGGGCGTGATGTGCTGCCCAGAGGGGCTAGAGGCAGGCCTCTAGAACCTGCCCCCGTTTTCTCGACGTTCAGCGGGCCGCCGCGGGCAGCGCGCCGCCGGGCGCGGCCGCCGGCTTGAGCACCAGGTACAGCAGCGGCCCGATGGACCCGGCTGCGAGCGTGAGGATGGCAAACGGCCAGATGTTGCGGCCGGTACGCCGGGCGTCGCGCCACAGGAAGCCCAGCGTGATGCAGGACATCAGCACCAGGTCCAGCAGCACCTGCCAGGCGCCGAGGCTGGCCATGCCGGCCTGCCAGATGCCGAGGTAGCCGACCTCCCACATCACATAGGTCGAGAAGGCGCCGAACACGGCGAGGGCGAGGATCAGGACGGGTCGCATGATGAATCTCCAGCGGGGTTGAACATGCCGCCATGCTCGGCAGCCGCGCGCAGCGCCGCAATGACCTCCGAGGTCATCGCCGCGGGCGCAGCCGCAGCCCAGAATGCGCCGCATGACTGCCACCCTCGCCGCCCTGCGCAAGGCCCGGCGCGTCAGCCAGCTGGAGCTGTCGCTGCGCGCCGGCGTCTCGCAACGCCACCTCAGCTGCATCGAGACCGGCCGCTCCCGCGCCGGCCGCGAAACCCTGATCGCGCTGCTCGACGCCCTCGGCGCCACGCTGGAAGAGCGCAACCAGGCGCTGCTGGCCGCCGGTTACGCACCCGCCCACACCGAGCGCGCACTCGACGCGCCCGAGATGGCCCCTGTGCGCGAGGCGCTCGCGCAGATGCTGCACGCCAGCGGCGCCACCACGCCGGCCCTGGTGCTGGACGGCGAGTACAACGTCGTGATGGCCAACGAGGGGCTGGCGCGCCTGCTCACCCTGCTCGGGCTGCCGGCGGCCATGCTGCAAGGCCCGCTCAACCTGCTGCGCGCCATCTTCGCCCCCGGCGGCCTGCGCGCGCTGTGCGTCGACGAGGCCTGGCTGTGCAACGAGATGTGGGGCCGCGCCAGCCGCGAGGCCGAGCACCTGCCGCGCCTGCGCGCGCTGCTGGACGAACTGCGCCCGACCCTTCAACCCTGGACTGTCACCGAGCCCGCCGGCCAGCTCCCCGTGCTCGCCTTCCGCCTGCGTGCGGCCGACGGCCAGGTGCTGAGCTTCTTCTCCGCGCTCACGAGCTTCGGCACGCCGCTGGACATCACGCTGGCGTCGCTGAAGGTGGAGCATCTGTTCCCGACGGATGAGGCGACGCGGGCGGCGTTGGCGCGTGGGGCCGGCGTCGAGCTCTGCTGAGCGCCGGGCTTGCGGCGCTGCGGCCGCGGCCACAATCGGCCCGACACAAGGAGCCCCACTTGGCCTTCGCAACGCTTGACCTGGCGCGCATCCGAGCCGAATTTCCGGCGCTCGCCTCGGACACGGTCTTCCTCGACAACGCGGGAGGGTCGCAAGTGCTCGCCCGCGTTGCCGACCGGATCCACCACTACCTCTTGCACGACAACGTGCAGCTCGGCGCCAGCTACCGCGCGTCCCAGGAGGCCGGCGAGCGCGTGCTCGGTGCACGCCGGGCCGTGGCGGCCCTGGTCAACGCCGTCCACGATGACGAGATCGTCATGGGGCCCTCCACCACCGCGCTGATCGGCACGCTGGTGGAAGCACTGCGCCCCGGCCTGCGGCCCGGCGACGAGGTCGTCGTGACCGAGTCCGACCACGAGGCCAACATCGGGGCCTGGGAGAGGCTCGCGCAGGTGGGCGTCGTCGTGCGCGTCTGGCCGGTCGATGTGGCCAGCATGGGCCTGCGGCTGGCGGACCTGGAGCCGCTGCTCGGCCCACGCACGCGCTGGGTGGCGATGACGCAGGCGTCCAACATCCTCGGTACGGTCAACCCGGTGGCCGAGGTGGCGCGCCGCGTGCATGCGGTGGGCGCGCGGCTGTGTGTGGACGCGGTGGCCTATGCGCCGCACCGCCTCGTCGACGTCCAGGCCAGCGGGGCCGACGCGGTCGTGTTCAGCTTCTACAAGGTGTTCGGCCCGCACCACGCGGTGCTGTGGGCCAGACGCGATCTGCTGCTGTCCCTGCCGAGCCTCAACCACTTCTTCATCGGCCAGGACGTCATCCCCTACAAGCTGCAGCGGGGCAACGTGAACTACGAGCTCTCCTACGGTTGCGCGGGCATCGTCGACTACCTGAGGGACGTGGGAACGGCGCTGGGCGCAACGGGCGGCGACCGCTCCCGCATGCAGGCCGCTTTCGACGCGTTCGCCCGCCATGAGGACACGCTGGCCGAGCAGGTCCTGCGCTGGCTGCGCGAGCGGCCCGGCGTTCGCATCATCGGCCTGCCGTCGGTCACGGCGGGCGAGCGCGTGCCGACCATCAGCTTCGTGCTCGAGGGCCGGCCATCCGAAGCCATCGTCCGCGGGGTCGACGCGCATGGCATCGGCATCCGGTTCGGCGACTTCTATGCCAGGCGCCTGATCGAGGCGCTCGGGCTGCAGGCCTACGGCGGCGTGGTCCGGATCTCGATCGCGCACTACAACACGGCGGAGGAAATGGACCGGCTGCTGGTGGCGTTGGATGCAGCGGGGGTGTGAGCCGGTGCCTGAGGATTGGCGCGCCGGGGCGGCCTGACAGCAGGCAGGCACCCCTAAATCGGGGGCACTTGCTCCCCAAAGTGCTCGCCTCTACCGTCAGCCGCACGGAAGGAGGCCCAGCCGGGCGCCCCCGCACACGGAGCATCCATGAAGCATCTCGTCGCCATCGGGCTGGTCGCACTGCTCGGTTCCGCCCAAGCCGCCACCCTGTATGACAACGGCCCCATCGTCAACGCACAAGGCCTGTCCGTTCTCACTTCGCCCGACACGACCCTCGGTGTCGGCTCCAATGCCTCAGCCACCCTGGCTGACGACTTCAGCGTCACCGGCAACGGCTGGAACGTGCAGAGCCTGGACTTCTTCGGCTACCAGACCGGCTCGACGAGCTTCACCTTCACGGGTGTCACCTGGAGCATCCGCGCGGGCGTGAACGTCAACACGGCCGCCATCGTGGCCTCCGGCACCACCACCGCCACCGACGGCGGCCGGGTGGGCTACCGGGTCACGTCCACCACCCTGGCCAACACCCAGCGCCCCATCTACCGCGTCACGGCAGACATTCCCGACTTGCTGCTGCCCGCGGGCAACTACTTCGTCACCTGGGCGCTGGCCGGCACGGGCGCTTCAGGCCCCTTCGTCCCGCCGGTGCTGGGTTCCCTGGGCACGGGCAATGCGCTGCAGTCGCTGTCGGGAGCGGCCTTCACGACGCTGCTTGACGGCGGCTCGCAGCTGACGCTGAGCGCGCCCTTCGCCATCACCGGCACGGTGGTGGCTGTGCCCGAGCCCAGCATGCTGGCGTTGTGGATGGCCGGTGCGTTGGCGGTGGCAGGCGTGGCACGCCGCCGCAGATTCCAGTAGTCGACTGTCTACTTGACAGGGGAGCTTACGAGCGCGCGGGTACTGCCGGTGTGCGCCACCGGGTTGAACCGCCCCGGGTATCGCGGAGGCTCAACACTCTGAGAGGATTGAGCCATGAGCAAGTCGAACAAGTTCTCGCCCGAGGTGCGTGAGCGCGCGGTGAGGATGGTGCAGGAGCACCGAGGGGAGTACCCGTCGCTGTG
>JAEUPJ010000058.1 GCA_016790285.1 Roseateles sp. | reverse complement strand
AACCTGTTGATTTGCAATGGAAAAGGCGCTTCCCGCCATCCCCGCCAAACGCTACTTCACCATCGGTGAGGTCAGCGACCTTTGCGGCGTGAAGCCCTATGTGCTGCGCTACTGGGAGCAGGAGTTCACCCAGCTCAAGCCCATGAAGCGGCGCGGCAACCGGCGCTATTACCAGCACCACGAGGTGCTGCTCATCCGCCGTATCCGCGACCTGCTCTACGACCAGGGCTTCACGATCAGCGGCGCGCGCAACCAGCTCAGCGAGGGCCTGCCGCCCGCCGCGGCGCAGAACTTCCGGGACGAGGCCGAGGCCGCGCAAGCCTTCGCCGCTGCGGCAGACGAGCTCGATGACGACGAAGACGACGGCATCGCCCTGCCGGTCAAGGTGGCACCGCCCCACGCGGCCCGCGTCGCGGTTTCGCATGCGCAGCCGCTGAAGGCCGCCGAGGCGACGCTCACGCTACCCGTCATCGCTCTCGACCCGGTCACGTCGCTGGAGCAAGTCCGCGCCGAACTGCTCGCCATCCGCGCCAGCCTGCTCAACTGATTCCGGCAAGAAAAGCCGCGACTTCGCCGAAAGCCTCAATTCCTCGGTTATACTGCTTGGCTCAGTCGGGGCGTAGCGCAGCCTGGTAGCGCACTTGCATGGGGTGCAAGGGGTCGCGAGTTCGAATCCCGCCGTCCCGACCATTTTTATTGAAGTAGATCAACGGGTTAGCAGCTCAGGCCGCTAACCCGTTTTTCGTTGGCGAGGCATTTCACGCGCCGCATACCGTTCATCGCAACGGCAGTGCCAGTGCCAGCGCCGGCGAGGACCGACGCCGATGCGATCAGCCCGCCCTGCTCGCGCCTTCGGTACATCCACAGAGGTAGGGACACGCGCTCGTGGCTTGACCGGCAGGGCCGCTGAGAATCCGCCGAACCGGATTAGCCCACGGAGGCCCCATGCCCATCGGAATCTCCACCAGCCGTCGCTGCGAGGGCTCGGCAACGTGCCTGGCCGCGAGCGGACAGCAGTTCGTGTTCCGCTATCACTCCCGCACGACGGCCCTGCCGCAAAAGCGCCTGCACCCCGCCGAGGCAGCAGCGCTCGCACGCGCGGGCCTGTCGATCGCCACCGTCTACCAGGACCGCGCCCGCCAGCTCGACGATTTCGGCGACGCTCGGGGGCAGCAGGATGCCATGTCGGCGCTCGTGTTCGCCGGACAGGTGGGTCAGCCGGCCGGCAGCGCCATCTACTTTGCCGTCGATGTGGACTTCAGCGCCGCGGAGATCAAGCAGGTCGTGATTCCCTACTTCCGCGCGGTCGACCGCGTCTTCCGCGAAGCGGGGGGCGGCACCGCGCAGCTCAAGATCGGCGTCTACGGCTCCGGCCTCACCTGCCGACTGGTGGGCGAGCTGGGATTCGTCGCCTACCGGTGGCTGGCCGAAGCCACGGGCTGGCGCGAGTCGGCGGCTTACCAGGACTGGACGGTCAAGCAACGGGTCAACACCGGCCAGCAGCTCTGCGACCTCGGCTCGGACTTCGAGCCGTGCGAGGCCAAGGATGACTTCGGCCAGTTCCAGCCCGTCGGGTTCGCCATCCAGGCGGGCCAGGGCGAGTTGCGCCAGGTGGTGGCCGATGGCGGCAACCTGCGGCACTGCCCCACGACGAAGTTCAACACGCCGATCACCCTGCTGCCGGGCGGCCACCCGGTCCGCGTGCTGGGCACGTCCGCACCAGGGTGGACGCGTGTGCGCACGAGCCTCGGCGGCAGCGACGTCATCGGGCACCTCGCCAATTCACGACTCGCGCCCGCCGCCGCGCCAGCACCTGCTGCCACGCCCGCGGCTCCGCCACCGCCCGTGGCAGCGCCGCCGTCAGGGCCGTCCATCCCCCCAGCAAGCCTGGCGGAGAACAAGGCCAGCTCGCAGCGGCAATCGACGGACGGGCGTGCCTACCCTCTCGGCGAAATGCCGCGCAAGACCCGCAACCCGTCGGCGCCAGCAGCCGACCGCGTCAGCCAGCTCACCGACATCGTCGCGTGGCTGGATTCCCCGAACAGCCAGCGCTACCAACCCGCCCTGGGCGCGACCTACTGCAACGTGTACGCCGCCGACTTCTGCTACCTCGCCGCCGCCTACCTGCCCCGCGTCTGGTGGACGAACTCCGCCTTGATCCAGATCGCGCAGGGCACCTCCGTGCCGGTGCGCTACGCAGACACCGTGCGGGAGATGCGTGCTGACGATCTGTTCGCGTGGTTGTGCGACATGGGCCCGCGCTTTGGCTGGACGCGGGTGTTCGACGCGACCGCGCTGCAGAACGCCGCGAACGCCGGCGGC
This sequence comes from Roseateles sp., assembly GCA_016790285.1. GTDB lineage: Bacteria > Pseudomonadota > Gammaproteobacteria > Burkholderiales > Burkholderiaceae_C > Pelomonas. Next base: position 167,064 of record JAEUPJ010000058.1, on the reverse strand, counting down.
ATCGGCCTGATCTGCGCGGACCGCAAGGCCGAAGGCCGCGCGGGCCACATCAGCGTCGTGGTGCCCGAAGTGGACGGCCAGCGCGCCGTGCGGGACGCGGACGGCCACGTCGTGCAACCGCTGCAAAGCCAGGCTGGCGCGCGCAACTTCCGCTACGGCAGCGCCGGGCCCTCGTGGTGGATGAGCAGCGACTTCATCGACCGAGGCTTCTTCATCCACGCCTAGCGGGTTGCGCCCTGCGGGTCAGAGGGCGTCCGGCCCCTGCACCGCGTGCAAGGTCACTTCCGGCTCGCCATCGCGCAGGCGCCAACGCAACCACCAAGCCGCGCCCTTTTTCACCGCCCAATCCTGTTCGACGCCAGCAAGCAGGTGCGCTGCGAGTTGGCCCAGGGTCGGCTGGTGGCCGCACAGCAGCACCGGCTCGCTGGACCTGGGCCAGCGCGACGCCTCGATGAGCGCCTCGATGGGTGCATCCGGGGCGATGGCGGGGACGATGCGCGACTCGCGGCCCAGCGCCTCGGCCGTCTGGCGGCAACGCAGGGCCGGGCTCACGAGGATGCGCGTGGTCGCCGGCAGGCGCTGGTTCAGCCAGGCCGCCATGCGGCGCGCCTGGCGCTCGCCCTTGTGCGTGAGGGCGCGCTGGAGGTCATCCTGGCCGGGAGCGGCCACTTCGGCTTCGGCGTGACGCCAGAGGATCAGGTCCATGCGTGATTCTGCGCGGCAATGGGCAGGCCGATGATCATTCCGAGTAGCGCCGCATCAGGGCCTGCTGGGCGCTGACGCCGCTGGCGCTGATGCGCGCCGAACGCCCGTCGGGGCCGAGCTGCCAGGCGTCCATGGTGTCGTGCAGGTAGGGCTGCAGGGCTTCGTCGATGACCCGCTGGCGCAGGCGTGCGTCCAGCACCGGCCAGGCCACCTCGATGCGGCGGAACATGTTGCGGCTCATCCAGTCGGCGCTGGACAGGTACAGCGCCGTGTCCTCCTCGCCCTCACCCCAGCGGAAGTACAGCACCCGCGTGTGCTCCAGGAAGCGCCCCACGACCGAGCGCACGACGATGTTGTCGCTGACGCCCGGCAGGCCCGGGGGCAGCATGCAGGCCCCGCGCACGATGAGGTCGATCTTGGCGCCCGCCTGTGCGGCACGCAGCAGCGCGTGGATGAGTTCGGCGTCGGTCAGCGCGTTGATCTTGACGACGACGCGCGCAGCCTTGTAGCCATTGAGCGCCGCCTTCTCCACCTGGCCCAGCAGCTCCAGCATGCGGCCATGCATGTTGAACGGTGCCAGCAGCATGCGCCGCGGCGCCTTGAACTTGCCCAGCGAGGCGAGCTGGCGGAAGACCGAGTCGGCGTCGGCCGTCAGGTCGGCATCCGCCGTGAGCAGGCCCAGGTCGGTGTACAGCCGCGCCGTCTTGGGGTTGTAGTTGCCGGTGGAGATGTGGGCATAACGGCGCAACTTGCCGCTCTCCCGCCGCGTGATCATCAGCAGCTTGGCGTGGGTCTTGTAGCCCACGATGCCGTACACCACCTGCGCACCCACCGCCTCCAGGCGCTCAGCCCAGTTGATGTTGGCCTCTTCGTCGAAGCGCGCCTTCAGCTCGACGACCGCCATGACCTCCTTGCCGCGCCGAGCCGCCTCGATGAGCAGGTCCATCAGCTCGCTCTTGGCGCCGGTGCGGTAGATGGTCTGCTTGATGGCCAGCACGTCAGGGTCGGCCACGGCCTCGCGCAGCATCTGCACCACGGGGTCGAAGCTCTCGAAGGGGTGGTGCAGCAGCACGTCGCCCTTGCGCAGCCGCTCGAAGATCGACTTGTGGCGCGGCAGCCGGCGCGTCGGCCAGGCGGGTTCGAAGGGCTGGAAGCGCAAGTGCGGCGCGTCGGTCTGGTCGATGAGTTCGTTCAGCCGCACGAGGTTGACCGGGCCGTTCACGCGGTAGAGCGCCGCCGCCGGCAGCACGAACTGCTCCAGCAGGAACTCCGACAGCTCCGCCGGGCAGCTGTTGACCACTTCCAGCCGCACCGCGCGGCCGAAATGACGCGTGGTGAGGCCTGAGCGCAAGGCATGGCGCAGGTTGGCGATCTCCTCCTCGTCCACCTCGAGGTCGGAATCGCGCGTGACACGGAACTGCGAGAAGGCCTCGACCTTGCGCCCCGGGAACAGCTCCTCCAGGTGGGCGCGGATGACACTGGTCAGCAGCACGAAGGCCTGGCGGCCATCACTGAGGTTGGCCGGCAACTTGATCACGCGCGGCAGCACGCGCGGCACCTTGACGATGGCGATGCGCGTGTCGCGGCCGAAGGCGTCCTTGCCCGACAGGCGCGCGATGAAGTGCAGCGACTTGTTGGCCACCTGCGGGAAGGGGTGCGCCGGGTCCAGGCCCACGGGCACGAGCAGCGGGCGCACCTCGCGCTCGAAAAACTTCTGCACCCAGCGCCGCTGTGGCTCGTCGCGGTCGGCGTGGTTGAGGATGACGATGCGTTGCTGCTGCAGCAGCGGCATCAGCTGCTCGTTGAAGATCAGGTATTGCTCGTCGATCAGCGTGTGCGCCGCGCGACCGACGCGCTCCACGTCGCCGCCGCTGACCGGGCTCAGAGGGTCGCGCGCGGCGTCCAGCATGTCGGCAAAGCGCACCTCGAAGAACTCGTCGAGGTTGCTGGACACGATGCACACGTAGCGCAGCCGCTCCAACAGCGGCACGTCCTCCCGCTGGGCCTGGGCCAACACGCGACGATTGAATTCGAGGATGGCCTGTTCGCGGTTGAGCAGCTTCAGCGGAGTCGGGTCGGTCATGAAGAAAAGTGTATGAAGCTTGTGTGACAAACGCTTGAAACACCCCCCGGGATAATCCGCCCCCATGCACCTTTTGATTCCCCATGCCGGCGCGCTGGACGATGCCGCACGGCATGCCTTCGCCGGCCTTGCCCTGCCCCACCTGGCCGCCCAGCTGGCCCGGCTGACCGCTGCCGAGACCTGGGGCACGGACGAGTACTCGCCCCAGCCGCCGCACCACGTCGCGCTGGCCGCGCTGCGCGGCCAGGCCGAGCCCAGCGCAGCCGCGTGGGCGGTGGGCGCGGACCCGACCCTTGCCTGGGCGCTGATGACGCCGGTGCACCTGGCCGTGGGCACGGACGGCGTGGACGTGCTGCCGCCGGCCGCGCTGCGGCTGTCGGAGTCCGATGCCGCGCGGTTTGCTGCGCTGCTCAAGGAACTGTGGGCTGAGGCCGAGGGTTGGCAGTGGCGGCTGCTGGACGCCACGCACTGGGCCATCGGCCATGCCAGCGCGCTGGACGGTTTGCAGGCCGCCAGCATCGAACGCGCGGCTGGCCGCCCCATCGAGCCCTGGCTGCCCGACAGCCGCGTGCTGCGGCGCTGGCAGAACGAGGCGCAGATGCTGCTGCACGGCCACGCGCTCAATGCCGAACGCGAGGCGCGCGGGGAGCACGCCATCAACTCGGTCTGGATCGGCGACATCGGCCGCGCCGCGGCGCCGGCCATGGACGTCACGGTCGACGCCCGCCTGACCGAACCTCTGCTGGCCGGCGACCTCGCCGCCTGGGCCGAGGCCTGGCAGCGCCTGGATGCCGGCCCGCTGGCCCAGCCCCTCACCAGCCTCACCCTGTGCGGCGAGCGCTACGCAAGGCGCTTCACGGCGCAGCCCCTGTCCCTCTTCGAGAAGCTGCGTCGGCGCCTGCAGGCGACTGACGCGGCGGCCGTGGTGGAGGCGCTGTGAACGCGCCCCGCCTGATCGAGCGCGAAGTGCCCCCGCGCACCGCCTGGGCGCTGGAGCAGGCCGGCGTCGCGCCGCTGCTGGCCCGGTTGCTCGCCGCGCGTGGCGTGCGCGAGGCCACGGAGCTGGACGACAGCCTCGCGCAGCTCCTGCCGCCCACCGGCCCGAACGGCCTGAAGGGCCTCACGGAAGCGGCCGTCCTGCTGGCCGACACCCTCCAGCGCGGCGAGCGACTGGTCATCGTGGCCGACTACGACTGCGACGGCGCCACCGCCTGCGCCGTGATGCTGCGGGGCTTGCGCCTGCTGGGCGCCCGGCCCGAGCAGCTCGGCTACGTGGTGCCCGACCGCGCCGTGCACGGCTACGGCCTCACGCCGACCATCGTCGACCTGGCGCTGGAGCAGCAGCCCAAGCTGCTCGTGACGGTGGACAACGGCATCGCCAGCCTGAGCGGCGTGGCCCATGCGCGTGCCCACGGCCTGAAGGTGCTCGTGACCGACCACCACCTGCCCGCCGTCGTGGACGGTGCGGTCGTGGTGCCCGAGGCAGACGCCATCGTCAACCCCAACCAGCCGGGCTGCAGCTTCGCCAGCAAGTCGCTCGCCGGCGTGGGCGTGGCCTTCTACGTACTGATGGGCCTGCGCGCCGAGCTGCGCGCGCGCGGCGCCTTCTCCGAGGTGCCGCGCCTGGACGGCCTGCTCGACCTCGTGGCCCTGGGCACCGTGGCCGACGTCGTCAAGCTCGACGCCAACAACCGCCGCCTCGTCGCGCAGGGCCTGCGACGCATGCGCGCGGGCCGCGCCCAGCCGGGCGTGATGGCCCTCTTCTCGGCCGCCAAGCGCGACGCGAGCAAGGCCCAGGGCTTCGACCTCGGCTTTGCGCTGGGCCCGCGCATCAACGCGGCCGGCCGCCTGGCCGACATGACGCTGGGCATCGAGACCCTCACCACCGACGACCCCGAGCGCGCCCTGACCCTGGCCACGCAGCTGGACGCCATCAACCGCGAGCGCCGCGAGATCGAGAGCGGCATGCGCGAGATGGCCGAGGCGCGGCTGGATGCCCTGGTCGAGGCGCTGTCGGGCGCCCTGCCACCGGCCGTGGCGCTTTTCGACGCCGACTTCCACGAAGGCGTCGTGGGCATCGTCGCCTCGCGCATCAAGGACCGCGTGCACCGCCCCACGTTCGTCTTCGCCCGGGGTGCCGACGGCCAGCTCAAGGGATCGGGTCGCTCCATCCCGGGCTTTCACCTGCGCGACGCGCTGGACCTCGTCAGCAAGCGCGAGCCCGAGCTGCTCGCCAAGTTCGGCGGCCACGCCATGGCCGCGGGCGCCACGCTCGCGGTGGACGACGTGAACCGCTTCGCCCTGGCACTGGCGCGCGTGGCCGAGGAGTGGCTGAGCGAGCAGGACCTCACCCGCACGCTGCGCCACGACGGCGCCCTGCCGGCCGAGGCCGCCACCGCGGAGACGGCGCGGCTGCTGGACGCACAGGTCTGGGGCCAAGGCTTCGAGCCCCCGGTGTTCTGCGACCGCTTCGAGCTCATCTCGCAGCGGCTGGTGGGCGAGAAGCACCTCAAGCTGCGCCTGCGCCAGGCCGGCCGGCTCATCGACGCCATCTGGTTCAACCACGTCGACATGCTCCCCGAGCGCGCGACGCTCGCCTACCGGCTCAGCCTGGACGAATGGCAGGGCCAGCAGCGGGTGCAGTACGTCATCGAGGCGGTGCAGGCCTAACGCCCAAGGTGTGAAGGTTTTCTCGGTCCAGCCGTGAGCGGCGCGGCCGACACCGGACTGTCACATCCTGTTTCAAGAATGGCCCTCGGCAGCGCGGCCGGATGTCTCGGCCGCGCTCGCCGCCTGGAGCCCTGCCCATGCGCGCCCCCGCGCCCGACCCGCTTGCCGCGGCCTTGGATCGACTCATCGACCAACGCCAGTTCGACATCCACTTCCAGCCCCTGGTCGCCATCGACCGCGCCGAGATCTTCGCGTTCGAGGCCCTCACCCGCGGCCCGGCCGACGGTCCGCTGCATTCCCCGCTGGTGCTGTTCGAGACGGCCGCGCGCTGCGGGCGGCTCGTCGAGCTGGAGAAGCTCATCGTGCGCCGCGCCGCCGAGCGGTTCAAGGCCCTGGGCCTGCCGGGGCAGCTCTTCCTGAACGTCACGGCCGACACGCTGCTGGCGGCGCGTGACCGTGTGGGCGCCCTCGCGCAGGAACTGCGCGAGCTGGGGCTGCCCACGTCGCGCGTCGTCGTGGAGCTGACGGAGACCCGCCCGATCGACGACCTCGCTCAGCTGGGCGACTCGCTGCAGGCGCTGCGCGCCAACGGCTTTCGCATCGCGCTGGACGACCTCGGCGAAGGCTTCGCCTCGCTGCGCCGCTGGATGGAAATGCGGCCCGACTTCGTCAAGATCGACCGCCACTTCATCGACGGCATCGCGCAGGAGCCCCTCAAGCAGCAGTTCGTGCGCTCCATCGTGGAGATGGCCGCCACCACCGGCGGCGAGGTGGTGGCCGAAGGCCTGGAGCAGGAGCCCGACCTGGAGGTCCTGCGGCGCCTGGGCATCACGCTGTGCCAGGGTTATCTGTTCGCACGCCCCAGCGCCACGCCGCGCGCGCAGCTCGGTGCCCAGTGGAGTGGCCGGCTCGCCACCGCCGCGCAGCCGCGCCTGCTGCAGAACGACCTGGCGCTGCCGCTGGAAGCCGGCGCCATCACGACCGCCGCGCAGCTCGCCCGGCGCATGCAGACGACCACACCGGCGGCCACTTGCCGCGAGATCGTCGAGCTGTTCCAGCGCGACGAGCACCTGCTGGCCATCCCGGTGCTCGACAAGGACCAGCGCCCCATCGGCCTGTTGCGCTCGCTGCAGGTGCTCAAGCGCAGCACCGAGCGCTACTTCATGGACATCTTCGCCAAGCGCAGCTGCATGGAGGTCATGGACGCCCACCCGCTGGTGTTCGACGTCTCCACGCCGCTGCGCGCCATGAGCGACGCGGTGGCGAGCCTGGACGAGCGGCTGCTGACCGACGGCTTCATCGTCACGCGTGACGGCATCTACCACGGCTCGGGCCGCTGCTCGGACCTGCTCAAGGCCGTGTCCGACCTGCAGGTGCACGCGGCCCGCTACGCGAACCCGCTCACGCTGCTGCCGGGCAACGTGCCCATCGACAACCACCTGGACCGGCTCATCGAGGGCGGCGAGACCTTCCTGGCCGCGGTGTGGGACATCGACCACTTCAAGCCCTTCAACGACGTCTACGGCTACCGCGTGGGCGACGACATCATCCGCCTGGCCGCCCGGGTGCTGACGCGCGCGGCCCACCCGCAGAGCGACTTCGTCGGGCACATCGGGGGCGACGACTTCGTCATGGTGCTGCGCAGCGCCGACTGGGAGGAACGGCTGGACCGCGTGTGCGCCAGCTTCGACGCCGGCGTGCGCAGCTTCTTCTCGGCCGACCACCTGGCCGCGGGCGGCTACGTGACGCTCAACCGCCAGAACCAGCCCACCTTCCACCCGCTGCCCACCATCTCCTGCGGCGCGCTGCTGCACCAGCGCGGCAGCTTCGAGAGCGCGCGCGCCCTGGCCGCGGCGCTGGCCGAGCCCAAGCGCGTGGCCAAGGGCCGCGCCGGCGGCAGCCGCTTCTTCATCGACCGCCGCCAGCGGCCCCTGCATCGCATCACCACACCCCAGAGCCATGACCCTGCTGAAGTTCTCTGAGCACTGGAGCCTGCGCACCCGCCTGGCGCTGGTGGCCGTGCTGTCCCTGCTGATGGGCCTGCTGCCCAGCGGCCTGCTGCTCAAGCAGTACGCCGAGCAGCTGGGCGTCGTGGCCGGCGAGCAAGGCGGGCTGCCCGCCAACCAGGCCTGGCAGGGCGTGCTGTCGGCCCTTCAGCAGCAGCGCGTGCTGGGCGCCGAGGCACTGAGCACCAAGCCCGACGCCAAGCTGCAGGCACTGCAGGCCATGGCCAGGACGCGCCAGGCCTTCGACGCGCTGGAGGCTGCGCTCGCCAGTGGCCAGCTGCCCGTGGAGCTCGCTGCCCGCCAGCGCAGCCTGATCGAGCCGCTGCGAGCGCAGCAGGCGGCGCTCACCAAGGCGATGACCGACGGCCCGCTGGACGCCACTCGGCTGATGGCGGCCCAGGTGCGCATGGCCGACGCCGCCTTCCAGGGCATCACCGAGCTGAACGCCGCCACCGGCCTGCTGCTGGACCCGCAAGCCGCGTCCTACTTCGCCATCGTTGCCGGCCTTCAGGCCGCGCCGCGCGTGCAGGACGCGCTGTCGGAGCTGGCCGCACTCGCCCGCGCCGCGGCGGTGGACGACGTGGCCAGCATCGCCGCCGCCCAGACCCGCTACCGCGAGCATGCCGGGCAGATGCTCTCGCACCTCGAGTTGGCCCTGCAGGCGGGCGACGACGCGCTCAAGGCCAAGCTGCAGCCCCTGGCTGAACTGGCCCGCACGCAGCGCCAGCAGGTGGACGAGACCCTGGCTGCCGCGGCCAAGGACGTCAATTTCCCGCTGGACCAGCTCGCCGCGCGCCTGGGCGACGCGGGCGCCGTGCAGACCCGCCTCAGCGACCAGGTCATGCAGGTGCTGGACACCGTGCTCCAGGAGCGCGCCCGGACGGCGCAGGCCCGCCGCAACCTGCTCATCGTGGTGATGCCCACCGCCCTGGCGCTGATGATCTTCGTCATGGTCCGCTCGATCCGCCAGTTGTTGATCCCCGTGCGGCAGATGGTCGAGGTGACGGAGCGCATCGCGGCCGGCGACCTGAGCGCGGCCGTGCCGGCCGGTCGCCGTGACGAGCTCGGCCGCGTGCTCGTGGCGCTCGCGCACATGCAGCAGCGCCTGCGGGACCTGGTGCAGCGCATCCATGCGGACGCCGGCAGCATCCGGCAGGCCGTCCAGGAGATCGCCACCGGCAACCAGGACCTGGCCGACCGCACCGAACAAGCCGCCGCCCGCCTGCAGCAGACGGCTTCCAACGTCGAGTCCCTGACCGCCGCCGTGCAGCACAGCCGCGACTCGGCGCGCAGCGCGCAGACCCTGGCCCAGTCGGCCGCGGAGGTCGCGGCCGACGGCGGGCGCGTCGTCCATGAGGTGGTGGGCACCATGCGCGGCATTGACGACGCCAGCCGCCACATCGCCGACATCACCGGCCTCATCGACGGCATCGCCTTCCAGACCAACATCCTGGCGCTGAATGCGGCCGTCGAAGCCGCCCGTGCGGGCGAGGCCGGCCGGGGCTTCGCCGTGGTGGCGGCCGAAGTGCGCGCCCTGGCCCAGCGCAGCGCCACGGCCGCGCGGGAGATCAAGTCGCTGATCGCCCAGTCCGTGGACCGCGTCGAGGTGGGCACCGCCCAGGCCGCGGCGGCCGGCCAGGCGGTCCAGGCCATCCTCGGCAAGGTGCAGGACATGACGGCGCTCATCCATGCCATGGCCGAGCAGACCCAGGCCGAGGCCCGGCAGACGGCCGACGTGGGCGAGGCCGTGCGGGCCATCGACGCCATGACGCAGCAGAACGCCGCCCTGGTGGAAGAAGCCGCGGCCGCCGCCGACAGCCTGCGTACCCAGGCCCAGGGCATGGATGAAACCGTCAACGCCTTCCGGTTGTAGGCACCGCTGACACAATCGGGGGGTGAAGCTCGAACCCACCCTGAACGCCGACCTGCACTGCCATTCCGTCGTCTCCGACGGCACCCTGACCCCCGAGGCCCTGGCCGAGCGGGCCAAGGCAGCGGGCGTGCAGCTGTGGTCGCTCACCGACCACGACGAGATCGGCGGCCAGCAGCGCGCCATCGACGCCGCGCGCGCCCTGGGCCTGCCCTACCTGACGGGCACGGAGATCTCGGTCACCTTCGCCGGGCGCGTGGTGCACATCGTCGGCCTGGGCTTCGACCACACCAGCACCGAGCTCCGCGAGGGCCTGCGCGCCACGCGTGGCGGCCGCGAGGCCCGCGCCCGCGAGATGGCGGCCAGCCTGGCGGAGGCCGGCATCCACGGCGCCTTCGAGGGCGCGCTGAAGTACGTCGGCAACCCCGAGTTGATCTCACGCACCCACTTCGCCCGATTTCTGGTCGACGGCGGCCACTGCAGTGACGTGCCGGAGGTGTTCCGCCGCTTCCTGACCGAGGGCAAGCCGGGCTTCGTGCCGCACCGCTGGGCCACGCTGAAGGACGCCGTCGGCTGGATCACGCGCGCGGGTGGCATCGCCGTCATCGCCCACCCCGGCCGCTACGACTTCACACCCACCGAGGAATACGCCCTCATCACCGAGTTCATGGCCCACGGCGGCCGCGGCATCGAGGTCGTGACCGGCAGCCACACCGTGGCCGAGTTCCAGGAGTACGCCAACACGGCGGCCGAGTTCGGCCTGCTGGCCTCGCGCGGGTCGGACTTCCACTGCCCGCAGGAAAGTCGTGTCGACCTGGGCTCGCTGCCGCCGCTGGCCGCCAGCCTCAAGCCCGTCTGGGCGGAACTCGCCGACCGCATCCACTGAAACCCGTGGCGCGCCGGGCTGGCGGGTTTAACCTTGCGCCATGGCCCAGCTCTTTGAAGTCCACCCCGAGAACCCGCAGCCGCGCTTCCTGCGCCAGTGCGCCCAGATGCTCCAGGCCGGCGGCATCGGCGCGGTGCCCACCGACTCCAGCTACGCCTTCGTCTGCCACCTCAACGACAAGGCCGCCGCCGAGGCGCTGCGCCGCGTGCGGGGCGTGGACGACAAGCACCACCTGACGCTGCTGTGCCGCGACCTCTCGGAGCTCGCCACCTACGCGATGGTCGACAACCGCCAGTACCGCCTGCTCAAGCTGGCCACGCCCGGGCCCTACACCTTCATCCTGCCGGCCACCAAGGAAGTGCCGCGCCGCCTGTCGCACCCGAGCCGGCGCACGATCGGGCTGCGCGTGCCCGAGCACAAGGTCATCCAGGAGCTGCTGGCCCTCTTCGGCGAGCCGCTGCTGTCCACCACGCTGATCCCGCCCGGCGAGACCGAGCCCATGAACGATGCCGCCGACGTGTGCGCGCGGCTGGACCGTCAGCTGCAGTTCGTGCTGGACGCCGGCGCCTGCCCGGCGCAACCCACCACGGTGCTTGACCTGAGCCAGGGCTACGAGCCCGTGCTGGTGCGCCAGGGCCGCGGCGACGTGGCGCGCCTGGGCCTGCAGGTCGACTGAAGGCCGCCGGGTTCAGTCCCACCAAAAATACCAGACCGGCGCCGACAGCAGCGTCGCCGCCAGGGCACCGCCACTGCCCACGCCCTGCTCGACGATGTCGGGGCAGTAGGCCTGCTGTTCGGCCGCCAGCGCCAGCGCCGCCGGTTTCTCCAGCGGTGGGCGCGCCACGAGGCACTCCACGGTGCCGGCGCTCAAGGCGGCCGGCTCGGCGCCGAACTGCTCCGCCCAGCGGCGGTGCAGCGCGGCGTGCACGGCCGGCGACGGGCAGGCGTTCCAGCCCCCGAAGCCCAGCCGCGTGAACAGCGTCCACGGCTCCTGCAGCTCGATGAGGGCCAGGTGCACGCAGGGCTTGAGGTGGCCGCTGCGCAGGTCCAGCAGTGCCTGCAGGCTGCGCGTGGGCGACGCGTCACCGCCGGGCCAGCGCAGGCGCTTCGCGCCGTTGCGGGCCTTCAGCCAGGCCGCCGGGTCGAGCGCACGCGCCTCGGCGGCCAGGGCCACGCCACCGTCGGCAGGCGGCTCCACGGCTTCCAAGAGGAGCTCCAGGTCCTCGGCGTCGCCCACGAGGAAGGGGTAGGCGCCGCTGCCGTGGGCAAAGGCGGCGCGCAAGGCCTGCAGCTGCTGCAGCGCGTTGACACCGCGCACGGTGACCGTCCGGAAGGCGCCGTGGCGGGCCTCCAGGCCGGGCTGTTCTTCGGGTGAAGCAGTGGCGAGCGGGGGCGCCAGCGGCGCGTCGTCGAGCAGCCCGGCCGCGCGCAGGCAGGCGCGCAACAGCGTGTTCTCATCCCCGCGCAGCAGGGGTCGCACCGTCGCCAGCACACGATGGGCTTCGTCCCCCCGGCCCGCCTGCGCCAGGGCCAGCGCCCACCAGCCGGCACCCAGGCCGAAGAAACCCCAGGCCGCCGCGCCCTCGCGGCAGGACGGCGCCTGTGCGACCGCCCAGGCCGTCAGCGCGGCCAGGCCCGCCGCGTCACCCGCCCGCACGGCCAGGATGCCGCGCGCGAATGCCACCCAGGGTTGCAGGCCCGGGCTGCTGAACTCGGACTGGTGCCGGTCCAGCAGCTCGGTCGCCACCGCGGCGTCGCCCGCCCGCGCCTCGCGCAGGGCGCGGTCCAGGCGCTGCAGCGCGGCGCCCTGGCCGGCGGCGATGAGCCCGTCGCGCAGCCGCTCGGCCTCGGCCACGGCGCCCGCCTCCTGCACCACGGCCATGCAGCGCATGTCGAAGGTGCCGGCACCCAAGGCTTCGGCGGCGTCGCGCCACGGTGCCAGGCCGGCCAGCGCGGCGTCGAGATGACCCTCGGCCGCCCAGGACTTGGCCTCCCGAACGGCCAGGTCCCATTGCACCTTGGCCTCGGTGGCGGGGTCCAGCAGCGGCCACATGCGGCACACGCCCTCGCGCACACGCGGCCAGTCGCCCACGGCCTCGGCCGCGAGGATGATGAAGTACAGCCGCTGGCGCGCCACACCGGCCAGCGGCCCGCGGGCCAGCTCGGGCGCCGGCCAGTCCGGCACGGCGAAGGACAGGCCCGTCACCTCGCGCACCGCACGACCGATGTCGTCCAGCGGCGCCGGCAGCGGTTGCGGAGCGGCCAGAAGGCGTGCGCGCAGTTCGTCCAGCGAGGCCCGCCAGGGTTCGGCGTCGTCGCTCTCCTCCCACAGCTCGCGCAGCTCGGATGCGGGCGCGCCGATGGCATCCAGCACCGCCAGCGCCTGCTGCACGAGGCGGTCAGGCGGCACCAGGCGGGTGCGCGCCGCCCAGTCGTCCAGGGCCTCGGTGTAGGCATTGCTGTAGCCGGCATGCCCGCGCAGCCGCGCCACCGCCTCGATGGCGACCAGCGCTTCACAGGCCGTGTCGGCGTCCAGGCCGTCGGGCGCCGCCGCCAGGGCGGCCGCGAGAGCCTCCTCCACCGGGGAGAGGTCGTCCGACTCGGCCAGGCCCTGGGCCCAGTCGCAGGCCGTGTCGTTGCCAAAGGCGTCGTGGCTCCAGGCTCCCATGGTGTCGTGCCTCTCAGGCTGTGGTGGTGCGGGCCAGTGTAGGCAGCGCGGCGGCGCGGGCCGCGGTCATTTGCACGTCGGCTGTCCTCTGAATCTGCGGCTCGTCGCGCCCTTCCTGCAATTCATCGCAGCCGCCTGGAAGGGCCCGCGTCCATTGCCGAAACTGACTTCATCGAACCAGCAATCACGCAGTTCGCAACCCACCGAAACGGAGCCCATCATGAGCCTCAACACTGTCTTCACCGCCGTCGTCCTGACCGCTGCCGCCGTTGCCGCCCAGGCCGCCCCGCAGCCCACCGTCAAGCTCGAACGCGTCGTCGTCACGGGCAAGGCCACCCGCGAAGTCGCCCAGCTGCCGCGCGTCGTCGTCACCGGCTATGCCCAGCGCGACGTCGCCCAACTGCCCCGCGTCGTCGTCGTCGGCTACAGCGAAGCCACCCTGGCTCGCCAGACGCTGGCTGCTGCCAAGTCCACCGCCAAGCGTGCCTGATCCCGGCGTCGAGTCCCTATGCGAATGACGCCTTTTTCCACCGCCGCCGAGCCGAGTCGCCAGCGCTGCTGAGCAGCGTTGACGACTCGGCTCGGCCCATGCCGCCCCTGCCGCGAGTGACTATGCTCGCGTCATGTCACACGACGAACTCGGCAACCCCGTCCTGGCCGATGACCCCGCGCTGCTCGCGGGGCTGAACGACTTCACCGGCGGCCTGCTCGCCTACGAAACGCGCGCCGAGCGCATCCTGCCCACCGCCCAGGCCTTCCCCGGCGCCGTGCTGGCGCAGGTGTTCGCGGGCTGGCTGTGGATGTTCCTGGAGGCCCCCGAGGCGCCTGCGCGTGCCCGACCCTTCCTGGACGCCGCCCGGCAGGCCCGCCGGCCCGGCACCTCGCCCGCGCATCGGCGCGAGCAGGCGCACGTCGAGCTGCTCGCTGCCTGGGTCGCGGGCGACACCGCGGCCACAGAATCCCGCGCCGCAGCACTGGCGGGCGAGTTCCCCCACGACCTGGCCGTCGTCAAGCTGGCCCAGTACCTGGCCTTCAACCGGGGCGACGCCCCGGCCATGCTGCGCGCCATCCTGGCCGTGCTGCCGGCCAATGCCCACAACGCCCACGCCCACGGCATGGCCGCGTTCGCCTACGAGCAGGCCCACCGCCTGGACGAAGCCGAAGCCGCCGCCCGCCTGGCCCTCACGCTGCAGCGCCGCGAGCCCTGGGCCCAGCATGCGCTGGCCCATGTGCTGCTCACGCGCGGCCGGGTGGACGAAGGCACGCGCTTCCTGGAGGGCGTGCAGCCCACCTGGACGGATCTCAACTCCTTCATGCTCACCCACCTGTGGTGGCACCTCGCGGTGTTCTACCTGGCCCGCGGGCGGGGCGACGAGGCCCTGGCCCTGTACGACCGCCAGGTCTGGGGCGTGTCGCCCGGCTACTCGCAGGACCAGATCGGCGCCGTGCAGCTGCTCGCGCGGCTGGAGTGGGTGGGCGTGGACGTCGGCCCGCGCTGGCAGGCCCTGGCCGAGCACCTGCAGGCGCGCGCCACCGACACGACCGAGCCCTTCCTGAGCCTGCTCTACCTGTACGGCCTGGCCCGCGCCGGCCGGCCCGAAGCCGACACCCTGCTGGCCGCCATCACCACCCGGGCCGAGGCCAGCCAGGGCGAGGCGCGCGTCGCCTGGCACGACGCCGCCCTGCCCACCGCGCGCGGCCTGCTCGCGCTGGCCCGCGGAGACGCGGCAGCCGCCGACGCCGCCTTGTCCCAGGGCCTGCCGCGCCTCGTGCGCATCGGCGGCAGCCACGCGCAGCGCGACCTGTTCGCGCAACTGCACATCGACGCCGCCACCCGCGCCGGCAAGCACCGCGACGCCCAGCAGGCGCTGGAGCTGCGCCGCCTGGCCGACCCGCACGACGTGCCCGTCAACCGGCGCCTGGCTACGCTGTACGACGCGCTCGGCCTGCCGGGCCTGGCAGCCGCCTGCCGCGCCGCATGAGGCGGCTGTTCCAAGCCTGGGCACTGGCCTGGCTGCTCGCGCTGTGCGGGCCGGCGCTGGCGGGCACGCTGCGCGTGGCGCTGCAGCTGGAGCCGCCGCTGCTGGACCCGACCGTGGGCGCCGCCGCGCCCATCAGCGAGGTGGTCTACGGCAACCTGTTCGAAGGCCTCGTCACCCTGGCCGAGGACGGGGAACCCCGCCCGCGCCTGGCCGAGCGCTGGGAGATCGCGCCTGACGGCCTGCGCGTGCGGCTTCACCTGCGCCGCGGCGTGGCCTTCCATGACGGCACGCCCTTCGACGCCAGCGTCGCGCGCTTCGCGCTGGAGCGGGCGCGCGCCAGCGGCTCCGGCAACCCGCAGCGCAGCCTGCTCGCCGCCATCGAGCGCATCGACGCGCCCGACCCGCTGACGCTGGACCTCCACCTGCACCGGCGTGACGGCAGCCTGCTGCACAGCCTGGGCAGCGCCGCCTTTGTCATGGTGGCGCCGGGCAGCGTGGCCACCAACCCGACCCGGCCCAACGGCACCGGCCCCTGGCGTTTCGTGCGCTGGCAGCGCGGCCATGCGCTGGAGCTCACGCGCTTTGACGGCTACTGGGGTGGCAAGGCCCGGCTCGAGGGCCTCACCTACCGCTTCATCGCCGACCCGTCCGCCGCCTACGCCGCGGTGATGGCCGGCGACATCGACCTCTTCGCCAACTTCCCCGCGCCGGAGCACCTGGCGCAGATCCGCGCGGACCGGCGCTTCGCCGTGGACGCGGGCATCAGCGAGGGCGAGACGCTGCTGTCCATCAACCACCGCCGCGCGCCGCTGGGCGTGCTCGCGGTGCGCCGCGCCATCGCGCTGGCCATCGACCGCAGCGCGCTGATCGAGGGCGCCATGTTCGGCTACGGCACGCCCATCGGCAGCCACTTCTCGCCGAAGCACGCCGCCTACGTCGACCTCACAGGCCGCAGCCCGCACGACCCGGCCCAGGCCCGCCGCCTGCTGGCCGAGGCCGGCCTCGGCGAGGGCCTGACGCTGAGCCTGAAACTGCCGCCCACGGCCTACGCGCGCCGGGGTGGCGAGATCCTGGCGGCGCAGCTCGCGGCGGTGGGCATCCGCACGCGGGTGGAGAACCTGGAGTGGGCGCAGTGGCTGGACCAGGTCTTCGTGCGCCACGATTTCGACCTCACCGTCATCGCACACAGCGAGCCGCTGGACTACGGCATCTACGGCCGCGACGACTACTACTTCGGCTACCACAGCGACCGCGTGCAGGCCCTGCTGCGCACGCTGGGCGAGCAGACCGACGCGGCCGAGCGCCGCCAGACGCTGCAGGCCCTGCAGCGCCAGCTCAGCGACGACGCCGTCAACGGCTTCCTGTTCCAGTACCCGCGCCTGGTCGTGCGGCGTGCGGGCCTGGCCGGCGTGCAGGCCAACGCCGTGGGCAGCCTGGAACTGGCCGGGGCCACCCTGGCCGATGCCGACGCGGGCCGCCAGCAGGGCCGCGGCGCGCTGCCGCGGGCGCTCGCCGTGGGCGCGGGGCTGGCGCTCGCGGCGGGTCTCGTCTTGCTGCTTCGCCGCGCCGAGCCGCGCTGGCTGCTCGCGCGGCTGGCGTCGCTGGGGCTCACGCTCGGGGCGGCCAGCGTCATCATCTTCGCCCTCGTGCAGGTGGCCCCGGGCGACCCGGCGCGCTACGTGCTGGGCATCCAGGCCGACGAGCAGGCCGTGGCGCAGCTGCGCGAGCAGCTCGGCCTGAACGCCCCGGCGCCCACGCGCTACGCTCGCTGGGTGGGCGACCTGCTGCAGGGCGACCTGGGCCGCAGCCTCACCTACCAGGTCCCCGTCACGCAACTGCTGGCCGAGCGGCTGCCGCTGACCCTGCCCCTGGCCGCGCTGGCGCTGCTGGGCGCCGTGGCGCTGGCGCTGCCGGCCGCGCTGCTGGCGGCGCGCCGCCCGGGTAGCGTGGCCGACCGTGCGGTGGGCACGTTCAGCCAGCTCGGCGTGTCGGTGCTGGACTTCTGGCTCGGCGTGATGGGCGCCTGGCTCTTCGCCGTGACCTTGCGCTGGGTGCCGGCCGGGGGCTTCCCGGGCTGGGACGCCGGGCTGGCCGAAGGCCTGCGCTCGCTGGCACTGCCGGCCCTGGCGCTGGCGCTGCCGCAGGCGGCCATCCTGACCCGCGTGCTGCGCGGGGCGCTGGCCGAGCTGGCGCATGCCGAATTCCTGCGCACCGCGCGGGCCAAGGGCGCCAGCCGCTGGCGGGTGCTGTGGCGCCATGCCCTGCCCAACGCCGCCGGGCCGGTGCTGACGCTGCTGGGGCTGCAAACGGCGTATCTGCTGGCCGGCTCGGTCATCGTGGAGAACGTGTTCTTCCTGCCGGGCGTGGGCCGGCTGCTGTTCCAGGCCGTGACGGCCCACGACCTGGTACTGGTGCAAAGCCTGGTGCTGGTGCTGGTGGCCCTGGGCGTGACGGTGTCGCTGCTGGTGGAGCTGGCCGGGCGGGCGGCCGACCCGCGGCTGGCCCGGCGCGGAGGCGCGCCATGAACCGCCGCCTGCTCGCCGGCGGCCTGATCGCAGCCGCCCTCCTGGTGACGGCACTGCTCTCCCTCGTCTGGACACCCGCCCCGCTGGATCAACTGGCCATCGCCCAGCGGCTGCTGCCGCCCGGCACCGGCCACTGGCTGGGCACCGACCACCTCGGGCGCGATGTGCTCTCGCTGCTGATGCGCGGCGCAGCCACGTCGCTGGGCGTGGCCGCGCTGGCGGTGTCGCTGGGCGCCCTCGTCGGCGTGCCGCTGGGCCTGTGGGCGGCGGCGCGCGCGGGCTGGCTGGACGAGTTGCTCATGCGCGGCAACGACATCGTCTTCGCCTTCCCGCCGCTGCTGCTGGCGGTGCTGCTCACCACGGCGCTCGGGCCCGGGGCCGTGAGCGCCATCCTGGCGGTGGGCGTGTTCAACATCCCCGTGTTCGCCCGCACGGCACGGGGCCTGGCCCTGCCGCTGTGGCAGCGCGAGTTCGTGCTGGCCGCGCGCACCGCGGGCAAGGGGCCGCGGCGCATCTCGCGCGAGCATGTGCTGCCCAACGTGGCCGGCGGCCTCATCGTGCAGGGCAGCCTGCAGCTGTCGCTCGCGCTGCTGGCCGAGACGGGGCTGTCCTACATCGGCCTGGGCACGCAGCCGCCGCAGCCGAGCTGGGGCCGCATGCTGGCCGACGCGCAGACGCTGACCGCCCTCTCCCCCACGCTGGCCCTGTTCCCGGGCCTGGCCGTGGCGCTGGCCGTGCTGGCCTTCCACCTGCTGGCCGACGGCCTGCGCGAGCGGCTCGACCCGCACCGGAGCCCGCGATGAGCATGCGGCTGCTGCAACTGCAGGACCTGACCGTGCGGCTGCACGGCCGCACGCTGCTGCACGGCCTGGACCTGACGCTGGCGCCCGGCGAGGTGCTGGGGCTGGTGGGCGAGTCGGGCTCGGGCAAGTCGCTCACGGGGCTGGCCATTGCCGGGCTGCTGCCCGCGGGCGCCGAGGTGAGCGGGCAGGTGCGGCTCGCGGGCGAGGCGCTGCTGGCGCTGCCCGAGCGCGAGATGGACGCCCGGCGCGGCGCGGCACTCGGCCTCGTGTTCCAGGAGCCCATGAACGCGCTGAACCCGCTCATGACCCTGGGCCAGCAGGTGGCCGAGGCCCTGCGCCTGCACGACGGCCCGCACCGACCGGCCGCGCGGGCCGAGGCCGCGCAGGCCGCCGAAGCCGCCCTCGCCCGCGTGGGCCTGCCCGGCATGGCGGGGCGCTACCCGCACGAACTCTCCGGCGGCCAGCGCCAGCGCGTCGTCATCGCCATCGCGATGGCCCTGCGCCCGCGCCTGCTGATCGCCGACGAGCCCACCACGGCGCTGGATGTGCGCACCCAGGCCCAGATCCTGGCGCTGCTGCGCGAGCTGGTGCGGGAACAGGGCACCAGCCTGCTGCTGATCAGCCACGACCTGCCGCTGGTGGCGGGCGTGGCCGACCGCATCGCCGTGCTGCAGGGTGGCAGCCTCGTGGAGCAGGGCCCCGCGCTGGCGCTGCTGCAGTCGCCCCAGGCCCCGGCCACGGCGGCGCTGGTGGCGGCCAGCACGCTCGCCGCGCGCGGCCCGGCACCCGCGCTGCCGCCCGGGCCGCCGCTGCTGGACGCCCGCGCCCTGGTGCGCGAATACCGGCGCGGTGGCGGCCTGCTGAGGCGGGCCACCGTGCAGCGCGCGCTGGACGGCGTGTCGCTCACCGTGCAGCCGGGCGAGCGCGTCGGCCTGGTGGGGGCCTCGGGCAGCGGCAAGTCCACGCTGCTGCGCGCCCTGCTCGGCCTGGAGCCGCTGCAGGGTGGCGAGGTGCGGCTGGCGGGCCAGGCCTTCACCGGGCGGGAGCGGGCGCTGCGGCGGCAGGTGCAGATCGTCTTCCAGGACCCCGCCGGCAGCCTGGACCCGCGCTGGCGCGCCTGGGAGCTGGTGGCCGAGCCGCTGGCCCTGCTCGACCCGGTGCCCGAGCGCGCCGAGCAGCGCCGCCGCGCCGAGGCCTGGCTCGCGCGCGTGGGGCTGGACGCGGGCATGGCCGAGCGCTTCCCGCACCAGTTCTCCGGCGGCCAGCGCCAGCGGCTGGCCATCGCGCGGGCCCTCATCGTCGAGCCCGCCCTGCTGGTGCTGGACGAGGCCGTGTCGGCGCTGGACGTGAGCGTGCGCGGGCAGATCCTGACCCTGCTGGACGACCTCTGCAGCGCGCAAGGCACCGCCTTGCTCTTCGTCACGCACGACCTGGGCGTGGTGCGCGCGGCCACCGACCGCCTCTACGTGATGGACGCCGGCCGGCTGATCGAGAGCGGCCCGACCGATGCGGTCTTCCGCGCGCCGCGCGAGGCCGTCACGGCCGCGCTGCTCGCCGCCACGCCGGACCTCGCCCGCGTGCTGGCCGAGCGGGCTCAGGCCCGGCCGGCCTCGTAGACGGCGCGGGCGATGGCCCGGGCCAGGCAGTCTGCCGCGGCCGAGCCCAGGCGCCCGAGCTGCACGGCGCGGTCCGGCCCCTGCGGCAGCGCCTGCGCGCCGCAGGCCAGCGCGAACACCGTGTCGCCATCGAACGGCGTGTGCGCCGGCCGCACGGCCCGGGCGATGCCGTCCTGCGCCATCATGGCCAGGCGCTTGCATTCCGCCGTGGTCAGGTCGGCATTGCAGGCCACCACGGCCAGCGTGGTGTTGGCGCCAGCCTGCGCCCGGCCGAGCGCCGCCAGGCGCGACAGCGCGGGCATCGGGTCGACGACCGGCGCATGGCCCTGCGGGCGGTGGCCGCCGAACTCGCCGTCGATCTCGAACGGCCAGGCCCAAAACGTCTCGCCGTCGGGCATGTGGGCCGAGCCGATCGGGTTGGCCGCCACCAGCGCGCCCACCACCAGGCCATCGCCCAGGTCCAGCGACGCCGAACCGATGCCGCCGGGCCTGAGCCCCGCCATCGCACCGCGCCCGGCGCCCACGGCGCCCAGGGCGAACGCGCGAGTCGCAGCCTCTACCGCCTCCAGGCCCCAGCGGCGGTAGGGTGGGTCCAGGCCCCAGGCCTTGTCTCCCCCGTTGGACAGGTCGTGCAGCACGGCGGCCGGCACGACAGGAATGGCAGGTGAACCGGGCCTGAGCTGCAGCCCGCGCCCCTGGGCCGACAGTGCCGCCACGACGCCATCCGCCACGCCCAGGCCAAAGACCGAGCCGCCGGCCAGCGCAATGGCGTGCACGCGACCGACCAGGTTCTCGGGCGCCAGTGCCTCGGTCTCGCGCGTGCTGGGGCCGCCGCCGCGCACGTCCACCCCCGCAGCCCAGAAGCCGTCCACCAGCACCACTGTGGCGCCGGAGCGCACGGTGTCGTCCGTGACATGGCCGACCGTGAGGCCGGGGACGTCGGTGATGAGGTTCAGGGCGCCGGGGCGAGCGAGGGTCATGGGTGAGCGGGGCATGCGGACCACCCCAGGATAGCGCCGTGCAGCATGGCTGCGCGGGTGTGAGCTGCCCGCAGGTCATCCAGCGCACCTGCAGTTCATCCAGCGCGGCTGGCGATTGATCGCAGGCCCCTGGAAGCGCCCCGGGTCATTGCCGAAACTGACCTCATCGAACAAGCAATCACGCAGTTCGCAACCCACCGAAACGGAGTCCATCATGAGCCTCAACACTGTCTTCACCGCCGTCGTCCTGACCGCTGCCGCCGTGGCTGCCCAGGCCGCCCCGCAGCCCACCGTCAAGCTCGAACGCGTCGTCGTCACGGGCAAGGCCACCCGCGAAGTCGCCCAGCTGCCGCGCGTCGTCGTCACCGGCTATGCCCAGCGCGAAGTCGCCCAACTGCCCCGCGTCGTCGTCGTCGGCTACAGCGAAGCCACCCTGGCCCGCCAGACGCTGGCCGCCGCCAAGTCCACCGCCAAGCGTGCCTGATCCCGGCGTCGAGTCCCTATGCGAATGACGCCTTTTTCCACCGCCGCCGAGCCGAGTCGCCAGCGCTGCTGAGCAGCGTTGCCGACTCGGCTCGGCCTTTGTCCCGCGCGCCCCAAGCGCTGAATTGCCCCGCCGCAGCCTTGCAGTTCTGCGGGCCTGGGCCCCGCCTGCCGCCGAGAATCGGGCGCATGGCGCAAGCACCGGCAATGAACATGGACCTCCTGGGCATGAGCCACGCGATCAGCGTGCTGCGTGCCGTCGCGCCCGACGTGGGCGTGTCCCACTCGAGCTGGACGACCTGGGCCCAGCAGCCCGGCTTCCAACCCATCGGGCCATTGCCGGGCCAGGGCCGGGACGTCACGCTGCGCGCCCATCTCATCATTCCCGGCGTCGACTGCCGCGCGGTCGTGCAGACCGTCGATGGCCGCCCGACCGTGGCCGCGGCGCCGGCCTTCATCGAGATCGTGACGAGCCTGGACCCGCAGGGCCTGCTCGTGTCCTTCCTCGGGGGCAACGAACATTCGGTGCTGTCGCTGCTGAACCCGGCGCAGCCTTTCGACTTCGTCTGGCCGGCCGACAGCAACGCGCCGCTGCGGCCCGGGCACCAGCCGGTGTCGCTGGCCACCGTCGAGGCGCAGCTGCTCGGCGCCATCCAGCAGACGCTGGCGCAGCTGACGATGATCCGCGCCCGCCACCCGGGGCTGCGCATCGTGCACGTCGCGCCGCCGCCGCCGCAGGGCAACGAGGCCCGCATGCGCGACACGCCCGAGGTCTTCGGCGACCTCATCGCCCGCCACGGCCTCATGCCGCTGAGCATCCGGCTCAAGTACTACGGCCTCTACGTCGACCTGCTCCGCCGCCATCTCGCGCCGCTGGGCATCGACTGCCTGGGCCCGCCGCCCGAGAGCCTGGACGAGCACGGTGCCCTGCGCGACCCGCTCACGCTGGGCTGCACCCACGGCAACGAGGCCTACGGCGCCCTCGTGCTCCAGCAACTGCGCCAACTCGCCTGACCGCCATGCACCCCTACCAGCAGCAGCCTGACCGTGCCTTCTGGCGCCGCGCCGTCAGCGACATCGGCTGGCGCGACCTCGACCTCGTCGGCACGCCGAAGTTCCACCTCACGCCCGACGCCCGTGTGGCCACGGCGGGCAGCTGCTTCGCGCAGCACATCGCCCGGCACATGCGCCAGCGCGGCATGCAACCGATGCTGGTGGAGCAGCCGCACCCGCTGGAGCAGGCCGCCGGCCGCGACGGCAGCGACTACCAGACCTTCTCCGCCCGCTTCGGCAACCTCTACAGCTCGCGCCAGGCGCTGGAGCTGGCCGAGCAGGCGCTGGGCGTGCGCGAGCCCATCGACGACTACGCCGAGGACGAGGGCCGCATCTACGACCTGCTGCGGCCCAACGCGGTCAAGGGCGGCTTCGACAACCTCGCCCACGCCCGTGCCGACCGGCGGTTCCACCTCGGCCGCGTGCGGCACATGTTCGAGACCTGCGACGTGTTCGTGTTCACCCTCGGCCTGACCGAGACCTGGTACCACGCCGAACGCGGCCACACCTACCCGGTCTGCCCCGGCACGGCCAAAGGCACCTACGACGCCGCGCTGCACCGCTTTCGCAACCTCACGCAGGCCGAGGTGCTGCTGGACCTGCAGCGGCTTGTCGCGCTGGTGCGCGAGGTCAACCCGCGCGTGCGCTTCATCTTCACGGTGTCGCCCGTGCCGCTGGTGGCGACTTACTCGGGCGAGCATGTGCTGCTGGCGTCGAGCTACTCCAAGTGCACGCTGCGCTCGGCCTGCGGGGAGCTGGCCGCGGCGGACGACGGCGTGCTGTATTTCCCGTCCTTCGAGATCGTCAGCCACGTGGCGTCGTTCGGCCAGTACCTGCAGGGCGACCTGCGCGAGGTGACGGAGCGGGGCGTCGGGCATGTGATGGACTGCTTCTTCACGGCGCTGTACCCCGGGCTGGGCAACGGGGCCGTGGCCGCACCGGCACCGGCACCCGTGTCAGCACCGGCCGCGCCGGACTTGGCCAAGATCCTTCAGACCGAGTGCGAAGAACTCTTCAACGACCGGCCGGCCGGCTGACCGACAACGCCTGGGCGATGCCGGCGCGGTCGAACCCCAGGATGCGCTGACCACGCACGACGAGCGTGGGCGTGCCGTGGGCGCCCAGGGCTTCGTAGTCGGCCATGCAGCGGGCCTCGCGCTCGATGAAGCACTCCTCGAAGGGAATGCCTTCCTGCGTCATCCAGCGCCGCGCGGCCAGGCACCAGCCGCAGGTCTCGGACGAGATCATGCGGATGTCGCCCGGCCGGGCCAGCGAGGCCAGCCGCTCGCCGTCGGCCTGCTCGACATGCGAGCGCCAGGCCCAGGAACCCAGGGCGGCCAGGATGATCACGACGAGGAGGGAACGCGGCATGGCCCCGATGCTAGGGCTTTCCCGGCCAGCCCTTCCGGTAGGCCCGGTCGGCTCGCGCAGGTGCGCTCAAGGAGCGCATGAACACGCCAGCGAACGGCAGCGTCAGTACACCGTCGGTACGATGAGTTCCTCGGGCACCGGGTGGCGGATGTAGTCCTCGCGGCGCTCGCGCGGCGGCAGTTCGATGTCGGCATGCGGCACTTCGGCATACGGCATGAGCGACAGCAGGTGGTGGATGCAGTTCAGCCGTGCGCGCTTCTTGTCGTCGGCCGGCACCACCCACCACGGCGACTCGGGGATGTGGGTGCGCTCCAGCATCACCTCCTTGGCCGAGGTGTAGGCCTCCCAGCGGCGGCGCGACTCCAGGTCCATGGGGCTCAACTTCCACTGCTTGAGCGGGTCGTGGATGCGGCCCAGGAAGCGCACGCGCTGCTCGTCGTCGCTGATCGAAAACCAGTACTTGATGAGCTGGATGCCCGAGCGCACCAGCATGCGCTCGAACTCGGGTGCAGAGCGGAAGAACTCCTCGTACTGCTCGTCGGTGCAAAAGCCCATCACGCGCTCGACGCCCGCGCGGTTGTACCAACTGCGGTCGAACAACACGATCTCGCCGGCCGCCGGCAGGTGTGACGCATAGCGCTGGAAGTACCACTGCGTGCGCTCGCGGTCGTTGGGCGCCGGCAGCGCCGCCACGCGGCACACGCGCGGGTTCAGCCGCTGCGTGATGCGCTTGATGACCCCGCCCTTGCCGGCCGCGTCCCGCCCCTCGAACAGGATGACGACCTTGTGGCCCGTGTGCACGACCCAGTCCTGCAGCTTGACGAGCTCGCTCTGCAGCCGGATGAGTTCGCGGAAATAGCGCTGTCGCTCGCTGCGGGCCTCGGCCGGCGCGTCAGACGGCAGGTCGCCGTAGTGGCGGTCTTCGAGTTCGAGCTCCAGCTCCTCGTCGAAGTCGTCCTGCAGGTCACGGTGAATGCGCTTCACCAGTTCGTCATCGATGGGGCTCACGCAGCAATCTCCGCGCCGCAACAGCGGCTGTGCCGCCAGCGTAGGGCCCTCACAAGTCCTGCGCGTGACAAGGCACTTGACGGCATCGATTACACGCGTAATCATTCGCCATCGTTTACAGGCGTAATCAATGAACACGAGCCCGCCCCCGATCCCCTCCCCGCCCATCAGCGACGCCGAAGCCCAGGTCATGCGCCAGCTCTGGCAACGCGCACCCCAGGCCGCCGACGAGATCGCCGCGGCGCTGTCGCCCCAGCACGGCTGGGCGCTGGCCACCGTCAAGACGCTGCTCAACCGGCTGCTCAAGAAGGGCGCCGTGACGGCCGAGCGCGACGGCCGGCGCTTCCTCTACGCACCGGCCGTCCCTGAAGACGCCTGGGTGGCCGACACGGGGCTGTCCCTCATCGACCGACTCTTCGGCGGGCGCCTGGCGCCGCTGGTGGCGCAGTTCGCGTCGGAGCGCAAGCTCAATGACGACGATGTCGCTGCGCTGAAGGCGTTGCTCAAGGAGCAGGGCCATGACTGAGCTGCTGCTGACTGCGCTGTGGCGGCAAGCCGCGCTCTTCAGCCTGGCGGTGCTGCTGCTGGCCGCGCTGCGCCCGCTGCTGCGCCGCCTGGGCGCGGGCGCGCTCTACGCCGGCTGGCTGCTGCTGCCGGCCGTGCTGCTAACGCCCGCCCTGCCTCGCCCGGCCACCGAACCACTGCGTGTGGTGCTGGCCGCGGCTGGCACCACCGTGCAAACGGCGGCCCCAGTGCTGCCGATGCCGACCGCCAGCAAGGCGGCGCTCTGGCTTGCCCTGTGGCTGGTCGGTGCAGCCGCCGTGCTGCTCGTGCAGGCGCGCCGGCAACGGCGGCTGAGCCGCCTTGGCACGCGCCTGCCGGCCGGCAGCAGCCCCGCGCTCGTGGGCTTGCTGCGCCCGCGCGTGGCGCTGCCGAGCGACTTCGAGCAGCGGTTCACACCGCCGCAGCGCGCCCTCATCCTGGCCCACGAGAACGTGCATCGCGAGCGGCTGGACAACCTCTGGAACCTGCTGGCCTGCGGGCTCACGGCCCTGCACTGGTGGAACCCGCTGGCATGGTGGGCCGCGCAACGCTTTCGGGCCGACCAGGAACTCGCCTGCGACGCCGCCGTGCTGGCCGCCCACCCGTCGTCACGCACGGACTACGCCCAGGCCCTGCTGGCTGCCCACGACCTTCACCACCTCGGCGCGCCGCTGGCCAGCCGCTGGGGCACCTCCCATCCGCTTGTTGAAAGGATTGCCATGTTGAAAGCCGCTCGCCCGATGTCCCGCACGGGCACGTCAGCCCTGGGCGCCGTCTTGCTCGCCGCAGCGGGCCTCGCCTATGCGACGCAGGCCGAGGCGCCTGCGACCGAGGCCCGCAAAGTGGAGTTGAAGATGGACATCAGCTACCGAAGCGGTCACAGCGGCGCGTCACAGACCCTGACGAGCAAACCCACCGTGCGCATCCCGCTGGGCGGGCGAGCGACAGTCATGCTCAGCGGCGCCCCCGACAAGCCGTCACCGGAGCAACTGGCCATCACGATCTCGGCTCAGGACCTTGGCGACGACCGGATCGAACTTCGGACCGAGGTCAGCAAGGGCGACCCGCTCACGGTCGTCTCACGGCCACGGCTCATCACCCGCAACGGCGTGAAGGCCCTGATCGAACAGGGCCGGGACGACCCCGTCGCCAGCGAGCACCTGTCGCTGGCCATCACCCCCACGCTACTGGCAGCAACCAGCCCCTGAACAGGCCGGCTCAGCCCGGCACACGGTAGTTCGCCGACCCGAACAGGTCGATGCCGCACTCCAGCTGCTCCACCCAGTCGATGAACTCGCGCACCGCCGGCCCCACCATCGGGGCGCCGTGCTGGGGCGCGATCATCTGGATGTCCAGCTGGCGCACCATCGCTGCCCACAGGCGCAGGATCTTGTTGCTGACCATGTAGCGGCGGTGGAAGCCTTCCATGCGCGGGATGTGGTTGGCGAGCGAGGTCACGGGCTTTTCGGGGTTGAGGCTGGTGCCGAGCGACGCGCCCAGGTCGCCCGAGAACAGGATGCGGCTCACCGGGTCATAGAACTGGAAGTTGCCCTCGGCATGCAGGAAGTGCGCCGGCAGCGCCCACAGCTCGAAGCGGTCGTCCCCCGTGCCCAGGTGCAGCCGCTCGCCGGCATCCGGCAGGCCCACCACGCGCCCCAGCGTCTTGCCCGGCTTGCAGAAATGCGGCGCGAAGCGCTCCCACAGCCGCGAGATGTAGACGGGCGCTTCGGTGGCCGTCATCCAGCGGTCCAGCGACGCGATGATGTCGGGGTCGGCATGCGAGGCCAGGATGGCTGCGAGCTTGTGCGGCGGGAAGAACGCCGACATGCCGAGGTAGAGCTCGTTGTAGGCGATGTTGCCACCCGGGTCGAGGATGGCTCCCGTGTCGCCATTGACCAGCAGGAACTGGTTGGACTGCACGGCGTCACCGCCCTCGTCGCCCAGGCGCGCGAACATGGCGCACACGTGGCGGCCCTGACGGAACAACTCGATGGACATGACAGACTCAGGCAGTGGCGTTGGGCCACAGGCTAAGCCGCCAAACCGGCGGAGGTCTTGTCCGAGGTCAAGCCGGGCGCAGATTGCGCGCGCTGGCGACGCGAGCCGGTGCCACACGTCGGCGCCTGGGGCGCTAGGCACAGCCCCAGGCGGCCGGCACCGTCACTCGGGCGCCGCGGTCTCGCCTTCCACGTGCCGCTCAGGCTCCGTCGTGCGCAGGATCTCGTTCAACACGGACGTGGCGTAATTGCCGGCGGGCAAGGAGAACGTGAGCACGAGCTGATCGGCCTGCGGCCATTCCCACGCCATGTCCAACGGGCTCGCCACCAGAGCGCGGCGCTCCTGGTCCAGCCCGGCATGCTCCATGCCGTCGCACAGGGTGGCGTGTCGTTCGGCCACGCCGTTCTCCAGGGCCTGCGCCTGCTCGGTGGTGCTCACGCGGCCGCGCCCCCAAAGCGGCCCGGTGGGGCGGCCCGCTTCGTCCATCACGTCGCCGGGCAGGGTCTGGCCCCAGAGCCCCTGGTGGATGCGCAGCCCCAGCACTTCATTGAAGACGAAGGAGCGCACCGCCGACAGATAGATGCCCTTCTTCTTCGGGTTGCGCACCCGGATCTCGCGCGCCAGCATCGCCCGCCCCTGCTCGACGTTGCCGCCGTCAAAGCCGAAGCGCTGGGCGCCGAAATAGTTGGGCACGCCATGCGAAGCCACCGCCTTGAGGTTGGCCTCGATGGCGCCCCGGTCGCCCGTCACGTCTCGCAGCACGATGCGAAACCGGTTGCCTAGCAGGTCGCCGGGCCGCAGCTTCTTCACGTGGCGGCTCTGGCTCAGCACCTTGAACTCCGGGTGCTGTAGCAGCGTCAGGTCGGGCGTCTCGCCCTTGGGCCGATAGATGCTGAACCACTGCCGCGTGACGGCGTAACGGTCCTTCAGGCCGGCATAGCCCACGTCCCGCTCCTCCACGCCGGCCGCCTCGGCCAGCTGCTGGGCCACGAACGCGGTGTTGGCGCCGTTCTTCTCGATGTCCAGCCAGATGTGCTCGCCCTCGCCGGAGGGCAACTGCAGCGGCAACTCGGTCACGATGAAGTCCTCGTTGAGGTGTTTCAGCGTGGCGCTGGCGCCGCTGGCCGGATAGGCATTGGGCCACTGCGGCAGGGTCGTGTAGGGAGGGTGGGTCATGAGCGGGCTGACAGCACCGGCGGTAGCTTGGGAGAGGCAATCTGGCCGGCCGGGGCAATCAAAACAGCCATTCTCGCCCTGCCGGCGTGCCTTGCCGCCAGGCAGCCGATCAGGTGGGAAAGAGAGTTCGCGCACCGTCACCATCGTCAAGAACGCGACCAAAGGTTTTCGCACGAGCGGAGGAACGCTGACCACGTCTGGTCAAACCGTGCTGCCGCCGTCAGCATTGGGGGTGCCGGGGTATTCCCGGCCAGGAGCCGTCGTTGACGACAGGCAGCTTCAAGGCGCGCCAGTCTAGCGGGCAGCACTCGAGTTGTCGTGCACCTGTCGCGACCGCTGGGCCACCGAGGCGGAGGCTGTGGGATAAGCGGGCGGCTCAGGGATCTCCGCATGGGTATGCGCCTGGAGCGATGGCAACATCAATGAGCGCATGTCTCATCCCACGGCGCTCAGAGTTGCCAACACGTTTGTCACTGGCCCGGCATTTGCCCTGAAAAATTGCACCGCGCATAAGCGCGGAAGCGCGGAGGAAATTGATGTGCGAAGCACTTGCACGGGTACCGCGGCCGCCGTTAGCGCGACGCCTCCGGTGTTATCCGACAGTTGGCGTTGGCATATAACAAGTTAGGCCCCATGGATCGCGTGTACCTCTTGCAGCATTCGTATGAACCTAGAACCGACTGTGAGGTCGTGAAGGTCATCGGTGCGTACCGCACAAGAGAAGAGGCCGTCGAGGCTGTGGCAAGACTCAAAGGGAAGCCAGGCTTCAGGAATCACCCGAACCTCGTCGATCCAGATGTGGGCGCGAGCGATGAGGGCTTCCACATCTCCGAAATGGTGCTCGGTCGTGACGCATGGGTCGATGGCTTTGTCAGCTGGTCAGAGGCGATCGACGAAGGATGAGGCGCCCCGGGTTTCGAGGAGGCTCAACACCCTGAGAGGATTGAGCCATGAGCAAGTCGAACAAGTTCTCACCCGAGGTGCGTGAGCGCTCGGTGAGGATGGTGCAGGAGCACCGAGGGGAGTACCCGTCGCTGTGGGCGGCCATTGAGTCCATCGCGCCCAAGGTTGGCTGCGTGCCGCAGATGCTGAACGAATGGGTCAAGCGCGCGGAGGTCGATGCCGGCGTGCGCGAGGGCGTCACTGCGGCATCGGTCTTGTTGCGTCGCACACGGTGCAGCGCGTCTTCCAGCTCAAGGGCTGGCAGGTGCGCAAGCGCCCCGTGGGCTTCAGTCAGGTAGGGCGGGTCGCGACCCGCCGCCGAACCGGTCGCACAACCTTTGGCGCAGCCCAAGCAGCGGTGGATGGCGGGTCGTGACCCGCCCTACAGATACCTCTGCATCGAGCCGTGGAGCGACTGCTTTCAGGCTGCGAACTCGATGGTTTGGAGGACCGCACAGGGTCGAAATGCACCATTCGCTACATTCAACAACCGCCGTCCATGCCCGCGCATGACCCGCGGCACGCTCACCTGACCGAGTGAACGCGCCGGCCCGAGGCAGTCGGCCACGGCCCGCGTGTGGACAGCCCTTACAGTCGCGCCCTTTTCCCGAACCTTCCCCGCCCATGAGCCTGGCCGACCTCCGCGCGGCAGTGAACGCCGAGCTGACGGCGACGCCCGAGTACTACGACTTCAAGGTGTTGCATGCCGAGCGTGATGGCGCGCTCTGGCGCGTGACGCTGGAGCCGGGCTATGTGTTCGCGGAGGGCCAGCGGCCCGGTGCGGCGTCGGCGCAGGCGCTGCTGGACGACAGCCTGGACGGCGCCTCGGCCTGGTGGGGCGCGCCGGCCAAGGGCGGGGCGAGCGTGCTGGCGGTGCTGGCCGAGGACGACCAGCTCGTGCTGCAGAACGCGAGCAGCCCGCCGCCGCCCGCGGGCCACCTCATCCGCCTGTACCCCACACGCTTCCTGAACGCGGTGGCCGATGCCTGGTGGGACACGCCCTGGGCCGAGCAGGCCATGGCGGCTTTGCCCGACCTCTCCTCGCCCACGCCACTGCGGGGCGGCACGCCGCTCACGGGCGAGCCCTTTCGCTGGCTGCGGCCGGCGCAGCGGGCGGCGCTGGCGCTGGCCGGGCACAGCAGCGGCTTCCTGTGGGGCCCGCCAGGCACCGGCAAGACGACGACGCTCGGCGTGCTGCTCGCCGAGTACCTGGACCGCCACCCCGGCGCCCGCGTGCTGCTGCTGTCCACCACCAACCAGGCGGTGGACCAGGCCACGCTCGCCGTGGACAAGGCCCTGCACAAGGGCCGGCGCGAGGCGCTGCGCGGCGCGGTACAGCGACTGGGCACGCGCTTCGATGCCGCAGCCTACGAGGGGCGCGAACACCTCATTCCCACGCAGGACCGCGACCTCATCGCCCGGCTGGCGCGCACCGAGGCGGCGCGCCCGCATGGGCGAGACGCGCAGGCGCTCAAGGCCTGGGCCGACCGCGTCGCCAGCCTGCGCGACGAGTTGCGCAGCGCCTCGCTGCAGGTGCTGCAACGCTGCCGCCTGGCGAGCATGACGACCACACGCGCCGCCTTCACGCTCAAGACGCTGCGCGCGCTGGCGGACGACGGCGCACCGCCCTTCGATCTCGTCGTGTTCGACGAAGCCAGCCAGGTGAGCCTGGCCCACGCGCTGGTGCTGATGCCGCTGGGTCGCGCGCGGCTCTTCGCGGGCGACCCGCAGCAGCTATCGCCCGTGCAGCGCAGCGACGACCGCCTCGCGCGCCGCTGGCTCGGCCGCTCGCCGTTTGCCGAGATGCCCAAGGCCGGGCCTGCGGTCGCGCTGCTGGACGAGCAGTCGCGCATGGCGCCACCCATCGGCGAGCTGGTGAGCGAACTCTTCTACGACGGCGCCCTGCGCGTGGCCGCCGACGCGCTGGCCGCGCCCGGCTGGCAGGCGGCGCGCGCCCGGGCGCTCGGCAGCATCGACGCGGGCACGCATGTGCACCTGCAGCGCATGAAGACCGATGGCGGCTGGGTGGCCGCGGAGCGCGGGCCGGTGCGGCGGGAGTCGGCCGAGGCCATCGCGGAGCTGCTGGATGAGGCGCTGGCCAGCGGCGAGTGGCAGCCTGACGAGCTGATCGTGCTGACGCCGTTTCGCGCCCAGCGCGCGCTGATCCGCCAGCGGCTGCGCGCGCGCGGGCTGCCGGAGTCGCTGCGGGTGAGCACGGTGCACCGCGCACAGGGCAGCGAGGCCCCGGTGGTGGTGTTCGACCCGGCCGACGGCGCGCAGCCCTTCCTGCACGGCGAGGCGGCGCAGCGCCTGCTCAACGTGGCCTTGAGCCGGGCGCAGGCCAAGCTGGTGCTGTTCGTGTCGGCGGCCGATGCCGCCAGCCCGCTGCTCGCGCCGCTGGTGCAGCGGCTGCGGCTGGCGGGCGACACCCGCGCCGCCACGCCACTGCTGCAGCTCGCCCGCGACCCGGGCTTCCCGGCCAATGCCCTGGGCCGGCGGGTGAGCGCCGGGCGGCACGAGGGCGAGGTGGTGCGCGTGAGCGCGGACGGGCGGCAGTTCTGGCTGCTCAATGCGCGCACAGGCGCGGAGCAGCTCATCGACGTGGCGTTCTGGCGCGAGCGGGCGGCCGCTGAAGCAGCACGCGCGCTTTAAGCGCCCTCAGAGGGCGGTCACACCGCGGCGGTGATGAGGATCTCGACCTTCCACTCCGGGCGCGCGAGGCCGGCGATGACGGTGGCGCGCGGCGGCGTGTGGCCGGCGGCGACCCAGGCTTCCCAGGCGGTGTTCATGCCGGCGAAGTCGGCGCGGTCGGCCAGGAAGATCTCGGCACGCAGGATGCGGGTCTTGTCGGTGCCGGCGCGCTCCAGCAGCTTGTCGATGGCGGCCAGCACCTGGGCCGTCTGGCCGACGATGTCGGCGGTGGTGTCTTCGGGCACCTGGCCGGCCAGGTAGGCGACGCCGTTGTGCACGGCCATCTCGGACATGCGGGGGCCGACGTCGAAGCGTTCAACAGGGGAGGAGGCGGTCATGATTTCTTCCGGTTCTTGAGGGACTTGGACGGGGCAGCGGCCGGCGCGGCCTTCTGGCCGAGCTTGCTCTCGGTGCCGGCCATGAGCTTCTTGATGTTGGCCTGGTGGCGCCACACCAGCAGCAGGCCCATGATGATGAGGGCCAACGCCGTGGGGCCGGCTTCCCAGATCAGCAACTGATAGATCGGCGCAAACGCAGCCGAGACGATGGCCGCCAGCGACGAGTAGCGGCTGAACCAGGCAATGATGGCCCAGGTGGCGAGCGTGGCCACGCCCAGCATCGGGTTGAGCGCGAAGATCACGCCGGCCGCGGTGGCCACGCCCTTGCCGCCCTGGAAGCGGAAGAACACTGGCCAGAGGTGGCCCAGGAAGGCGCCAAGGCCCACCAGCGCGGCGGTGCCTTCGCCAAGGCCCAGGCGCGGCCCCCAGATGGCCACGGCCAGCACGGGCAGATAGCCCTTGAGCGCGTCGAAGACGAGGGTCAGGATGGCCGCGGCCTTGTTGCCCGAACGCAGCACGTTGGTGGCACCGGGGTTGCCCGAGCCATAGGAGCGCGGGTCGGACAGGCCCATCACGCGGCTGACGATGACGGCAAACGACAGCGAGCCGATCAGGTAGCCGGCGAGGGCGGCAAGCAGAGGGAGGACGGTTTGCATGGGGCGGCATTGTCATGCAGCCCAACCCCGGTTCGCAGAGGGGCAATCGCGGAGGCCCCAATGCCCGTCAGTGCCGGTCAGCGCCGATCAGGGCCGGTCGCGCCCCACCAGGCGCGGCAGCAGCACGAGCACCGCCAGGGCCAGCAGCGTGCTCAGCAGGGCCGTCGACTCGCGCCCCAGGCCGCAGGCCACGCCGATGGCGGCCGTCATCCAGATGCCGGCCGCCGTGGTCAGGCCCTGCACGTCCTCCTCGTCGCGGTGCTTGATGATGGCACCCGCGCCGAGAAAGCCCACGCCGGTCACCACGCCCTGGATCACGCGGCTCATGTCGGCCACTGGCATGCCCCCGAGGGCCGGCACCAGCACGAAGAGCGCGCCGCCCATGGCCACCAGCATGTGCGTACGAACGCCGGCCGCCTTGCCGCGGCTCTCGCGCTCGTAGCCCAGCACGCCGCCCAGCACGCCCGCAAGCAGCAGCCGCGTCATGATGCGCGTCACCTGTTCGGCGTCGGGGGCGTCCGAGAACTCGGACTGCAGGGTCTGCAGGATGGTCTGCCAGAGGTTGGTTGCCATCCCTGCGCGCGGCAACCGGCGTGCCTGCCCGGCGCGGCGGGGCCGAATTCAGTTGGCGCAGGTCACCGGCCGGGCGCCGAGCAGCCCGGTGAGTACCTGCGGCTCGATACCCACCAGGTAGCCGCGCCGCCCGCCGTTGATGCAGATGCGCGGCAGCGCCAGGATGCTGGCCTCCACGAACACCGGCATCGCCTTGCGCACGCCGAAGGGCGAGGTGCCGCCCACCTGGTAGCCGCTGTGGCGCTGCGCGACTTCGGGCTTGCAAGGCTCCACCTTCTTGCACGGGATCTGCCGCGCCAGCTCCTTCAGGCTGACCGTGCGGTCGCCGTGCATCAGCACGATCAGCGGCTCGGCCTTCTCGTCCTGCATCACCAGCGTCTTGACCACCGCGTGCTCGTCCACGCCCAGCTGCTTGGACGACTCGGCAGTGCCGCCGTGCTCGACGTAGTCGTAGATGTGCTCGGTGAAGGTCACGCCGGCCCGCTTGAGCATCTGCGTGGCCGGGGTTTCGCTGACATGGCTGCTCTTCTTGCTCATGCCCCTCATTCTCGGGGAAGTGAAAACTTCCGTGACGCAACAACGAATTATTGTTTTACAGTAAGTTTTTCTTGTTTCGCGAAGCCTCCATGCCCGACTCCTTTTCCGCCGACGGCCTGCGCCGCATCCGCCGCCTGGCGTGGATCGTGCGGCTGCTGTGCCTGGTGGGCCTCGTCGTCATCGGCACCCTGCCCTTCATCTTCTGGGCGCAGCCGGACTGGGTCGCCGAGGTGGCGGCCAGCACCTGGAAACTCAGCAAGCTCCAACTGGACCTGGGCTCGCGACTGTGGGGCCTGGGCGCCTCCATGCTGCCCACGTCGGTGAGCCTGTTCGCGCTGTGGCAGATGTGGGCGCTGTTCGGCTGCTTTGCCGAGGGCGAGCTGCTCGCGCAGCGCCCGGCCCAGCACCTGCGCCGCCTGGGCCTGGGCCTGTGCACGCTGGCGGCCGCGCAGCCGCTGGGCCACACGCTGGCCATCCTGGCGCTGACCTGGGGCAACCCCAAGGGCGAGCGCCAGCTGTGGCTCGGCCTGTCGTCGGACCACTACCTCGCGCTGCTCTTCGGCCTGCTGCTGCTGGCGCTGTCGCAGGTGCTGACCGAGGCCGCCCGCGTCGCGGACGAGAACGCCGAGTTCATCTGAGCCATGCCCATCATCGTGACCCTCGACGTCATGCTCGCGCGCCGCAAGATGCGCTCGCGCGAGCTCGCCGAGCGCGTGGGCATCACCGAGGCCAACCTGTCGCTGCTCAAGAGCGGCAAGGTGCGCGGCGTGCGCTTCGACACCCTGGCCCGCATCTGCGAGGCCCTGCAATGCCAGCCCGGCGACCTGCTCAGCTGGGAGCCCGGGCCCGAGCCCGCCGACGACCCCGATGCCCCTTGAACGCGCCGTGATCTCCCGCCCTCTGCCCTCGACCTCCCGCATGACCCCTCGCCTGCTCCCCCTCGCGCTGCCCTCGCTCGCCCTCCTGCTGGCCGGCCTGCTCTCACCCCTGCCCGCCCTGGCCCAGGCGGTGGAGACGACCCGGCTCCCGCCCGTCAGCACCGAACTCAAGCGCAACAAGGACGCCCTGCCCTACCAGCAGATCAACGAATTCCTGACCAAGCTCGACCGCTACGGCGAAGGGCTGTTCCGCATGGACTTCAAGGTCGACACCGCGCGCACCACGCTGCCGCTGGAGCAGTTGCGCATGGTGGTGCGCAGCGACGAGGCCGACCACCCCATCCAGCTCGACGCCAAAGGGGGCTTCAAGCTGCCGCTGCTGCCCGCCGCGGAGGGCAAGACGGCCGACCTCGCCACCAACGCACGGCCCGAGCAGAAGGTGGCGATCGCCGGCAGCCTGGAGCTCAACCCGCGGGCCGACACGCTCACCATGGCGCAGGTGCGCCAGATCGTGCGGGTGGGCTTCAAGCTGCGCGACGAGCTGCTGCCCTGGTACCTGCGCTGGCTCTTCCCGCGCCTGGAAGGCGTGCGCGTGTGCGCCGCCACGCCCGCCATGGAGCTGGAGTGGCGCGAGGACGGCCAGCTGCTGGGCCTGCCTCTGCCCGTGGGCGAGCGCGACCCCAAGGCCCGCAAGGGCACGCCCGGCCGCGCCTGCGCGCTGATCACCGGCCAGGAGCGCTGGCCGGATGCCGCGCGGCTGATCGCGCCCGCTGACGCCGAGCTGAGCGTCAAGCTGCAGGGACAATGAAGCTCGGCGCAGGCAACCACTGGCCGGCCCGCGTCGCCGTCGTGGGCCTGCACGTGGCCGTGTTCGCCCTGCTCTGGCAACACCGCCCGCCGGCACTGCGCGGCGACGGCGAGCGGCGCATCGTGACCCTGCGCCTGCTGCCGCTGCCCGATCGCCGCCCCCCTCCCGACGCCGCGCGCGAGCCCGCGAAGCCGGTGTTGCGCGCGCCGCTGCCGCTCACGGCCCCGCCGACCCTGCGCGAC
Organism: Roseateles sp.; assembly: GCA_016790285.1. Classification (GTDB taxonomy): domain Bacteria; phylum Pseudomonadota; class Gammaproteobacteria; order Burkholderiales; family Burkholderiaceae_C; genus Pelomonas. Next base: position 130,973 of record JAEUPJ010000058.1, on the reverse strand, counting down.
CTGCCCGACACGCCCGCCACCGAGGCGGCGCCACCGCCACCAGCCACGGTCGTCACGCCCACGCCTGCCGAGCCGCCACGCACCACGCTGCGCCTGACCCTCCCGCCGGGCTACGCGGCCTCGTCGGCGCAGGCCCGCAACCCGGCTCTCAGTGACCCGCGCAGCAACACGCCGCGCCCCACCTTCGAAGACCGCATCGCCGACGCCACCGGCGGGGCCGGCGCCTGGGTGGAGGAGCAGACCAGCGAGAACCGCGCCCAGTCCGTCGGCGCCCTCGGCGACCGCCGCACCGTGCTGCGGCGAGGCGACACCTGCGTGGAAGTGCACCGTTCGCGCATCGCCGACATGGACCAGTTCAATGGCAACGTGGCGCCACGCGCCATCAATATGGTGGGCAAGCCCTACAAGTGCAAGTGAGCGAAGTGGGCGGCGCCCCGGCCGCCGCTCATCCGCCGCGGGGCACCGGGCGCACCGAGCTCGGCTCGATGCCGAACATGCGCTTGTGCGTGCGGCTGAGGTGGGCCGAATCCGCGAACCCGGCCTGGTGGGCCGCCTCGGTCCATGAGGCCCCGGCCTGGACGGCCTCGATCGCCTCGTTGATGCGCAGCCACAGCAGGTAGGCCCGAAACGAACAGCCCGTGCCGCTCACGAAGAGGTGACGGAAGCGGCTTTCCGACAACGCCACGGAAGCGGCCACATCCGCCAGCGACACCGGGCGACGGATGTGCGTGCGGATGAATGCCAGGGCCCGCGTGAGCCGCGGGTCCAGCGCCTCGTCGGATTCCATGCCCGCTCCGCACAGGCCCCGCACCACCGCGGCCGCGGCAGCATGCAAGGTCGCGCTGTCGGCCTCGCGGTCATAGGCCGCGAACAGTTCGGCTGCTGCGCGGCGCACATCGGCGGCCGGCAGCGCGGCCACCTCGGTGCCGCCGAAACGTTGCGCCAGGGCGCGGCCCGCGCGGCTCTCCGGCTCCACGAAAAGGTGCGCGACCCGCAGCCCGTCGACTTCGAACTGGTGCTTGGCGTGGCTTGGCACAAGGGCGCCGGCAAAGGCCGTCCAGGCCCCGTCCGGGTCGGTGCGAAACCGCATCTCGCCCCGCGGCGACAGGGCCAGTTGATGCGCATGGTGCTCATGCCACTGCGTGCGGCCTTCGCTGCGGCCGATCCACAGGCTCAGCGCCGGCCAGGTGTAGATGCGGCCGCTGCTGTCGCTGCCCCGCGCGGCGCGGCGGGGCGACAAGTCAGCCGTTTCGTTCAAGCGCATGGCGTCCTCCTTGCGAAGAATCCACTTCAAGCCAGACGCATCCCGACACCACGATGAACCTCTCCCGCACCTTCGCCCAACGCATCCGCCCGAACGTCAGCGCGGAACTCGCCGAAGCCGCCTGGCATGAACAGCGCGGCGATGCCGACCTGACGGCCCATCACCTCGCACGGGCGCACATCCTAGGCCAGGCGTCGACCGCACAGCACGCGCGCGTGCATGCCGCCATGCTGGCGTGGGCGCTGCGCCAACGGGCCGTGCGAGAAGCGCTCGGCCAGGCCTGGCGCCTGGCAGGTGCGGCCCTCAAGACCTGGCTGTGGGTGCCCGCGGGCAACACAGGCCTGTCCGACGTCAGCGGTTTCAGGCCCATGCCCATTGCGCCGGACCTCAAGCGCTGCATCGACACCGCGCGCCGCACCCGCGGCTGAACACCACGGCCACCCAGTCATGGGGCCGCCGGCCCCAGGGGCGCCCTAGCGCCTGCCACCTCAACCCACCGGAGTAGCCACCATGCGCCGATCCACCTTCCTCGCCACCGCCGCGGCCCTCGTGAGCGCGGCCTACCTCACCGCCTGCGGCAGCCCGCCACGGGACCTCGACCTCACCCTGGAACACGCGAGCACCCAGGGCCATTTTGTCGTGGCCCTGGTGCCCCCACCTGCCGGCCCCGTGCTGGACCAGATCCAGACCTGGCAGCTGCGCCTGCACAGCCGCGATGGCCGCCCCGTGTCCGACGCCCGCATCCTCTTCAACGGCGGCATGCCGCAGCACGGCCATGGCTTCCCGACCCGCCCCCGCGTGACGCGGGAGCTGAGCCCGGGCGTGTACGCGCTCGAGGGTGTGAAGTTCAGCATGTCCGGTTGGTGGGACATGCGCCTGGGCATTGCCGCCGGCGAGCGCACCGACACCGCGGTCTTCAACGTGGTGCTGGACGACAGCCGCCACCGCCGCTGAGGAGGCCGCATGAACGCCAAGCCCTGGCTCGCCGCGGCTGCCCTGTGCCTGACGCTGCCGCTGGCCCTCGCGGCGTGGCGCGCCAGCACTGGCGTCGGGCACTGGACCGAAGCCGAACGCACCACCCTGGCCAGCCTCCACATCAGCCGGCTGGGCGCCGCGCCCGCCGACCCGTCCAACGCCGTCGCCACCGATCCCGCCGCGGCGGCGCTGGGCAAGCGCCTGTTCCTCGACACCCGGCTGTCAGCCAACGGCCGCGTCGCCTGCGCCAGTTGCCACGCGCCGGAGCGCGGCTTCCAGGACGGGCGCCCGGTGGGCGAAGGCCTGGCCACGGGCAGCCGACGCACGATGCCCGTTCCCGGGGTGGCACACGCTCGCTGGTTCTTCTGGGACGGGCGCAAGGACAGCCTGTGGTCGCAGGCCCTGGGCCCGCTGGAAGATGCGGCCGAGCATGGCGCCAACCGCGTGCAGCTCGTCAGGCTGCTGGCGCAGGCCTACCGCCCGGACTACGAAGCGCTGTTCGGCCCCCTGCCCCCGTTGGCGGGCCTGCCGGTGGCAGCCAGCCCCCTGGGTGCACCCGCCGAGCGGGCCGCATGGGCTCAGCTGAGCCCGGCGCAGCAACAGGCCGTCGACCGGGCCTTTGCCAACCTGGGCAAGGCCATCGCAGCGTACGAGCGCACGCTCATGCCAGGCGCGAGCCGCTTCGACCGGTACGTGGCTGCCGTGACAGGCGCCCCGGACGCGGACGCCCAGGCGCTCACCGAGGCCGAAGTGCGCGGGCTGCGCCTGTTCATCGGCAAGGGCCAATGCGTGAGCTGCCACGCCGGCCCGCTGCTGACCGACCAGCACTTCCACAACACCGGCCTGGCGCCCAGGCTGCCGGCCAGCCCCGACAGGGGTCGGGCCGCGGCCATCGGACGTGTGGCCGCCGACCCGTTCAACTGCCTGGGTCGCTACAGCGACGCACCGGCCGAGAGCTGCAGCGAGCTGCGCTTCATCGCCGACGACGACCCGCACATGATGGGCGCCTTCAAGACCCCCAGCCTTCGCAACGTGGCCACGCGCGCGCCCTACATGCATGCCGGGCAGGTGGCAACGCTGGAGGCGGCTGTCGCGCACTACGTCTCGGCACCCGCCGCGGCCGTGGGGCACAGCGAGCTCGGCCGCCCGGGGCAGCGCCGCGGCGAACGCGTGCCCATCGCGCTGACGGCGGCCGAAGCGGCTGATCTCGTCGCGCTGCTCAAGAGCCTGAGCGGCCCGGTCTGCGAGTCCCGCGATGGGCGGCCCTGCTGAACGTCACCGCACGGGCGATGAGGCCCCTGCCGCCCGCTCCTGCTCGCGCAGCCGCAGCACGCGCCGCTGCACCTTGCCCGTGGTCGTCATCGGCAGCGCGTCGATGAACTCGACCTCCTTCGGGTACTCGTAGGGCGCGAGGCGCGCCTTGACGTGGGCCTGCAGCGCGTCCACCAGGGCCGCGTCGCCCGCGTGGCCGTCGGCAAGCACGACATAGGCCTTGACCACCGCGCCGCGTTCGGCGTCGGGCTTGGGCACCACGGCGGCGTTGGCCACGGCGGGGTGCTTGAGCAGGCAGTTCTCGATCTCGCCGGGGCCGATGCGGTAGCCGGCGGCCTTGAAGACGTCGTCCGCGCGGCCCTCGTACCAAAGCGTGCCATCGGCGTCCATGCGGGCGAGATCGCCCGTGCGGCACCAGCTGTCCGCCGGGTCGCCCGTGAACTTGGCGCGCGTGGCGGCGTCGTTGTTCCAGTAACCGAGGAAGAAGACGGGGTCGGGCGCGCCGTGGCGGTCTCGCGCATGCACGGCCACCTCGCCCACCGCGCCGGGCGCGCATTCACGGCCCTCGTCGTCAATGACGGCCACGCGGTGGCCCGGGTAGGCGCGGCCCATGCTCCCCGGCCTGGCGGGCCACAGGGCCTGGCAGTTGCCCACCACGTAGTTCATCTCGGTCTGCCCGAACATCTCGTTCACGGGCACGCCCAGCGCGTCGCGGCACCAGGTGAAGACGGCGTCCCCCACCGCCTCACCCGCGCTCATCAGGGCGCGCAGCTTCAGCGCATGGCGCCGCGGGCGGGGTTCGGCCTTCATCATGGCCTTGAGCGCGGTCGGGAACAGGAAGCTGTGCGTGACGCCATAGGCCGCCATCAGCTCGAAGGCCTTGGCCGCCGTGAAGCGGCCCTGGTAGGCCACGATGGGGCGGCCAAAGTAGAGCGTGGGCAGCAGCGCGTCCATCAGGCCGCCGGTCCAGGCCCAGTCGGCCGGGCTCCAGAAGACGGCGTCGCTGGGCTGGGCGGCGTCGAAGGGGTCGAAGCCGAACCAGTTCTGGCTGGCCACGAAGCCGGTCAGGTTGCCGATGAGGGCCCGCTGCGGGATGAGGGCGCCCTTGGGGTTGCCGGTGGTGCCGCTGGTGTAGATGAGGATGGCGGGGTCGTCGGCCTGGGTGGCCACCGGCTTGAAGCGGGCCTCCTCGGCCTGCAGGGCTTCCAGCCAGGGCAGCTCGTCGCAGTCGACCGGGCACTCACCCACGACCAGGATGCGCCGCAGCGCCGGGCACTGGGGCTTGGCCTCCCGCAGCGCCGGCAGCACCTCGCAGGCGGCGATGGCAAGCACCGCCCCGCTGTCCTGCAACCGGTAGGCCAGTGCGTCGGCGCCAAAGAGCATGGACAGCGGCATGGCCACCGCACCGATCTGCTGCAGCGCGATGTGGGCGACGGCAGTTTCAAAGCGCTGCGGCAGCACGATGGCCACCCGGTGGCCCCGCCGCACGCCCTGGTTCAGCAGCGCGTTGGACAGCCGGTTGGCCGCGCGCTGCAGCTGGCCGTAGCTGTAGTGCGCGCGGCAGCCGCTTTCACTGTCGAAGTAGATCGCAGGGGCGTTGGGGGTGTCGCGTGCCCAGCGGCCGCAGCAGGCCTCGGCGATGTTGAAGTCCGGCGGCACCTGCCAGCGGAAGGCGGCGTGCAGTTGCTCGTAACGGTCTTCCACGATGGGCCACCCCGGGTTGGGACAAGGGGGCGAATGCTAGCCACCCCACCCGGGGCCGGGCTCATGGATTGCCCGAAGCCGGCCCAGCCTCTTGCTCAGAGCCCCAGCCAGGCCGAGGGTGACCACATGCTCGGCCGGTCGCCGTCGGCATAACGCTCCAGCGCCTCGCCGGTCAGGCGGCAGATGCGCCAGTCGGGCATGACCTCGGCGCCCAGCTTCTGGTAGAAGCGGATGGCGTCTTCGTTCCAGTCGAGCACCGTCCAGTCGAAGCGGCCATAGCCGCGCTCGCAGGCCGTCTGGGCCAGCTGGATGAGCAGTGCCTTGCCCAGGCCGCTGCGGCGGTGCGCGGGGCGCACGTACAGGTCTTCCAGGTACAGGCCCGGCTTGGCCAGGAAGGTGGAGAAGTTGGTGTAGTACAGCGCGAAGGCGACCACCTCGCCGTGCACCTCGCCCACCAGGCACTCGGCGACGGGGTCGTCACCAAAGAGGTGCGGCTCGAGCTTGTCGGGCGTGACCTCCAGCAGGTGGGTCAGCTGCTCGAACTCGGCGAGCTCGCTGATGAGTTGGACGATGGCGGGCAGGTCGCGCGGTTCGGCGGGGCGGATGTCATGACGGGGAGGCATGGCTCGATTGTCCGCGGACTGCGTTGTCCTACAGTGCGGATATGCCCGATGTCTACACCCCCCGGCGCGTCCATCGCGATGAATTCCTGACCCTTCGCGGCCTGCGCCACCATGTGCTTCGCTGGGGTCAACCCTTGCTCGGCCAGCCGCCGCTGGTCATGGTGCATGGCTGGATGGACGTGGGCGCGTCCTTCCAGTTCGTCGTCGACGCGCTCGCGCAGGCGCGCGAGGTCATCGCGCTGGACTGGCGTGGCTTCGGCCTGAGCGAGACCACCGGCGCCGACTGCTACTGGTTCCCGGACTACCTGGGCGATCTGGACGCGCTGCTGGACGCCGTCAGCCCCGACGCGCCGGTGGACCTGCTGGGCCACAGCATGGGCGGCAACGTGGCCATGAGCTACGCAGGGGTTCGCCCGCAGCGCATCCGTCGCCTCGTCAACCTCGAAGGCTTCGGCATGCCCGACGTGGCGCCCGCCGCCGCGCCCGAGCGCCTGGCCCGGTGGCTGGACGAGCTCAAGGAGCCGCCCTCGCTGCGCCCCTACGCAACACTCGCCGACGTGGCCGAGCGGCTGCGCAAGACCAACCCGCGGCTGCCCGCCGACAAGGCCGCCTGGCTGGCCAGCCACTGGGCGCGCGAGACGCCGGTAGGCTTTCGCCTGAACGCCGACCCCGCCCACAAGCTGGCCAACCCGGTGCTCTACCGCAAGGCCGAGGTGCTGGCCTGCTGGCAGCGCATCACCGCGCCGACGCTGTGGGTGGAAGGCAGCGACGACCAGCTCACCCGCTTCTGGGGCACGCGCTACCCGCGCGAGGACTTCGAGGCGCGGCTGGCGCTGGTCCCCCACCTCGAGCGCACCGTGCTGCAGGACGCCGGCCACATGCTGCACCACGACCAGCCCGAAGCCCTGGCCGCCCGTCTGCACGCATTTCTCGCCTGAGCGTCATCGGCAAGAATGCGCCCGATGCCCAGCCACCCCGACGTCCCTCGACAGCGCCCTTCGCGGCGCGTGTGGCTGGCCGCCGCGCTGGCACTCTTGACGGGCGCCGCCCTTGCCAACAATGGGCAGTGCGCGCGGCCCCTGCAGGTGGCCGTGTCGGACCTGGGGTTGGGCAGCTACCAGGAGCAGGGGCAGATCCGCGGCCTGATCCCGACCATCACGCAGGAGCTGGAGGCCCGCACGGGTTGCCCACTGCGGCTGGTGTTCATGCCACGGGCCCGGGCGCTGGTGGCCTTCGACCGCGGCGAGGTGGACGTCATCACGTCGATGCTGCGCACACCCGAGCGCGATCAGGTCGGCGTCTACCTGCCCTACGGCTACACCAAGCACGACCTGCTGGTCGTGCCCGAGGCCGCCACGGGCATCAGCAGCCTGTCGGACTTCATCCGCCAGCCCGAACTCACGCTCGGCATCGTGCGCGGCATCCGCACCAACAGCCGCATCGACGGCCAGGTGGAACAGCTGCTCGTGATCCGGCGGGCGGAGTACTCGTCGGACTTCGCCGGGCTGAGCGCCAAGCTGACTGCACGGCGCGTGCAAGCCGCCATGATGCCCAACGCGCTGCACCTGAAGCTGCGCCGCGACGGGCAGCTGCCCGCTGACCTGGTCATCGTGGATGTGCCGGAGGCGCGGCCGCAGCAGCTGGGCCTCTACGTGAACCGCCGCAGCGTACCCGCCGCGGTGACGGCCCGGCTGGGCGAGCGGCTGGCCGCCATGGTCCACAGCGGCTGGGTGCGGCAGGCCTACGTGAAGCACTTCGGCGAGGCCGAGACGCGCCGCATGTACCAGGCCGCCGAAGCGCGCTGAGCGCTGATGCCGCGCGCGGTCAGCGCCGCTCGTCGGGCGCCTGCTCGGCCTCCAGCCGGTTCATGCAGCGCGCGTAGATGATGACGATGGCGCAAAAGCCCAGCAGCGCGCCCTGCGACGCCAGCCAGAAGCCCAGAGGCCAGCCGAACACCTCCACGCTCAGTTCCCGGGCGAAGAACACCGGCACGAAGGCCACCACGCCCCAGGCGAGCAGCAGCCACACCGTGAGCCGGCGGGTGCGGCGCCAGTACGCGTCAGTCATGGAGCAGCCCCCACTGCTGCAGCATGAAGGCGTAGGTGCGGGCCGTCTCGCGCAACGCGTCGAAGCGGCCGGACGCGCCGCCGTGGCCGGCCGTCATGTTGATGTCGAAGAGCACGGGCTGACTGCCCGTGTTGACGGTGCGCAGACGGGCGACGTACTTGGCCGCCTCCCAGTAGGGCACCTGGCTGTCGTTGATGGCCGTCTTGGCGAGCACCGCCGGGTAGGCGGCCGGCTTGAGGTTGTCGTACGGGCTGTAGGCGCGCATCCAGGCGTACTCGTCGGCCTTGTTGGGATTGCCCCACTCGATGTATTCCTCGGTGGTGAGCGGCAGGCTCGCGTCCAGCATGGTGTTGATGACGTCCACGAAGGGCACCTGGGCCACGACGGCCTTGAAGAGGTCCGGCCGCAGGTTGGTGGCCGCACCGACGAGCAGGCCGCCGGCGCTGCCGCCGTGGATGATGAGCTGGCCCGGCTGGGTGTAGCCGCGGTCCACCAGGCCCTGGGCGCAGGCGATGAAGTCGGTGAAGGTGTTCATCTTCTTGCCGAGCTTGCCGTCCAGGTACCACTGCCGGCCCAGGTCGCCGCCGCCGCGGATGTGGCCGATCGCGAAGATGACGCCACGGTCCAGCAGCGACAGCCGGCTGCTGGCAAAGCGCGGGTCGGTCGGGATGCCGTAGCTGCCGTAGCCGTAGAGCAGCAGGGGCTGCGGGCCGGCGCGGCGCTTGTCCTTGCGGTAGACGAGGCTGATGGGCACGCGCGTGCCGTCCGCGCCGCTCACCCACAGGCGCTCGCTGGCGTAGAGGCTGGCGTCGTAGCCGCCCTGCACGGGCTGCACCTTCAGCAGCGCCAGCTTGCCGGTGGCGAGATCGGCCTCGTAGGTGCTCGGTGGCGTGGTGAGCGAGTTGTAGGCGAAGCGCACGCGCGGCGCGTCGAACTCACGCTGCTCGGCCAGCACGGCGCTGTAGGCCAGCTCCTGGAAGGCGATGTCGCGCGGCGCGCCGGCCTTGAGCGGGAAAAGCCGCAGCTTGACCGAGCCGCCCTCGCGCACCTGCACGGCGGCATGCGTCCTGAACGCAGCCACCTGCTCGACCATCGCGCTGTCCCGGTGCGGGACCAGCTCCCGGCCAGCCTTGAGCAGCGCTGGCGTCAGCACCGGGCCGGCGCCAGGCTTCATCGGCACGCGCAGCAGGCGGAAGTTCACGCCACGATCGTTGATGCGCAGCAGCATCTCACTGCCGAAGGGCGTCACGGCGTATTCCTGGCCAGCACGGCGGGGCAGCACCTCGCGCCAGCGGCCCTCGGGCTGGTCGGCCGGCAGCACGCGCCAGTCCTGGGTGTCCTTGGCGATCGAGCCCAGCATCAGCGTGCGGCCGTCCAGCGACTTGGCCAGCGTCAGGTTGAACAGCTCGTTCGGCTCCTCGTGCACGAGCACGTCGGGCCCCGCGGCGCCGAGCTGATGGCGCCACAACTGGTGGGAGCGCCGCGCCTCGTTGTGGCGGATGTAGAAGAGCGTGCGGCTGTCCGCCGCCCAGACGAAGCCGTCGGCGTGCGGCGTGCTGGCCACCACGCGGTCCTCGCCGCTGGCGATGTCGCGCACGTGCAGCTCGAAGTCGCGCGCGCCGGTGGCGTCCACGCCGTAGGCCACGCGCTGGTCGTCCGGGCTGACGGCCAGGCCATTGAGGTTGACGAACTTGCGCGTCTTCGCCAGCTCGTTCAGGTCCACCAGGACCTGCTCGGGCGCCTGGGCGTCGAGCTGCCGCTGCGGGCCTGCCGCCTGGGTGCGAAAGAACACCGGGTACTGCTGCCCGACGTCGATGCGCGAGCTGTACCAGAAGCCACCACGGCGCTGCGGCACGGCACTGTCGCGCTGCTGCACGCGGCCTTTCATCTCCTCGAACAGCCGCTCGACGGCCGCCTGATGGGGCTGATACCAGGCTTCGGCATAGGCCGCCTCGGCCTTCAGGTGGGCCTGCACGGCCGGGTCGTCCTTCTCGCGCAGCCAGAAATAGTCGTCGATGCGGCGGTCGCCGTGGACGGTGACGTCCTTGGGCTGCCTGGCCGCCACCGGGGGCGTGGGGGCGTCGGCCAGAGCGGGCCAGGCAGCGGCCAGCGGGGCCGTCAACACGACCAGGCGAGCCATGGCCCGCCAGCAGGACAGCAGTTGCATGCAATCGTCTCCCACCGGACGCCGCCCATGGCAGCCCGCACTCCGGCGGGGCCGAGTGTGCCTGCAGTCGGCAGGGGCATGCAAAAATCCGCCCCTTTGCAAGTTCCGCCGGAAACCCGTCATGGACACCGAACACATCAATCAAATCGGCAACAGCATCGCCGACCTCTCAGCGCGTACCGACGCGCTAAGGGGGTATCTTTGACTTCGATCGCAAAGCCCTGCGCCTGAACGAAGTCAACGCGTCGCTCGAGAACCCCAACGTCTGGAACGACCCCAAGCGCGCCCAGGAGCTGGGCAAGGAAAAGCGCTCGCTCGAAGCCGTGGTCGAGACGATCACGAACCTGACCTCCTCGCTGTCGGACAACACCGAGCTCTTCGAGATGAGCCGCGAGGAAGGCGATGAAGCCGGCATGCTGGCCATCGAGGAAGACGTCGCCAAGCTCCGCGCGACCGTCGAGGAACTCGAATTCCGCCGCATGTTCAACAACCCGGCCGACCCGAGCAACTGCTTCATCGACATCCAGGCCGGCGCGGGCGGCACCGAAGCCTGCGACTGGGCCGGCATGCTGCTGCGCCAGTACCTGAAGTACTGCGAGCGCAAGGGCTTCAAGGCCACGCTCGAAGACGAAACCCCGGGCGACGTCGCCGGCATCAAGAGCGCCACCATCAAGGTGGAAGGCGAGTACGCCTTCGGCCTGCTGCGCACCGAGACCGGCGTGCACCGTCTGGTGCGCAAGAGCCCGTTCGACAGCAGCGGCGGCCGCCACACCTCGTTCGCGTCCCTGTTCGTGTACCCGGAAGTCGACGACTCCATCGAGATCGACATCAACCCGGCCGACGTGCGCACCGACACCTTCCGCGCCAGCGGCGCCGGTGGCCAGCACATCAACAAGACCGACTCGGCGGTGCGCCTCACGCACATCCCGACCGGCATCGTGGTGCAGTGCCAGGACGGCCGCAGCCAGCACAGCAACCGCGACGTCGCCTGGCGCCGGCTGCGCTCGCGGCTGTACGACCATGAGATGAAGAAGCGCATGGAAGAGCAGCAAAAGCTGGAGGACACCAAGACCGACGTCGGCTGGGGCCACCAGATCCGCTCCTACGTGCTGGACCAGAGCCGCATCAAGGACCTGCGCACCAACTACGAGACCTCCGCGACGCAGAAGGTGCTGGACGGCGACCTCGACCCGTTCATCACCGAGAGCCTCAAGCAAGGCATCTGACCCGCTGCACCCCGGCGCAGGGCCTCGCGCCCTGCCCTCCCCAACCCCTCTAGGAAGCCCCTCATGCGTGAAGGCACCGCTCCCCTGATCCACCGCCAGGACTACCAGCAACCGGCGTACTGGATCCGCAAGGTCGACCTGACCTTCGACCTCGACCCGGCCAAGACCCTGGTCACGAGCAAGATGCAGATCGAGCGCAACCCGGCCGTGCCCCACGGCCCGCTGCGCCTGCACGGCGAAGAGCTCAACGTGCTGCGCGTGCTGGTGGACGGCAGCAGCGTGTCTTTCCGCCAGGAAGGCCACGAGCTGATCATCGAGGGCGCGCCGGACGCCGACTTCGCGCTGGAGATCCGCAACACCTGCTGCCCCGAGAAGAACACCGCCCTGTCGGGCCTGTACACCTCGGGCGGCAGCTTCTTCACGCAGTGCGAGGCCGAGGGCTTTCGCCGCATCACCTACTTCCTGGACCGGCCGGACGTCATGGCCGTCTACACGGTGACGCTGCGCGCCGACAAGGCCAGGTTCCCCATCCTGCTGTCCAACGGCAACCTGGTGGACAGCGGCGAGCTGGACAACGGCCGCCATTTCGCGGTCTGGCACGACCCCTTCCCCAAGCCCAGCTACCTGTTCGCCGTCGTCGCGGGTGACCTCGTCGCGCGCGAGCAGCGCATCCGCACCCGCGCGGGCAAGGACCACCTGCTGCAGGTCTATGTGCGCCGCGGCGACCTGGAGAAGACCGAGCACGCGATGAACAGCCTCATCGCCTCCATCGTCTGGGACGAGGCCCGCTTCGGCCTGCCGCTGGACCTGGAGCGCTTCATGGTGGTCGGCGTGGCCGACTTCAACATGGGCGCCATGGAGAACAAGGGCCTGAACATCTTCAACACCAGCGCCCTGCTCGCCTCGCCCGCCACGGCGACCGATGTGGACTTCGCCCGCATCGAGTCCATCGTCGCGCACGAGTACTTCCACAACTGGACGGGCAACCGCGTCACCTGCCGCGACTGGTTCCAGCTGTCGCTCAAGGAAGGCCTCACCGTCTTCCGCGACCAGGAATTCAGCATGGACATGGCCGGCAGCCCGTCGGCCCGCGCCGTGTGCCGCATCCAGGACGTGCGCCAGCTGCGCGCCATGCAGTTCCCCGAGGACAGCGGCGCCATGGCCCACCCGGTGCGCCCGGACAGCTACAGCGAGATCAACAACTTCTACACCGCCACCGTCTACGAGAAGGGCTCGGAGGTGGTGCGCATGTACCAGACGCTGGTCGGTCGCAAGGGCTTCGAGGCGGGCATGAAGCTCTACTTCGAGCGCCACGACGGCCAGGCCGTGACCTGCGACGACTTCGCGGCCGCCATCGCCGACGCCAACCCCGGCTCGGCGCTGGCCACGCGGCTGGACACCTTCAAGCGCTGGTACGCACAGGCCGGCACCCCGCGCGTGAGCGCCCACGGCGAGCACGACGCCGCCGCCCGCACCTTCACGCTGCGCTTTACCCAGCACACCCCCGCCACCCCCGGCCAGACGGACAAGCAGCCGCAGGTCATCCCGGTCGTCATGGGCCTGCTGGACCGCCACGGCGCGCCGCTCAAGCTCAACGCGGCGGGCGACACCGAAACCGTCCTGGTGATCGACCAGGCCGAGCAGACCTTCACGTTCGAGAACATCGACAACGAGCCGGTGCCCTCGCTGCTGCGCGGCTTCTCCGCGCCGGTGGTGCTGGACGACGGCCTGTCCGACGCCGCCCTGCTGGTGCTGATGCGCCACGACAGCGACCCCTTCAACCGCTGGGAAGCCGGCCAGCGCCTGGCGCTCAACCGCATCCTCGCGGCCCTGCGCGCCGGCCAGCCGCTGGTGCTGAGCAACGCCTTCATCGAGGCCATGCGCGGCGTGCTCAACCACCCCGAGCTGGACCCGGCCTTCAAGGAACTGGCACTGACCCTGCCCGGCGAGAGCTACATCGCCGAGCAACTCGACGTTGTCGACCCCCAGGCCATCCACGCTGCCGTCATGGCCGCGCAGACCCAGCTCGCCAGCGCCCTGCGCGACGACTGGGCGGCGGCCTTCGAGGCGCACCAGGTCAAGGGCGGCTACACGCCGGACCCCGTCTCCAGCGGCAAGCGTGCCCTGGCCAACCTGGCGCTGTCCATGCTGGTGCTGGACGCACAGTCCACCGGCGACACCGTCTGGCCGGGCAAGGCCTACCAGCGCTTCAAGGACGCCTCCAACATGACCGAGCGCCTGGGCGCACTGGCCGCACTGGTCAATGCGCACGCCGAGCTCGCCACGCCCGCCCTGGAGCGCTTCCACGCCCTCTTCAAGGACGACGCGCTGGTGGTGGACAAGTGGTTTGCGCTGCAGGCCCGCGCACCCGAAGCCGACGGCCGTGTCTTCAACCGCGTGAAGGCGCTCATCAAGCACGCCGACTTCACGCTCAAGAATCCCAACCGCGCGCGCAGCCTGCTGGCGTCGCTGTGCATGTTCAACCCGGCCGCCTTCCACCGCGTTGATGCGGCAGGTTATGTGTTCTGGGCCGAGCAGGTGCTGGCCATTGACGCCATCAACCCGCAGCTGGCCAGCCGCATCGCCCGCGCGATGGACCGCTGGGCGGTGCTTGCCGAGCCCTACCGCAGCGCCGCGCGCGAGGCCGTGGCCCGCGTCGCCGCCAAGCCCGACCTCTCGCCCGATGTGCGCGAGATCGTCGAGCGTGCTCTGGCCTCGGGAGCCTGAACATGTTGACCCCCACGCTCACTTTGTTCGCTGCCCCCCGTGGGGGCGCTTCGCTCCCTTGGCGCGTCCCGGCGGGAGCGAAATGATGGCCCGCCAGACCAGCCTGACCCAATACCTCGTCGAGCAGCAGCGCGAGCACGGCCATATCCCGCAGGAGCTGCGCCTGCTGATCGAGGTGGTCGCCCGCGCCTGCAAGCGCATCGCCATCGCCGTCAACAAGGGCGCCCTGGGCGACGTCCTCGGCACCGCCGGCAGCGAGAACGTGCAGGGCGAAGTGCAGAAGAAGCTCGACATCATCGCCAACGAGGTGCTGATCGAAGCCAACGAATGGGGTGGCCACCTCGCCGCCATGGCCAGCGAGGAGATGGACGGCATCTACGTGGTGCCCAACCGCTACCCGCAGGGCGAGTACCTGCTGCTGTTCGACCCGCTGGACGGCTCGTCCAACATCGACGTCAACGTGTCCATCGGCACCATCTTCAGCGTGCTGCGCAAGGTGGGCCATTCGCGCGGCGTGAGCGAAGACGACTTCCTGCAGCCGGGCAAGCAGCAGGCCGCGGCGGGCTACTGCGTCTATGGCCCGCAGAGCATGCTGGTGCTGACCGTGGGCGACGGCGTCGCCGTCTTCACGCTCGACCGCGAGACCGGTTCCTGGGTGCTGACGCAGGACCAGGTCAAGATTCCCGAGGACACGAAGGAATTCGCGATCAACATGTCCAACATGCGCCACTGGGCGCCGCCGGTGAAGCGCTACATCGACGAGTGCCTGGCGGGCAGCGCCGGCCCGCGGGCCAAGGACTTCAACATGCGCTGGGTCGCCAGCATGGTGGCCGACGTGCACCGCATCCTCACCCGCGGCGGCGTGTTCATGTACCCCTGGGACCAGCGCGAGCCCGACAAGCCCGGCAAGCTGCGCCTGATGTACGAAGCCAACCCGATGGCCTTCATCGTCGAGCAGGCGGGCGGCGCGGCCACCAACGGCACCGAGCGCATCATGAGCCTGCACCCCACCAAGCTCCACGAGCGCGTGGCCGTCGTGCTGGGCTCGAAAAACGAGGTGGAACGCTTCACGGCCTACCACCTTGAGGCCGCTGAAAAATAGTGGCTATAATGGCGGGCTTCGGCGGCAACGCTGAACACTGCAACGTTCACTGCAACAGCAGGCCGGCATAGCTCAGTTGGTAGAGCAGCGCATTCGTAATGCGAAGGTCGGGGGTTCGACTCCTCTTGCCGGCACCAGAAATTTGAAAAGACAAGGGCTTGGCTTCGGTCAGGCCCTTTTCTTTTGGCGCAGCCGAAGGGCCCTTGGGGCACGCGGCTCGCGCGCGTCCCGCCGCCCGCACGCGCCGGGCGCGCCGGGCGCGTCAAGCCCCCGGCGCCGCGCCCGCCTCGCGGGGCGGGTGCAGATCCGTCACCTCCACCTGCACGAACCGCCCGACCTCCTCATGGAGATCCCAGCGCTCGACCCTGGGCGCTGGCCCGGCGTAGATCAGGTTCACCGAGTTGCCGATGCCGTTGCGCAGGCGGTGACTGAGGGCCGTGCCGGCCTGCACGGCCCAGACCGGGCGCGCCAGTTGCGGCCAGGCTGCATGCAACGGCACCACATATGGCAGGTGGATGTGCCCGCCCAGCACGGCGTCCACGCCGGCTGCGGCCCAGACGGGGATGGCACGCTCGTGGCCACGCAGCAGGTTGGCGACGTCCTCGGGCGTGACAGCCGCGACCGGCTGGTGCACCGCCACCAGGCGCAACTGGCCCGGCGTCGCCTGGGCCATGCGGGACGCGACACGCCGGATCTGCGCGTCGGACAGTTCGCCATGGACATGCCGCCAGCGCCGCGTGGTGTTCAGGCTCAGCAGGAGCACGTCTTCGCGCACGAACTCGCCCTCCAGCGCCCGGCCGAAAGCGCGCGCATAGCGCCGGTAAGGCGCGAAGACGCGCGTGAGGACGTCGAACAGCGGGATGTCGTGGTTGCCAGGCAGCACCAGGCGGTTGGGCACCGGCAGCGAGTCGAAATAGTCCTTGGCCGCGGCGAACTCTGCCGCGCGGGCGCGCTGCGTGACGTCGCCGGTGACGAGCAGCAGGTCCGGCCGCTGCGCCAGGCAGAGCTCCCGCAGCGCCGTCATCGCCACCGGGCGCTCGGTGCCGAAGTGGGTGTCCGAGATCTGCAGCATCACCGTCATGCACTGCCCTTCGCTTCGGCCTGCTCCGCATGCTCGGCCAGTTCGGCCTGGGCATTGCGCCGCTCGGGCGAGAGGCCGGGCGGCCGGATCAGCAGCAGCGGGTGCGGCGCCACCTCGAAGCGCAAGGGCATCGTCATGGTGACCAGCTCGCCGTCGGTCGCGACCTTGATGCGCCGTATGCCGCCTGCCCGCACGTCCACCGTCACGGTGCGGAATGAGAAATGCACCACCTCGTCGGCCTCGTTGAGCCGGCCGAAGGCGCCGCGCGCCAGCAGGGCCAGCAGGGACCAGCGGCCGACCGGCTTGAGCATCACGCCCGCCAGGCAGCCCCCGTCGATGGCGCCCGCCTGGGGGAGGCCGACCTGCTCCATCTGCAGCGCGTTGTTGCCGACGAACAGCGTGGGTGTCCGCGCCGTCCAGCTGCGCTCGGGCAGTTCCGCCGTGAGGCGCAGGCTGCGGTGGCCGCGAAGGATGGTCCACACCCCCGAGGCCAGGGCCACCAGCCTGCTGCGGCCGAACTGCTGCTTCCAGCCCTCGCGATCCTCCAGCGACTTGGCATACAGGCCCAGGCTGGCGTTCACGAGGAACACGCGGCCGTTGACCTGCCCCACCTGCACGGCCTCAGCGCTCTCATGCAGCAGCACGTGCAGCGCATCGGGCAGCTCCGTCGGGATGCCGTGGGTGCGCGCGAAGTAGTTGAACGTGCCCCGCGGCAGCACGCCGAAGCGACAGCCACTGCCCAGCACGGCCTGCGCCACGCCATTGATCGTGCCGTCGCCACCGGCGGCGACGACGATGCCGTCGACCTCCCGCGCGCGCCGCACCGCTTCGCGCGCCACCTGCGCGAGCGTGCCGGGCTGCGTCACCGGCAGCAGTTCGCAGCGCCGGTGCGCCGCCTCGCAGGCGGCCTGAACGGCGGGGCCGACTTCATCGCGGTCCCCCCGGCCCGAAGCGAGGTTGAACACGACGAACATCGGAGCATCTCGGGCGGGCGGGGTGGGCGTCATGGCGGCGAAGGTTTGCACCTTTCACCGCGCGCGTCTGTCAGACATCGTCCAGAGTCGGCTCGCCGCGCCTGGTCGGTGCCGCCGCGTTGACGGGCACCGCGCTAACGCAGCGCCCGGGCAATGTAGGGCGCGGTACGGCTGCCAGGCGCCGCGGCGACGCGCTCGGGCGTGCCTGCGTAGACGATGCGCCCGCCTTCGGCCCCGGCGCCCGGACCGACGTCGATGACCCAGTCGCTTGCCGCCACGACGCGCATCTCGTGCTCCACCACCACGACCGTGTTGCCCGCGTCCACGAGGCTGTCGAGCTGGGCCAGCAGCTTGTCGACATCCCAGGGGTGCAGGCCCGTCGTCGGCTCGTCCAGCACGTACAGGGTGTGCCCGCGCTGCGCCCGTTGCAATTCGGTGGCCAGCTTGATGCGCTGGGCTTCGCCGCCGGACAGCTCGGTCGCCGGCTGGCCCAGGCGCAGGTAGCCCAGCCCGATCTGCTGCAGCAGGGTCAGCGGCCGGGCCAGGGGCGGCTCCTCGCCAAAGAACGCCGCGGCCTCGTCCACCGTCATGCGCAGCACCTCGGCGATGTTGCGATCGCGCAGCCGAACCTTGAGCGTCGCCTCGTTGTAGCGGGCGCCATGGCAGGTGGGGCAAGGCGCATAGACGCTGGGCATGAAGAGCAGTTCCACGCGCACGAAGCCCTCGCCCTCGCAGGTCTCGCACCGGCCCTTGGCAACGTTGAAGGAAAAGCGCCCCGCGTCATAGCGCCGCGCCCGCGCCGCCGGCGTGGCGGCGAAGAGCTTGCGCACGTGGTCGAACAGGCCTGTGTACGTCGCCAGGTTGGACCGCGGCGTGCGGCCGATGGGCTTCTGGTCGACCTTCACGAGGCGGCGGATGTGCTCCAGCCCGGAGACGATCTCGCCGCGCGTGATCTCGCGGGCGGCCGCGTCGCCGTCCTCTCCCTCTTCCGCGTCTGGCATGACCGCTTCATGGCCCAGTGCCTGCCCGACCAGGTCGACCAGCGCCTGGCTCACGAGGCTGGACTTCCCCGAGCCTGAAATGCCGGTCACCGCCACGAAGCAGCCCAGCGGAAAGCGCGCATCGAGCCCGCGCAGGTTGTTGCGTGACACACCGGCCAGTGCCAGCCAGCCCTTCGCATCGCGCCGCGCCCGCCGCTCGGGCGCCGCCTTCGGGAACAGGTAGGGCGCGGTGCGCGAGGCCGCCACGGCTTCGAGGCCGCCGGGCGGCCCGCTGAACAGCACTTCGCCACCGCGCTCGCCGGCCTCGGGGCCGACGTCGACCAGCCAGTCCGCCTCGCGCATCAGCTCGACGTCGTGTTCGACGACGAAGAGCGAGTTGCCGGCGCTCTTCAGCGCCCGCAGCGCCCCCAGCAGCGCCTCCCCATCGGCGGGGTGCAGGCCCGCCGACGGCTCGTCGAGCACGTAGATCACGCCGAAGAGGTTGGAGCGGATCTGGGTGGCCAGCCGCAGCCGCTGCAACTCGCCCGACGACAGCGTGGGCGTGCCGCGGTCCAGCGACAGGTAGCCCAGGCCCAGTTCGTTGAGCGTGCCGATGCGCTCGAGCATGTCGGCAGCGATGCGCTGCGCCGCCATGCGCTTCTCCGGCGATTGCTCTGGCGTGCGCCGCACGTCCGGCGCGCCGGCGTGGGCCTTGGCGCCGGCCGCCGCGCGTTGGTCAGCATGCAGGCGCGACGCGGAGCGGCTGATGCCCTTGCCCTTGTGCTTCCCTGCACTCGACGGGGCCAGGCCTTGCGCGGCTGGGGTGAGCACCTCGGCCAGCTCTCGCAGCGGCAGGCGCGACATCTCGCCGATGTCCAGCCCCGCGAACGTCACCGACAGCGCCTCGCGCTTGAGCCGCTTGCCGTCGCAGGTCGGGCAATCGCTGGCGATCATGTAGCGGGCCACGCGGCGCTTCATCAGCGCGCTCTGCGTGGTGGCGTACGTGTGCAGCACGTACTTGCGCGCCCCCATGAAGGTGCCCTGATAGCTCGGCTCCATGCGGCTGCGCAGGGCGGCACGCGTCTCGGCGGGCGTGAAGCCGGCGTAGACGGGCACGGTGGGTTGCTCCTCGGTGAAGAGGATCCAGTCGCGCACCTTCCTGGGCAGGTCGCGCCAGGGCTTGTCGACGTCATGCCCCAGCGTGACGAGGATGTCGCGCAGGTTCTGCCCGTGCCAGGCCGGCGGCCAGGCGGCCACGGCGCGCTCACGGATGCTCAGCGATGGGTCGGGCACCATCGACGCCTCGGTCACCTCGTGGACGCGGCCCAGGCCGTGGCAGGTCGGGCAGGCGCCCTGCGGCGTGTTGGGCGAGAAGTCCTCCGCGTACAGCATGGGCTGCCTGGCCGGGTAATGCCCGGCGCGCGAGTACAGCATGCGCAGCAGGCTGGACAGCGACGTGGCGCTGCCCACCGACGACCGCGCGCTCGGCGTGCCGCGCTGCTGCTGCAGGGCCACCGCGGGTGGCAGCCCGTCGATGCTGTCCACCGCCGGCACGCCGACCTGGTCGATCAGCCGGCGCGCATAGGGCGCGACCGACTCGAAATAGCGCCGCTGCGCCTCCGCGTAGATGGTCGCAAACGCCAGCGACGACTTGCCGGACCCCGACACGCCGCTGAACACCACCAGCGCATCGCGCGGGATGTCCACGCTCACGTTTTTCAGGTTGTGCTCGCGTGCGCCGCGCACACGCACGAAGCCCGGCAGCGGTTGGGGTGCAGGATGAGAATTCAAGGGTCGCAGACTACGCCGCCTTCCTGGCCCTGCCAACGGACTTGGCACCCTTGGCAGCCGGCTTCTTCGTTGCCGATGCCCCCGCCGCCTTGCGCGCCGGCGCCGCCGCCCGCGCGGCCTTGCCGCCCAGGCTCTGGCGCAGCAGCTCACTGAGGTCGACCACGTTGGAGCTGCCGAGGTCGGGCGCTTCCTCGAAGGGCTCCACCGTCGCCTTGTCCCCGGCCTTGGCCTTCTTGGCCACCAGCGCACGGACTGCATTGGTGAAATCGTCCTTGTACGCCTGGGGCTGCCAGGCGGACGTCATCTGGTCGATCAGCTGCTGCGCCATCTTGAGTTCGGCCGGCTTCAGGCTGTTCGCCGCGGCGCCAGGCTTGGGCAGATCCAGCGCATCCGGCGAGCGGATTTCCTGCGCCCAGCGCAGCGTGCCGAGCATGATCGCGGGCCCCGCCGGAATGACCGCAGCCAGGTGCTCCTTGTTGTGGAGCACGAAGCGCGCGATGCCGATGACGCCCGCCTTGGCCAGCGCCTCGCGCAGCAGCGCATAGACGCGATCGGCCCTGCCGTCGGGCGCCAGGTAGTAGGGCCGCTCGGTGTAGACGAAGGACACGTCGGTCGCCTTGACGAAGGTCTCGATGGCGATCGTCTGCGTGCGCTTGGGGTAGGCCGCCTTGATCTCGTCGTCGGAGAGGACGACGTACTCGTCCGTCTCCAGCTTGACGCCCTTGACGATGTTCTCCTTGTCGATCTCCTTGCCCGTGCGCTTGTTGACGCGCTTGTAGCCCACCGGGTCCATGGTGCGCTTGTCCAGCCAGTCGAAGTCGATCTCCTGCTCGTCGGTGGCCGAGTGCAGCGACACCGGCACGTGGACCAGGCCGAAAGAGATCGCGCCCTTCCAGATGGCGCGGGCGCTGGACTTGGGCTGCGCGGAGGTCTTCGGGGTGGCCATGGGGTTCCTAGGTGAGTTTCAGGCGCTTGCGGGCGGCGGTCAGGGTCTGCCTGGACTTCCAGTAATCGGCCCAGGGGTCGGCCTTCTCGAACGACAGGTACTCGCGCGCGGTGGCGATGGTCCACTGCGCGCCGCTCTTGAGCTCGGGCAGCTGATCCCAACTGATGGGCACCGACACGCCCAGGCCGGGGCGCGCCCGGGCCGAGAAAGCCGCCGCCGTCGTCTGGCCGTGGCCGTTGCGCAGGTAGTCGATGAAGATCTTGCCGACGCGGTTGCTGCCGCCACTCTTGGCGACGAAACGCGCCGGCAGCGTCTTGGCCATGTGGGCGACGACCGCCTGCGAGAAGGTCTTGACGGTGTCGTAGTCCAGCCTCGCGGCCACGGGCACGACGACATGCAGCCCCTTGCCGCCGCTGGTCTTGACCCAGCTCTTCAGCCCCAGCTCCTCGAGCATCGCGCGCGTCAGCTGCGCGGCCTCCTGGACGTGGGCCCACGTGACGCCTTCGCCCGGATCCAGGTCGAAGACGACCCGGTCGGGCGTGTCGATGCGCTGGACCTTCGAGTTCCAGGTGTGGAACTCCACGACGTTGAGCTGCGCCGCGCTGATGAGACCCTTGACGGAATCGACCGCCAGGAGCGGCTCGTGTTCGGGCCAGAGCGCGGGGTCGAGTTCGGTCAGGCCGGGGATCGGGGTCTCGGCGTGCTTCTGGAAGAACAGCTGCCCCGTGATGCCCCGCGGCGCGCGCACGAGCGACACGGGGCGGTGGCGAAGGTGCGGCAGGATCCTGTCGGCCACGCTCTCGTAGTAGTGCACGAGGTCGATCTTGCGCAGCCCCGTCGAGGGGTCGATCACGCGGTCCGGGTGGGAGATCTTGATCGCTGCGCGCGGCCGCGCAGCCGGGGTGGAGCTTTTCGCGGGCACGTCGGCATCTCCGGAAGGTAGGCCGGCCTGCTCACGGCGGACCGACTGGGGCGGCTTGTCGACGCGAACGCCGCGGAAGGTGGCATGCCGGACCTTGCCGTCCGGCGTCCATTCGGCAAAGGCCACTTCGACGACCATCTCGGGGCGCACCCAGCGCTCGGCACCTCGCGCCCGGCGGGACCACCGCCCTGGTCGCGTCTCCTCGGCATCCACGGCAGGTTGCGCCACTTCCAGCGCCACCAGCCGGGCGTGCAACTCCGCGGCCTTGGACGCAGACCAACCCGTCCCCACCGAGCCGGCAGCCCGCAATCTGCCGCCATCGTCGTAGTAGCCCAGGATCAGCGCGCCAACCTCCCGCGAAGCACGGGTGCGGTCCGTGAAACCCACCACCACGAACTCCTGGCGTCGCTGGCACTTGAGCTTCAGCCACGTTTCGCTGCGCGCCGACACATACGGCGAGTCCGCATCCTTGAGCATGACGCCCTCAAGCCCGAGCTGGCAGGCCGCCTTCAGCACCGCCGCCGGTGACGTGGGCAGCGCGGCGCTGAAACGGATGCGGTCCGAGGCACGGTCCTTGAGCAGTTGCTCGAGCACGGCGCGCCGGGCCTGCAGCGGCACGGCACGCAGGTCGGTGTCCCCGAGGAAAGGCAGGTCGAACAGGAACAGGACGATGTCGCTCGTGCGCGCGCTGTCGAACGCGTTCTGCAGCAGGTTGAAGTCGGGCACGCCCTGCTCGTTCATGACGACCATCTCGCCGTCCAGCCACGCCTGCTCGACGCCGATGGCCTCGAGCTCCTGCACGAGCGGGCCGAGCCTGGACGTCCAGTCCAGGCCATTGCGCGTCAGCACCAGCGCCCTGCCCGCCTTGAGCCTGACCAGGGCACGGTAGCCGTCCCACTTGTGTTCGATCAGCCAGTGGCCGCCGACCGGCGGCGCCGAGGCCAGCGTCGCCAGCTGCGGCTTCATCGAGTCGGGCAGGCGCGCCTTGACCGCCCTGGAAAGGTCCGGCCCTGTCGGCGAGGCGCGCGCCGCCGCGGCCCGCGGCTCCCGCTCCTCGACAAGCCCCAGCGGCTTGGCGACGACGCTGTCGGGCAACGCGGTGATGACGTCGTACTCCGCGATGGGCCGCGCCCATGCGTCGCCCCGCTTCTTGAACAACAGCCACTGGTCCTGCTTCTTCTGCCCCGGCTTGGAGATGCGCACCAGCTCCCAAAGCCCGGCCAGCTTCTGGCCATGGAGCTGGAAGATGAGCTTGCCCTTGGCCATGCCGTCACGCGGGTCCCCCACCGGCTCCCAGGTGCCGCGGTCCCAGACGATGACGGTGCCGGCGCCGTAGTGGCCCTTGGGAATGTCTCCCTCGAAGGTGTTGTAGCTGACCGGGTGGTCTTCCACGTGGATGGCCATCTGCTTGCTGGCCGGGTCGAAGCTCGGGCCCTTGGGCACGGCCCAGCTGAGCATCACGCCGTCGAGCTCCAGCCGGAAGTCGTAGTGCAGCCGTGACGCCCAGTGCTTCTGGATGACAAAGCCGAGGTCCCTGGCCTTGCGCCGGGCGAGCCTGCCCGCCGGCTCGGCCGTGCCGGTGAAGTCGCGCTTGGCGTTGTAGGGCGCCAGCGGCGCCTGCGCCCTCGCTGGCGGGGTCGCCTTGGCGCGCGGCCTGGCCGCCGCCTTCACCGGCGATGGCACCGGGGTCTTCACGGCCGCCTTCGCCGCTGCGCGGGCGGAACCTCGCACCGACGCGGCCATGGGTCAGCCCCGCTGGGCCTTCAGGTGGTGCTCCACTTCGGCCGCACGGTCGCCTACCTGGGCTACCGCCTGCCTGAGCTGCTCGGTCGTCACGCCGAACTTCGCGGCCCAGTCGCGGAGCTCGTAGGGCTCGTTCACGTTGATGCGCTGGCGGTCCTGCCCGCCGGTCTTGGACTTGTCGTCTGCCATGGGAAAGCTCCTTGCGGGGGTCAGTCGGCTTCAGTGGGAGCCGGCAATGTCGCGTCGGCGGCGTGCGACTCGCCCGGTTCACGCGGCGGGGGCGCCTCGTCAGCCGGCTCGGCATCGTCCTGGCGCGGGTGCTGGGGCAGCCGGGTGGGCTCCGGCTCCCACGCACCGGCCGGTGCGGGCTCGTCAGGGCGCGGCGGCTGATTCGGCGAAACAGGGTGAGTCATGGCTGGGTTCCTTGCAGTGAACGGCGGGTCTGGCTGGCCGTGGCAAACGCCATGCCGCACATCAGGCGTCAACGTTGGGCGCGCACAGATTGCGGCAATCCCCGCACGTGCTGTGTCGGACAACGCCTTGCCACAACGTCCCGCGCGCAGCCGCTCGGAGAACCCTGCAGGACAAGCCCGCAGGTCGCACGCGCCAGCCTGGCCATGGGCACAATGCGCACAGCAGAAATCAACCGTGGGAGCGACCCCCGTCGTGCCTTTCGATGTCGTTCACCACCCCGCCTCGCAGCGCCAACGGCGCGTTGTCGCGGCGTTATGTGTGCTGGTCTGCCTCTCCGTGCTGCTGGCCCTGCCGGTGGCATCGTTGCGGCTGAGGCCCCTGCCCCACATCTCGGGCATCTACGGCGCCAGCGCCGCGATGATCTATTTCGCGACCTTCTGGCTGCTGATGTCCGCGCCCCGCGCGTCGCGCCCGCTGCGCATCGTGGCCTCGGCCTACCTGTTTGCCGGGCTCATGGCGGTCATGCATGTGCTCACCTTCCCCGGCGCCCTGCTGCCTGACGAATCGGTCATCGGCAATGGCAACACGGTCAGCTGGCTGTTCATCGTCTGGCGCACCGGCTTCCCGGCCTTCATCATCTGGGCGGCACTCAACGAACCGCGCGACGGCCTCCCGCCCCCCGCCACGGGCCGCGTCAGCCCGGCGATGGTGGCCGTGCTGGCCGCCGCGCTGGGCATGGCCGTCGCCTTCGCCGCGGGCGATGTGCAGGCGCTGGTGCCCGGCCCGGCCGGCCTGCAGTTCGGCTCGGTCAGCACCATGGGCGCCAACGTGGCTGCCATGCTGTGCGGGGTCGCGCTGGCGCTCGTGCTGCACCGCGGGCTCGCCAGCCGGTCGCTGTACCTGTGGCTCGTCCTCGTGCTGGTGGCGGAGACGGCCGGCGTGTGGCTCAGCACGCGCAGCGGCGGCCGCTTCACGGTGGCCTGGTACGGCGCCCGTGCCGAGGGGCTGCTGGCCAGTGCCATCATGCTGGCCCTGCTGGCCACGCACTACCGGGAAGTGCAGGCGCGGCTCAACGGCCTCGTCGTGGAACTCAGCCAGCGCACCGACGCGCTGCAGGCCGAGATGCAGCACCGCGAGCGCGCCGAGCGCATGGCGGCGCAGTCGCAGAAGCTCGAGGCCGTCGGCCAGCTCGCCGCCGGGCTCGCCCACGACATCAACAACTTCCTGCAGGTCATCGCCGTGCGCGCCGAGATCATCAAGCGCCGGCTCGGTGCAGCGGCCGAAGCCGACGTGGAAGTCGTGCAACGCAACGTCCGCAAGACCGAGCACCTGACGCGCCAACTGCTGTCGTTCGCGGGGCGCCGCCAGCTCCAGCCCCAGGTGGTGGCCCTCGGCGAGCACGTGCCCGAGTTCATCGCCTTCTTCCGCTCGGTGCTGGGCCCGGGGGTGAGCGTCGAGTTGACGCTCGCCCCCGACACCTGGCCGGTGCGCCTGGACCCCACCGAGCTGGAGACCGCCCTGGCCAACCTGCTGTCCAACGCCCGCGACGCGATGAACGCGCAGGGCCGCCTGGAGATTCGCACCTTCAACCTGCCCGCCGGGGGCGCGGGCGGCGGCACCGACCGCGTGGTGCTCGAGATCCAGGACCACGGCGCCGGCATGCCCGCGGCCGTGCAGGAGCGCGCGTTCGAGCCTTTCTTCACGACCAAGGCGCCGGGCAAGGGCAACGGGCTGGGGCTGTCGCAGGTCTACGCCTTCACCAAGGCCTGCGGGGCCAGCGTGCAGCTGCAAAGCGAACCCGGCACGGGCACCACGGTGAGGCTCGAGTTCCCGCGGGACACCTCGGCCGTGGCGCCGGCTGCCGCGGACGCTGCATCGAGCCCATCGCTGGCGGGCCGCGTGGTGCTGCTGGTGGACGACAACCATGACGTGCTGGAAGCCACCTCCGGCCTGCTGGCGCTCAGCGGCATGGCCGTGCGCACGGCCGGTGGCGTGGACGAAGCCTGGGCGCTGCTGCAGACGGGCCTCAAGCCCGACGTTGTCGTGTCGGACATCGTCATGGCCGGCACGGCGGACGGCGTGGAGCTGGCGCAGCGGCTCAAAAAGGCACACCCCGAGATTCCCGTGGTCCTGGCCAGCGCCTACAGCACCGCTGCTGCCGAGGCCACGGCGCAGGGCTTTGCCGTGCTCCGCAAACCCTACGATGCGGCGCAGCTGCTCACGCTGCTGAAGGCCCAGGCGTAGTCGCGCGCCGACGCGACGCCGGCGCCCCCGCCTGCACGGTCACCGCGCACCCGGGGCCAGCATGCCGCCACCATGCAGCCAGCCGATGCAATGACCACGCAGGCTCTCTGCTGGGCGGCCACGGGCGTGCCTCAGACTTCAACCCGCAATGGCACCCGCAGCGTGAAGGTGGCACCGCGGCCGACGCCGTCGCTGTGGGCGGACAGCTCCCCGCGGTGGCCACGCACCACGTGCATCGCGATGGCCAGGCCCAGGCCCAGGCCTTCCGCGCGACCACTCTCGCGCGAGCCCCCCTGCCAGAACTGATCGAACACGCGGCTGATTTGCGCCGGGTCGATGCCCACGCCGCGGTCGCTCACATCCAGCCGGGCGTGGCCCGCTTCCACGCGCAGCACCACCTGCACCAGGCCGCCCGCGCGCGAGAACTTCACCGCGTTGGTCAGCAGGTTCCAGACCGCCTGGCGCAGCCGCAGCTCGTCCGCCAGAACCGGCAGGGGCTCATCGGCCAGGTCCTGCGCCAGCACCACCTGGGCCGACATCGCGATGGGCGACACCGTCTCGATGGCCAGGCGCACGATGCGGCCCATGTCCTCGGGCGCCAGCGTCATCGCCATCTTGCCCGCGGCAATGCGCGTCACATCGAGCAGGTCATCCACCAGGCGGCTTTGCAACAGCACATTGCGCGCGATGGCCGCCAGCCCACGCTCCAGCATGTCCGGGCGCGTGCCTCGCTGCAGGGTCTCGGCCCAGGCCAGGATCGCGCTCAGCGGCGTGCGCAACTCATGCGAGACGGCGGCCAGGAACAGGTCGCGCTGGCGCTGCGCCTGCTTGAACGGCGTCACGTCGTACCAGACGACCGTGCCACCCATCACCGCACCGTCGCCGCCAAGGATCGGCCCTGCATTGCAGTTGACCGGGATCAGCGTGCCGTCCTGGGCCTGCATCAGCCACTCCTCGTCGCGGATGACCTCACCCGCACAGGCGCGCGCCAGCGGCATGCCGTCCTGGCGCACCAGGGCCTGGGTGTCGGGGTGGCGCAGCTGCCAGGCGCGCCAGCGGCGGCTCTCCTCGGGGCTGGCGCCGATCATCTCGGCACCGAAACGGCTGACGTAGGCCAGTTCGCTCTCGCCCTGCAACGCCACGGCGATGCCCACCGGCGCATGCGCCATCACGGCGCGCATGATCTGCTCCTGGCGCTCGCGCTCCAGGCGTTCGGCCTCGAGCCGGTGCTCGGCTTCGACCGTGTCCGTCACGTCGAAGTTGACACCCACGAGCCGTGTCAGCGGCTGGCCCGGCTCCCGCTCGGTGCGCGAGCAGCTCATGATCCAGCGCTGGCTGCCGTCGCCCGCACGGATGCGGAACACGAAGGGGTCGATGCCGCCCCGCGCCGGCGCGGCCGCCACGGCCGCATCGATGCGCGGCGCATCCTCGGGATGGATCAGGGCCAGGAAACGCTCCCCCGGCTCCAGCCCGCTGCCGCGCGGCAGGCGGAACACGTCGTACATCTCGGGGCTCCAGAGCGAATCGCCCGTCGCCGGGTTCCATTCCCACAGCCCCATGCGCCCCGCGCGCACCGCCGCGTGCAGGCTCAGCCGGATCAGGTTGTCGTCGAGCGGGTCGTCCAGGCTCTCCCGCGCCAGCGTCACCAGCCAGCGCGCGCCGCGCGCCGGGTCGAACACGGGCGCTGCACGGTAACGCCAGCGGCCCAGCGCCTTGAACGGGCGCAGCGCCTCGCCAAACGTGGCGCCGGCCTCGAGGCCGCGCTGCCAGCGCAACTCGCCCTCGGGGCCCAGGCATTGCTGCCAGGCCACGTGCCGGTCGCCACCCGTATCAAAAGACAGCAGCTCCATGAAGGCGGCGTTCACGGCAAAGACTCGCCCGCTGCCGTCTGCGGCCAACGCGGGCTGCTCAATGCCATCCAGCGCCGCCTGCACTTCAATCATCGCCACCCCTTGCGCCACCCAGAAGCCGGGCGCTTTCACGTCATCGTCCAGCCACGATCATCGTGCATCGGACGACACGACTGACGGCACGCCGTCCCGTCCGAGCGCCGCGACCAGACCGCCATGACCTGTGCTCGAGATGACTCGTGCGCGAAGGGCTTCTCTTTCCGCGCGTTCGCGTGCTTCGGTATGGTCAACGCGCGGGCGGCTCTGCCGGCTCATCCGCCACGTGGGCCGGTGGCTGGGGCGAGGCTGGCTTGAAGTCCGGGTCCTGTGCCGGCGACACAAAGCGCGACTCGAAGTCATAACCGTGCGGCAGCGAGCCATGCGACGGGCGCCAGTCGCCATAGTTGCTGCCGGCCGTGCTGCGCTCGCCGTCGCCGGTGGGGTAGACGTCGGGGTGGAGTTCAACGGGGTGATGCATGACGGGACCTCCGATCGGGACCCAGCACGGCGGCAACGGCGGTGCCCGCCGCCGTGTCAACCCTGCTCCGCCAGGAAGATCTCCACCCGGCGGTTCGCCGCGCGTCCCGACTCGGAGTCGTTGCTGGCGATGGGCTCGTGCGAGCCACGCCCGGCCACCACGACGCGGGAAGTCGACACGCCGCGGCTGGCGAGGTAGTCACGCACGGCCACTGCGCGCTCGCGCGACAGCGGGTCGTTGATGGCGTCCGAGCCGGTGCTGTCGGTGTGGCCGACGATGGTGAGCCGCACGGCGGGGTCCAGGTTGCGGCCGATCTCGTCGAGCACCGGGCGCATCTGCGGCTTGATGTCGGCGCGGCCGGTGTCGAACGACACATCGCTGGGCACGTTGAGCTTGAGCCGGTTGTCTTCGGTGCGGGCCACTTCGACGCCGGTGCCTTCGCTGGCGCGGGCGAGCGCGGCACGCTTGTCTTCCATGCGCTTGGACCACAGGTTGCCGGCCACCGCACCCACGGCGCCGCCGATGACGGCACCACGCCCTGCACTGCCACCGGTCACCGTGCCGAGGATGGCACCGGCAACGGCACCGGCACCCGCGCCCTGCGCCGTGCCGCGTTCACGCTCGCTCATGGACGAGCAGCCGGCGGCCAGCACGGCCACGCTGATGAAAGCCGCCACGGTGGTGCGCCGGGCCGCAGCGGAGGAGAAGGTTGCTTGCATGGTAAGTCTCGTCAGATGAAGGGCTGGCCGCAGCGCCGCCCGAACGTCATGCTCGAGCGGCGCCGCAGCGCTGCGGGCTTCAAGCCCGGCTTCAGGGCTTGCGGTTGCCGGCGTCCTTCAGGGCTTCGCGGGCATCGCCCACGGCCTTCTGGACCTTGCCTTCGGCCTGGGTGGCGGCGCCCTTGACCTGCTGCTCGGTGCTGCCGATGGCTTCACCCAGCTTGCGCTGCGCCTTGCCGGCGACGTCCTTCACGCTGCCCTTGATTTGATCGCTGTTCATGGCTTTGCTCCTTTGCGGTTGCCCTCGTGACGGGATTGCCTGAGGGGCTGACGTCAGCGTAGGTGCAGCGGCTTGGCAGCTGCGCCAGCGCGGGCCGGGTCTCGGGGTGGGTCGAGTCCTACGCGCGCAGGACGCGCGCTCTCGGACGGCGCGCCAGGGGTGCAGCCGATCTTCCTACGCACACGCCGGGCCCCGTCCGCTACGCCGCCGCTGCCGGCTGGGAGAAGCTCCATCCATCACCCGTCACTTCACAGGAGACCACCATGGGCAAGTACTTTCTGGCGTGGCTGCTCGGCGTTCCGGGCATCGTGCTGCTGCTTGTGTATCTGTTCTTCCATTGAAGACTGGCCCCGCCGTCGCGCTGACGCGCGGCGGCGCCTTTCCCGCTGCGCCGCGCCATGGCATCCACGCCGCGGTGCGGCAGGCCGCATGCCTGGCACCCGGTTTGCCCGCTGCACCCCAACTTTCCCGGAGAGCGCCGTGACCCGCATTGCCGACATCATGTCCACCGACGTCAGCACCATCCAGCCACAGGACAGCCTGCGGCGCGCCGCGGAGTGCATGCGCCGGCTCGACGTCGGCTCGCTGCCGGTATGGGACGGCGAGCGGCTGCTCGGCATGCTGACCGACCGCGACATCGTCGTGCGCGCCCTGGCGGATGGGCTGGACCCCGACACAGCCTGCGTTTCCGACGTCATGACACCCGATGTGCACACCTGCCTGCCGGAGCAGGACGTCGAAGACGCCAAGCGCCTGATGGGCGAGCAGCAGCTTCGCCGGCTGCCCGTGGTCGACGCCAATGCCCGCCTGGTGGGCATCCTGTCGCTGGGCGACCTGGTCGTGCGTGAAGCGGGCCACATCGACGCGGCGATGCGCGACATCTGCGAACCCGACCTCAGCCCCACATGAGCCCTTCCATGCGCCTGACCTCGCCCCTGCCCCTGATCCTGTGCGCTGCGCTGGCCGCCTGCGGCGAAAGTGCCCGCCTGCCCAGCAACGCCGACGTTGGGCCCACCCCCACGCTGGCGGAGCCGGTGCGCACCGTCATCCCCACGGCCAACGTTGCCGCCGCCCGCCCGTGGCAGCCTGGGCAGGCGCCCACGGCCGCGGCGGGTCTGCAGGTTCAGGCCCTGGCCGCAGGCCTGGAGCACCCGCGCTGGCTGCACGTGCTGCCCAACGGCGATGTGCTCGTGGCAGAGACGAATGCACCGCGCCGGCCGGAGGAAGGCACCGGCATCAAGGGCTGGGTCATGGGCAAGCTCATGCTCAAGGCCGGCTCCACCGGCACGAGCGCCAACCGCATCACGCTGCTGCGCGACGCCGACGGCGATGGCCGCGCGGAAGTGCACGAGGTGTTCCTCAAGGACCTCAATTCGCCCTTCGGCATGGCGCTGGTCGGCGACCGTTTCTACGTGGCCAATACGGACGCGGTCTGGTCGTGGCCGTACGTGTCGGGCCAGACGACGCTGTCGGGCCCCGGCCAGAAGCTCACCGACCTGCCCGCCGGCCCGCGCAACCATCACTGGACCAAGAGCCTCATCGCGAGCCCCGACGGCAGCAAGCTCTACGCGACCGTCGGCTCCAACAGCAACGTCGCCGAGAACGGCATGGAGGCCGAAGCCGGCCGGGCCGCCATCTGGGAGATCGACCGGGCCACGGGTGCCAAGCGCCTGTTCGCCACCGGCCTGCGCAACCCGAACGGCATGGCCTGGATGCCCGGCGCGCGCGACGAAGCGCCGGTGCTCTGGACCGTGGCGAACGAGCGCGACGAGATCGGCAGCGACCTGGTGCCCGACTACCTCACGTCCGTGCGCGACGGCGGCTTCTACGGCTGGCCCTACAGCTGGTACGGCACGCACGTGGACACGCGAGTGCAACCGCAGCGGCCGGAGCTCGTCGCCTCGGCGCTCGTGCCGGACTACGCGCTCGGCGCGCACGTGGCAGCACTGGGCCTGGCGTCCAGCCGCGGCAGCCGCGTGCAGGCGCAACTCCCCGGCGCGCCCGCTGAGGGCGTCTTCATCGGCATGCACGGCTCCTGGAACCGCAAACCCTTCTCGGGCTACAAGGTCGTGTTCGTGCCGTTCGCGGGTGCCATGCCCCAAGGCCTGCCCATGGACGTGCTCACCGGTTTCCTGAGCCCGGATGGCGAAGCCCGGGGGCGCCCGGTGGGCGTGGCCATCGACGCACGCGGCGCGCTGCTCGTGGCCGACGACGTGGGCAACACCATCTGGCGCGTGAGCCCGGCGCGCTGAGGGCGCGAAGCACCCGCAACGAAGCCAGGGCCGCCGTCGAGCGGCCCTGGCTTCGTCCAGATCGCGCCTGCCTCAGGCCACGCGACGGCGCCGCTCGACGGCGTCGATCTTCAGCATCTGGCGGTACTTGGTCACCGTGCGGCGCGCCACCATCAGGCCCTGCTGGGCCAGCTGGCGCGTGATCTCCGCGTCCGACAGCGGGGCGTCGGGGCTCTCGGCCTCGATGATGTCCTTGATGAGCCCGCGGATGGCGGTGCCCGAGCAGGCGCTGCCATTGGCACTGATCATGGCGCGGCTGAAGAAGTACTTCAGCTCCAGCACGCCGACCGGCGTGGCCATGTACTTGTTGTTCGTCACGCGCGAGACCGTGCTCTCGTGGATGCCGACCTCCTCGGCGATCTCCTTCAGGCCCAGCGGCTTCATCGCCATCGCGCCGTAGTCCAGGAAGTTGTGCTGCCGGCGCACGATGGCCTCGGCCACGTCCAGGATGGTGGAAAAGCGCTGCTCCACGTTGCGCAGCGTCCAGCGGGCCTCCTGCAGGTGGGCACTCAGCTCGGCGTTGCCGGCCGTGCGGTGGCGCTGGAAGAGATTGGCGTAGACCTGGTTCAGGCGCACCTTGGGCACGATGGCAGGGTTGAGCTGCACCTTCCACTCGCCCCGCACCTTCTTCACGATGACATCGGGCACGACGTAGGCCACCTGGGACGCCCCGAAGCGCCAGCCCGGGCGCGGGTCCAGCCGGCGGATGCGGTCGCACACCGCCTCCACGCGGGCCGGCGGCTCCCCCAGGGCCCGGGCCAGGGCGCTGGTGTCGCGCGCGGCCAGCGCCGTCAGGTGGTCGGTCACGATGGCCTGGGCCAGGCCGCGCATGGCCGGGCAGTCGATGGCAGGCAGCTGCAGCAGCAGGCATTCGCCCACGCTGCGAGCCGCCACGCCGGCGGGGTCCAGTGATTGCACGCGCTTGAGTGCGATGAGCATCTCCTGCGCATCGGGCGCCGGGTCGAGACCGGCGACGTCCTGCAGTTCATCCAGCGGCGTGCGCAGGTAGCCGTCGTCGTCCAGTGACTCGACGATCGTGCGGGCCAGCGCCAGGTCGCGCGCGCCCAGCGGCAGCACGTTGAGCTGACTGTGCAGATGCGACGTCAGCGAGGTCTCCACCGCCATCAGGTCCAGCGCGCTCACCTCGCCATCCTCGGCACGGCGCTGGCCGGCGCTGTCGGCGGCCCAGAGGTCGCGGTCGCCGCCGTCCTCGGGCGTCCCTGCCACGTCGGCGTCGGCGCTCAGCGGCAGGTCGAGGTCGGCGGCCGGTTCGCTGGGTGCGCTCCCGGCGGGGCTCTCAAAGCCGTCGGAGCCATCGAAGGGACTGCCTGCCGCCTGCGGCTCCGCTGCCGCGTCACCCTCACCGCCGTCGCCGTCCTCGGCTTCGAGGAAGGGATTGCGGCCCAGTGTGTCGCGCAACATCGCGGCGAAGTCCAGCGACGACATCTGCAGCAGGCGTACGGCGTGCTGCAGCCGGGGAGACAGGGTCTGGGTCTGCCGTTGGTCGGCACGGAAATCCATGGAGGGCACGTCGGTTCCTCTTGCGAAATCAGGGGCGCCGCATCGCTGCAGCGCGACGCGGCCCAAACCCGTTCACTGCAATGACCATGCCGGGCGCCCTCGGCTGTCGCAACCGGTCACAAACGCGCTGTTTTCCCCTGCAGCCAAGGCACCTGCAGCTGTTCCTGCGCTTGCAACGCGACTTCAAACCATTGACCGACTTGCAAGATTTACCGATCGCGCCGCCGATGAGTTGCGAATGCGGTAAAGCGTGCCGCCCATTTCTCCATGGCAAAAGCCGCGCGCAGCCGCCCAGGCACGCCCGTTGCCCTGCGCCAGACGCGAGATCCCTCGCGCCAAGGAGCACCCATGAAGAAGATCCTCATCGCCTCGGTCGTCGCCGTCGCAGGCCTGGCAGCCACCGGCTGCGCCGTCACCAGTGGCCAGAGCACCGTCGGCCAGTACGTGGACGACGCCACCATCGCCACGCGCGTCAAGGCACGCTTTGCCGAAGACTCCCAGGTCAGCGCCATGCGCATCCAGGTCGAGGCGCTCAAGGGCACCGTGCAGCTGGCCGGCTTTGCCGTCTCGCAGGCCGAGAAGGACCGCGCCGGCCAGATCGCCCGCGCCACGCCTGACGTGAAGGATGTTCGCAACAACATCATCGTGAAGCCAGCCAACTGATGAGCGCCGTGCCCAAGGAGTTCCTGGGCCGGCCTGGCGAGCC
This sequence comes from Roseateles sp., assembly GCA_016790285.1. Classification (GTDB taxonomy): domain Bacteria; phylum Pseudomonadota; class Gammaproteobacteria; order Burkholderiales; family Burkholderiaceae_C; genus Pelomonas. The sequence goes on along the minus strand of JAEUPJ010000058.1, from coordinate 96,867 downwards.
GGGCAGCGACACCGATCGCAGCCCGGCCGCCGGCCCCAAGACGCCTCGCAGCACGCGGGCATTGCAGGGGCTGTTCCTGATTGCCTTGATCTTCGCGGTGCGGGAGGCGCGGCCGCTGCTGGCACCCGTGCTCGTGGCCGTGACGCTCACCTTTGCCCTCGCACCGGCCGTGCGTTGGCTGCACCGCCGCGGCGTGCCGGCGACGGTGGGCGCGCTGCTGCTGGTGATGGGGCTCTTGCTCGGCACCCTGACGGTGGCCACCAGCCTCGCGCGCCCCGCGGCGGCATGGTGGGAGGCGGCCCCCACGACGGCAGCGCAGCTCCTGGAGCAGATCGAAAAGCTGCGCGATGCCGTCCCTGGCCTGGGCCGGCCCGCGCCGAGCCCGCGCGCAGGCCGCCTGCCGCAGGCCGCGCAGGCGCCCGACCCGTTGAAGGACAAGCTCGCCAGCGAAGGCGTTGCGCTGACCGGGCTGGTGCTCGCGCGCAGCTTCTCCTTCGTGCTGTCGGCGGCGGCGACCGTCATCCTGACCTACTTCCTGCTGGCCTCGGAGCACTGGCTGCTGTCGCGCACCGTCGAGGCCCTGCCCCGCCGGCGCACGCGCGCATTGCTGCTCGGCGGCGTGCGGGCCGCGCAGCGCGAGATCAGCCGCTACCTGGCAGCCCTGGGCGTCATCAACACCGTGGTGGGCGTCATCACGGCAATGGCGCTGTGGGCCTTGGGCCTGCCCAACCCGGCGCTCTGGGGTTTCCTGACGGCCCTCTTCTGCTTCGTCCCCTACATCGGCCCGATGGCGCTGATGGGCCTGCTGCTGCTGGCCGGCATCACCACGTTCGAGCCCGGCCCCCACGTGTTCGCCCCCATGCTCGCCTTCATGGCCATCCACGCCGTGGAAAGCAACATCGTGAGTCCCGTCATCGTCGGGCGGCGCCTGTCGCTGAGCGCGCTGTCGGTGTTCCTGTCAGTGCTGTTCTGGGGCTGGCTGTGGGGCATCGTCGGCGCCTTGATCGCCGTGCCCCTGCTGATCGGGCTGCGCAGCCTGTGCCGCCGCCGGCGCAGCCTGAGGCTGCTCCGGCTGTACCTGGAGGGCAACCATTGCGCGCCGCCGCCATCGCTGCGCGCCCTGCTGCGCGTGCCCACGAAGGCCCGGCCGCGGGGGCGGTTCACCTGAGCGGCCGGCCCGCCGCCATGGCGGGCACGCCGTTTGCCCCTTCGCCTCACAACAAAATCTTCCGCGGGCCGGATCCGGGCCGCGGTGTCTGCGCACACGGCACTCACATGGTGGCACTCCCCCAACCCGTCTCACCATCCGTGCGGCAGGCCGGCGTGCCGGTCAGCATCCGGTCCCGACTCCTGCTGCTGGTCTTGTCGGTCATCCTGCCTTGCATGCTGGGCGTGGCCTGGCTGATCTCCAGCACCTACGAGGCCGAGCGCGACGCGCACGAGCGCACGCTGCGGGACACCTCCCGCGCGCTGTCGCTGCTGGTGGACGGCGAGCTCGCACGCCGCGCCGCCATTGCCCACGTGCTGGCGCAATCTCCCGCGCTCGACAACGCCAGCCCCCTGGACGATGAGCGCCGGCTGGGCTTCGAGCGGCTGGCCCGCCGTGCCATGCAGGGCCTGGACGGCTGGGTGGAGCTCCGCGCGCCGGGCCAGGTGCTCATCAGCACGCGGCTGCCCGAGGGCCGCAGCGGCATCGCACCGGGGCCGCAGGCGCTGGCCGACACCGCCAGCATGCTGCCGCTCATGCCGCTGGACGGCGCGCCCGCTGCCGAACCAGGGCTGCACGCGGCATGGGTGGAGCCGGTCACGCGCGACGGTCGCGTCATCTACAACCTGGTGGTGACGGTGCTCCCGTCGGAGCTGCAGCGCCTGGTGCAAGCCCAGGCCCGACACGCCGGGTGGATCGGCACGGTGATGGACAGCGCGGGGCAGGTCGTCGCGAGGCTACCGGGCGGAACCACCCACGTTGGCCGCAAGGGCACCGAAGACCTCCGCCGGCGCCTGGCCGCAGCCCGTGAGGGCGCCTTCGAGTCGACCTCGCTGGACGGCATTCAGACCGCGGGTTACTTCAGCACGTCCGGGCTGGGGTGGACGTTCGTCAGCGCCATGCCCCGCCAGGAGTTCGCTGGGCGCATGCCGCAGGCGGTGCAGCGGGTCGTCGTCGGGTCCCTGGTGCTGCTGGCCCTGGCGATGGCCGGCGCGGTGTGGGTGTCGCGGCGCATCGAGCGGCCCATCCGCGTGCTCAAGCGGCTGGCGCAGGACCTGCAAGCGGGCCGGCCGGTGCAGGCCACGCACACCGGCATGGTGGAGGCCGACGGCGTGGCCCAGGCCCTCGCCGATGCCGGCCAGAGCATGGCCAGCGCACGGGCCGAGCTGGAGCGCAGCGTGGCGCAGGCGGTGGAACGCACGCGCCAGGTCGAGCAGCGCGGAGCACAGACACAGCGCGTCGTGGCCCTGGGCCGGCTGACCGGTGGCGTGGCGCACGAGTTCAACAACCTGCTGGGCGTCATCAGCAACAGCACGCACCTGATGCAGCGCCACCCCTGCGCGCCAGACCTGCAAAACCCGCTCAGCGCCATCCAGCGCTCCGTCGAGAAAGGCAGCCAGCTCACCCAGCACCTGCTGCGCTTTGCCGGGCGGCGCCCGGTGCGGGTGCAGACCCTGTCGCTGGCCAGCTACCTGCCGGAGGTGCAGACGCTGATGCGCAGCGTGCTGGGCCGGCGCATCGAGATCAAGGTGCAGGTCACGCCCGACATCGGCCCGGTGCGCGTGGACACCAACGAGCTTGACCTCGCCCTCATCAACCTCGCGTTGAACGCCCACGACGCGATGCCCAGCGGTGGCGAGCTGCGCCTGCGCGCCGGCAACGCGGGCCCGGCCGACACGGAAGGCCTGCCCCCGGGCGAATACGTGCTGCTGACCGTGGGCGACGACGGCATGGGCCTGGACCCCAGCCTGATCGAGCATGCCTTCGAGCCCTTCTTCACGACCAAGGAGGTGGGCCAGGGCAGCGGCCTGGGCTTGAGCCAGGTCTACGGCTTCGCCACGCAGGCCGGCGGCACCGCGCGCCTGGCCAGCACGCCGGGGGTGGGCACCACGGTCTCGCTGCTGCTGCCCGTGGCCCGGCCCATTGAGCAAGACGCACCGGCCGGCCAGCTGGCCGCCCCGGGCATGCCGAGCATCGCCGGGGCCACGGTGCTGCTGGTGGAGGACGACGAGTCCCTGGCCGACGTCACCACCGAGCTGCTGATGATGCATGGCGCCCGCGTGCTGCGCGCCGCCGAACCCCGCGCTGCGCTGCAGTTGCTGGACGGCGGCAGCCGCGTGGACGTGGTGCTGAGCGACGTCGTCATGCCGGGGCCGATGAACGGCGTCGCGCTGGCGCGGCACCTGCGCGAACAGCGCCCCGAGCTGCCCGTGGTGCTCATCAGCGGCTACAGCAACACGGCCATCGCCGACGGCGAGTTCGTGCAGCTGCGCAAGCCCTGCGCGCCGGCCGAGTTGCTGGACGCACTGCAGGCTGCCATGGCCTCACGCACCCCGCTGGCACAGCCCGTCTGACCCGGGCGTTGCACTTGCCGCGGGCACGCCGCCTGCCCTGCACAGGCCTGGACGCCCGCGCCACCGTGGCGGTGGCCGGGTGTGCCTTCTTCACCCCCGCGAAAGGAAATTCCATGAGCAACGACGACATCATCGACACGCTGAACGACCTGATCGAGACCTCCAAGGACGGCGAGTACGGCTTTCGCGCCTCGGCCGAGTACGTGACCGAGCCTTCGCTGCGCCAAAGCTTCGAGCGCCGCGCCGAGGAGTGCCGCATGGCTGCCGCCGAGCTGCAGACCCTGGTCGCGCGACTGGGCGGCAAGGCCGAAGACAGCGGTACCGCCGCCGGTGCCATGCACCGCGGGTGGGTGGCCGTGAAGGGCACCCTCGCCGGCTACACCGACAAGGCCATCCTCGAGGAGACCGAGCGCGGTGAAGACACGGCGCTGGAGAGCTACCGCAAGGCCCTGGACGAGGCCCTGCCGGCCGACGTGCGCCTGGTGGTGGAGCGCCAGTACGAAGGCGTCAAGCGCAACCACCAGCAGATCCGCTCGCTGCGCGACCAGGCCCGCGCCGCCGCCAACTGACCTGAGCGCGGCAACCCGGCCGCGCTGCGTGCAGCAGCGGCCGGGGTTCTGGTGCCGCGTCAGCCACGAGCGGGGCAGGTCTTCCTGCCCCGTCTTTCACGTGCGGGCACGCCGCGGCGTCGGCACCGTGCCCTGCGCTTGTCCAGCGTCGTCGACGGACTCGTCGTCGGTGTCTTCAGCGTCGTCATCCACGTCCACGGCCGCCTCGTCGACGCGATCGAGCAGCGCATCCGCGTCGTCGAGCGCGTCCACCGAGAAGACGCCATCCACGCCGATGTCCGCACCGTCGCGCACGCCGGTGCCGCCTTCGCTGGCGGGCAGGGACTCGCCCAGGGGCAGCGGCGCGGCCTGGTCGTCGCGCAGGGCCACATCCACGGGCAGGCCCGGGTCGGCGTCGTCGTCGTCGCCGTCCAGGCCCATCACGTCGCTGCCGCTGTCGGAGCTGTCGCTGGGGCCGAGGCTGGCCTTGTCACGGCCTTCGGGTTCGGTGGGAGAAGGCTCGATACCGAGCAGACTGCTGCGTGCCATGGGGGTTCCTCATCAAGGGTCGGTGCGGGCCATCCCGCGCCACCGCACTGCGGCAATGGCCGTGCCAGTCAGGCAAAGAAGCGCAGCCGCCGGGCCTCGAAGCCCTGATCGCGCGCGATCTGCACGGCGGCCGCGCGGCGCGCTTCATCCAGCTCGGGGCGGCGCGACAGCAGCCACAGGATGTCCCGCGAAGGGCTGCCCAGCAGCAGCGCCTCGCCGGCGTCGTCCGCCTCCAGCACGGCGAGCTCGTGCCAGGCCCAGCTCAGGCCGTGCAGCGCTTGCGGCCAATGGCTCACGCGCCAGCGCGCGCCTTGACTGCCGGGCAGCGGCTCCACGCGGGCCTCGCTGCCGTGGGTGCCGCGGGGGTCGATGCGGCGCATCAACAGCTCGAACTGGCCATCGTCACGCGGCAGCAGGCCCAGCTCGGGCGGCTCGGTGGCAGGCGGCTGCAGCGGTGAGCCCAGCTCCCCGACCAGGAACCAGCGGCCGGTGACGCGCGCCAGGTCCACCGCTGGCACGGCGGCCAGCGGCGGGCCCGAGGCACGGCTGCCCGCCAGTTGCTCGATGAGCGGCAGGCCCAGCGTGAGGAGGCTGGTGGCCGCTGCCGGCCCCATGCGGTCGCGCCACCGGGCGGGCAGCAGCGGCCAGGCCATGCCCACGAGTTGCGTCCACGGCAAGCGAAGGCCTGCGCCGGGCGCCTCTGGGCCAGGCGAAGCGGGCGCGCCGCGCGGCCGCCGCCGCAGCGACAGCAGCGCGGCCAGCCCGAACATGGCGCTGGCCACGGGCATCACCAGGCGCCGGGGGCGCAGCGCGCGGCGGGCGTCACGCGCAAGGCCCGCGGCGCCATGGCGCAAGCGGGCCTCGCGGTCGATGAGGCGCTGCTCGACGCGCTGGATCTGCGCGTCGAGGTCGGCCTCAGCGGGCCACGGCGCGGTCGTCGGAGGGGTCGAGGACTGGGTCATCGGCTTTCTCGGGTTCAGCCGCCGGCACCAGATGGCGCCGGGTGGCGGGCAGCGACAGGCGCGGCAGCAGGCGTCGCATGCGTTGCAAGGTCAGCACGATGACCAAGCCGTTGACGAGCAGGGCCACGAGCAACGCCCCTTCGAGCGTCAGCCCCGCCATCATCAGCAGCCGGATCGCCCCGGCGCACAACAGCAGCCAGGCCGTCACGCCGAGCACGGCCACGGCCACGAGCAGCGCGACGATCTGCGCCAGCGCCCGTGCCGCGCGCTGCATTTCCAGCGACAGCAATTCCACGCGGTCGCTGAACAGGCCCGGCAAGTCCTGCAGCAGGGCCCGCAGTTGGCGCGTCAGCGAGGCGGGCGCGTCGTCAGGGGCGTCGGCAGACGCCGGTTCGGCCAAGGTGGCCGCCTCAACGTGCCAGACGGGCGACGAGCACCCCGACGGCCAGCGCCGTGGCGATGGCCGCCAGGGGATGCTCGCGCACCGTGCCGCGCAGGCTCTCGGCCCATTCCTCGCCCATGGCGCGGGCGTCGTCGGCACGCTGGCTCAGCGTGTCGCTTGCGGCCTGCACGCCATCCTGAAGGCGCTGCACCGCCGGCGCGGCGGTGTCGGCCATGCGGTCGATGGCGGTGTGCGCGCCTTGGACGACGCGGTTGAGCACGTCCGCGGTTTCACCGGTCGACTTGCCCGCCGACGTGGCCGTCGCGGGCGAATTGGCAGACGAAGCCGCAGGCGTCGCCGGCGAAGGCGTGGAGGTCGGGAACGGGGTGTTGGGCGTGGTCGTGGTCATGGAAAGTCCTGGTTTGGAGGGGAAGTGAGAGCGGTGGGCGCGTCAGCGCGTCGTGCCGCGGCGGATGAGGTTGACGATGCCCAGCAGCACGACGGCGCCGAGCAGCGAGACGCCGAGCGCGCCCAGGCTCAGGCTGCCGTCGTTGATGGTGGGCTGGCCCAGCATGGGAGAGATCAGCCAGCCACCGATGGCGGCGCCGACGATGCCGACGAGCACGTTCAGCAGCACGCCCTGTTCGCCGTCGGTGCGCATCAACAGGCTGGCGACCCAGCCGATGAGGCCACCGGCAATCAGCCAGATGATCAGGTTCATGGAGTTCTCCTTGGGGTTGTGGGTGCGGCGATGCGCCGCGACACGGAAGGAGCAGGCAATCGGGGTGCCATGGGCCGGGTGGGTACGCCGCGCCGGCGAGTCGGCACAAGTTGCCGCAGGCCTTGCTCAGATGGCGCCAACGCTGCCGCTGATGTAGCCGAGCAGACCGCAGAGCCGAGGAGCTCCGCGGTTCTCGGCGATCACGGTCCCGCGACACCCATCAACCCCCTTCGGCCTTCTTGAGCTCGCCCGCTTCGGCCTCCTTGCCCGAAGGCGTCTGCGCGTCCAGCCCGCGGTCGGGCGACTCGGCAACCTGCGACAGGTCGCCCGGCCGATCGATCAGCTCCTCGATGATGAAGTGACCGTAGTGCTGTGCGCGCTCGGCGCCGCAGTCCCTGGCCACGGCGGCGATGCGGCTGGCCTGTTCATCGTCTCCCGCATAGACGAGCAGCCAGTGGTAGCCCTTTTCGGCGAGGGCGCGATGGGCGAGCACGAGGTTCATCTCCTGGCCGATCGAGGCCAGGGGGCTCGCGTTGGCGACGTCCTGGTCGATCTGACGCAGCATCTCGCGGTCGCTGTAGTGCCGCACGGCGCCGGGCGCGAGGCCCAGGCCGGCAAGGGCTTCCGAGGCGCGATCGGCCTGCTCCTCGCGCGGGAACGAGATGACGACATGGCCCACGGGCTTGAAGACGCCGAAGCTGCGCGGCGCGTCCGTGGGAGGGGTCGTGGTGGCATCGGTGGGGTTCATGGGGGGCGTATCGAAGTGGACCTTCCCACAGCCGGCAAGGCGCATGCCCACCGGCGCACGGCTGGCACACCGCTTGCCAATCCAGTCAGCACCCAAGCCCGGAGGAATCATGCAAATCCTGCCCCGCCGCACCGTTCTCTATGTCGAGGACCACCCGGTCAATGCGCTCCTGATGGCCGCCATCTTCGAGCGACGACCCGCGCTGGACCTGGTGATCGCCACGCGGGGCGAGGAGGCGCTGCGCATGGCGCGGGGCCTGAGCCCGGCACTGCTGCTGGTGGACCTGAACCTGCCCGACACACACGGCAGCGCGCTGCTGGCGCAGCTGCGCGCACTGCCGGGCTACGAGCAGGTGAGCGCGGTCGCCGTGACGTCGGACGTGCACTTTGCCACCCCGGAGTGCGGGTTTTGCGAGCTGTGGCCCAAGCCCTTGTGTGTCGACGACGTCCTGCTGCGCCTGGATGCACTCACCGGCACGGTGCCGCCGCCGGCGCCCGTGTTGGCGCGCGAGCTGCTGGCATCGCTCGGCACGCGGGCCTTCGCCCTGGGCTGACCACCCGGGCACCCGCGTTGCCGGCAAGGGTCAACCGCTGCTCGATCCCGACGGCGGCCCATTGGCAACGCTTCAAGGAGATTCCCATGAGCAAGACTTTTTCCCGTGTCGTCGGCGCGATCGCCGTCCTCGGCACCGTGCTGGGCGGCTTCGCCTACGCCCAGGGTTCGGGTGGTTCCGGTGGCGCAGGCGGCCCTGCCGCGAGTACGCCGGCAGCCAACGGCATGAGCAACGACGCGCGCAATGCGAGCGGCAGCAGCAACACGACCAACACCGGCACGACGGGCAGCACGACTTCGCGCACCAATGCCAACTCGGACATGAACAATTCGGGCATGAACGGCAACACCGGCATGAACGGCACGGGTGGCACCACGTCCAGCACCACGCCCGGCAACACCACAGGCTCCGGCTCCATGAACAACGGCACCTCGGGCGACTGGAACGCCGACGGCACGCGCGCGGCGCGCAGCGACCGCAACTGAGTGACCTGAACGACGCGGCAAGCCCTGCCGCTTTTCAGCAGGGCTTGCCGCAATCCTGGCCCGTCAGGCCGGCTCGGCGTGCACGATGCGGTGCACCAGGTGGAGCTTGCGCACCGCCATGCCCGACAGCACGAAGGGGTAGAAGTCCGCCACCCCCATGCTGCGCGAGAGCTCGTTGAGCACGCCGGTCAGCTCCATCCAGCCGTTGATGAGCTGCAGGAAGCCATCGGCTTGAGGGTCGCCGCTGTCGTGCAGCAGCGCCTCGCCGAAGCGCTCGTAGTTCAACTCCACCCGCTCGCCATCCAGTCCGAAGCTGCGTGCGGTGTCCAGCGTGTCGGTCAGGTGCAGGTAGTGCGCCCAGGTCTCGGCCCAGTCCTCCCACGGGTGCGCGCTCGCGTAGGCGCTGACGAACCGCTGCCCCCAGTCCGCAGGCGCGCCCTGGGTGTAATGCCGTTGCAGGGCGGCCGCGTAGTCTTCACGCTCGTCCCCGAACAACGCGCGACAAGGCTCGAGCCAGGCGCTGTGCTCCACGAGGCGCTGCCAGTAGTAGTGGCCCGTCTCGTGGCGCAGGTGGCCCAGCAGCGTGCGGTAAGGCTCGCCCAACTGCTCACGGCGCTGCTCGCGCCGCGCGTCGTCGGCCTCGGAGGCATCCAGCGTGATGACGCCATCGGCATGACCGGTGATGACCGGCGTACCGTCGGCGGCGGGCATGAGCAGGTCAAAACACAGCCCCTGCTCGTCATCCTCCGTCTTGGGCGCCACGGGCAGCCCGAGCCCGATGAGGGACGACACGAGCCGGCGCTTGGCCTGCTCGATCCGGCACCACCAGGTCGCAGCACCCGGCAGGCTCAGGTCGGGCACCGTGCGGGTGAGGCGGCAGCACCGGCACAGCGTGTGGCCGGCCTCGCGGTCCGAGCCATCCAGCAACCAGTTGCAGCCCGCCGCCGAGGTCAGGTTGGCGCAGCGCACATAGCGCGCCGCGCGCCGCGGCGGCACCCCCGCCTCGCGCCAGCCGCCGGTGCGCACGGGCTCGATGGCCAGCAGCGTGCCGCGCACCGGGTCATACCCCAGCGCGCGGCGGCAGGCCAGGCACTCGCTGTTGCGAAAGAACACGGGGCGCCCGCAGGCGCAGCTGTAGGCGCGGGCGGTCAACGGCGACGACATCATGGCGGGGCTCGGGCGGCTTCAACGGCCAGGGAGCATAAGGGCGCACCCCGTGCGTCCCGGCTCACGGACGGTCTTCATGCCACGGCCGGCTCGACTTGCCCCGCCGGCGCCACGAGCGCCTGCAGACGCTGCTCGAACAAGGCGAGCACGCCTTGCCAGCCGGCCTGTTGCGCGGCCAGCCGCGCCTGGCGGCGCAACGGGTGGTCGGGGGCGGCGGCGTCCAGCGCACGCGTCGCTGCGGCCAGGAAGGCGTCGGCCGCCTGCAGCCCGTCGCGGGGTGGCGCGACACAGCCATTGACGCCGTCTTGGATGTGCTGCCCGGCGGCGCCGGTGTCGAAGGCGGCCACGGCCAGCCCGCTGGCCATCGCTTCGAGCGTGACGTTGCCGAAGATGTCGGTGAGGCTCGGGAAGAGGAACACATCGGCACTTGCGTAGTGGCGGGCCAGGTCAAGCCCCGTCTTCATGCCGACGAAGCGCGCCCGCGGGTGGGCGCGCTCGAGCTTCTCGCGCAGCGGGCCATCGCCCACGACCACCATCCGCAGCCCGGGCCGGCGCGCACTGAGCCGCTCGAAGGTCTGCAGAGCCAGGGACACGTTCTTCTCCTCGGCCAGACGCCCCACGTAGAGCATCACGCGGTGGGCGGGGCCGGCACGCCAGTCCTCGCGCAGGCCCGCGTCGCGCCGCGCCGGTGAGAAGCGAACCGTGTCGACGCCGCGGCCGAGCACCTGCAGCCGCTCGAAGCCGTGGCCGTGCAGTTGCGACTGCAGCTCGGGCGTCGGCACGAAGGTGGCGTCAGCCATCGCATGCAGGCGCCTGAGGTAGCGCAGCGCCACCGGCTCCAGCCACCCGAGGCCGTAGTGCGCGCAGTAGGTGTGCACGTTGGTGCGGAAGTCCGCGCTCGTGGGCAGCCCGAGCGCGCGCGCCGCGCGCAAGGCGGCCCAGCCCACCGGCCCGGGGGTGGCCACGTGCACGAGGTCGGGCAATGCGGCCCCGTCCTGCCACAGCGAACGCAGCGCCGCCGGCGTGGCCCAGCCGTAGCGCAGCCCAGGGTGCATCGGGACCGCGCCGCCCACGCAGCGCCATTCATCGGCGTCACGCCGCGCGGCTTCACCCGCCTGGCGGGGGCGGATGAGCTGCACGGCATGCCCCGCGGCCCGCAGGCCCTGCACGGTGCGCTCGGCCGTCAGGGCAATGCCGTTGACTTCAGGCGGAAAGGTCTCGCTGACGTAGGCAATTCGCACGAGGGAAAGACTCCGGACGGTGGTGGATCCCTGCGCGTGGCAAGCCGGGTGCCCGCCCGGCTCAACGCCCGCGCGTGCGCAGCAGGGCCATCAGCTGGCGCTCCGCGCCGGTCAGGCCGGTGTGGGCGCTCGGCGCCGTCACCCAGGGCTGCCCCCGCAGCGCCGCGCGGGCCACGTCATCCCCCAGCGTCTCGGCCAGGCCGAGCACGCGCGGGTGGATGTAAGCCTTGCGGCAAACGGCGGGCGTGTTGCCCAGCCGCCGCGCCACGCCTTGCAGCACGTCCTGGGGACGGCAGTGCTCGGCGCCTTGCGCGCAGGCCTGCAGCGTGAGCTGAAGCGCCAGCACGCTCCCATGCCAGGTGCGAAAGTCCTTGGCCGTCACACGCTCGCCGGCCGCCGCCATCAGCCATTCGTTCACGTCGGCCGAATCGACGGCGCGGCTCTGGCCGGCTTCGTCCAGGTAGCGAAAGAGTTCCTGCCCGGGCAGGTCCCGGCAGCGCCTGACGATGCGCGCCACGCGCCGGTCGCTCACCCGCACCTGGTGGCGCACGCCGCTCTTGCCCACGAACGACAGCTCGATGGCGTCGCCCTTGATGCCCGCATGCCGGTTGCGCAGGGTCGACAACCCGTAGGAGCCGTTCTCCCTTGCGTAGCTGCTGTTGCCGATGCGCAGCCAGGTGGTGTCCAGCAGCCGCACGAGCGTGGCGAGCACGCGCTCCCGCGTCGGCTCGACCGACCCGGCGAGCGCGCGCTGCACCCGCCGGCGCAACCGAGGCAGCACGGCGCCGAAGCGGCGCAGGCTGTCGAACTTGGTCTGGCCGCGCCCGGCCATCCAGTCGGAGTGGTAACGGTACTGCTTGCGGCCGCGCGCGTCGCGGCCGGTCGCCTGGAGGTGGCTGTCGGCCCGCGGGCTGATCCAGACATCCGTCCAGGCCGGCGGGATGGCGAGCTTGCGGATGCGTGCGAGCGTGGCGTCGTCGCGCAGCCGGCGGCCGCGGGTGTCACGGTAGGCGAAACCGCTGCGAGCCGTCTCGCGCGTGATGCCGGGGCCGCTGTCGTCGATCCAGCGCAGGCCGGCCTGGCGCGCCTGGCGTTCAGGAGTGGTGCTGTCGGGCATGCGCCGCACAAAGCAACTGCCGGGCCAAGCTGACCCAACCACTGAGCGCACAGCCCAGGCACGCCCCTTGCCGGTGTGTCCGAATGCAAATGAGCTTCACACGGCCCGAGCAGCAGGTGCAGGACGAGCGCTCCGCACCGGGCCCCCATCTGCTGGACGTGTCGATGTTCTGGGGCCATGCAGGCGGTGTGCGACGCGTGCTGACGGCGCGCCACGAGCGGCTGCGCACCCTCGGCTGGCGCCACACCATCGTCGCCCCGGGGGCCGATGGGCCCGGCATGATCGACTGCGGCGGCCTGCCACTGCCGGGCAGTGGCGGCTATCGCGTCGTGCTGAGCCGGGGCCGTGCGATGCGCCAGATGGCCTTCGTGGCGCCGGACATCATCGAGGCGGCCGACCCGTACACGCTGGGCTGGGCGGCGCTGGCCGCCGCCGAGCAGCTGCAGGTGCCCGCCGTCGCGTTCTGCCACAGCGACCTGCCCCGGCTGATGGCACGCCTCGTGGGCGGCCCGGCAGCTGGGGCCACAGCGCGCGGCCAGGCGGCCGAGCGCTGGGCGCGCCGTTACCTCGTCAACCTGTACCGCCACTTCGACGCGGTGATGGCCCCGAGCCGCGGCCTGGCGCAACGCCTGCAGGCCTGGGGCGTGCCGCGCGTGACGGTGCAGCCCCTGGGCGTGGATTGCTCGGTCTTCACGCCCTGCGCGCAGGACGCCACGTGGCGGGCCGACTTCTGCCAGGCCCACGGCTTGGCGCCGAGCACCCGGCTGCTGGCCTACACCGGCCGGTTCGCGCCCGAGAAGAACCTGCAGCTGCTGGCAGACGCCGTCGCCCTTCTCGGCCGCGGCCACGTGCTGGTGGCCGTGGGTGACGGGCCCGCACCGGCCCAGGGCGCGCACGTGCTGAGGCTGCCGCCGCAGCCGGACACGCGCGAGCTGGCGCGGCTCGTGGCCAGCTGCGACGCCTACCTGCACGCGGGCGACCAGGAAACCTTCGGCCTGGGCGTGCTGGAAGCGATGGCCTGCGGCACCCCGGTGGTGGCTGCAGGCACGGGCGGCCTGGCCGAGCTGGTGGAGGACGCTGGCACGCTGGTGCCCCAGCCCCGGGTCGGCACCTGGGCCGATGCCATCGAGGCCTGCCTCGCAGGCCCGAGCGCCCACGAACGCCGCACGGCCCTCGCCCGCGCGCAGGCGCAGGACTGGCCCCGCGTGCTGGCGCAGATGACGCGCCGCTACAGCGCCCTCATCGGCCGCACGGCCTGCCCGGCATCGAGCGAGCTGCACGCAGTCACGCCGAAGCGGCCCTGGGCCCAGCAACTGGCCCGCCAGCGCTGAAGCTGGCACCGGCGCCAGCCGCGCACCGCTAAGCGGCCGAGAGCGTGCCTTCGCCGGGCGCCTGAAGTGCGGGCCAGCCGTGCAGCAGCCGGTGTGTCTGCGAGGTCAGGGTTCCCCAGGGCATGCGGGCGGCGTCGGCCGTGGCCAGCAGTTCATCCAGGCTGGCGAGCTGCAACTGCACCAGCCCCGCCAGCAGCGACACGAGCGCGCGCTGCTGCGCCTCGCCCGTGCGCTCGGCGCTCACGGCCAGCTCGCGCAGGGCGGCCGCGTCCCGCATCGCCTGCTGCAGGGCCGGCCAGGCGGCCTCGCGTGTGGCGGCGAGCGCGGGGTGCAGCACGTCTTGCTGCAAGTCGCACAGCAACTCGACGCCTGCACGCAGCCGCCCGAGCGCCGCCCCGGGGCGGTAGCGGTCGGCGTGCAGGCTGTTGTCGAACTCCTCGTTGAGTGCGCGCTGGAAGTCGGCCAGCTGCATCAGCAGCGGCAGCCGCGCCACCAGCCCCTGCGCCGTCAGCGGGAACTGCGAGAGCTCAGCAGATGCCATAGCGCGAACACCAGCGTGCCGACCGCAGCTGCGGCCACGGCCGTTCGCACGGGTTCATCGCGCGCATAACGCATCGCCTGGCTGGAGACCTGCGCGACACGCGAACGCGCGTCGTGCAGGGCCGGCGCGATGGCGTCGGCAGCTTGGTGCACCAAATCAGCATGACCCATGGTCCATCCTTCCGTCATCAAGTGGGGGAGATGGATCCAGGGCAAGCGCCGCGCCCGGCGCCCGATCCGGCGAGCGTCAGTCCTGCGGCGCGGCGCCGTAGCCGGGCGGCTGTGCGCCCTCGGCCGCATATTCCTTGAGCCGGTTGTAGAGCGTCTTGAGGCTGATGCCGAGCACGGCGGCCGTGCGTTCCTTGTGGTGGTTGTAGTGGCGCAGCGTGGCGAGCATGAGCGCACGCTCGGCCTCGGCGACGCTGGTGCCGATGGGCAGCGTGATCGAGGGCATCTGCGTGTCGGCCACGGGCGCCACCGGGCGCACTGGCGGCGCCGGGGCGGCCACCGGCAGCTCCGGCCCGCCCAGGCCCGCCCAGCCCGAGGCCGCGCCGGCCGCCGAGGCTTCGTGGCCACCCGGCAGCCAGGTCTCGTCGATGGCATCGCCCTGGGCCATGACGAAGGCGCGCTGCACGACGTTGCGCAGTTCGCGCACGTTGCCGGGCCAGGGGTAGGCCACGAGGCTCGCCAGGGCTTCGGGCGTGAAATGCCGCACCGCGCCCTCCTGCTCGCAGATCGCGGCCAGGAAATGACTGGCCAGCAACGGGATGTCCGAGGCACGGTCACGCAGCGGGGGCAGCGCGATCGGGAAGATGTTGAGGCGGTACAGCAGGTCTTCGCGCAGCTTGCCGGAGGACACGGCCTGGTACGGCAGCCGGTTGGTCGCCGCGACGATGCGCACGTCCGTCTCGATGGCGGTGGTGCTGCCCACGCGCATGAAGCGGCCCGTCTCCAGCACGCGCAGCAGCTTGACCTGCAGCTCCAGCGGCATCTCGGTGATTTCGTCCAGGAAGAGCGTGCCGCCGCTGGCGCGCTCGAAGAAGCCCTGGTGCTGACGCTCCGCGCCCGTGAAGCTGCCCTTCTCGTGGCCGAAGATCTCGCTCTCGATGAGGTTGGGGCTGATGGCGCCGCAATTGACGGCCAGGAAGGGCCGCTTGCGCCGACGGCTGAGGTCGTGCACGGTCTGGGCAACCACTTCCTTGCCAGTGCCCGACTCGCCCGTGATGAACACGGACACGCTCGTGCCCGCCACCCGCGAGATCTGCTCGTAGATGCGCTTCATCGGCGCGCTGCGGCCCCACAGGTGGCCGAAATGACCGCTTTCGTCGAGGTTGGCTGCCAGGCCCTGCACCTCGGCCTGCAGCGCCGCGGGCTTCATGATGCGCGACAGGACCCCCTGCAACTGCGTGATGTTGACGGGCTTGACGAGGTAGTCCGCCGCGCCCAGGCGCAGGGCCTGGATGGAGGTCTCGAGGTTGGCATGCCCCGTGCAGAGCACCACCTCCGAGTTGGCCACGAGCTTGGGGTCGGCCAGCAGGTCCATGCCGTTGCCGTCAGGCAGGCGCAGGTCCAGCAGCAGGATGTCGGGCTGCTGCAGCGCGATCTGCCGGCGGGCGTCCCGCAGGTTGTGCGCCACGGCCACGGTGAACCGCTCGCCCGCGATCAGGTCGCGCAGCGAAGCTGCGGAATCATGGTCGTCATCCACCACCAAAGCGTGCGGCATGCGCGTCGTTTCCTTCCGGCGAGATTGAGTGGATGCCTGCGCATCGGGAGGGCCATTTTGAACAGATTCCGGCGATGCGGGAAAAAATTCCGATCGTCGGTAACACCTTCCATGGCCGGGCTCGCCGGGCACGCCGATTGCCCGCGCACGCTTCAACATGAAGCCTCGCCGACCCTACTCTTTCGCCTGGGCCTGGGCCCTGCTGACCCTGTTACTGGTGGGTGGCACGGTCTCCTGCGCCAGCCCGCCCGGCCCTGACCGTACGCTCTCGCCGCTGCCACCGCGCCAGGCCGCTGACCGCATCACGATGCAGGGCCGCGCGGGCGCCGTCTCCGAGGCCGTGGAGGCGCGCGACCTGGCCCGGGTGCGCGCCGAAGGCAATGGCGCGCTGTTCGAGCGTCATCTCGGCGTGCTCGCTGCCAGCGGCGAGGCGCAGCTGCTGCGCGGCAACACGGCCAAGCTGCTGGTGGACGGCCCGGCCACCTTCACCGCCATGAAGAACGCGATTGCCGCCGCGCGCCACCGCGTGCTGGTGGAGTTCTACATCGTCGAGGACGAGGGGGTCGCCGCCGAGGTGGGCGAGCTGCTGCTGAAGAAGGCTTCCGAGGGCGTGCGGGTGGCGCTGCTGTACGACAGCCTCGGCTCGCTCGGCACCGATGCCGCCTTCTTTGACCGGCTGCGCGAAGGCGGCATCGCCGTCTGCGCCTTCAACCCGATCAACCCGCTGGAGCGGCCCGGCCATTGGGGCGTGCTGCAGCGCAACCACCGCAAGATGCTGGCGGTGGACAGCGACGTGGCCTTCACCGGCGGCATCAACCTGAGCAACGTCTACGCGGAAGGCTCGTTCGGCAGCGCCCGGCGCAAGGCCCCGCCCGCGGACGCCGACAAGCACGGCTGGCGCGACACGCAGATCGAGCTGCACGGCCCGGTGGTGTCGGCACTGGCCGCCGTCTTTCGCGAGTCGTGGGAACGCCAGGGCTGCAAGGAGGCCCTGCCCCCCGCGCCTGCGCCGCGCGTGGCCACGCCAGGGCAGCGCGTCGTCAAGCTGGTCGCCGGGAACCCGGATCACGGCGTGAACCCCAGCTACACGGCCCTGCTGCATGCCATCGAGGCGTCGCAGCGCAGCGTGCAGCTCACGATGGCCTACTTCGCCCCGGGCGACGAGCTGATCCGCGTGCTGTGCGACGCCGCCCGGCGCGGCGTGGCCGTGACCCTGGTGCTGCCCGGGCGCAGCGACGTGACGATGGTGCTGCACGCGGCACGCTCGCGCTACGCGCAGTTGCTGGACGCCGGCGTGCAGGTGTATGAGATGTCGGGCTCGGTCATGCACGCCAAGACGGCGGTGGTGGACGGCGTCTATTCCAGCGTGGGCTCGAGCAACCTCGACTGGCGCAGCATCGTCGGCAACCACGAGATGGATGTCATCGTGCTCGGCGACGACTTCGGCCAGCAGATGCAGGGCCTGTTCGCGCGCGACCTGACGGTGTCGCAGCGCATCGAGCCGGCGCAATGGGCGCAGCGCGGCATCGGCCAACGGCTGCTGCAAGGCTTTGCGCGGCTGGTGGAGCCCCTACTTTGAAGCCCGGGCCGCGCGGCGCCGGGAACGCAGTTTGCCGATGAAGCACCGGGTTCATCCGCACCACTGGAGTTTGACCATGACGATTGAAACCATGGACACCACCGCCATGGCCGGCACCGCCGAAGCGGCGGCTGCCGAACGTTTTCTGGACGACCTGCGCCTGGAGCGCCCGCGCCGCCCTGGCGGCAGCGCCATGGGCCGGCTGATGCGCCGCAGCCGCACCCGCACTGCCGGCATCCGCTTCGAATGGGTGCTGCGCACCGTGGGCCCCGTGCTGCGCGTGGTCGCGACGTGGACCGACCGCCTGGGCCAGCCGCACCACACCTCGTTCTCGGTGCAGTGCAATGGTCTGGAAGGCGCGCTGGACCGCGCGATCGCCGCGCGCATTTCCTGCGGCGCGCCCATGCCCGACCGCCAGGATTTGCTGCAGCGTCTGCAGCAGGAATTCGCTACCGCGCCCTATGTGGCGGCCAAACTGGCCGACCGGGAACCGGGCCGCACGGCCCCGGCCCGCCTGTTCACTCAGGGCAGCTTGGCCAACATCGCCGCTTCGGTGGCGGCGTCCCAGGCCAACGGGTAGAGGCAGCGCGCCTGGGTCAGCACCTCCGGGCGCCCACCCCAGAGCGCGATCTGCTCGCGCACCGTCGCGAAATCGATGCTCATCAGCACGGCCGGCGCGTTCACGCGCGGGTTGTGCCGGGCGGTCGTGAACGGCAGCAGGCCCAGGTAGCGGCGGTAAAACGCCACATGGCGCGGGTTGACCTCGATGATGAGGCGCTCGCAGCGGGCCTTGCGGTGGGCGTGCAGGTAGCCGAGGTGAAAGATCTGGGCCAGCACGCGCTTGGCGTTGTGCGAATGCCGGTCGACCGCGAGGCTGCCGAACTCGCACAGCTTGACCCCCGCGGCGCGCCATTCGGCCAGTTCCGCCTCGAAGAGGGTGTCGGCATGCAGGCCGGCGGGGCCATCGAAGCGCACTGACAGCGTGCCGACGATCTGCTCGCCGTTGCGCGCCGTGCAGACGATGTCGCCCGCCTCGTTGCGGCTGCTGAAGCGTTCCTTCGTGACCGCCAGGCCCCGGTCGCCATAGCGGCGCTCCACCAGGTCGTAGGCATCACCGTCCAGCGAGCCGAAATCGCTGTCCAGTTCCAACGGCGGGCCGCCGTTGGGGTTCAGCGGCGTGCGGCGGCTCTCTTCGAAAAAGGTCGGGATCATCTGACTACATCCTGGGCGCCCAACGCGCCGAGGGGCGGAGTCTAGGGATTGAAATCTGTCAAACGATGTCGTTTCACAGACCGATACATCCTGTTTCCATCCTTCGGGGGTTGGCCTGTCCCTGATCCGGGTGACATCTGCGTGCAAATTGCGCGTTCGCAGGCCACGCCCGAAAAAAAGGCCACGCGCAGCGTGGCCTCCTCAACATGCGCTAGGCGGTTCAGGCAGCGGCGTACTTGCCCACCAGGCGGTTCATGTTGGTGAGCGAGAGGCGGTGCATCTCGATCAGCGCGATCAGGCCGTTGCGGTGCAGTTCCAGCACCTTGGCGTCCGGCAGCTCGGCGTACTTCTTCTCGTCCAGCGCGAGGAAGCCTTCCACGTCGAACTTCTCGCCGTTGGGCAACTCCGCCTCGAAGCGCATGGGCTGCAGCAGCTCCATGTCAACGAGCAGTTCGCAGATCAGGCGCGTGCGCTCGGCTTCCTGCTCGAAATTCTCCAGGAAGGTCTTGGCGTTCAGCACGAACTCGGTCGGCTGGCCATCCTTGAAGAGGGCTTCACCGGTGGTCTCGTTGAAGGCCGGCCATGTGGAGTCGTAGCAGACGGCCATGTTGTTGGCGTTGTCGTCCAGGCGCGCCATCACGAACGGGTAGCGGCGGATGTAGGCCGGCACGTAGTTGCCGGTCCACTGGTCGCCGTTGACGAACAGGTTGGAGCCAGCGCGCAGGCCGAACACGGCCAGCGGGGCCACCGCCGGCTTGGCGTCCGGGCCGGCGTTGCCGGCGCGCACGAAGACGATGGGGAATTCCTTGCACGCGTCACCGAACTCCACGGCGGCCAGGAAGACCGAGTTCTGGTCGGCCACGCGGGTGACGACGGACTTGCTGGTGTCCAGCTTCAGGTTCTTGTGGACTTCGCGGTCCAGCGGCAGCAGTTCGCCGTACATCGGGGGTTTGCTCATGATTCTTTCTCTCCAGGTTCGGCCAGGCGACTGACCAGCACTTTGTCCACACGCTTGCCGTCAAGGTCCACGACCTCGAATCTCCACGCGTCCCACTCCACGACATCGGTCGTGCGCGGCAACCGGCCCAGCAGCAGCATGATCATGCCGGCCAGGGTGTTGTAGCGCCCACGGTCCTCTTCGGGCAGTTCCTTGAGCTCCAGGCGGTCCTTGAGCTCGGGCACGGGAATGAGGCCGTCGAACAGCCAGCTCCCGTCCTCGCGCTGCACCGCCCAGGCGTCGCCGTCGCTCGGGGCATTGAACTCCCCGGCAATGGCTTCCAGCACGTCACGCACGGCGATCACGCCCTGCACCTCGCCGTACTCGTCCACGACGAACACGAGCGGCGCGTCCGAGACGCGGAAATGTTCCAGCAGCTCCATGCCCGACAGCGTCTCGGGCACGAACAGCGGCGCCTCCAGGCCCGCCATCAGGTCCAGCGGCAGGCCTTCGAGCATGCCCGCCAGCAGCGCGGGCGCGTTGGCCACGCCCAGCACCTCGTTCAAGCCGCCGCGGCACACGGGGTAGCGGTTGAAGCCGTGTTCGCGCAGCACGGCCAGCACCTCGGCGGGCGTGGCCTCGACGTCCAGCCAGGCGATTTCGGCGCGCGGGATCATCATCGAGCCGATCTGGCGCTCGTCCAGGCGGAACACGTTGCGCACCATCTGGTGCTCGTGCTGCTCGATGACGCCGGCGTCCAGCCCTTCTTCCAGGCTCGCTGCGATCTCTTCTTCCGTCACGCCGCGCTGGCCCTTGTTGCGCAGGCCCAGCAGGCCCAGCGTGGCCTCGGTGGTGACGCTGAGCAGGCGCACGAGCGGGCGCGCGACCATCGAGATGAAGTTCATCGCCGGCGCAACGAGCCGGGCAACGGTCTCCGGGTAGATCTGCCCGATGCGCTTGGGCACCAGCTCGCCGAAGACGATCGTCAGCAGCGTGATGATGACCACCACCAGCGCCGTGGCGGCGATCTCGGTGGCATTCGGGTTGAGGTGGAAGGTCTCGGTCAGCCACAGCGACAACGGGCCCGAGAACGCGGCATCGCCCACGATGCCGTTGAGCACGCCGATGCCGGTGATGCCGATCTGCACCGTCGACAGGAACTTCGTCGGGTTGTCGTGCAGGTCCATCGCGGCCTGCGCGCCGCCCTCCCCGCTCTCCACCATCACCTGCAATCTCGCCTTGCGGCTGGCCGTCAGCGCCATCTCCGACATGGCGAAAAGTCCGTTGAGAACGATCAGGAAGAGAACGAGAGCGGTGTCCATCGAAGGCGCCAGACAAGGGTTAACCCGTGGCGGCGCGCGGTCTAAAACGAAGCCCGAGAGACTAGCAGATGGCTGTGACGACGCCCATCGTGCGATCCCTTGCTTGGGGGCTGGCACGGCGCCTGCCCGGACAATCCAGCCCATGAACTACCTGATCGGTGACCTCCAGGGCTGCTGCGACGCGCTGGAGCGGCTGCTGCAACGCCTCGATTTCTCGCCCTCGCGCGACCGGCTCTGGCTGCTGGGCGACCTGGTCAACCGCGGCCCTGCGTCGCTGGCCACGCTGCGGCGGCTGATCAGCCTGGGCGACGCCGCGACCTGCCTGCTGGGCAACCACGACCTGCACCTGCTGGCCGCCGCCCACGATGTGCGCCGGCCGCACAAGGGCGACACCGTCGACGACATCCTCGCCGCCTCCGACCGCGCCGCCCTCGTCGACTGGCTGCGCCACCAGCGCATGGCGGTGTTCGACGCGGGCTGGCTGATGGTCCACGCGGGCGTGCCGCCGCAGTGGAGCCGTGACGACACGCTGGCGCTGGCCGGCGAGGTGGAGGCCGTGCTGCGCAGCCCCGACCTGCCCGACTTCCTGCACGCCATGTACGGCAACGAGCCCGCTCGCTGGAGCCCGGCACTGACGGGCACGCCCCGGCTGCGCTTCACCGTCAACGCCCTCACGCGGCTGCGCTTTTGCACGGCCGAGGGCGAGATGGACTTCAAGACCAAGGACGGCGCCGGCGCCGCGCCCGAGGGCTTCATGCCGTGGTTCGACGTGCCGGGGCGCCGCACCGAAGGCACCCCGATCGCCTTCGGCCACTGGTCCACGCTCGGCCTGCTGGACCGCCCGCAGCTGCTGGGCCTGGACACCGGCTGCGTGTGGGGCGGCCAGCTCACCGCCGCGCGCGTGGACGGCACCCGGCGCGAAATCATCCAGGTGGCCTGCGACCAGGCACTCAAGCCTGGCTCGTAGAATGCGCGCCTTCCGGAGGCTTGGGGGAGTGGTTTAACCCAACGGTCTTGAAAACCGTCGGCCGGTCAAACGGCCCGTGAGTTCGAATCTCACAGCCTCCGCCAGCGCCTGGGCCTCATATCGGCCGCGCCTGCGACTTGAAGCATTGACCTGCATCAGGTGATGCCTTGAGTTCAACAGCCCCGTCGAGGGCTGTCTTCTTTTGCACTCACGCAAACCAGGCTCGATAGAACATCGCCAACGCGACGACACCGGCAAGAACACCAAAGGCCTGCTGGAGTCGTGCCCCGCTCAAACGCTGGCTGACTTGCCGCCCGGCGACCAGCGCACCGGCCGCACCGGCGGCGAACGGCAGAGCAATCCCCCAGTTCATCCCGCCCTGCGACGCGGCGCCGAGAACACCGCCCACGGAGACCAGCGCGATCACCGCCATCGACGTCGCGACCACGCCGCGCGCGGGTACGTCGCTGAAGCTGCCCAGCATCGGCACGATGACAAATCCGCCGCCAATGCCGAGCAGGCCACTGAGCAAGCCGGACAGCGCACCGGTCGCGGACAAGACTGCCGTACACGGCGCACGCCACGAAAGCCGCCCCGTGGCCGGGTTCATCGCGCAGACGGGCCGCTTGCGCAGTTGACCGGGGGTGGAAGTGCGCCGGCCTTGGCTCAAGCTGCGCCAAGCGACCCAGCCCAAGACCAATGCGAAGAGCGCCATCACAGGCCCGTTGGGGAGCAACTGTGACAACCGGACGCCGAGCGGTGCGATCAGCATGCCTGTCAGCCCGATCAGCAGTGCCGCGCGGTAGCGCACGACACCTTCCCTCAGTCCGAGGAGTGCGCCGACGGCGGCTGCCAAGCCCACGGCAAGAAGTCCAATCGGCGCCGCCTGCGACATCTGCAGATGCAGACCAAACACCAACAGCGGCACTGCGAGGATGCCGCCGCCGGCACCGGTCAGCGCCAGCACGACGCCCACCGCGGCGCCCATCAACAAACTGAGGGCGGTGACATCCACGACCATGGGCTCAGCCCACCATTTCCGGTTCAGCCAGCCACTCGCGCCCCTTGAGCATGCCTTCCCAGTACAGCGGCGGCAGGATGCGCTCCTTGAGCAGCCAGGCCAGGCGTGACGGCTCGGTGCCGTTGATCAGCCACTTCGGAAAACTGGGCGCCACCTTGCCACCGTAGGTGAACTCCGCCAGCACGATCTTTCCGCGCTCCACGGTCAACGGACATGAACCGTAACCGTCGTAGTGCGCCTCGCCCTGGGCCGCACCACGAGCAGCGAGCACGTTGTGCGCGACGACTGGGGCCTGCTTGCGAGCCGCGGCAGCGGTCTTGGCGTTGGCGGTGTTGGCGGCATCGCCAAGCGCAAAGACATTGGCAAAGGTCTTGTGTCTCAGCGTGGCCGGGTCCACGTCGACCCAGCCCGCCGCGTCGGACAAGGGGCTCACGCGGATGAAGTCGGGCGCCTTCTGAGGCGGCACGACGTGAATCATGTCGAAGTCGCGGACGACTGTCGTTTTGCTGCCGTCGGCATTGGCCATGCTGAAGGTCGCCTTGCGCGCACTGCCGTCGATCGCGGTGAGCGTTTGGCTGAAGTTCAAGTGGATGCCGTAGATCTCCACGTAACGCATCAGCGCTGGGACGTACTCGGCGACACCGAACAGCACCGCACCGGCGTTGCAGAACTGGATGTCGATGTCCCTTAGCGCGCCGGTGCGGAGCCAGTGGTCCGCAGACAGGTACATCGCCTTCTGCGGCGCGCCAGCACACTTGATGGGCATGGGCGGCTGGGTGAAGACCGCACGACCGCCGCGCAGTTGCTGAACCAGTTGCCATGTGTACGGCGCCAAGTCGTAGCGGTAGTTCGACGTGACGCCGTTGCGCCCCAAAGTCTCAACGAGACCCTCGACGCCGTGCCAGTCCAGTTTGAGACCTGGGCAGACGACCAGTTGCTTGTACTTGACGACACGACATCCATCCAGGATGACGGCGTCGCGCTCGGGCTCGAAGGCAGCGACCGCCGCCTTCAACCAGTGCACACCCCTCGGCAGCACGGAGGCCATCGTTCGCGCAGTCGTCGCGGCGTCAAACACACCGCCGCCCACCAGCGTCCAGCCCGGTTGGTAGTAGTGGACATCAGCCGGGTCGATGATGGCGATGTCCAGCCCGGGCTGGCGGGCCAACAGGCTCGACGCCACGGCGATGCCCGCGGAACCGCCGCCGATGATGACGACTTCGTGCGACGCATCGGCCACCTCGACCGGCGTCTTGCCGCCGTTGACGAGCCGGCGCACCACGCCCTTCAAGTCGTAGCCGGCACGGGCGGCTCGCTCAATGATCTCGGGCAGCGGCCGCTGGCCTGACTGCGACAGCGCCCACATGGTGGTCGAGCGCATGCCGGTTCGGCAGAAAGCCAGCACAGGCTTGGGGCTCGCATCCATCAGCGCGCCGAACTGGCGCCCTTGTTCATCGGTCACCTTGCCGGATTCGGCGGGCAGGTAGTACAGCGTGACGCCCATCCCGCGAGCGGCGGCCTCCAGTTCGGCGAAGACGGGCTGGTCATTCCCCTCACCGTCCGGGCGATTGCAGATGACCGTCCGGAAGCCCGCGTTGGCGATCTCCTGCAGGTCGGGCGCGCGGATCTGCGCGGCGACGGCCAGTTCGGGCGTCAGGGTCTTGAGTTCCATGGTTGTCTCCGTGTTGTGGGTGCGAGAACTCAGACCGCGTTGAGCGGAATCTTCAGGTAGCGCACGCCGTTGTCTTCGGCAGGTGGCAAGGCGCCGGCGCGCATGTTGACTTGCACTGACGGGAGGATCAGCGTCGGCATGCCCAACGTAGCGTCACGGGCATTCCGCATGGCCACGAACGCGTCTTCGCTGATGCCGTCACGGACGTGGACGTTGCTGGCGCGCTCTTCCGCCACGGTGCTGATGAACTGCACGTCACGGCCACCGGGCTGGTAGTCATGGCACATGTAGAGCTTGGTGGCGGGCGGCAGGCTCAACACCTTGTTGATCGACCGGTACAGCATGCGGGCGTCGCCGCCCGGGAAATCGCACCGCGCGGTGCCGTAGTCCGGCATGAACAGGGTGTCGCCGACAAAAGCGGCCATGTCGGCGTCAGCGCCCTCACCTGCGGCCACCAGGTAAGTCATGCAGGCGGGCGTGTGGCCAGGGGTGTGCAGCGCGCGGGCCCGCAGGCCGCCGATGTGGAAAGCCTCGTCGTCCTTGAAAAGGTGGTCGAACTGACTGCCATCTCGCGCAAAGTCCGGCCCCGCGTTGAACAGCGTGCCGAAAACGTTCTGGACGGTGGTGATGTGCTGGCCAATGCCCAGTCGCCCGCCGAGCGCCTTCTGGAGGTAGGGCGCCGCCGACAGGTGGTCAGCGTGCACGTGCGTTTCCAGGATCCACTGCACCTGCGCGCCGAGTTCCTGCACGCGGGCGATGAGCCGGTCCGCACTGGCCGTGTCCGTGCGGCCTGACTTGGGGTCGAAGTCGAGCACGCTGTCGACCAGCGCGCACTGCATCGTCTGGGTGTCCAGCACGAGGTAGCTCACTGTCCAAGTCGCCGGGTCGAAGAATCCCTCCACCTGGAGGCGTGTTGCAGCGGCCGGGGCGGTCGTCGTTGGGGTCGTGCTCAAGGGGGTCTCCTGTTCGCGGACTGCCTCAACCGGGGTGGCATGGCAGTTGCGGGTGCTCAAGTGCCCCAACATGTTCAAGAGCCGTGCCAGGCCGACGAGCTTCGCCGTGAAGTTTCCTAAGCGACTGATTCAAAACAGAAATCGAAGCGGCTGGCCGGAACTGTCGTCCACACGGCGCCACTGCCATCTGCCGCAGACATGCCCGCCACGGCAGAACATGGCAGAAGATGGCAGTCCACCTCTCTATGACGTCATGCCCAATCCATTCACGCCAACACCGCAGGTCCAAGCCTTGGTGTCCTACCTGGAGCACGAGCCACAGCCCATGATCGTGCTGGACCCGGACTACAACATCCTCGCGGCGAACACGGCCTACCAGCGTCAGTTCGGGACGGCAGACCGCCCTTACCTCGGCCACAAGTGCTTCCGCGTCTCGCACCACTACGACGTACCCTGCGACCAAGCCGGCGAGCACTGCCCGATGCGCCGCGCCTTCGAGCTCAAGGGGCCCGACCGCGTGCTGCACATCCACCACACGCCACGTGGTCCGGAGCATGTGGACGTCGAACTGCGCCCCATCCTTGACGGCGACCGCCAGGTGGTTGCCTATGTCGAGCGGCTGACCACGGTGAAGCACGCCTCCGCACGTGCGAGTCAGGCAGGCCTGGTAGGTCGATCACCCGCCTTCAATACCGTGCTGGAGTCCGTCCAACGCGTGGCCCGGTCACAGTTGCCGGTGCTGTTACAGGGCGAATCCGGTACGGGCAAGGAGTTGTTTGCGCGAGCGGTGCATGAGGCGAGTGATCGGCACGACGGCCCATTTGTCGTTGTCGACTGCTCGGGCTTGCCGGAAACGTTGTTCGAGAGCGAACTCTTCGGCCACGAGAAGGGCGCGTTCACGGGCGCCATGCATCGGAAACCCGGACTCGTTGAGACCGCGGCCGGCGGCACGCTGTTCCTTGATGAAATTGGCGACGTGCCGCTGGGCATGCAGGTCAAGCTGCTGCGGCTGATCGAGTCCGGGACATTCCGGCGCGTCGGTGCGACCGAGACGCAGCAGGCGGACTTCCGCCTCGTCGCAGCCACGCACAAGCCCCTGCAGCAGATGGTCGCAGATGGCAGCTTCCGGCAAGACCTGTACTACCGCATCGCCGCATTCCCGATCTACCTGCCGCCGCTGCGCGAGCGCGCCGGCGATATTCCATTGCTGGTGGACTCGTTTCTGCAACGAGGTGGGAAGACCGCCCCGACCGTCGCGATACAGCCCGCTGCCATGGCCCGGCTGCAGGCCCACAACTGGCCAGGCAACATCCGCGAGCTGCGGAACGTACTGGAGCGCGCGCGGCTGTTTGCCGACGACGGCGTGGTGCGAGCCGAGCACCTCCCCGAGTGGCTTCACGGGCGCCCTCACCCGCTGCCGCCCGCCGCGCCATCCTTGTCTGCCAGCCCCCCGCCGCCAGCGCCCGCGCGTGATGTCGACGCCGAGATCCGCCGCATGGTGCAGGACGGCCTGCTCAGCCGCCGTGAGATGGCGGAGTCGCTGGGGCTCAGCGAGCGCACGTTCTACCGACGATTGAAAGCCCTCGGGCTGAGTTGATCGCCACCGGGCACCGCCTAGGGTTGTCACCAAGGTTCACTAAATCTGCAATCGTTAATATAACGAACTACTGATGTTGCGGCGGCGCAGCATCCGGTGCGACGCCATCAGGGCACCGCACCACCCAGATGAACAAAGGCAGAGCGCCCAGAGCCTGCCGCAGGAGACAAGGCTTTCTATGCCGTGCTCGCAGACTTCCGCGTGCATCGCACCCGGCGGCACGTGCCGCGCCTCGGGGGAGATGACATCGTGACGAACCCCAGCCTGCCATCTGGCCGCTTGCGCCTGGCGCCTGAGAACTTCCTGAATGCCGACGGCGTCCGCGCAGTCATCGACGAAGCCAAGCAGGGCCGCCGCGATTTCGTGCGGCAAGCCTTCGCCGCTGCGCTGGCGGGCGGCGGGGTTGCTGCCACAGCCCAGACGGCACCTGCTGGCGACCCCAACATCCTGAACCTGCCGGAGCACAGCCAGGGCTTGGGCCAGTCGGTGGCATCGGAAGGCTATGGCAAACCGTCCAAGTACGAGGCGAACGTGCAACGTCGACCCAGCCCCGGGTTGACGCAAACGACCCAGGCATCGGTCTCCTTCGCGCCCTTGCAGTCGCTGTTCGGCATCGTCACACCCAGCGGCCTGCATTTCGAGCGCCATCACCAAGGCTGGTGGGACATCGACCCGTCCAAGCACCGCCTGATGATCAACGGCAGCGACGACACCCTGCTGAAGAAGCCGCTCGTCTTCACGATGGACGAGCTGATGCGGCTGCCGAGCGTGAGCCGCTTCCACTTCATCGAGTGCGGCGCCAACACCGGCATGGAATGGGGCAACGTCGCGGTGCCGACCTGCCAGTACACCCACGGCATGCTCAGCTGCAGCGAGTTCACCGGCGTGCCGCTGCGCGTGCTGTTCGACCTGTGCGGCGTCGACTACAAACGCGCCCGCTATGTGCTCGCCGAGGGCGCCGACGGCTCCAGCATGACGCGCACGTTGCCAATGGAACTGGTGGAGAGCGGCGAGGTGTTCGTCGCCTACGGCCAGAACGGCGAGATGCTGCGGCCCGAGCAGGGCTACCCGCTGCGCCTGGTCGTGCCGGGTGTGCAGGGCGTGAGCTGGGTCAAGTACCTGCGCCGGCTCGAAGTGGGCGACCAGCCCTACGGCACCAAGGACGAGACCGTCCACTACATCGACCTGATGCCCGGTGGCCTGCATCGCCAGTACACCAGCACGCAGGAATGCAAGAGCGTCGTCACGACGCCGTCCGGCGGCCAGGTGCTGCTCGACAAGGGCTACTACCAGATCAGCGGCCTGGCCTGGTCGGGGCGTGGCAAGGTCAAGCGCGTGGACGTCACGACCGATGGGGGC
This sequence comes from Roseateles sp., assembly GCA_016790285.1. GTDB lineage: Bacteria > Pseudomonadota > Gammaproteobacteria > Burkholderiales > Burkholderiaceae_C > Pelomonas. Next base: position 68,620 of record JAEUPJ010000058.1, on the reverse strand, counting down.
CGCAACTGGCGCCCGGCGCGCCTGCAGGATCCCGTCATGAGCAAGTGCCTCACGCGCTTCACACTCGACTGGCGGTGGGATGGCAAGCCAGCCATCATCCAAAGCCGTGCAATGGACGAGACGGGCTACGTACAGCCGAGCACCCGCCAACTGCGCGCGGTACGTGGCACGCGGTCGATCTATCACAACAACGCGATCCAGTCCTGGCTGGTCGAAGAGAGCGGCGAGGTGCGCAATGTCCAGCTCTCGTAAGTCTTTGGTCGCGGCCTTGCTGGCTGCCGTGGGAATGGCAGCGTCCGCGCAGTCGCCCCACCCAGGCATCGGGCGCGCAGCCACGCCCGCCGAGCTCAAGGCCTGGGACATCGACGTCCGCCCGGACTTCAAGGGCCTGCCCAAGGGCGCCGGCACCGTGAGCCAGGGACAGGACATCTGGGAGGCCAAATGCGCGTCCTGCCATGGCGTCTTCGGTGAGAGCAATGAAGTGTTCTCCCCCCTGGTGGGCGGCACAACCGCCGAGGACATCAAGACCGGCCGCGTCGCACGCCTGAATGACCCCACCTTCCCCGGCCGCACGACGCTGATGAAGGTCTCCACCGTCTCGACGCTCTGGGACTACATCAACCGCGCGATGCCCTGGAACGCGCCGAAGTCGCTGAAGACCGATGAGGTCTACGCCGTCACGGCCTACCTGCTGAACCTCGGCGGCATCGTGCCGGACAGCTTCACGCTGAGCGATACCAACATCGCCGACGTGCAAAAGCGCATGCCCAACCGCAACGGCATGACAACGGCGCATGCGATGTGGCCCGGCAAGGGCATGGGCAAGCCCGGCGCCTTCGACGTCAAGGCGACAGCCTGCATGCAGGACTGCGATGCCGAGCCCAAGGTGGCCTCGCTGCTGCCCGACTTCGCGCGCAACAACAACGGCAACCTGGCCGAACAGCAGCGGTTGATCGGACCTCAGCGCGGCGTCGACACGACCCGCCCGCCAGGCGCGCGGCGTGATGGCCCGATCACGGTCGCTGCAACGCCTGCCGCCCCGCCGCCCGCTGCGCCGAACGCCACGGCCAATGCACTGGCTCTGCTCAAGAAGCACTCCTGCACGGCCTGCCACGGCATGGAGCAAAAGCTCGTCGGCCCGGGCTTCAAGCAGGTCGCCACCAAGTACGCCGGCCGCGCGGACGCCGAGGCCTATCTCGCCAGCAAGATCAAGGCGGGCGGCCAGGGCGTCTGGGGCCCGATTCCCATGCCAGCACAGGCGCTATCCGACGCTGATCTCAAGACCTTGGCGACCTGGCTCGCCACCGGTGCGGCCAGCCGCTGACCCCTGGATTGCCCGCATGCATTCGCACACCAACACTTCTAACGTGGACCGCCTGAAGGAGACACCCATGACGAACCCCCTCAACCGCCGCATGGCGCTGGCCCGCTCCGCTCAGGTGGCCTTGATGCTCGGCGGACTGGGCTTGCTGCCCCGTGCTGCGCTGGCCGCCTACCCCACCGCCGCCTTCGAGGCCAAGACCATCGCCGACCTGATGAAGGCCCTCGGCGCTGGCGCTCCGGTCGAGAGCAAAGACGTGACCGTCACCGCGCCCGACATCGCCGAGAACGGTGCCGTCGTGCCGGTGGGCGCCTCTACCTCGCTGCCCGGCGCCAAGCGCCTGCTGCTGTTGGTCGAGAAGAACCCGAGCGTGCTGTCCGCAGCCTTCGACGTGAACGAGTTCGTCGAGGCCAGCTTCACCACGCGGGTCAAGATGGGCCAGTCCTCCAACGTTCTCGCCGTGGCGCTGATGGCAGACGGCCGCGTGCTCTACGCGCAGAAGGAAGTGAAAGTCACCCTGGGCGGCTGCGGCGGCTGATCGCCCTGCCCCACCCGATCCCTCGCACAACGACACCAGGAGACAAAACATGCCTGATCCCATGCGCATCCGAGCCCAGGCGGCCGGCGACAAGACGACCGTCCGTGTGCTGATGAGCCACGAGATGGAAACCGGCCTCCGCAAGGATCCTGCCGGCAAGACCATCCCCGCCTGGTTCATCCAGGAAGTGACCGCCCAATTGAACGGCAAACCCGTGCTCACCGCCGAGTGGGGGCCGTCCGTCTCCAAGAACCCCTTCCTGCAGTTCATCGTGAAGGGCGCCAAGGCCGGCGACAAGATCGCCGTCACCTGGCGCGACAACCGCGGCGAGACCCGCACCGACGAAGCGACGGTCTCCTGACCGACCTGCCCCGTCCGTTCGCCACTGCAGGAGGGCCCATGCGCTCACGACTGATTGCGTTCGCCGCCATCGCGGCCAGTGCCACTGCCACCCTACCCCTGGTGGCTCAGACCCCGCCGCAGCCGAAATCGGCCGCTGACGGCATCGCCGAATACCGCAAGATGCTCGAGGACGGCAACCCCGCCGAGCTCTTCGAAGCCAAGGGGGAAGACCTCTGGAAGGCGCCCCGCGGGCCGAAGAACGCCACGCTCGAAGCGTGCGACCTCGGGCTCGGCCCCGGCGTCGTCAAGGGCGCGTGGGCCCAGTTGCCGCGCTACTTCCCGGACACGAAGAAGGTGCAGGACCTGGAGTCGCGCCTGCTGACGTGCATGCAGACCCTGCAGGGCTTCGATGCCGCCGAGATCGCCGCCACGCCCTTCGACAAGGATGAGCAGAAGTCCGTGACAGCTCTGGCAGCGTGGATTTCGTCCATGTCGCGCGGCATGAAGATGGCTTTGCCGCAGAAGCACCCTGAAGAGAAGCGCGCCTACGAACTCGGCAAGCGCGCGTTCTTCTTCCGCGGCGGGCCCATGGACTTCTCCTGCGCCAGCTGTCACGGCGAAGCCGGCAAGCGCATCCGCCTGCAGGACCTGCCCGACCTCACCAAGAACCCGGGCGACGGCGTCGGCTTCGCGGCCTGGCCCGCCTACCGCGTCTCCAGTGGCGAGATGTGGAGCATGCAGCGCCGGCTCAACGACTGCTTCCGCCAGCAGCGCTTCCCTTACCCCGGCTTCGCCTCCGACGCCACCATCGCGCTCGGGGTCTACATGGGCGTCAACGCCAAGGGCGCCGAGTCGATCGCACCCGCCATCAAGCGCTGAGGAGATTGGCCATGAAGATTCAACACCTCACCGCCCTCACCCTGCTGGTTGTCACGGGTGCACAGGCCCAGACGGCCAAACAACTCGACCAGCAGGCCGACGCCATGATGCGCGCCTCGTTCCGCGAGCAGGGCATTGCCAAGCTCGACCGGCTGAACCAGGACGACGCACAGAAAGCTTGCTCGCAGGCCAAGCCGCCGTCTGCAGCCGTCACGAAGAAGATCGAAGCCGCCCAGATGGCCACCATCAAGTGGCCCGCGGATGGTCAGTACATCGGCGACTGGAAGGAAGGCGAAAAACTCGCCCAGAACGGCCGCGGCATGACCTGGACGGACGCCAGCGCCGCCCCCGCCAAGAACGGGGCCATGTGCTACAACTGCCACCAGATCGACAAGAAGGAAATCTCCTTCGGCACGATCGGTCCGAGCCTCTGGAACTACGGCAAGCTGCGCGGCGTCACCGACCCCGCGGACCCGGCCGCCGCCGCCATCGTCAAGTACACCTGGGGCAAGCTCTACAACAGCAAGGCCTACTCGGCCTGCTCCAACATGCCGCGCTTCGGCCATGCCGAGCTGCTCAACGAGCAGCAGATCCGCGACGTGATGGCGTTGCTGCTGGATCCGAAGTCTCCGGTCAACCAGTAGGCGCGCCATGTCCCTGTCCAAGCGCGATTTCCTGCAGGTGCTCGGTTGTGCGGCTGCAGCCGGCCTGCCGCTCGCCCAAGTGGCCGAAGCGGCCCCCGAGAAGGCAGAAGCCCAGCTCTACGACCTGCCGCCCTTCGGCAACGTCTCGCTGCTGCACATGACGGACTGCCATGCGCAGCTCCAGCCCATCTACTTCCGCGAGCCCAGCGTCAATCTGGGCATCGGCAGCATGCAGGGGGAGTTGCCCCACCTCGTGGGCGAGCGGTTGCTGAAGGCGGCAGGCATGCGGCCCGGTACGCCGTCCGCGCATGCGTTCACGGCCCTCAACTTCGACGCGGCCGCGCGCCGCTACGGCAAGGTGGGGGGCTTCGCGCACCTGGCCACGCTCGTGAAGCGCCTGAAGGCCAGCCGCCCCGGCGCGCTGCTGCTGGACGGCGGCGACACCTGGCAAGGGTCCGCCACGTCGCTCTGGACGAACGCGCAGGACATGGTCGACGCCTGCAAACTGCTCGGCGTGGACGTGATGACCGGGCACTGGGAGTTCACCTACGGCATGGAGCGGGTGAAGGAGATCGTCGACAAGGACTTCGCTGGCCAGGTGGAGTTCGTCGCCCAGAACGTGAAGACGGCCGACTTCGGCGACCCGGTGTTCAGGCCCTACACGCTGCGCACGATCAACGGCGTGCCAGTGGCCATCATCGGCCAGGCCTTCCCCTACACGCCGATTGCCAACCCGCGCTACATGGTGGCGGACTGGGAGTTCGGCATCCAGGACGCGAACATGCAGAAGGTCGTGGACGAAGCGCGAGCCGCAGGTGCCCAGCTCGTCTGCGTCGTGTCGCACAACGGCATGGACGTCGACCTCAAGATGGCCTCGCGCGTGCGGGGTATCGACGCCATCTTCGGTGGCCACACGCACGACGGAGTGCCGGTGGCCGTCCCAATCAAGAACGCCGGTGGCACGACGCTCGTCACGAACGCCGGCAGCAACGGCAAGTTCCTCGGCGTGATGGACTTCGACGTCAAGGGCGGCAAGCTGGTGGACTTCCGCTACCGCCTGCTGCCCGTCTTCGCGAACCAGCTGCGCCCAGATGCTGACATGCAGGCGCTGATCACCAAAATCCGCACGCCGTTCGAGAAACGCCTGAACGAGAAGCTCGCCGTCACCGATGGCCTGCTCTACCGCCGCGGCAACTTCAATGGCAGCTGGGACCAACTCATCTGCGATGCGCTGATGGACGTCCAGGGCGCGGACATCGCCTTCTCGCCAGGCTTCCGCTGGGGCACCAGCCTGCTGCCCGGCGACACGATCACGCGCGAGCTGCTGATGGACCAGCTCGCCATCACCTACCCCTACGCCACCCTCACCGAGATGACGGGCTCGACGATCAAGACCATCCTCGAGGATGTCGCCGACAACCTGTTCAACCCGGACCCCTATTACCAGCAGGGTGGCGACATGGTGCGCGTCGGGGGGCTGACCTACACGATGCAGCCGACCGAGGCCATGGGCCGGCGCATTGCCGACATGCGGCTGCATGGCAAGCCCCTCGAGGCCGACAAACGCTACAAGGTGGCCGGCTGGGCCCCGGTCGCGGAAGATGCCAAGAACGCGCCGGGCGTGAAGCCCGTGTGGGAACACGTGGAGACCTGGCTGCGCAGCCAGGGCGGCCGCGTGAAGCCGCGCACGATCAACACCCCCAAGCTGGTCGCCATGCAGGGCAACCCCGGGCTGATGCCTTCCTGAACGAGGAGATCGTGATGCGTGCATTGCTTGCACCACTGGCTGCGCTGGTCCTGGGTAGCTTCGGTGCCGCCCAAGCGGCGGAAGCGCCGCCGCTCTTCAGCACGCAACAGCTGACCCCGGAGACCGCACTCGTCGCGGCCCGTGCCGCCATGGCGCACTGCCGCACGGCTGGGCACCAGGTCGCCGTCGCCGTGGTGGATCGCAGTGGTCTCGTGCAGGTGCTGCTGCGTGACCGCTTCGCCGGCGCGCACACCGTCGACATCGCGCCGCGCAAGGCCTGGACGGCCGCGAGCTTTCGCATGCCCACTGCGGCACTGGCGACCGAAACGCAAGCGGGCAAGCCCATGAGCGGCATCCGCCAGTCGGCCCAGGTGATGGCCATCGGCGGCGGCCAGGTCATCGAGGCGGCGGGCGCTGTCGTCGGCGCCATCGGCGTCTCGGGCGCGCCGGGCGGCGAGGCCGACGACGCCTGCGCCCTGGCCGGCATCAAGGCCGTGACCGAGTTGATCGAGTTGAACGGCTGATCGCCACCCGCGAGGAGACCTCCATGCACAAGCGCTTCCTGCTCGTCCTGTTCACGATGTTCCTGGCGGCCCCGCTGGCCTGGGCGGGCGACCTCGTCGTCTATCACTTCGACAACGCGGCCGCGCAAGGCCTCAAGGGCCTGCGCAACATGCGCAACCATCTCGACACCGACCCCTCGGCACAGATCACCGTGGTGACCCATGCCGAGGGCGTGGACATGCTGATGGAAGGCGCCAAGGCGGCCAACGGCACGGAGTTCGCGCCGCTGGTGTCGGCGCTGAAGGCGCGCGGCGTGCGGTTCGAAGTGTGCGAGATCACGCTGAAGAACCGCGGCCTGAGCAAGGACCAGTTCGTGCTGGATGCCGACTACACGCCCTCCGGTGTGGTGCGCATCGTCAAGCTGCAGAAGTCCGGCTACGCCTACATCAAGCCTTGAGCGGGCTCAACACGCCCTGACGCCCCTCGCCGCAGACTGCGGCCATGGCCGCATCGCCCATGTCTCTCGAATCCCTGATCGACCGGCTCGGTGAACCCCGCACGCTCGCCCTTGGTGCGGCTGTGATCGGCATGGCCTTCGGGGTCTTCACGCAGCGCTCACGCTTTTGCCTGCGGGCCGCGGTCATCGAGTTCGCACGCAATCAGCGCACCGGTGGTCGGCTGACCGTGTGGCTGTTCGCCTTCGCCACCGCCGTGGGCGCCACACAGTTGCTGGCGATGCTGGGTGCGTTCGACGCCAGCAATGCCCGCCAGATCGCTGCGCGCGGCAGCCTGTCGGGTGCGGCGATCGGCGGCGCGCTGTTTGGCATCGGCATGATCCTCGCACGCGGGTGCTCCAGCCGCATGCTGGTGCTGGCGGCACAAGGCAACCTGCGCGCGCTGCTCTCGGGCCTGATCTTTGCCGTGACGGCGCAATCCGCGCTGACCGGCGCCCTGTCGCCCCTGCGCGTGGCGATCTCCGAGTGGTGGACCATCGACGGCGGTGGCGCGCGAGACCTGCTCGCCCGCACGGGCATCGGTCACACCGGCGCCCTGCTCTTCGCGGCCGGCTGGTTCGCAGCAGCCGTGTTCTGGGCGCGGCGTCAACGCGTGGGCGCCTGGGGTTGGGGTGGTGCCATCGGCGTAGGTCTCACCGTGGCTGCCGGCTGGTGGTTCACCTATGCGGTCTCGAAACTCGCCTTCGACCCGCACCCCATCCAGTCGCTCAGCTTCACCGGCCCATCGGCCGAAGTGCTCAGCCGCGTGCTCTTCGTCAGCGACAAGCCGTTGAGCTTCGACGTCGGCCTCATCCCGGGCGTGTTCCTTGGCGCCTTTCTCGCCGCAGCGCTGTCGGGCGACCTGCGGCTTGAAGGCTTCCAGGGCGGTGCAAGCATGCCCCGCTACATCGCCGGAGCGGTCTGCATGGGCTTTGGCGGGATGCTCGCTGGCGGCTGTGCCGTCGGGGCGGGGCTCTCCGGGGCGTCCGTCTTCACGGCAACGTCCTGGGTAACGCTGGCGGGCATCTGGATTGCGGCCGCATTGACCGACCGCGTCGTCGACCAGGACGACGCCCCTCCCGCCGCGACCGAAGCAGGTGCCGTGCGATGAAGCGTCTGCTCATTGCCGCGTTATGGCTGCTGGCCGCACACGGCGCATGGGCAGCGGCCCTGGCGCTGCAGCCGGTCGCACCCAACATCTGGTTCGTCCAGGGTGAGGCCGCCCTCGGCACACAGGAGAACCGCAACTTCATCTCCAACGCCGGCGTCATCGTCACGCCTGCCGGGGTGGTCGTGGTGGACGCCCTGGGTTCGCCCGCCGTGGCTGCCGATTTGCTCGAAGCCATCCGGCGCATCACGCCCCTCCCCGTTCGCTACGTCATCCTGACCCACTACCACGCCGATCACATCTACGGCCTGCAGGTGTTCAAAGACCAGGGCGCCACCGTGCTCGCCCACGAGGCCGGGCGCGAGTACCTGCAGTCCGACACCGCCCAACTGCGGCTGCAAGCCACCCGCGAAAGCCTGGCGCCCTGGGTGGACGCCAAGACGCGACTCGTGCCCGCCGACCGTTGGCTGCACGCCGATGAGACGCTGGAACTCGGCGGCGTCCGCTTGCAACTGCGCCACGTCGGGCCGGCGCACACGCCCGAAGACCTGACCGTCTTCGTCGAAGGGGCACGCGTACTGTTCGCCGGCGACCTCGCCTTCCGCGGCCGCATTCCCTATGTGGGGCAGGCCGACAGCCGCGGTTGGATTGCCGCCCTCACACGCCTCATCAACAGCGCCCCGGCCGCCATCGTCCCGGGACACGGCCCCATGTCCACCGAGGCCCTGGCCGACCTGCGGCTGACACGCGACTACCTGCAGTACCTCCGCGACACCATGGGCCGCGCCGCCGCAGACATGCAGCCGTTCGAGGAAGCCTACGCAGCCACGGACTGGCGCGCTTACGAGCGGCTGCCGCTGTTCAAGGCGGCGAACCGCATGAATGCCTACAACACCTATCTCCTGATGGAGCGAGCGGCGCCGTGAGGGGGAGGTGCCCGATCACGCAGGGCTTGATGCGGCCATGGCTTGGCCTGCATCAAACCTTGCTGGAACGACGCTTGACCTTCCCACGGGGGCAAGGTTCAGACTGAACGCACTGTTCAACCAGGAGTTCCTCATGCATACGTTCCAAGTTGCCGACATGACATGTGGCCATTGCGTCAGCGCCATCACGAAGGCGGTTCAAGCGGTCGATGCCGATGCCCGCATCGAGGTCGATCTCGCACAGCATTTCGTGCGAATCGACGGTGCGCGAGTGCATGCCGATGCGCTGGCCGCCGCGATCACTGACGCCGGCTACCAGCCGGTCAAGATGGAGGCGCCCGCCGTTGCCGTCGCGGCGCCGCGGCGCTCGTCGTGCTGCGGTTCCTGCTGCTGACGTCAGCGCCGTTTCTCGCGCTCTCGCCACGTGCCGCCACGCCAGGACCCTCGACTTGTGCGCCTGCTCACATCCCAGGTGCTGAAGGTCCCGGTCGGCCGCTGGCTACTCGCAGGCATGCTGGGGTTCAGCAGCTTGGTCCAGGCTGATCCAGCCGCCGAGGCGCTGTGGGCCGCATGCCCGGCTGGCCTGCCAAAGAGCGACGTCCAAGGGCGGCCGCTGGACTGGGCCGCCTGGCGCCACACGCCCGTGCTGGCCGTGCTCTGGTCGCCGGCCTGCGCGTTCTGCCAGCGCCACAACGCCAAGCTTGAGGCCCTGCTGCGAGAGGTGCCTGACGCCGCGGTGATCGGCATCGCCGTGGACAGCCCGCCAGATGCAGTGACGCGAGCCGTTCATCGCCGCGGCTATTCATTCCCCGTGATCGCCGACGGCAGCGGCCCTTGCGCGGTGCGGCCTCAGCTGACACCCCGTCGTGTGATCCCCATGACCTGCTGGCTCGGGGAGGCGCCTGCGCAGCCACGCTGCATCCCGGGCGAGATGAGCGACGACGACCTGCGCGATCTGTTGAAGCTTCAGGCGCGATCCAGGCGCCACTCCTGATAGCGCAGCCCGACCCAGGCGCCGGCCACCATCGCGGCCAGGGCCAGGAAACTGCCCAGCGAGAGCGTTGACACGCCGGTGATGCCCTGCCCGACCGTGCAGCCCATCGCGACGATGCCGCCGACGCCCATGCAGACAGCGCCCACCAGGTGCAGGCCCAGGTCGCCGACGCCGGCAAACCCCTCCCAGCGGAAGCTGCGCTCCCTCCAGGCCATCAGCCCCGCACCGACCACGATGCCCCCGACCGTGGCGATGCCCAGTGTCAACGTCTTGCTCTGGTCACTGAACATCAGCAGCCAGTCCACGGCGTAGGCCACCGGCGCAATGGTGCTGAGGGATTCCATGCGGCGGGAGTTGGTGGCGAGGTACACGGGCTCAAGTGTTCGAGGGTCCTCCGGCAGAAAACCCAGGTGGCCGGACACCCACCACAGCGCCGTGATGACCGCTGCCACTCCCGCGCCGATGGCGAGCACCGGCCAGGCACGCTCGTCCCGCCCGCGAGACGCGACCACCAGCAACGCAAGGCCCAGCAGGGCGGCGATGCCCCAGGCCCAGGTGACGGCACTCCCCCCCACCAGGTGTGACGCCAGCGTCGGCAGCGCCTGCCCGGACGGCAGCTCGACGAAGACCTTCTCCAACGTGCCCACGCGGGGCACCGCGGTGATGCCCCGCAGCGTCGCTCCAGCAGCGATTGCAGCGACCAGCAACACCACGAGGGATTTCAGGTTTCCGCCGCCCAGCCGAACCAGGTTCCGGCTGATGCAGCCGGAACCGAGCACCATGCCGAACCCGAACAAGGCGCCGCCGAACAGCGCCGACAGCCACAGCAGCCGGGTTCCGGTGTAGATGCTGGCGGCAGGGTCGATGGAACCGCTGGCCGCGAGCGCCTGGAAGCCCAGCATGGCCGCGCCACTCGCCGCCATCCAGAGACGCGCCCGCCGCCAGTCGCCCATCGTGTAGACATCGGAGATGGCGCCCATCGTGCAAAAGCGCGTGCGCTGGCACAGCGCTCCGAAGATCACAGCCAGGCCGAAGGCCGCCGCAAGCACCTGGCGTGTGAGGGCGGGCAAGCTCGATTCGTCCATGGCGGTCAGCGTTCTGCAAGTTGGGATGCCTCTGCATTCTCGGTTCAAGGGAGGCGCACATCGGCGCTTGCTGATACAGTGATTTTCCCGAGATGCCTGCCCTGACTGTCGCGATGACTGACGCCCCCGAGGAAGACCGCGTCTTCGAGTCTGCTGCTGAACTCTTCGGTGTGCTGGCCACGCCGATCCGCCTGAAGATCATCAGCGCGGTGTGCAACGGCGAGCGCAACGTGTCGGAGCTGCTGGCGCAGATCCCGACCACCCAGCCAAACATGTCTCAACACCTGTCCACGCTCTACCGGGCAGGCATCCTGGGCAAACGGCGGGAAGGCACGCAGATCTACTACCGTCTGCAGAGCGAGAAGGTCGCCATGCTGTGCCGTGCGGTGTGCACACAGCTTGCGGTGGAGCTGGACGGGGAAGAGCCCGTGCCCAGCGAAGAACGGCTGTTGGTCGGCGGCCTGCGCTGACAAAGGCCATGTCCGTGCTGGGCCGGCGCCAGTGGACCAGCAGGCTGGCGGCATGTCTGGCGAGTGTGGCGCTGCCGTCGGTCCGTGCCAGCGAGTCCTTGAAGAATGTCCCACCGCTGGGTGCCACCCTGCGCCTGCCCGATGTGCCCTTGCTGGAAGGCGGTGAGTTCAAGTCCGCCACGGCCCAGGGTCAGGTGGTGGTCGTGTACTGGTGGGCCAGCTGGTGCCCGTTCTGTGCCCAGGTCACGCCACACATCCAGAAACTCTGGCAAGCCCAGCGAGCTCGAGGTTTGCAGGTCCTGGGCCTGTCCATCGACCAGGATCTGGCCGCTGCCAAGGCCTACCGTTCCCGCCGGGGCTATGACTTCCCGAGCGGCTGGGTCACGCCGGCCGTCGAGGCGCTCCTGCCGAAGCCGCAAGGCCTGCCTGTCACGGTTGTGCGCGGGCGTGATGGCCGAGTAGCCGCGGCCGAGACCGGCCAGCTCTTCCCCGAAGACGTCGAAGCGCTGGCGCGCTTCCTCTAGCGCCGTTCAGCGTCTGAGCACGCCGTCCACCCAGGCGCCGAGTTGCGCCGCCGACATGGCGCCGCTCTGCCGCGCCACCTCCCGCCCACCCAGGAAGAGCAGCGTGGTCGGGATGCTGCGGATCTGCATGGCGGCGCTGCTGTGGGGCGCGGCGTCGCTGTCCACCTTCACCAAGCGCAGGTCAGGCCGCGCCTGGGCCAGTTGGGCAAAGTGCGGTGCATACGAGCGACAGGGGCCGCACCATGCTGCCCAGAAATCCACCAGCACCGGGGCCTCCGTGCCCTGCAGGTAGGCACCGAGGTCGGCATCGCCCAGGGCCACGGGCTGTCGCGGCGCAACCGGTTGGCCGCAACGCCCGCAGGTGGGGTCGTCGGCGAGACGTTCATCGGGTACGCGGTTGCGGGTGCCGCAGTGGGGGCAGGCGAGCAGCATGGAAGGCTCCAACAGGGATTCCTAGCGCATATCGGGCAGCAGACCCCGGCTTCAAGAGGATGCATGCCATCTGCCACCACGTGATGCCATCTGGCACATGGCAGCCCGGACTGCCACCTCGCCAGACGTTGGCGGCCCTGCATCGACAGATGGAATCGTCAGCCGGGACAGCGACTTAGCGCGCACCGGCACGACGCTCATTTCCTGGCACGGTTCTTGGGAAGAAGGGGCATGCCCCGCGATGAACACCGCCTCGTCCGCCACCTGGCCTGGGTGGTCGTCATCAAGCTGCTGGCGCTCGGCGGGCTCTGGTGGATGTTCGTGCGCGACCAGCATGTCCGCACCGACGCCGCCACGGCCGCCCAGCACCTCGCAGCGCCTGCCCCCGACCAAGGAGAATCCCGGTGATCTCGGAACATGTCGTCGACCTGTCCCGGCTGCAGTTCGCAGCCACGGCGATGTACCACTTCCTCTTCGTGCCGCTGACGCTCGGCATGGTGTGGCTGCTGGTCATCATGGAGACCGTCTACGTGATGACGGGCAAGACGGTGTGGAAGGACATGACCCGCTTCTGGGGCAAGCTCTTCGGCATCAACTTCGCGCTGGGCGTCACCACGGGCATCACGCTGGAGTTCCAGTTCGGCACGAACTGGGCCTACTACTCGCACTACGTGGGCGACATTTTCGGGGCGCCGCTGGCCATCGAGGGCCTGATGGCCTTCTTCCTGGAGTCGACCTTCATCGGCCTGTTCTTCTTCGGCTGGGACCGCCTGTCGCGCCCACAACACCTCCTCGTGACCACCTTGATGGCGATCGGCACGAACCTGTCGGCGCTCTGGATCCTGATCGCCAATGGCTGGATGCAGAACCCGGTGGGCGCCGAGTTCAGCTACCAGACCATGCGCATGGAGATGACCGACTTTTGGGCCGTTGTCTTCAACCCCGACGCCCAGGCGAAGTTCGTGCACACGGTGTCGGCCGGCTATGTCACGGGTGCGATGTTCGTGCTGTCCATCAGCAGCTGGTACCTGCTCAAGGGTCGCGACGTGGAGTTCGCCAAACGCAGCTTCCGCGTAGCGTCCGCCTTCGGCCTGGCCAGCGTGCTCAGCGTGATCGTGCTGGGTGACGAGTCCGGCTACACGGTCGGCGAGGCCCAGCAGACCAAGATGGCCGCTATCGAAGCCATGTGGGAGACCGAGCCCGCACCGGCCAGCTTCAACATGATCGCGGGCATCAACGAGGTCGAGCAGAAGAACGACTGGGCCGTTGAGATCCCCTACGTCATGGGCATCATCGGCACGCGCAGCCTGAGCAAGGAGATCCCTGGCATCCGCGACATCAAGGCCAAGAACCGCGAGCGAGTCCAGCGCGGCATCCAGGCCGTCATCGCTCTCGAAACCCTGCGCAAGCACCGGGACGACGCGGCAGCGCTGGAAGCGTTCGAGCGCCACAAGGCCGACCTCGGGTTCGGCCTGCTCTTGAAGAAGTACGTCGCCGATGTGCGCCAGGCCACACCGGACGTCATCGAACGTGCCGTGAACGACACCGTACCGCGCGTGGCGCCGATGTTCTGGAGCTTTCGCCTCATGGTGGGGCTGGGCATGCTGATGCTGGCCTTGTTCGCCCTGTCGTTCTGGACAACGCTGCGCGGCGCCTGTGCCCACAAGCCCTGGCTCTTGAAGTGGGCGCTGTGGATGCTGCCCACGCCGTGGATCGCCTGCGAGCTGGGCTGGGTGGTCGCGGAATACGGCCGCCAGCCGTGGACGATCTACGGCGTGCTGCCCACCCACCTCAGCGTGTCGACGCTCAGCGCCGAGAGCCTGTACGGCTCACTCGCCGGTTTCGTGGGCTTCTACACGGTGTTGCTGATCGTGGAGGTCTACCTGATGGTGAAGTTCGCCCGACAGGGCCCGGGCAGCCTGGGTACTGGCCGCTACCAGTTCGAACCGGCTCACGCCTGAGGAGAGAAGAATGCTCGACTACGCCACCCTCAAGATCATCTGGTGGGTTCTCGTCGGCGTGCTGCTCGTCGGCTTCGCCGTCATGGACGGCCATGACATGGGCGTAGGCACCTTGCTGCCCTTCGCCGGCCGCAACGACGAGGAACGCCGCGTCGTCATCAACACGGTCGGCCCGCACTGGGACGGCAACCAAGTCTGGTTCATCACGGCCGGCGGCGCCATCTTCGCGGCCTGGCCTCTGGTCTACGCCACGGCCTTCAGTGGCTTCTACTGGGCATTGCTCGCCGTGTTGTGGGCGCTGTTCTTCCGACCTGTCGGTTTCGACTACCGCAGCAAGATCCACGATGCCCGCTGGCGCAGCACCTGGGACTGGGGCCTGTTCGTGGGCGGCGCCGTGCCCCCGCTGATCTTCGGCGTCGCCTTTGGCAACCTGCTGCAGGGCGTCCCTTTCCAGTTCGACGACTACCTCGTCAGCACCTACACCGGCAGCTTCTGGCAACTGCTCAACCCGTTCGCGCTGCTGGCGGGCGTGGTCAGCAGCGCGATGATCACGATGCATGGCGGCACCTACCTCGCGCACCGCACGGAAGGCGTCATCCAGTCACGCGCCATCGCGGCCGCGCGCGGTGCAGCGCTGGTCACGGTCCTGGCTTTCGTAGCCGCCGGTCTGTGGCTGAGATTCGGTGGCATCGAGGGCTTCGCCATGGCCCAGGCGCCGGACCCGAACGGCCTGCCCGACCCGCTGGCCAAGGTGGTCGTGCGCAGCGCTGACGGCTGGTGGACCAACTACCAGCAGCAGCCTGCACTGTGGGCCTTGCCGCTGCTCGGCGTTCTGGGCTCGGCCGCCGCAGCCGCGCTGGTCAGCGCTCGTCGCACCTTGTCAGCCTTCGTCGCATCGGCCCTGGCGATGCTCGGCATCATCGGCACGGCGGGCGCTGCAATGTTCCCGTTCATCATGCCTTCGTCCAGCATGCCCAGCGCCAGCCTGACCGTCTGGGACAGCGTCTCCAGCCCGATGACGCTTGCGCTGATGCTCGGCGCCACCGTCATCTTCATGCCTCTGATCGTGCTCTACACGAGCTGGGCCTACCGCGTGATGCGCGGCAAGGTCACCGTCGAGCACATCCGCGCCAACGAACACAGCGCCTACTGAAAGGAACTGCCATGTGGTACTTCGCCTGGATCCTCGGTGTCGGCTTCGCCGTGCTGCTGGCCGTGATGAATGCGATGTGGGGCGAATTGGCCGAGGAACGCCGCGCCTCGCATTGCGCGGATGACGCGGCATGAACGCCCCGGCGCCAACGAGTCTGCATTGGCCCAGCCTCACGGCGGGGCTTGTGGTGATGCTGGCCAGCACGGCCTATCCCCTCGCGTTTGCACGCGCCGATGGCCGGACGGACCATGGTCTGGCCCTGCTGCTGTTCTGGGCGATGAGCGCTGGGTTCGTGCGCGGGGTGGGATTCATCCCGCGACGGTGGACCTGGCGGCTGCTGTTTTCTGGGTGGGCTTGCCTGGCTGCGCTTGCGCTGGCAGCGTTGATCGTGGCCTTCAGGGTCAACTGACCGCGCCATCAACGCTGGATAAGCTCGATCCGATACCCGTCAGGGTCCTCCACAAATGCAATGAGCTCGCTCGGACTGCCTCTCAACGGGCCGGGCTCCCGCGTAACGACTACGCCGGCTTTCCTCAGAAGATGCGTGGCCCGAGCAATGTCTGCCACGCCAATGGCGATGTGCCCGTAGGCGCTACCCAGTTCGTAAGACTGGACGTCCCAGTTCTCGGTCAGCTCCAAGACGGTGGTCTCGCTTTCGTCCGCATAGCCGACGAATGCCAACGTGAAACGCCCCTCCGGAAAATCCTGACGTCGCAGCAGCCTCATTCCAAGCTTTGCGACGTAGAAGTCCAGGGCAGCATCCAGCCTCCGGACGCGCAACATGGTGTGCAGCAGGCGCACACCCTGCAAAGGGAGCTCACTCATGCTGCGAGTTGGGCGAGACAGTTGAAGTCCTGGCCACGAAAGATGTGGACGAACGGCATGGCGGTAGTTCCTCTCAAGATGTGGAAGCCAGCGAGCTTGCTCGCCGGCATCGTGACAAGCCCAACGGGCTACATCAGCCCTTTGCCAGGGCTTCCAACAGATCCGCGTTGGTCAG
The DNA here is from genome assembly GCA_016790285.1 of Roseateles sp. Classification (GTDB taxonomy): domain Bacteria; phylum Pseudomonadota; class Gammaproteobacteria; order Burkholderiales; family Burkholderiaceae_C; genus Pelomonas. The sequence goes on along the minus strand of JAEUPJ010000058.1, from coordinate 52,498 downwards.
CGCCTCGCCGGCAATGCCCCAGCTGCCATCGACGGCGTGCTTCACGTTGACCCAGATGTGCTCGCGAGGCTGACGGCCCTCGCAAGCCTCTTCGACGATGTCAGTCGCCTCTTTGACGTACGCCCGCTGGACGTCCCGTGACGTGAACGCGAAGGAGGGCGTGAGCCACTCGACGACTGCGATGGGCCGAGGTTCCAGGCCGCAGAAGCTGCTGCCGGCCGGCACTGCCTGGACGTGGCCGACCACGTTGGGCGTCAGCGCGCGATTCCCGGACAGACCGTGCAGGCGGAGAAACAACTCGGACAGTCGCGCGACGGTGTTTGCGTAGCGGCTCGGGGGGATCAGTCCTTCGGTGACGATGAGCGTCAAGGGCATAGCGTTGCTCCAGTAGAGTGAGGAAACGGCGTTCACGTAACGACCGTTATTTCACTTTACATATCGATCGTTATCCGAGCGTTATGATGGGTCATTGGCTTTGAAGGGGCGACCCATGCGAAACGAGCAAAAGGAGCAGACGCGGCAGCGGATGCGGCAGGCAGCCGCCGAAGGCTTTCGAAGCCAGGGGTATGGCATAGGCGTAGACGGGCTGGCGAAACGTGCTGGCGTGACGTCAGGGGCGTTCTATGCGAACTTCAGCTCAAAGGCCGATGCGTTCCGGGAAGCGGTCGCCTTCGGCATGGATGAGCTGCTGGGCGGTATCCGCTATTTCCAGCAGGAACACGGCCAGGCATGGTGGACTGAGTTCGTTCGGTTCTATCTCGGTGAAAAGCTGACCTGCGACCTGGCGCAGAGCTGCAGCCTCCAAACCCTCACACCCGAACTGGCCCGCGCTGATGACGCGACCAAATGCCTGTTTCGGGCAAAGCTGCAGGCCATTGCAGAGGCGGTTGTGGACGGACCGGACTCGCCTCACAAGCCTACAACGATGGAGAGCGCGCTAACGGCACTTTCCTCGCTGATTGGTGCGGTAACGATGGCCCGTGCGGCAGGCGATGAGTCAATGGCGCAAGCCATCGCCAATGCGATGCGGCGGCAGCTGCTTGGGGACGGCGCGTAGTGGCGTGCAAGCGCCACAGGAGAGATGGGCCCGCATGTCCAGCCGGCCTGACTGCGCCTGGATGGCCGCATTGCGCCCCGTCACCGTACGCACGACGAGCGGCGCCGGTCGACTGAGGGCGCTGCAAGGCGGCCGCCCAGTGGAAGCCAAGGGCACCGACCCGGAGCCGAATGCGGGTCAGAGTGACCAACTGCTGCCGGCGCCCCCACCCCGGGGCTGCCCGACAGGTTGGGTGCTGAAGGCGCGGCACCAAGTCTTGGCGTGCGAATGCCGCAGCATCGACGCCGCGCAGCGTCGAGGTCGTCAAAAAGCCTAGCTACGGGCTGAAACCGCTCAAGACTCAGCGCTGAACGCCCTCGCGGGCTTCGTCCTCGTGCATATGGCGCACGAAGTAGCGGACGAAGAACGCGCCCATGCCCAGCATGAACGCAATGACCGCCAGGCTCAGCAGCCCGGCATCGCTGGCGAAGATGTCCCTGAAGACCGTCATGGCGCACTCCTTGTGCAGTTGGTGTGAGCGTGATTTCAGAGCGTTCGACCGGCCTTCGCCTTGATGTGCCGCAAGGTCGCTTGCCGGGGTCTCGATAGCCTGCGCACAGCCGGCGAACGCTCGATGGAATCCCAGACCACGACACCCGAAAGCATGCAAGGCGCGCTGGATCGTGCCGCTGCCTTGCTGCGCGTGTTGGGCAATGTCGACCGGCTTCACCTGCTGGCCGCCTTGCAGCATGGGGAACTCTGCGTCGGCCAGCTCGCGCAGCGCCTGGGCATTCAGCAGCCCACGCTGTCCCAGCAGCTCACCGTGCTGCGTCACCACGAGCTGGTCGTGACGCGCCGGGTGGGCAAGCACATCTTCTACCGCCTGGCCCCAGGCTTTGCGCCACAACTGAGCCTGGTGCTGCAGTTGGCCGGGGGCTGATCAGCCGGCGCGACGGGAGGCCTTGGTCGTCTTGAGGAAGGTGTTGCGTTGCGCGGCAGAGCGTTCCATGTGGCGGCCGATGCTGCCGCAGACGAGGTCGCACAAGGCGTAGACCGAGTCGTCAGCGATGCTGTAGTACACGGCAGAGCCGCGCGATTCTCGGGCGACGAGCCCCTGCTGCATGAGCACGGACAGGTGCCGGGAAATGTTGGCCGACGTGAAGCCGCAGGCTTGCGCGATCTCCCCGACGTTTCGCTCCCCCTGGCGCAGCAGGTTGAGGATCTGCAGCCGCGTCGGCTCGGACAGGGCCTGGAAATAGGCGGCTACCTGGTGGAGAGCTTCGTCGGGCAGGTCCTGCATGGCAACACAAGGGCGTGAGTCGGGTTGCCCATCATGCCCGATTTGCACGGCATTCATCGGATTGCTCATGTTGCCACTTGACTATTTAATTACATAGTTAAATACTAGATCACCGCTTCCAAGAAGTCACGCCCGGAGTTCACATGTCTCGCAGGTTCAACGCACTGGCTGCCGCCACCTTAGCGCTGGCAACCACCTTCGCGACGGCGCCCGTCAACGCAGCTGACGCACTCGCCACCTGGACGGTCTCGTCGTCCAGCCTTCAAGGCCTGAACAGCCACGACGGCACGGTCGAAGCGGTTCGACAGACCGTCGTGGCCGCGCAAGTGGCTGGTGCCGTCGTCGCCCTGCCGGTCAAGGCGGGCGATCGCGTCAAGGCCGGCCAGTTGCTGGCACGCCTGGATGCCCGGGCTGCTGAGCAACAGGCCGGCGCGGCCGCAGCCCAGGTCGAGGCAGCTCGCGCCGCACAGCAGGTGGGCACACTCGAAGTGCAGCGCCAACGGCAGCTCTTCGCCAGCCGCTTCATCAGCCAGGCCGCACTCGACCAAGCCGAGGCGCAGTACAAAACGGCAACCGCCCAGGCCGATGCACAACTGGCCTCAGCCCAGGCGGCGCGAACGGAGAGTGGCCATTTCGTCATCAAGGCGCCGTACGACGGCGTCATCACCGAGCTGAATGTCATGCCCGGCGACATGGCGATGCCCGGCCGGCCCTTGCTGACCCTCTTCGACCCGGCAGCCCTTCGCGTCGCCGTGGCCGTTCCTGAAACCAGCGCCGACAAGCTGCGCGATCGCCTCGCGACGCCGGTGGACGTCGAGATCGCTGGCCAGCGGGTGACCGCGACCCGGTGGCAAGTGCTTCCTGCTGCGGACACGCTCACGCACACCGTCACCGTCCGGGTCGACCTGCCTGCAGGCACCGTCGCCACGCCGGGCAGCTTTGCCCGCGTCTGGCTGCCCGGCATGGCCGGCACCGATCCACGCACCTTCATCCCATCCCGCGCGCTTGTTCAGCGGGCCGAGCTGAAGGCGGTCTACGTCGTGGGCGCCGATGGGCGCGCCCTGTTGCGCCAGGTTCGCGTCGGGCCCGCCAGCGGCGATCAGGTCGAGGTGCTCTCCGGCCTCAAGCCGGGTGAGCGCATCGCGCAGGACCCACAAGCCGCTTCGAGGAGGCCGTGATGGACCTCGGCATGTCCGGGCGCATCGCCCGCTTCTTCCAGTCAGCCCAGATCACGCCCCTGCTGGCGCTGGTGGCCCTGTTGCTCGGCGTCTTCGCCGTGGCGGTGACCCCACGCGAGGAAGAGCCGCAGATCAACGTGACGATGGCCAACGTGATCATCCCCTTCCCTGGCGCGGCCGTGCAGGACGTGGAGCAGATGGTGGCGACACCCGCCGAGCAGGTGCTGTCGCAGATGGCCGGCGTGGAACACGTGATGAGCGTGTCTCGCCCCGGCCTGGCTGTCATGACGGTGCAGTTCAAGGTGGGGGTCCCGCGCACTGAGGCGCTGGTGCGCCTCTACGACACGGCGCAGTCCCATGCCGATTGGCTGCCCGCCAACCTGGGCACTCTGCCCCCGCTGGTCAAGCCCAAGGGCATCGACGACGTGCCCATCGTGACCTTGACGCTCCACTCGCGCGATGCCGGCACCGGCTCCTTCGACCTGGAGCGCATCGCCCACAGCCTGGAGGCCGATCTCAAGCGCGTCTCCGGCACCCGGGAGGTCACGACCATTGGCGGCCCCGGTCGCGCAGTTCGCGTTGAACTGGACCCTGCGCGCATGGCCGCCGCCGGCGTCGGGGTGAATGAACTGCGCCAGGCGCTGACGTCCGCCAATACCGGGGCGGCGGCTGGCCAACTGCTGGCGGGCGATCGTGCAGTGGATGTGCAGGCCGGCCCCTTCCTGCGCGACGCCCGCGAGCTGGGCCAACTGGTGGTCGGCGCCCGCCACGGCCGCCCGGTGTACTTGGCCGACGTGGCGCAGGTGGTGGACGGCCCCCTGCCCTCGCAGCGCTACGTCTGGTACGGGACGAGGGACGGCGACTACCCGGCGGTGACGCTGGCGATCACGAAGAAACCCGGCGAGAACGCCATCGAGGTGGCCGACGCACTGACGCGGCGTGTGGCCGAGTTGCGCAACACGGTGATCCCGAGCGGTGTGGAGGTGTCGGAAACGCGCAACTACGGCGCCACGGCCAACGACAAGGCGATGAAGCTCATCCAGAAGCTGATGTTCGCCACGGCCTCGGTGGTCGCGCTGGTCTTCATCGCCTTGGGCCGGCGGGAGGCGGCCATCGTCGGCAGTGCTGTCATCCTGACGCTGACGGTCACGCTGTTCGCCTCCTGGGCTTGGGGCTTCACGCTCAACCGCGTGTCGCTCTTCGCGCTGATCTTCTCCATCGGCATCCTGGTGGACGACGCCATCGTCGTGGTGGAGAACATCCACCGCCACATGGCGCTACACCCGGAAAAGACACTCGCCGAACTCATTCCCGGCGCGGTGGACGAGGTGGGCGGGCCCACCATCCTGGCCACGCTCACCGTCATCGCTGCCCTGCTACCGATGGCCTTCGTGTCGGGCTTGATGGGCCCCTACATGAGCCCCATCCCGATCAACGCCAGCATGGGCATGCTGCTGTCGCTGGCCATTGCCTTCATCGTCACGCCCTGGTTGGCGAGGTTGTGGCTCAAGCGCAGTGGGCATGGTGGCGACGTGTCGCACGGCCTTGCCGCCAGGCTCGGGCCCTGGTTCGAGCGGCTCTTCCGCCCCTTGCTGGATGATGCCCGTGGCAGCCGCAACCGCCGCTGGCTGGGCGCCGGCATCGCGGCCCTCATCGCGGTGTCGCTGGCCTTGCCGGCCCTTGGGCTGGTCGTGCTGAAGATGCTGCCCTTCGACAACAAGTCGGAGTTCCAGGTCATCGTCGACATGCCGGCCGGCTCCACACTGGAGCGCACGGCCGCCGTGCTGCGCGAACTCGGTGCCTACGTGGCGCAGCAGCCGGAGGTGACCGACTACCAGGCCTACGCCGGCACGGCCGCGCCGATCAACTTCAACGGGCTGGTGCGGCAGTACTACCTCCGCGCCGGGGGCGAGGTCGGCGACTTGCAGGTCAACCTCGTGGACAAGCACCACCGCAGCCAGCAAAGCCACGCCATCGCCACCCGCATGCGCCCGGCCCTGCAGGACATCGGCCGCCGCCACGGCGCCAACGTGAAGGTCGTCGAGGTGCCGCCAGGGCCACCGGTGCTGTCGCCCATCGTGGCGGAGATCTACGGCCCCGACGCGGTCGAACGCCAGAGCGTCGCGCGGGACGTGCGACGCGTCTTTGAACGCACGACCGGCTTGGTCGACGTGGACGATTCGGGCATCGCAGCTGCCCCCCGCAAGCTGCTGCTGGTCGACCGGCGCAAGGCCGCTCTGCTGGGCATACCCCAGTCCGCGGTCGTTTCCACCTTGGCGGCAGGGCTCGGCGGTGAAGCCAGCACCTGGCTGCACGACGGCAGCAAGTACCCGGCCAGCGCCTGGCTGCAACTGCCCGCGGAGCGCCAGGGCGACCTGAACACGCTGCTGCAACTCGGCGTTCGCACCCCCGCCGGGCAACTCGTGCCACTGCGCGAACTTGTCACCGTGAGCGACAGCCTGCGCGAGCAGCCGATCTTTCACAAGGACGGTCTGCCGGTTCACTTCGTCGTCGGCGACATGGCCGGGGCCCTGGACAGCCCTCTGTACGGCATGTTCAAGATGCGCGGCGAACTGGCAGCCCTCAAGACGCCGGATGGCGGCACGCTGGCAGAAGCGTTCATCCACGCGCCCAGCGATGCCTGGCGCGGCTACACCCTCAAGTGGGATGGCGAGTGGCAGGTCACCTACGAAACCTTCCGCGACATGGGGGCTGCCTATGCCGTCGGCCTGGTGCTGATCTACCTGCTCGTGGTGGCCCAGTTCGGCTCCTACCTCACGCCGCTGATCATCATGGCGCCCATCCCGCTCACGCTGGTCGGGGTGATGCCAGGGCACGCGCTGCTTGGCGCGCAGTTCACGGCCACCAGCATGATCGGGATGATCGCGCTGGCCGGCATCATCGTGCGCAACTCCATCCTGCTGGTGGACTTCATCCGGCTGGAGGTGTCGCAAGGCCGCCCGCTCAAGGAGGCCGTCGTGCACTCCGCGGCGACACGCGCCCAGCCCATCGTGCTGACGGGCCTGGCCGCCATGCTCGGGGCCTTCTTCATCCTCGACGACCCCATCTTCAACGGCCTGGCCATCTCGCTGATCTTCGGCATCCTCGTCAGCACGCTGCTGACGCTGGTGGTCATTCCCCTGCTCTATTTCGTGGCCTATCGCCACGCCCCGGTACACAACACAAGGAGTGCTTCATGAGTTCCTGGCAGATCGTCCGGCTGTTCGCCGGCAGCTTCATCCTCCTCTCCCTGTTGCTGGGTGTGCCCGGCAGCCCGGTGTTCGTCAGCACCTGGTGGCTGGCGTTCACCGCCTTCGTCGGGGCCAACCTGTTCCAGAGCGCCCTGACCCGCTGGTGCCCGCTAGAGATCATCCTGCGCAAGCTGGGCGTCAAGGGTGGGTGCTGAGCATGCTCGACGCCCTGCAACGCTGGTTGAGGCGCCGAGGCACACCGCCTTCGCCAACCGAAAGCCCTGCAGCCATCGAGGCGGTCCCTGGCGACGGCCCCGTGTTGATCGACGTGCGGACCGTGAGAGAGCATCGAGGCGGGACGCTGGCCGGTGCCATCAACGTGCCGCTCAGCCAGTTGGACGGGTGGGTCGCCGCCGCGATTCCCGACCGCGCTCGCCCCATTCAGCTGTTCTGCGCCAGTGGTTCACGCTCGGAAGGGGCATGCCGCCTGCTGCGCCAGTTGGGGTACCAGGATGTCCGCAATGCCGGCGGACTGCTCGTTGCAGCTGCCCGCCTGAACCTGACGATCGCACCACCATGACTCATCCTGCCGCGCCCCCCTGGGACGCCCGCTTCTCGACGCCCGACTGCGTCTTCGGCACCGAGCCCGCCCACGGCCTCGCGGCGCATGCCAGCCAGGGGCAGGCCGGTGACCATGTGCTGTGTGTGGCCGATGGCGAGGGACGCAACAGCGTCTGGCTCGCCCGGCGAGGTTTGCGGGTCGATGCCTTCGGCGTACTTGCGGTCGGCCTGGTGGCCCGCCGCTGCTGAGCCGCATGGCTGCCCCGGGGCGTCAGCGGGGCAGCATGAACGTCGACTTCTCTCGCACGACGGCGGATGCCTCGCCACCCGTCGGCACCCGCTCGACGCTGAAATGAATCTCGTGGGCCCCGGCACCGGCTTGGGTCAAGGCTTCGTGCGGCACGCGCAGCGTGACCGCCACCCAGCGGGCCTCGGTGGGCGCGAGCTTCGTCTCGCCGCCACTCACGAGCTTCAACCCCGGCAAGCCATCAGCGTTGATCCGATACGCCTGCTCGGACTCGGTGGCATTCATGATCTGCAGCCGATAGACGTTCTCCACCTGACCATCCTCCACTTCGCGTGCCAGAGTGGCCCGGTCCCGAACGACGTCCACGCGGAACGGTGAACGCAGCGCCAAGCTGCCGAAGAAGGCCACCAGGATGATGAACAGCACCGCGGTGTAGATCACCACACGCGCACGCAGGACGCGGCGCAAGCGCTGTGCCGGCGTCAATTTGAGGGCGAGGCCGTTCTGGGTGTCGTACCGAACGAGGCCTGGCGCGTAGCCCATCTTCTTCATCACGTCGTCGCACACATCGGCACAGGCGGCGCAGCCGATGCACTCGTACTGCAGGCCCTTGCGGATGTCGATGCCCGTCGGGCAGACCTGCACGCAGAGGTTGCAGTCCACACAAGAGCCCAGGCCCATGGCGGCGGGGTCTGCCTTCTTGGAGCGCGAGCCGCGGGGCTCGCCCCGCTCGGCGTCGTAGGTGACGATCAGGGTGTCCTTGTCGAACATTGCGCTCTGAAAGCGCGCATAGGGGCACATGTACTTGCAGACCTGCTCGCGCATGAAGCCCGCATTGCCGTAGGTGGCGAAACCGTAGAACAGCACCCAGAAGGTTTCCCAGGGTCCCAGAGACAGCTGGGCAACGCCTGCAGCCAGCGACTTGATCGGGGTGAAGTAGCCGACGAAGGTGTAGCCCGTCCACAGCGCGATGGCGATCCAAGCGAGGTGCTTCGCCGCCTTGCGGCCGACCTTCTCCATGGTCCAGGCGCCACCGTCACGTTTCATCCGCGCCGCCCGGTCGCCTTCGAACTTGCGCTCCACCCACATGAAGATCTCGGTGTAGACCGTCTGAGGGCAGGCGTAGCCACACCACAAGCGCCCGGCCACCGCCGTGAACAGGAACAGCGCGTAAGCCGACATCATCAACAGCGCCGTCAGGTACACGAAGTCCTGCGGGTACAGCACGAGGCCAAAGACGTAGAAGCGTCGCGCCCCGAGGTCGAACAGTACCGCCTGTCGATCGTTCCAGCTCAGCCAGGGGCCCAGGTAGAACACCAACTGGGTCAGCCAGACGAACGCCCAGCGCCAATTGACGAACCGGCCCTTCACGGACCGGGGATAGATCTTGTCCTGCGACTTGTACAGGTAGATGTACTGCGTGGCCGCGTCAGCGGCTTCGGGCGGCTGCTGGTGGGGCTGCTGAAGGTCTGCCATATGGGGGAAGGGTGGCAGCACGGCGGGGTGCTGAAGACCCTCACGCAAATCTCTTGCCAGGCCCCGGGGAGTGCAGTTCCTTTGGTCAAGTCGCCACTTCATGGTGGTTTGCCCACTCGGGGCCACGCACCATGGTGCCGCCAGCGGCCGCCGAGTCGCCACACTGCCGATGGCTGCCATTGGCTGCCATCGACCGCCAATCGCTGCCAAGCATGGCAGCCCTTCCAGCACTCTCCGAGTCGCGCGCAGCCACCGGCTGATCAGCCGTCCCACGGAGATCGAGAACCGCCGAGACGCGGCGCCATGGCTGCAGCTTGGAAGGCGCCAGTCATTGATGGGCAGGGCGCCTCAAGTGCCAGCCTTGGCAGCCCGGATCAAGCGTATGGAATCCGAGCGCTCACATCGGCCGCGCCGGCGGCGGATTCACCGCCGCGAACTCCATCGGCGTGCAGCGGATGGGCGGCAGCTGCGCCATCTCGCGCAGCAGCGCATACAGGTTGTTGGTGCCCGTCTTGCCGCGCAGGCTGGTGATGTGTGAACGCACCGTCGCCAGCGACACGCAGCGGCGCTCGGCAATGTCGCGGGGCGACGAGCCGGCCGCAATCTCTTCCAGCACCGCCTGCTCCGCAGCCGTCAGCCCGCGGGCAACGCCATACCAGTAGGACGACAGCCGCTCGCACACCGAGTGCTTGCCCAGCACCAGCAGCACGTGCGAGCTGCCACCGCCCACCTCGGCCAAAGGGATCACGGCGGTGGAGAAGCGGCCGTCCGCGCCCTCGATGTCGACCAGCCGGCGGGTGCCGCGGGTCGACGCCGCGTGGATGGCCCCCTTGAGCGGCTCCCGCGCCACCTCCACCCGCGGCCAGGATTCACGCGCCGCGCGGTTGGCATAGAGCAGCCGGCCGCTGTCGTCCACGCAGGCGATGCCGTAGTCGATGTGGTCCAGCACATGACGCAGCAACTGCGCAGGCAGGGCAGCGACATCGCCCATGGCGGGCATGGGGGCCCGGGCAGGTGCATGGCTGGGGGTGGCGGTCTCGAGATTCAATGACATGGCTGACTCCCTGAAGGTGCGCGGCACCCACGACCGGGCTGCTCTGATTGCGCCCCGCAAGTTTGGGATGGACCGCCCCGCCCCGCCACTGCACGGAAGGCTTATCCCGGCCGGCCTAAGACCGTGGTTTAGGTGCCCAGCCGGCCGGCCCGGTGCTTTAATCCGGCCGAAAACGGGAGGCATATGAGAGTCTTGGTGGTAGACGATCACGAAGTCGTCTGGAACGGCATCCGGGGGCCCCTGGAGCATGCCGCCGACCAGGTGCAGCGGGAGCGGCCCCTGATCGAGTGCCGGCGCTCCGTCGAGGCGGCCGTCACCATCGGCGACCACGCCTTCGACCTCATCCTGCTGGACTACCACCTGCCGGGGCTGTCGGGCCTGGACGCGCTGGCGCGCATGCGCGAGGCGTTCGAGAGCTCACCCATCGTCTTTTTCTCGGGCGACACCGACACGCGCCGCGTGCGGGAGGCCATCAGCCACGGCGCCGCCGGCTACATCCCCAAGAGCATCTCCGAGCGCGAAACCCGCGAAGCCCTGGCCCAGGTGCTGACGACCGGCGTCTTCCTGCCGCCGCTGCTGGAGTTCGAGGTGATCCCAGAGACCGTGCCCGAGGCCTGCCTGCCGCACGATGCGATCGAAGACTTCCTGCGGGTGGAGTTCTCGCCCCGGCAGCGCGAGGTGTTCACGCGGGCGCTGCGGGGCAAGCCCAACAAGGTCATCGCCCGGGAGCTGGGCATTGCCGAGGGCACCGTCAAGGTTCACCTGGCCATGGCGTTCCGGGCGCTGGGGGTGCGCAACCGCACGGAGGCCATGTACCGCGTGATGATGGCCAATGCGCAGGGCGCGCTGGCGCCGCTATGAGCACCACCGCCGGCACGCCCGACGCCCTGCCCACGCTGGAGGTGGACGTGGCCGTCGTCGGCTCCGGCGCAGCCGGCCTGGCAGCCGCCCTCACGGCGGCGTCGCGCGGGCTGCGAGTCGCGGTGTTCGAGAAGGGCTCCCGCCTCGGCGGCACCACGGCCTGGTGCAGCGGCTGGATGTGGATCCCGGGCAGCAAGGTCGAACCCGTGAGCCCCGACGACCCGGCCAGCGCCCGCCGCTACCTGGAGGCCGAGCTGGGGCCCAAAGTGTTCGCAGCCCAGCAGGACAAGATCGACGCCTTCCTGACCGAGGGGCCGGCGATGGTCGAGTTCTTCAGCAAGCACTTCCGCGATACCCTGGTGTTCGAGCGGGAAGACCGCACGCCGGACTTTCACACCCACCCCGACCAGCGGATGCGCGGGCGCATGGTCCGCGTGAAGGCCTTCGACGCCTGCGAGCTCGGCGGCGAGCTCGAGCGCCTGCGCGAGCCGCTGCCGGAGTTCAGCGTGATGGGCCTGGCCATCGAGGCCGGCGCCGACCTGGACGCCTTCGTGACGTCGACGGGCCCGCTCAAGGCGCTGCGCACGGGGCGGCTGGGGCAATGGGCCGCAGCCGTCGGCCTGGTGCTCAAGCGCCTCTTCGAGAACTGGGCGGATCAGCTGCTCCACGGGCGCGGCATGCGCCTGGTCAACGGCCACGCGCTCGTGGCCCGGCTGGTAGCGGCCGCAGCGCGGCTCGAACAGGGCGCCGGCGGGGCGCCTGGCGCGGCCGGCTTCAAGCGCCTGGGCCTCTTCACCGACCACGCCGTGGTTTCACTGCGGCGCGGGGCGGCACGGGTGGACGGCCTGCTCGTGCACACACCGCAGGGCGACCGCGAGGTGCAGGTGCGGGAGCGCGTGATCCTCGCCTGCGGCGGCTTCCCGCACGACATGGCGCGCATCCACGCCCTCTTCCCGCAGGTGCTGACCTACACCGGCCACCATTCGGCCGCGCCGCCGGAGAACACCGGCGACGGCCTGCGCCTGGCCGAGGCCGTCGGCGGTCAGGTCGGCCCCACCTTCGACGCCCCAGCCGCATTGGTGCCCGTGTCGGTGCGCCGCCGCGCCGATGACAGCCAGGCCGTCTACCCTCATTTCATTGACCGCTCCAAGCCCGGCACCCTCGCCGTGCTGCGCAACGGGCGCCGCTTCTGCAACGAGGCCGCGGCGTATCACGACATCGTGCGCAGCTGGCTCGCCAACAGCCCGCAGGGCGAGCCGCTGCAGGCCTGGCTGGTGTGCGACTACCTGTTCCTGCTGCGTTTCGGGCTCGGCATGGTCAAGCCCCTGAGCGTGCTGCCCGTGTGTTCACTGGCCAGCGGCTACCTGAAGTTCGGCTGGACGCTGGAAGGCCTGGCGCACCGCTGCGGCATCAACGCCGTCGCGCTGCGGGAAGAAGTGATGCGCCACAACGCCGACGCAGCACGCGAGCGCGACGCCAACTTCGCCCGCGGCGACTCGGCCTATGACCGCTCGCAGGGCGACCCGCTCGCCCGGGGCAACCCCTGCCTCGGCCCGCTGCGCGGCCCGCCATACTTCGCCGTGCGGCTGCACGCGGGCAGCCTGGGCACGCTGGCAGGGCTGCAGACCGATGCCCAGGCCCGGGTGCTGGAGGCCAGCGGCAAACCGATCGCGGGGCTGTACGCCTGCGGCAACGACATGGCCGCCGTCATGGGCGGCAAGTACCCCACCAATGGCGTCACGCTGGCCAGTGCCATGACCTTCGGCCACATCGCGGCGCGCTGACTGCAAGACCCCGGAACGACCGCCCATGACCCCACCCGCGGACGACTCGCAGGCCTTGGCCGAGGCCCTGACACGCCGTCGCTTCGAAATCATGGTGGCCCAAGTGAAATCCATGCGCTGGCCTTTTGTCCTCATCAGTGGCGTCATGGCCATGGTGGCTGCACGCGCGGTGCCCCTGCCCGTCGTCGCCGCCTGGTTCGCCGCGGTGCTGCTCGCCTTCGTGCTGCGCGAGACCTGGCTGGCCCGTCAGCTGGCTGACCCGACCGTGCCCGCCACGCAGATGGTGCGCGGGGCGATCATCTCCAACCTCGTCATCGGCGTGGGCTACGGCATCACGGCTGCCTTCATGCTGGTGCTCGACGAGACCGCCTCCGCGGTGCTCACGACCATCGCCGTGTCATCGGCCGCCGGGGCCGTGGCCATCAGCGGCACGCTGCCGACCGTCTACCTCGCCTACACGCTGGGCATCATGCTGCCGTTCGCGGCGGTCTGGGCCTCCCATGGCACGCTGCTGGGCGTGGCGCTGGCGGGTTTGATGGTCATCTTCGTCACCCTGCAGTACCGCTTCTCGCGCAAGCTCAGCGAGACCTTCAACGAATCCTTCCTCATGCGCCGTGAGAACGAGGCGCTGGTGGCACAGCTCACCCTCGCCCGTGACGAGGCCCGCGCTGCGGGCGCCAAGGCGCAGGCCGCCAACGTCGCCAAGACACGCTTCCTGGCCGCGGCCAGCCACGACCTGCGCCAGCCCATGCACGCGCTGTGGATGCAAAGCGGCACGCTCAAGCAGGACCCCTACTCCGAGCACGCCCCAGCCATCGCCGCGGCCATCGCCGACTCGGTGTCGGACGTGAACGCGCTGCTGAACTCGCTGCTGGACATCTCCAAGCTCGACGCCGGCACGCTCGTCGCCGACAAGCGGCCCATCCACCTGTCGCGCATGCTGGAATCGCTGGCCCGCTCGGAATTCGTGCCCCGGGCCGAAGCCCGCGGCCTGCGCTTCGAGCTGGACCTGGTGCCCGACCAGATCGCCGCGACCGACCTGATCCTGCTCAAGCGAGTGCTCAGCAACCTCGTCGACAACGCCATCAAGTTCACGCACCAGGGCGCGGTGCGCCTGGCGCTGGCCCGCCACGACGACCACTTCGAGCTGTCGGTCAGCGACACCGGCGTGGGCATCCCGGCCGAGCTGCAGGCCATGGTGTTCGACGAGTTCTACCAGGTCAACCGGCATGCCGAGGGCCATGCCCAGGGCCTGGGCCTGGGCCTGTCCATCGTGAGCCGGCTCTCCGACCTGCTGGGCATGACGGTGAAGCTCGACTCCACGCCCGGCGTGGGCACCTGCGTGACGCTGCTCATCCCGCGCACCACGCAGGACCTGCCGCCTGCCCCCGTGGCCACCGACACCGGCGGCCAGGCCGACCTCACCGGCCTGCGCGTGCTTGTGCTGGATGACGAGGCCACCAACTGCGAAGCCGAAGCCGGCCTGCTGCGGGGCTGGCACTGTGATGTCGTCACGGCACTCACCACCGCGCAGGCCCGCGCGGCGGCGCTGACGTTCGAGCCCGACGTGGTGCTGGCCGACTACCGGCTGGGCAACGGCGAGAACGGCATCGCGGCTATCGAGGCCCTGCGCCAGGACCACCCGCAACTCCAGGCCCTGCTGCTCAGCGGCGACACCGGCCCTGAGCGCCTGCGCGAAGCCCACCACAGCGGGCTGCACCTGTTGAGCAAGCCCGTGAACCCCGACGAACTGCGCCACGCGCTGTCCGCCATCACCGCACCCGAGGACTGAAGCCGGGCCCGGCAGCCCAGACACATAACGTCCGCCTCAGGCGGCAGGGAGAAAGCCGATGACCACCGCCACGCGAGCCCCCAAAGCACTCGATGCCGTCGAGGCCCCCGAACCGCCCGCGGCCACGCCGCCCCGGCAGACGCGCCTGAGCCGTACCTTCCCGGAACTGCTGGCCGGCCAGCACACGCGGGAGATCCTGGACGTCATCATCGTCGGCAGCGGCTACGGCGGCAGCGTGGCCGCCCAGGCGCTGGCCGGCCTGCACAAGATCGACACCGACGGCAACCTGGTGCCGATCACGGTGTGCGTGCTGGAACGCGGCAAGGAGTACCAGCCCGGCGAGTTCCCCAGGCGCTTCGAGGACATGCCCGGCCACCTGCGCAACGGCGACGCCCAGACCGGCACGGTCGGCGGCAAGGCCGACGGCCTGTTCGATGTGCGCATGGGGCCGGACGTCGTCGCCCTGGTGGCCAACGGCGTGGGCGGCGGCTCGCTCATCAACGCCGGCGTGCTGCTGGAGCCCCAACTCGACGACTTCAAGCCGGGCTCCGAGGCCCACCGGCTGGTGAAGTCCCTCAAGGAGGGCTGGTACGACCAGGCCCGCCGCGCGCTCGGCGGCGTCTCCCCGCACAACCCCGCAGTGCTCAACACGATGGCCCTGCACAAGGACGCCAAGCGGGTGCGCAAGACGGCCGCCCTCGGCACGGTCGCCCCGGGGATGCAGCTGCCACCGCTCACGGTGTCGATGTCCGACGCCCCGAACGCCGCCGACGTGCTGCTCAAGGCCTGCAACCTGTGCGGTGACTGCATGACCGGGTGCAACGTCGGCGCCAAGGACTCGCTGGACGCCAACCTGCTCGACCAGGCCGTTCGCGCCGGCGCCCGGATCTACACGGGCGCCAGCGTGCTGTCGCTCAAGCGCCGCTTCCCGCGCGTGCGAGACGGCATGAACGCGTCCCAGCAGCGCAAGGCCCGCCAGCGCGAGGTCATCTGGGAGCTGAAAGTCAGCCACACCGACCCCAGCCTGAACCGGCGGGAGACCGCACCTGCCCGTCTGCGCGCGCGCCACGTCATCCTCGCGGCAGGCACGTTAGGCAGCACCGAGATCCTGCTGCGCTCGCGCACCGACAGGCTGGTGTTCTCCCCGCGCCTGGGCCAGGGCTTCTCCTGCAATGGCGACAACCTCTCGGCCATCTACGGCATGCGCGAGGCCACCCAGGCCTGCGCCGACGAGGACCAGCCCGCGGGCCTGCGTTTCGTGGGGCCCACCATCACCGGCTCGGTGCCGCTGCAGAGCAAGGCGCAAGCCACCTCGTTCACGCCGGCCGTGCGCAGCTTCCAGCTGCAGGAGTTCTCCGTGCCGGGGCCGATGCGGCGCATCTTCGAGGAGGTCGTGACCACCGCCCGGGTGCTCAACGAGCTTCCGCACTGCGACGCCACCCGCCACGGGCGCGAGCCGCACGGCGCCCTGGACCCGCTTGCCGTCGACGACCAGGCCATGAGCCGCACGCTCGTGGTGGGCACCATCGGCCACGATGACGCCTCGGGCGTGCTCTACCTGCCGCGGCCCCTGCCGCTGCTGGGCCGGGACCCGACGCCGGGCACGCTGGGCATCCGCTGGGCCGACGCCCGGGCGTCGGTGAGGCTGGACGACTCGCATGAGCAGGTCCGGCACCGCATTGCCCAACTGCGCCGGGCGGGCCAGGCCTCGCCCACCCTCGTGGCCAACCCGATGTGGCGGCTGCTGCCGGACAAGCTCGCGTCCCTCGTGTCGCAACCGCGCGGCCCGGTGCTGACGGTGCACCCGCTGGGCGGCTGCCGCATCGGGCCGCGCTCGCCGGATGCGCCCGATGCCGGCGTCGTGGACGCCTATGGCCGCGTGCGCAACTACGCGCTCGCGGAAGACAGCGTCTTCCGCTCACTCGTCGTGCTGGACGGCGCCATCATCCCCGGCTCGCTCGGTGTCAACCCGTCGCTCACCATCACCGCCACCGCCATGCGCGCGATGTCGCGGCTGACCAAGGCCTGGGGCTTGCGGCCAGCGCCGCTGGCCACACCCGCGCGCGTCATCTGGGCGCGCCGGCATGCGCCGGTGCCCGAGGTGCCCGCGCTGGCGAACCTGCCCGAAGCGCCGGCCGCACGCGGCAGCACCGAAGTGCAGGTCGTGGAGCGGCTCAGGGGCGACGTGCCGCTGGAGTTCGGCGGGCGCACGCAGGCCTGCGTCGTCGAGCTGACCCTGGCCTACCAGCCCCTGCCCATCGGCCGCCTCATGGGGCCGCTGCACCGGCGCATGGTCGTGGACGCCGCAGACCCGGCCAGCCGGTTGCGAATCTTCCTCAAGCGCGACTGGGAGGAGCACCACCTCAAGCTCGAGCCCGACGAAGTGCGGCGGCGATGGGCCGTGCTGGAGGCGCGGCTGGGCGGCACACTGGAGGTGCTCGGGCGCGAGCCCTCCGGCCCCTGGCTGCGCAGCCTGCGCTCGGTGTGGGCCTGGTTCCTGAACCGCGGCATGCGCGACATCGCCGAGCGCTGGCTTGGCCGAGACCCGGCCCCGCGCACGGGAAAGCGCGAGAGCCCGTGGAGCTACTTCAAGTCCTTGATCAGCATGGGCACGCGCGCCGGCGAGGTGCGGCGCCTGGACTACGACCTGGCCATCGCGGAGGTGATCGACGTCGAGGGCCGGTTGGTCGACCTCCACGTCGGCACGCCCCGGCTCGGCGAAGGCGACGTGATCCGCGCCTCCAAGCGGCTCACCTACGGCCGCCGCGCCAACCCCTGGCGCCAGCTGACCGAGCTGCGCGTGGACGAGCTCGCGACGATGAACGTCACCGAGCCGCCGACGCTGACGCTGGACGGCCGCTTCCTGGCGGGCCAGGGCTTCCCGCTGCTGCGGATCACCCGCCAGCGCAACGGTGCCGTGGCACTCGCGGACCTGTGCTCCTTCGGCCTGTACATGACGCGGCTGCTCGCATCGGTGCACCTGTGGACCTTCCGCAAGCCCGATGCGCGCCCGCGACGCCAGCCCGACCGGCTGCCCGGCCGCGCACCGGGCCTGCCCGAGCCCGAGGTGACGGAACTCGTCGTGGACCGCTACCCGGGCTCCAACAAGCCCGTCACGATCCGGCTGACGCGCTACCGCAAGGCCGCCGACCCGGGCGCCGCGCCGGGCCGCCCGCTGGTCATGATCCACGGCTACAGCGCCAGCGGCAACACGTTCACGCACCCGAGCCTGCCGACGTCTGCGGCGTCCTATTTCTGCGAGCGCGGCCGCGATGTCTGGGTGGTGGACCTGCGCACCAGCTCGGGCCTGCCGAGCTGCACCTACCCGTGGTCGATGGAGCAGGTGGGGCTGGTGGACATCCCCGCAGCGCTCATGCACGTGCGCAACGTCACCAACCAGCCGGTGGACGTGCTGGCGCACTGCATCGGCTGCGTGATGATCAGCATGGCCCTGCTGACCGATGCCTCCGAGGTGCGCGGGAACACCATCGAGCTCGGCCCGGACACGTGGCTCACCGCGCACCAACTGGGTGTGCTCAAGGCCTTCAACAACCAGAAGCCCAATCAGGCCCACCCGGTCATCCGCAAGCTCATCCTGAGCCAGAAGGGGCCGGTGCTGCGCTACACCGACGACAACATCCTGCGCGCCTTCGTGCTGCAGTCCGTGCGCCGCTGGCTGGTGCGCGACAACTACCAGTTCCAGCCCAGCGACGACCCCGGCGTGGCCGAGCAGCTGATGGACCGTCTGCTCGCGAGCATCCCCTACCCCGATGCCGACTACGACGCCGAGAACCCGCTGTGCCCGCTGGCCCGCGTGCCCTGGACGGCCACGCGGCACCGCATGGATGCGCTGTATGGCCGTGCCTTCGACGCCGTGAACATGAGCCCCGGGACGCTGGACGCCATCGACGACATCTTCGGGCCCATCAGCATGGACACGGTCTCGCAGACCATCCACTTCGCGCGGGCCGACGCCATCACCAACCAGGCCGGGCGGGGCGAGTTCGTCACGCAGGGGCGTCTGCGCGAGCGCTGGGGTGGCATCGACACGTACGCCATCCACGGGGCCAACAACGGGCTCGTGGACGTGCTGACCCAGACCCTGCTGGGCGACCACCTGCGCAGTGCCGGCGTGCCCTTCTCCGAACCCGACCCGCATTCGCCGGTCTACGCCCACCTGGGTCACCAGGACGTGCTGATGGGCGTGGGCTCGCGCGCGGTGTTCGATGACCTGGCGACATTCCTGGCACGCAAAGGGCCCTACGACAAGGAAGAGGAAACCTCGCCCGAACGTGCGCCGGCCACCCCGCAGCGGCTGGCGCACCTGCCGTGGTCCGGGCCGCGCTTCGACTGGAAGCCGGGCCCAGGCAACGCGGTCCAGCTGGCCTGCCTGTCAGACCCTCTGCAGGGCAAGGGTCAGCTCTACCTGCTGCCCGCCCGGCGCTGGACGGACCCGGATGGCGCAGTGCACCATGAACTGATCCCGGACGTGAAAGCCACGGCCTGGGGCGACGCCGACGTCAGCAGTGCCGATTGGATGCAGGCCACGCCGCCCGTCGCGGCTCTGCAGGCGCACCTGAACGGCCCGGCGAGCGGCCTGCCGCGCGACGCCGTGCCGGGTTGGCTGGCGCTGGTGCTGTACGACCCGGCCGAGGCCCGGGCCCGGCATCGGGCGAGTTCCCCGGGACCTGAGCGCGCGTCCGCGCCGGAGCCGTCCGGGCCATCGGTCTCGCCCGCGGGCGGGGTGGCCGCACCGGCGGACTTCGGCCGTATGGCCGTGCCTCAACCGACACAACCCGCCCAGCCCGGTCGTCGCCAAGTCATCGACAACCCGGGGTTCGAGACGCTGTGGCGATCCCCCTTGGACAAGCTCAAGTGGAGCCAGCAATGGCGCACGCAGCTGCTGGGCTCCGCCCCCAGCGGCGACACGGCGCACGCCACCCAGGCCATGCAGGATGCGCACCTCTGGCTGCAGGACCAGAAGGCCGAGGACGTCGCCCTCGCCTTCGTCGAACTCGCCGACGTGGTGTCCGCGCAGCGGGTGTACACGGCGGGCGCAGCCGACCTTCCCTTCACGTTCGCGTTCGGCAGCTGCCAGTACGTGACCGGGCTGCTGGATGCCGACGTGGGCCAGGCCAGCCTGCAGCAGCTCGCACTGCTGACCCATGCGGGCGAGCAGCCGGTGCGCCTGGCGCTCTTCCTCGGCGACCAAACCTATGCCGACGCCACCGCCGGGCTGATCGACCCGACGCGCCGCGACGAGCTGTTCGACCAACCCAATGCCAAGGCCATGCGCGCGCGTGGCATGCGCGCCGTGCTGCGCCGCGTGCCGGCCTTCATGCTGCTGGACGACCACGAGATCAAGGACAACTGGGAACCCCTGCCTCCCCACGTGGCCAGGCGCCGGTATGAGGACGACCGGCGCAATCGCCAGTTGCTGAAGTACGGCGCGCGCGCCTGGTCGAAGTACCAGCGCATGCGGCCGCTGCGCAAGGACCACAAGGGCATCGGCGTGGGCGACCTGCCCTTCATGGCGGGAGGGCTGGCGTTCCGCTTTGCGGACACGCGAACAGGCCGCATGGCACGTGGCGCCAAGGTGCCCGAGGCCAAGCGCCAGCTGATGAATGACCAACAGTGGAAAGACCTGAAGGCCTGGCTGCTGGGCCAGCACCTGGTGAATGCCGACGGCACGACCAACGGCGCGGCGCAGGCGCGGCACCAGGCACAGTTGAAGTTCATCGCCACGCCCTCCATCCTGCTGCCCCGGCGGCGCGTCACGGCGGGCGACGCCGGCCAGCCGGGCCATGCCGGTGGCGCGGCGGCCCGCGCGGCCTACAGCGACGCCTGGGACGGCTTCCCGGTGTCGATGGCCGAGCTGTTCGCCTTCATCGTCGAGCACCAGCTCAAGAACGTCGTGTTCCTGTCGGGCGACGAGCACCACGGCATGGTCACGCGTGCGGTGCTGTCACAGCGGGGCAGCGACAAGCCGCCCGTGAAGATCGTGTCCATCCACAGCTCCGGCCTCTACGCGCCCTTCCCGTTCGCCAACGGCAGGCCCGACGACCTGGTGCAGCACGACAACTTCAGCGTGGGCGACGTGCAGGTCTGCGCCTGCACTCGCTTCGCCCCCGCGGGTGACGGCTTCGCCCGGGTGACCGTGCGGGCCGTCGATCCAGAGGCTGCGCTGGACGTCGATTGGATGAAGGCTGGCGGCCAGTTCCGCCGCGACACCGTCGACTTCGACAGCGACTTCAAGTCTTGCCCGTGTAGCGGGTGTGGAAGCGCCGCCCTTGCGGGTCCGTCGCCTGCAGCCACAGCTCCGACGTGACCGCGCCGGCCGGGGTGTGGGCGGTGCTGAGGGTGACCGCTGTCTTGGTGGGCAGCGGCACCGTCGTGTCCAGAACCGTGGGCGAGCCACCCGCCGTGGGCCTGAAGACCCGCTTGATCTCGACGAGACGCAGGTCGGGGTTGGCGGCCGCCCAGGTCGCCCAGCTGATGCTCAGCGTGCCGCTTTGCAGGCTCGCGGCGAACAGCGGGTTGCTGGCTGACACCCCGTCCAGCACGGGGAAGCGCGCCGCCGCGGGGTCGCCGAGCACGTCGGCGCGCAGGTAGGCGGTGCGGGTTTCGTTGGCGCTGGCGATCGTGTAGCTCGCGACGAACTTGGCGCCGCGCACGCTGTCGACCGTGCCGATCCAGCCGACGGCGGCGCGCTGGATGGCCACGTCGCCCACGCCGCCGGTCGGCACGAGGCTGGTGGAGCCGGGCGTGCTGGACACGCACAGCATCGGCCGGCTGCAGTAGCCGAAGGGGATGCTGAAGCCGCCGGGCAGCTGCACGGTGGCCGAGCTCAGCAGCTGCGTGGCCGGGTTGCCCGGGATGGGGTCGGGTGTCTGTGCCTGGATCTCCACCTGCAGCCCGATGCCGGGGTTGGGCACGACGGCGCTGCTGGTGGTGCCGTCGGCCGCGAGCGCGAGGAAGGCCAGCGGGTGCACGGCAAACGAGAGCTTCTTGCCGTTGCCGATGAGGTTCCACTTGTTGGTCGTCGTGGCCGCCTTGTTGTAGCTGACCGCGTCGGCGAAGACGTCCACGACGGCGCCCGTCGAGTCGCTCACGAGGGCGCTGACGAGCACCTTGGTGCAGTTGCCGCTGGCCGGCGCGTCATCCGCGCAGCCCACGAGCTGGAAGCGGCCGAACTGGCGGTTGGCCGAGGTGTAGGTCGACAGGATGCTGGCCAGGTCCGTCTTGGTGCGGCTGTTGTGCTTGTCGTAGCCCGACACCAGCGCGTTGTTCAGGATGGTGCTGACGTCACGCCCCTGTGCAATGAGCTGGTTCAGCGCCGCGCCGAGCTCGTCCAGCCCAGGCAGGTTGCCCAGCAGCGTGGTGGCGCTGGTGGCGGCCTTGAGCGTGGACGTGATGGCATTGGCAGGCGTGCCGCTGGCCTTGAGGAGCTCCGTCTGGGCGGTCGGCAGGTCCACCACGACCTCGGCAGTGGGTGCCGCGAGGAACTTGTTGCCGATCTGCAGCAGCGGCACGTTGCGGCTGGAGCGGGCGAGGTCCACGCGGACCGCCTCGATGAGCAGGTCGTGCGCGCCCTTGTTGGCCGCGAAGCTCGCATCGGCCAGCAGGTCCAGCGCCGTGGGGTCGGTGAACTTCAGGTCGGTGAGCTGGTTCTTCACCAGCGTCTTGAGGAAAGTGGCGGCCGCGGGTGTGGCGCTGGCCAGCTGCGACAGCTGGCTGCCGCTCGTGGCCGCCGCCGCGAAGACCGGGGCCGGCTCGGTGCCCAGGGCCAGGGCGACGATGGCGTTGGACATGGGCGTGACGTGGCCGACCATCGACGCCGAGATCGTGGGCACCGTGGAGTGCAACACCTGCATGGTGCCGGCGGCGTCCATGCCGCGCACCTGGATGAACAGCGGCGCGGCGGGGCTGGTGGTGCCCAGCGTGAGGCTGTAGCTGCCGTCGGTGGGATGCGTGGTGGCTGTGCCGACCAACTTGCCCTGCCCGTCCACGACACTGACGGCGGCATTGACCAGCGGCGCCCCGGTGGCCGCCACGCCGCGCAGCGTGGGCGGCGTGCTGGGCGTGGTCGAGTCCGACCCGCCGCCGCCTCCTCCGCAGGAAGCGAGCAGCAGGGTCAGGACGAGGGCAGCGAGGCGATACAGCATGGCGCGGGCGTGAAACGGGCTTCAGCCAGTTTGCCCCGCCAGGCCCTGGGCGTTCCCCGGAATACCGGGGGGAAGTGGGGGCCTTACCGCGCCGTGCGCCGGCGCGGGCGGGCCCGGCTCAGCGGCCGATCTGGACCCAGGCGAGTTCCAGCCAGTTGTCGGGCCGGTGCACGGCCGTCACGTTGGCGCGCGCGCCCCAGGGCACGACCTGGCGGTGCAGCGG
This sequence comes from Roseateles sp., assembly GCA_016790285.1. GTDB lineage: Bacteria > Pseudomonadota > Gammaproteobacteria > Burkholderiales > Burkholderiaceae_C > Pelomonas. The sequence continues at coordinate 29,630 of JAEUPJ010000058.1, read as the reverse complement.
GATCACGTTGACCTGCTCGCGCAGCTCGGCCAGCGCGCCGCGGATGAGCTGCTCGCGCTTCTTCACGTCGGGCTCGACGCTGGACTGCGCGGCCAGGCTGTCGGCCTTGTCGTTGCGAAAGCCGCCGAAGTTGTAGTTGCCCACGCCCTTGTCGCCGCGCGTGCGGTACAGCGGCGTGAGGATGCTCTCCGCATCCGTCACCGAGCCACCCCAGCCGTACATGTACAGGCTCGTGTCGTACTTCTCCAGCTTGGGGAAATACAGCACCCGCGGCATGGCGTTGACCTTGACCTTGACCTTGAGCTGCGCCCACATCGAGGCCAGCGCGGTGCAGATCTCCTCGTCGTTGATGTAGCGGTTGTTGGGGCAGTCCAGCGTCACCTCGAAGCCCTCGGCGAAGCCCGCCTCCTGCATGAGCTTGCGCGCCGCCGCGAGGTCGTGCGGCAGCCGGGTCTGCAGCGCCGGGTCATCGAAGGAGGCGTTGGACGACGGCGTCAGCGCCCCCGTGGGCACCGACAGCCCGCTCATGAGCTTGCTGCGGATGGCCTCGATGTCGATGGCCTGGTAGAGCGCGCGGCGCACACGCAGGTCCTTGAACGGGTTCCTGTCACCGGGCACGTTGCCGTACAGGAGCTTGTCGCGCGACTGGTCCATGCCGATGAAGACAAGCCGGTTCTCGGGGCCCTCGATGACCTTGACGCCGGCCGTGTTGCGCAGCCGTGCGACGTCGCGCGGCGCGGGGTCGAGCACCAGGTCGACCTCGCCCGAGACCAGGGCCGCCAGGCGCGTGGCGTCCGTCGCGATGGGCGTGTAGACGACCTCCTGCACATTGCCCTCCGCCTTGTTCCACCAGGCCGGGTTGCGCTTGAGCACGGTCTTGATGCCCGGCTGGCGGCTGGCCAGCATGAAGGGGCCGGTGCCATTGGCGTTCAGCGCCGTGAAGGCCTCTTCCTTGTTCTTGAAGTCCAGCGGGCGCATGACCTTGTGCGTCTCGCACCACTTGCGGCTCATGATCCAGATCTGGTCGATGTGCTGCAGGAAGATGGGGTTGAAGGTGGTGAGCTGGAAATCGACGGTGAGGTCGTCCACCTTTCGGGCCGTGCCCACCGCATTGGCCCAGACCGAGATCTGGGACGTCGGCTCCTTGGCGCGCTGCACCGAGAACACGACATCATCGGCCGTGAGTGGCGTGCCGTCGTGGAACCTGACGCCCGGGCGCAGCTTGAAGCGCCAGCTCAGCGGCCCGGTCTGGGACCACGACGTGGCAAGCCCCGGCACGAGCGCCAGCTTGGCATCACGGCTGGTCAGGCGCTCGTAGATCTGGCCGTTGACCATGTTGGTCAGGCTCTCGTTCTGCGAATCGGGGTCCATCGTCTGCGGGTCGCCCTGGCTCGTCCAGCGCAGGGTCTGCGCCGACACGCCGCACGCGACAGCCACCAGGGCCACGCCCATCCATCGTTTCATCACTGCTCTCCAGACTGCTCGGCCTGGCAGTTTAGGAGCGGTGGCAAAGCCCTGGCCTCAACGCCGTGCGTTGGGGTTCCAGAGCTCCTCGAGGTGGCTGAAGTTCCAGTTCTCCGGCGGCTCACGGCCGGCGATGCGGTCGTTGGTGAGCGGCGCGGCCAGGTCCACCAGCTGCACGGGAATGGGCATGTTGGACTTGGTGGAATAGAACACCTTCACGCGCGGCGCCACCAGGGCGGCCGGGTTCTGGTCGACGACCACCGCCAGCCGGCCGGACTGCAGCTTCACGAGCGTGCCCACGGGGTAGATGCCCACGCTCTTCACGAAGGCCTGGAAGACGATGGGGTCGAACTGGCCCTTCCACTGCGCCATGCGCTGCAGTGAGCCGGCCGGGTCCCAGGCGGCCTTGTAGGGGCGCGTGGAGGTGATGGCGTCGTAGACGTCGCACACGGCGCCCATGCGCGCCATCAGGCTGATCTGCTCACCCGCGAGCTTGTGCGGGTAGCCGGTGCCGTCGATCTTCTCGTGGTGATGCAGGCAGACGTCCAGCGCCGTGGGCGTCACCTTGGCGCCGTCCCGGAGCATCTCCCAGCCGCGCTCGGGGTGGCTGCGCATGACGGCGAACTCGGCGTCGGTGAGCGAGCCGGGCTTGTTCAGCACCTCCAGCGGCATCTGCATCTTGCCCACGTCGTGCAGCAGGCCGGCCAGGCCCGCCTCGCGCGCCTGGTCGTCGGGCAGGCCCATGTGCCGGGCCAGCGCCACCATCAGGCCGCACACGGCGACCGAGTGCATGTAGGTGTAGTCGTCCTTGGTCTTGAGCCGCGCCAGGCTCACGAAGGCCGATGGATTGCGGGCCAGGGACGAAGCGACCTCCTCGACGATGGGCAGGCAGCGCTCGGAGTCGATGGCCTTGCCCAGCCGGGCTTCGTTGAACAGCGCCGTGACGGCCTGCTTGGAGCGGTGCAGCACCTCGGCCGCGCGGCCGACCTCGTCCTCGAAGCGGGCCCGTGGTTCGCGCACCGCGGGCGCCGGTGCAGGGGCCGGGGCGGGAGGCGGAGGGGGCGGCGGCATCACCTCGACGCGCGGCGGCTGCGCGGGCGCCGGCTCGGCCGAAGCCACATCGCAGCCCTTGCTGACGTCGATCCAGACCGCCGGCACGCCGCTGCCCTGCAACGCGGCCAGGTCGGCCGGGTCGGCGAGCACGAACTTGGTCTTCCAGAAGGGGTGGGACAGCCAGGAGCCCTCCAAGGATTGGAGGTACATCCCAAGCGTCACATCAGAAACCGGTATTTTTTTCAGCATGGCGCAGCACCGCGGGGAGTATGACTGCGGGGTCATTTGCCCGGCGTGCAGCAATGCACGCCTGCCCGGGACTTGCTGAAAAAAGAAAAGCCGCCTGGGCAGGCGGCTTTCGGGTGAGCGGGTTGGCTGCTCAGCGGAACTTGCCCTGCGGCACGGTGGCCATCTCGGTGGGCAGCGAGCCGATGTAGCTGGCGATCGCCTTCAGCTCGGCATTGCTGAACTGCTTGACCTGGCCGGCCATCACGCCGTTGCTGCGGCCGACGGTGCCGTTCTTCTCGGTCTTGTAGGCCTTGAGCGCCACCGTCAGGTAGTCGGCGTGCTGGCCGGCGAGCTTGGGGTAGGTCGGGTCGATGGGCTTGCTGAAGTTGGCGCCGTGGCAGGACACGCAGGCGCCCTTGGTCAGCAGCTCGGCCACGTTGGCCGGCGCGGCGGGGACGCTCTCTGCCACCGCCGGCAGCTTGGCCTGTTGCTCGTAGTAGGCGGCGATGTCGTTCATGTCCTGCTCGGTGAGCGAGGTGGCGATGCCGCGCATGGTGGGGTGCTTGCGGTCACCCTTGGCGTAGGCCTGCAGGGCCGACACGATGTACTTGGCGTTCTGGCCCGCGATCATCGGGACCTTGTGGATCTCGGGGAAGCTGGCCTGGTAGCCCGGAATGCCGTGGCAGCCGATGCACATGGCGATCTTCTTCTGGCCCGCGTTGACGTCCTGGGCCTGAGCGGCGAAAGCACCGAAGGCAGTGGCCAGGGCGAGCGAGATCTGCAGCAGTTTTTTCATGGTCCCAGGGGGTCTCGTGGCAAGAAGCGGCGGCGATTATAGGAGGGCTCCTATACTGGCCCGGCCCCCTTCCAGCACCGGATTCGTCCCGGTTTTCCCCCATGAAATTCCAAGGTTCCGACCAATACGTCGCCACCGCCGACCTGATGCTGGCAGTCAATGCCGCCGCCACGCTGCAGCGGCCGCTGCTGATCAAGGGCGAACCCGGCACCGGCAAGACCATGCTGGCCAAGGAGGTCGCCAGTGCCCTGGGGCGCCCGCTGCTGCAGTGGCACATCAAGAGCACGACCAAGGCCCAGCAGGGCCTGTACGAGTACGACGCGGTCAGCCGCCTGCGCGACAGCCAGCTCGCGGGCATCGAGGGCAGCGAGCGCGTGCGCAACATCGAGAACTACATCGTCAAGGGCGTGCTGTGGCAGGCCTTCGAGGCCGACGAGCCCGTCGTGCTGCTCATTGACGAGATCGACAAGGCCGACATCGAGTTCCCAAACGACCTCCTGCGCGAAATCGACCGCATGGAGTTCTACGTCTACGAGACGCGCCAGCTCATCAAGGCCAGGCACCGGCCGCTGGTGTTCATCACCTCCAACAACGAGAAGGAGCTGCCCGACGCCTTCCTGCGCCGTTGCTTCTTCCACTACATCAAGTTCCCCGACGCCGAGACGATGCAGAAGATCGTCAACGTGCACTTCCCCACGCTCAAGAAAGACCTGCTGAGCGCGGCCCTCAAGAATTTCTACGACGTGCGCAACCTGCCCGGCCTCAAGAAGAAGCCCAGCACGTCGGAGCTCATCGACTGGCTCAAGCTGCTGCTGGCCGAGGATGTGCCGGTGGACGCCCTGCAGTCCAAGGACGAGAAGGTCAGCATCCCGCCGCTGGTGGGGGCGCTGCTCAAGAACGAGCAGGACCTGACCCTCTTCGAGAAGCTCGTCTTCATGCAACGCAACAACCGCTGATGGCACAAGACTTCGAACGCGCGATGCGCGAAGGGCTGGCGGACGCTGTCGGCTTCGTCGGCGGTGCCTTGGCCGGCTGGTGGCTGGGCCGGCAGTTCGGCATCGACTTCATCGCCAGCACCGACTGGAACCTGCAGCAGCTCATCGGCCTCGCGCTGATCGTCGGCGGCTGCGGCGTGGGCCGCACCGTCGCGCGCCGGCTGATGCTCAAGGACAAGCCGTGAAGCCGGTGCAGCCCGTCACCCTGGCGGCTGGCCCCATCCGCCTCGTGCCGCTGACGCTGGAGCACGTGCCCGGGCTGCAGGCCGCGGCGGCCGACGGCGAGCTGTGGAACCTGCGCTTCACGAGCGTGCCCGCGCCGGGCGAGACGGTGGCCTATGTCGAGGCCGCACTCGCCGGCCAGGCCGCGGGCCACCGCCTGCCCTTCGCGGTGCTGGACGCCACCACCGGCGAAGTGCTCGGCTCCACCAGCTATCACGACATCGTGCCGGCCATCGACCGCGTCGAGATCGGCTACACCTGGTACGCCCGGCGCGTGCAGCGCAGTGCCGTGAACACGACCGCCAAGCTGCTGCTGCTCACCCACGCCTTCGAGACGCTGGGCGCCAAGCTCGTGGGCTGGCGCACCGACAACTTCAACCACGCCTCCCAGCGCGCCATCGAGCGCCTCGGCGCGCGCCGCGACGGCGTGCTGCGCCACCATGCGCCCCGGCGCGACGGCACGGTGCGCGACACCGTCATGTACAGCCTCACCGTGGGCGAATGGCCCGAGGTGAAGGCGCATCTCCAATGGCAACTGACCCGACCCCGCGCATGAAAAACAACCCCAGGGCTTTCGACGTCGAGGCCCTGTGGGACCTGGACCGCATCGGCGAACCCAGCCTCAGCCCCGACGGCGCACAGGCCGTCGCCGGCGTCACGCGCCACTCGATGCAGGCCAACCGGGCCCTGACCAGCCTGTGGCTGTTCTCCACCCTCGGCGGCGCGCCGCGGCGGCTGACCGAGACCGGCGAGAAGGACCAGCACCCGCAGTGGAGCCCGCGAGGGGACCTCATCGCCTTCACGGCCAAGCGCGAGCAGCCCGGTGCCGACGGCCCGCAGCGCGACGAGGAAGCGCAGCTCTACGTCATCGCGCCCGACGGCGGCGAGGCCCGCCGCGTGGGGCGGGTGCCCACCGGCGTGGAGTCCTTCAAGTGGTTCCCGGATGGTCGCCGCATCGCCTTCGTCTCCTGGGTGTGGCCCGACCGCAAGGCCGGCGCCCAGGACGAGGCGCTGCACGAGTTCAAGTCGCGCAAGGAGAGCGCCTACGTCACAGAAGAGGCCTTGTACCGCTTCTGGGACCACCACGTGCCGATGGGCCGCGTGCCGCACCTGCACGTGATGGACGTCGACACGGGCAAGGCCCGCGACCTCTTCGAAGGCACCGACTGGGAGCTCAGCCGCGCCGAACCCGACGCGCTGTGCTTCGACATCGCCCCCGACGGCCGGCGCATCGCCTTCGCCTTCGACCCCGGCGCCGAGAAGAAGCTCGACGGCCGCTTCGCGCTGGCCGAGATCGACGTGGCGAGCCGCCGCGTGCAGACCCTGCTGCACGACGCCGACTGGGACTTCGCCGCGCCGCGCTACAGCCATGGCGGCGCCCACCTCGCCTTCCTGGCCAGCCACCAGGCCGCGGGCCACAACCAGCCCAACCGGCTGGCCGTGCTCGACCAGGCCGGCCACTGGGCCGTCTTCAGCGAGGACTGGGACCACGACGTCAGCGCACCGCTGCGCTGGACGGCCGATGACCAGAGCGTGCTGTTCGCCGCCGAAGACCGCGGCCGCCGCCACCTGTGGCAGTTCCTGCTGGGCGACCGCGTGGCCGAGCCCATCTTCGAGGGCGGCCATGTCGGCAGCTTCGCGCTCGCCGCGGACTTTGTCGTCGTCAACCACGACAGCGTGCAGTTCCCGCCGCGGCTGTCGGTGCTGGGCGACGACGGCATCCGCCGCATCGAGCAGCTCAACGACGAGCGCCTGGCCCGCCACCGTTTCGGCCGCCACGAGGAAGTGACGATCACCGGCGCGCGCGGCGACGACGTGCAGATGTGGCTCATCTACCCGCCCGACTTCGACCCGAAGAAGAAGTGGCCCGTCATGCACGTCATCCACGGCGGCCCGCACACCGCCTTCGGCGACAGCTGGCACTGGCGCTGGAACCACCAGGTGTTCGCCGGCGGCGGCTACGTCGTCGCCTGCGTCAACTACCACGGCTCCTCCAGCTTCGGCCATGAGTTCCTGGACAGCATCACCGGCCACTGGGGCGAGTACGAGCTGCAGGACGTCGAGGCCGGCACCGACTGGCTCCTCAAGAAGCGCTGGGTGGACCGCCGGCGCATCGCCGCCACCGGCGGCAGCTATGGCGGCTACATGGTGGCCTGGATGAACGGCCACCTGCCCGCCGGCCGCTACCAGGCCTACGTCTGCCACGCCGGCTGCTACGACTGGCAGGCCATGTACGCCGACGACGCCTACAGCTGGCACCGCAAGGAGCTCGGTGCGGCGTACTGGGACGACCCGGCCCGCGTCGCCGCGCAAAGCCCGCACGCGTTCGCCCGGCACTTCAGCACGCCCACGCTGGTCATCCACGGCCAGCTCGACTACCGCGTGCCCGACGCCCAGGGCCTGGCCTACTACAACACGCTCAAGTCGCTGGGCGTGCCCACGCGGCTGGTGTGGTTCCCCGACGAGAACCACTGGGTGCTCAAGCCGCGCAACAGCCGGCTCTGGTATGGCGAGTTCTTAGCCTGGCTTGAGCGGCACATGCCCCGCACGCGATGAGGCGGCGCGGGCTGCTGGGCAGTGCGGCGGCCTGGTCCGCCGGGCTGCCCGCGGCTGCCTTCGCAGCGGGCAACACCCGGCCCCGCGTGAGCCTGGCCGCGCTGCAGGCGCACCTGCGCTTCCTCGCCAGCCCGCTGCTGGAAGGGCGCGAGACCGGCTCGCGCGGCTTCGACATCGCAGCCGCCTACGTCGCCAGCCACTTCGCCCGGCTGGGCCTGCGGCCGCTGGGCGACGACGGCGGCTTTGCGCAAGGCGTGCGCTTGAAGACAGCCCGGCTCGCGAGCACGCCGCCGGTGTTGCGGCTGTGGCGCGGGGCGCGGAGCGAGTCCCTCGCCTACCTCGACGAGTTCAGCACCCGCCCTGACCTGCAGGCCACGCACAGCGAGGTGACCGCGCCGCTGGTGTTCGCCGGCCACGGCATCCAGGCGCCGGGCTTCGGGCTGGACGACTACGCCGGCCTGGATGTGCGCGGCCGCATCGTCGTCGTGCTGGCGGGGCGCCCGCCGCACCTGCCGTCGGAAGAAGGCGCGCACTTCAGCAGCCGCCTGACCAAGATGGCCGTCGCGGCCCGCCTGGGCGCCGTGGGCATGATCTCGCTGGGCACCCCGCGCAGCGAGCGGGTCGCGCCGTTTCACCTGGCCCGGCAATACGCCGGCACGGCCGCCATGGACTGGCAGGGCCCGGACGGGCAGGCCGGCAGCGAGATGGCCGCGCTGCGCGGCTGGGCTGCGGTGAGCCTGCAGAAGGCGCCGGACCTGCTGGCCGCCCTCACCCGTGACTACCCGCGCCTGGTGGCCGACGCCGAGGCCGGGCGCCCCGTGCCGCGCGGCCCGCTGGGCCTGACGGCCGAGATGACCTGCGACAGCGTGCACGGGCACACGCGCAGCCACAACGTGGTGGGCCTCATCCCGGGGCAGCACCCCCAGCGCCGCGACGAGTGCCTGCTGCTCACCGCGCACCTCGACCACCTCGGCCGCAAGACCGGGCCGCAGGGCGACGTCATCTACCCCGGCGCCATGGACAATGCGCTCGGCCTGGCGACGCTGCTGGAGGTCGCATCCCTGCTGGCGCAGGCACCGCAGCCGCAGCGCTCCATCCTCGTGGCAGCACTCACGGGCGAGGAGCAGGGGCAGCTCGGCTCGGCCTACCTGGCGGCCCACCCGCCCGTGCCGGCCGCTCAGCTCACCGCGGCGGTCAACATCGACATGCCCATCCTGCTGCACGACTTCAGCGAGGTCGTGGCGCTGGGCGGCGAGCACTCCACCCTCGGGGCGGCCGCGGCGCGTGCCGCCGCCGGGCTGGGCCTCAAGACCGTGCCCGACCCCCAGCCCGAGCAGGCCCGCTTCACCCGGTCCGACCAGTACAGCTTCGTGCGACGCGGCATCCCCGCGGTCATCCTCGGCCCAGGCACGGGCTCCTTCAACGCGCAGGAGGACGGCGCCGCCCTGATGCGCGACTACCGCGCGCAGCGCTACCACCAGCCGGGCGACGACCTCAGCCAGCCCTTCCACTGGGGCGCCGTGCAGCGCCATGCCCAGCTGCATGCCGACCTGATGCAGCTGCTGGCCGACCAGGCCGAGCGCCCGCAGTGGCTGCCTGGCGACTTCTTCGGCGAGCTGTTCAGGCCGGGTCGCTGACCCAGTCGATGTCCACGCACAGCACCTGCAGCCGCCCGGCCACCGGCACCGCGACCGACAGCGTCACGCACATGCGGGCGCCATGCAGGCTGAGGTAGGGGCGCGTCATCTGCACGACGCCGGGTTCGTCCAGCGCACGGCGGAAGTAGGGGCGGCGCGCCCAGCGTGCTTCCGAGGGCAGGCCCAGCGGCTCGAAGCGCGGGTCGGCCTGCAGCGGCTGGCGGCCCGGGGGCAGCAGGGGCTCGGTCACGTGGCGGCCCTGGTCGTCCAGCACGAAGGCCACCTGCACGCCCCGCATCGCCAGCAGCTCGGCGCAGGCCTCGTGGCGCGGCTGCACCGCCAGGCGCGCCTGGGCGGCGCGCAGCGCGGCCCGGTAAGGCGTGATGCGGTCGTCATGCGCGACGCGCGCCGCTGCGTGGCGCTCGTCCAGCAGCGTCCAGATCTCGTCGATCTCCTCGGAAGCGCCCCGGGGCCCGAGCGTGCCGGCCACGGGGCGGCCGAAGACGAAGCCCTGCACCAGGTCCACGTCCACGTCCAGGGCCAGCAGCGCTTCGTCGCGCGTCTCAACGCCCTCCAGCAGCACGAGCGAGCCGCACTCGTGCAGCAGCGAGACCATCTGCGCCAGCACCCGCGCGATGCGCGGCGAGCCGCAGGCCCGGCGCAGCAGGCTGCGGTCGAGCTTCACGATCTCGGGATGGATGTGCCAGATGCGGTCGAAATTGGAATGACCCGCGCCGAAGTCGTCGAGCGCGAGCAGGCAGCCCGTCTGGCGCACGTTGGCCACGGCCTGTTCGAAGTCGGCCTCCTGGGACATGACGTCCTCGGTCACCTCCAGCACCACGCGGTGCATGGGCAGGCCCAGGCTCTGCACCGTGCGCACGGAGGCGTCCAGCGCCTGCATCTGCAGGGCACCGTGCACGAACACGGCCGGGTGGATGTTCAGGAACAGCCAGCCGATGTCGCCCGCCTGGTGCACGAAGTTGTTGGCATGCAGCAGGCGGCACAGCCGGTCGGCGGCCCACTGCGCCTCGAAGCTGCCGAGCTGCTCGAAGAACTTGAGCGGCGGCACGACCTGCCCATCGGCGTCCGACACCCGCAGCAGCGCCTCGTAGCCGACGGCCCGCCGATGCGGAAAGCTGAACACGGGCTGGAAGTGGCTGTCCAGCGTCCAGAGCCCATGCCGCGCGCGCCAGCGGCCGTCCTCCTGCACCAGCGTTTGCGCCAGATGCAGCAGCATCGCGTCGGCACCGGGCGGCGTGGAAGCTTTCAAGGCATGTCCTGCGGGAGCTACATGCGGTCCATGCTAGCCCCACCACCCCGGGCGGGGGCCGGGAATATCGCACTGCATAATCGTTTTCACCCCTCAGCTGAGCGCCCATGTCACTCACGCCCCTGCCCCTCGGGTTCGCCGTCCCGCCCCTGCCGACCGTGACGCCGCGGCGATGAGCGACGCGGCCGCCGACCTGCCCGGGCGCGCCGGGCCCGACGCCCCGGTCCAGCCGACCGTGGCCATGCCGCCGCCGCTGACGCCGGGGCACATGCTGCCGCCGGGCACACGCATCCACGACTACCGCATCGACCGCGTGCTCGGCGAAGGCGGCTTCGGCATCGTCTACCTGGCCACCGACGTCGTGCTGGAGCGCCAGGTCGCGATCAAGGAGTACCTTCCCTCGTCGATGGCCGCCCGCGCAGGCCAGTCGCTGACCGTGCTGGTCAAATCACCCGAGCACGAGGAGACCTTCCAGATCGGCCTGCGCAGCTTCGTCAACGAGGCCAAGCTGCTGGCCCGCTTCGACCACCCCGCGCTGCTCAAGGTGCACCAGTTCTGGGAGGAGAACGGCACCGCCTACATGGCCATGCCCTACTACCAGGGCCCGACGCTCAAGGCCGCGCTCGCCCGGCTGGGGCGCCTGCCCACCGAGCGTGAGGTGCGCGCCTGGCTGATGCCGCTGCTCGACGCGCTGGAGGTGCTTCACAACGAGCACTGCTACCACCGCGACATCGCGCCCGACAACATCCTCATCACCGACCACGGCCCGCTGCTGCTGGACTTCGGGGCGGCCCGCCGCGTCATCGGTGACCTGACGCACGCCCTGACGGCCATGCTCAAGCCCGGCTTTGCCCCCATCGAGCAGTACGGCGACATGCCGGGCGTCACCCAGGGCCCGTGGACCGACATCTTTGCGCTGGCCAGCGTGCTGTATGCCGCCATCAGCGGCCGGCGGACGGTGGCCTCCGTGGAGCGGCTGCTGGACGACCAGCTGCAGCCGCTGGCCGTGGTCGCTGCCGGGCGCTGCGGGAATGCCTTCCTCGCGGCCATCGACCGCGCGCTGGCGGTGCGCCCCAAGGACCGCCCGCAGTCGATCGCCGAGTTCCGCGCCCTGCTCACGGCGGACGACACGCAGGCGTTGGAGCTGGACGAGCTGCGTGCGCTCGGCGTGCCGACCGGCGACGCCACGGTGCTGCTGCCGGACATCGACCTCACGACCCACGAACCGACCCACGAACCGACCCGCCGCCTGGCCCCCGCCGCGACGCCGGTCGAAGCGCAGGCCGCACCGCCACCCGTCTTGCCGCCCGTCGCCGCGCCTGTGGTGCAAGTGCTACCCGCCGCACCACCGCCCCCGGTGCGGCCGGCCGCGCCTTCGCCCCGGGCCGGTGCCGCCCCGGTCGCACCAGCGGCCCCACCGATCGATGGGGCCATCGGGGCCGCCGCGGCGCCGTCGTCGCGCCGCCCGCTGCTGCTCGGCCTGGGAGGCGTCGCGGCCCTGGCCGTGGCGGGGTGGGTGGGGCATCGCCTCAGCGCGCCACCCGCGCCGGTGGAGCCACTGCCCACGGCGGCGGCGCCGGCCTCCGCGGGGCCGAGCCCAGAGCCGCTCGTACCGGCTTCGGCCGTCGCCGACAACGCCACATCACTGCCGCCCGCCCTGCCCGCGTCGGCATCCACGCCCGCGCCGGCGCCTATCGCCTCCCAACCGGACGCCACACCCGCGCCCTCTACTGCGCCACCTCCTGCGCCCTCTACTGCGCCCTCTACTGCGCCACCTTCTGCGCCACCGGCATCCGCCGCCAGCCCCCGCTCACGCCCGGCCGCTGCACCTGCGACGGTGGCCACGCCGGCGACCGCAAAGGGGTCCAGGTGCAGTGATATTCTGCAAAAGGCCTCGCTGGAACCGCTCACCCCGAGCGAGGCCGCCTACCTGAAGAAGGAATGTCGATGAGTAGCGCCTGCCTCACGCGTCGTCACCGTTTTTCAGCGCACCTCGCACGTGCCGCAATGCTCGGCCTGCTGGCCTTGCTGGCCGGCTGCCTGGCCACCGCGCCGACGCAGCCCACCGTCTCCACGAACGAACTCTCCTTCAGCGAGGCCGTGGTCGTGGCCACCGACGGCCTTGTGAACCAGACGCAGAAGCTGCCGGCCTTCCTGGCCGTCGTCGAATCCAAGATCACGAAGAAGAGCGTCGTCGTCGACCCCATGCTCGACGCCACGAGCGGCCAGCAGACGCAGACCACCCAGTTGCTGGAGCGGCGCATCGCCGAGCGGCTGGCGGCGCGCAAGGAAGGCAGCTTCGACCTGCTGCCCTTCAAGGCCGACAACCTCGCCCGCGTGCAGTACCTGCTGACGGGCACGCTGACGCGGCTGCTGGGCGTGCCGGGCAAGCGCTCCCTGCAGATCAACCTGGCGCTCGTCGAGATCAAGACCGGCCAGGTGGTCGCGCAGGCCTCGGCGCTCGCGCGCGACGACGGCCTCAACCACACGCCGCTGGCCATCTACCAGGACAGCCCGGTGCTCGTGAAGGACAAGGTGGTCGACGGCTACATCATCACGGCGCTCACCGCACCCGGGCGCGCGGCCAACGGCACCTACATGGAGCGCGTGGCCGTGGCCAGCGTCATCAACGAGGCCGGCGCGCTCTACAACGCCGAGCGCTACCCGGAGTCCCTGGCCAAATACCAGGAGGCCCGCAGCCAGTCCGGCGGCGATCAGTTGCGCACGCTCAACGGCATCTACCTCAACAACGTGCGCCTGGGGCGCATGGCCGAGGCGGAAGCGGCCTTCGGGCAGATCGTGGCCTACGGCCTGCGCGCCAACAAGCTGGACGTGAAGTTCCTCTTCAACCCCGGCAGCACGGAGTTCTGGTCGGACCCCAAGGTCAGCGGCCCCTACCCCATGTGGCTGCGCCAGATCGCCAAGGAGAGCGCTAGCGCCCGGGTCTGCATGGTCATCGTCGGCCACACGAGCCACACCGGCTCGGAGCAGACGAACGACACCCTCTCCCTGCAGCGCGCGACCTTCATGCAGCAGCGTCTGGCCGCCGAGGCCACCGTGCTCGCCCAGCGCACCAAACCCAGCGGCATGGGCTGGCGCGAGAACCTCGTGGGCAGCGGCACCGACAACGCGGTGGACGCGCTGGACCGCCGCGTGGAGTTCCGCGTCGAGCCCTGCCGCTGAAGCGCGCGGTTCGCGCGCCACGGCCGGCCCTCAACCCAGGGGTTGAGCCCCTGCGCAAGCCGGGCGAAGTGTTTCAGAATGTGCCGAACCCGACCGCCATCGCCTGCGGCCGGGGCTCGGAGGGTTGAATGGCCACTGCGCCTTGGTTCCTGGAGAGCATCGTCGCCGACGGTTCGCGGCTCACACACCGCATCGACCGCCTGCCTTTCAGTGTCGGCCGCGACACCGGCAATGACCTGACCATCGAGGGCGCCGGGCTGTCACGCCGGCACGCCGAGCTGCAGCCCGGCGAGGCCGGCGCGCTGCTGATCGTAGACCTGGGCAGCACCAACGGCACCTTCGTCAACCGCGAGCGGCTGACGGCCCCCAGGCGTGTGGTGGCCAACGACATCATCCATTTCTGCCATGCCGAGTTCAGGCTGACGGGCGGGCCGTCCGACGACATGCCCACCGTCGCCGACCCCGGCGAAGACCGCACGAAGATGGTGTCAGGCGCCCACCAGCTCAGCCAGAACTTCGTCCGCCACGAGGCGCAGTTCCTCGAGTTCCTCGGCGGCCGGGGGCTGACGGCCGCGGCGCAGCCCATCGTCGACGCCCACACCAACGCCCTGCTCGCCTACGAACTGCTCGGACGTTGCACCCACCCCGAGCTGCCAGGCTCGCCGATGCACCTGTTCAGCATGGCCGCGTCCCTTCGGCGCGAGGCCGAGCTCAGCGACGCCTTCCGCCGCCACGGCGTGGCTGCCCTCGCACCCAAGGCGCAGGGCGTGGGCATCTTCGTCAACACGCACCCGACCGAGACCTTCACCGACGAGTTCTTCCAGTCGCTGCACGGGCTGCTGGAGTTGCCCGGGCGCCCGCACCTCGTGGTGGAGGTGCACGAGAGCGCGGTGGTCGAGGTCGAGCGCATGCGCGAGCTGGCGGCCCGGCTGCAGGGCATCGGCGTGCGCTTTGCCTACGACGACTTCGGCGCCGGCCAGGCGCGGCTCAACGAACTGGCCGAAGTACCGGCGCATTTCGTCAAGTTCGACATGGGCATCGTGCGCAACCTGCACCAGGCCAGCGAGCGCAAGCAGCGCATGGTGCGCGACCTCGTCCGCATGGTGCTGGAGCTGGGCTCGGTGCCCCTGGCCGAAGGCGTGGAGATGGAGGCGGAAGCCGAGATCTGCCGGGACATGGGCTTCCGGCTGATCCAGGGTTATCTCACGGGCCGGCCGGTCATGGTGGACAAGCTGTAACGCGCTCGCGCCCCGGGCATGGCGCGGGTCGCAGCAGGACCGGGAGCTGCTCTGCATAATCCGAGGCAACCCCGCCCCGGCCTCCCCCATGCTGATCCAGTTCTTCTACACCTTGCGCGCTGCCAAGCTCAAGGTGACGGTGCCCGAGTACCTGACCCTGCTGGAAGCCCTGCAGGCCGGCGTCATCGGCGGCCCCGAGAACGGCGGCGCGGCCAGCATCGACGACTTCTATCACCTCGCCCGCACCAGCCTCGTCAAGGACGAGACCCAGTACGACAAGTTCGACCGCGCCTTCGCCGCCTACTTCAAGGGCGTGGAGATGCTGACCGACTTCACGGCCGAGGTGCCGCTGGAGTGGCTGCGCAAGCAGCTGGAGCTGGAGCTCACGCCCGAGCAGAAGGCCGCGATCGAGAAGATGGGCTGGGAGGAGCTCATGGAGACGCTCAAGAAGCGCTTCGAGGAGCAGAAGGAACGCCACGAGGGTGGCAACCGCTGGATCGGCACCGGCGGCACCAGCCCGTTCGGTAACAGCGGCTACAACCCGCAAGGCGTGCGCATCGGCGGCAAGGGGGGCAACAAGAGCGCCGTCAAGGTGTGGGAGCAGCGCGCCTACCGCGACTACGACGACACGCTCGAACTCGGCACCCGCAACATCAAGGTCGCGCTGCGCCGGCTGCGCCGCTTCGCCCGCGAGGGCTCGGAGCTGGAACTCGACCTGGACGGCACCATCCACGGCACCGCCGCCAACGCCGGCATGCTGGACATCCGCATGCAGCCCGAACGCCACAACAAGGTGAAGGTGCTGCTGCTGATGGACGTGGGCGGCACGATGGACGAGCACGTGCACCGCGTGGAAGAGCTCTTCAGCGCCGCCAAGAGCGAGTTCAAGCACCTGGAGTTCTATTACTTCCACAACTGCGTCTACGACTTCGTCTGGAAGAACAACCGCCGCCGCTTCGCCGAGAAGCTCAACACCTGGGACCTGATCCGCAAGTACAACCGGGACTACAAGCTGATCTTCGTCGGCGACGCGACCATGAGCCCCTACGAGATCCTGCAGGTTGGTGGCAGCGTCGAGTACAACAACGACGAGGCCGGCGCCGAATGGCTGCAGCGCCTCACCCACGCCTTCCCCAAGTACGCGTGGATCAACCCCGAGCCGCAAGGCGTCTGGCAGTACCGGCAGAGCATCGCGCTGATCCAGCAACTGGTGCAGCAGCGCATGTTCCCGCTGACCCTTTCCGGCCTCGAAGGCGCGATGCGGCTGCTGAGTAAATGACCCGCCTGATCGGCCTGCTGCTCGTGGCGGTACTGAGCGGCTGTGCCACCCGCGCCCCCGCCCCTGCCCCTGCAACGGCCGCCGGCCCCGCGTCGACAGCGGCCCCGGCAGTCCCTGCGGAAGGGCCGGCCGTGTACACGCTGGACATCCGCGTGGACGACAGCGCCCTGCGCAGCCTGCTGCAGGACAACCTCGACCTCGCCCGCTACCGCGCCAGTGAAGCGGCACTGAGCCGCGTGGAGCTGGCGCGCCTGGCGGCCGCGGCCCCGGCGCAGGCCGAGGCCCTGCTGGAGACCGAGGGCTACTTCAACGCCAAGGCAGACGTGACCCGCGACCCCGAAGACGAGACCCGCCTGCGCCTGAACGTCACGCCCGGGCCGCTCACGCGCGTGGCCAAGCTCGACATCGAGTTCACCGAAGGCCTGGCCGACGACGACGTCCGCGCGCTGCGCGAGAGCCTGCGCAACGGCTGGGCGCTCAAGCCCGGCACGGCCTTCACACAGGCCCTGTGGGCCACGAGCAAGAGCGACCTGCTGCTGCGGGCCCGCACCGGCGGCTTCCCGCTGGCGCGCTGGGCCGAGACGGGGGCGCGCGTGGACCCCGACACCCAGACGGCCGAGCTGCGCCTGGTGCTGGCCAGCGGCAACCGCGCGCGGCTTGGTGCCCTACGGATCGAGGGCCTCAAGCGCCAGGACCGCGAGACCGTCGAGCGGCTGACGGGCTACCGCGTGGGCGACGGCTACACCGAGCAAAAGCTTGCCGAGTTCCAGGAACGCCTGGCCAAGACCCAGCTCTTCGACGCCGTGCGTGTGCAGCTGCTGCCCGAAGCCGTGGACGCCGACGGCACCACGCCCGTGCAGGTGTCGGTCACCGAGTCCGCACTGCAGCAGGCCACCGTCGCCGTGGGCTACCACAGCAACACCGGGCAGAGCGTGAGCGTGGAGCACCTGCACCGCCGGCCCTTCGACCTGCCGGTGCGCGCCCGCAGCAAGCTGCAGCTCAGCCGCGACCTGCGCGGCGCCGAGCTCGAACTCAGCTCTCACCCGCAGCCCGACCTGCACCGCAACCTCGCCTCGCTGCAGTTTGAGCAGGACCGCACCGGCGACACCATCGCCACCAACCTCGGGGTGCGCCTCGGGCGGCTGTACGAGTCCACGCGCGACGAGCGGCTGACCTACGTCGAGCTGCTGCGCGCCCGCGAGACCGCGGGCAGCCAGGTCAACACCAACCTCGCCGTGTCGCTGAACCAGCAATGGATCCGCCGGCGCCTGGACAGCTCGCTGCTGCCCACCGACGGCCACCAGGCCCTGGCCCTCGTGGGCCTGGGCTATGCCCGCGGCGGCGGCACCGACGACAGCGGCCCCTTCGGCCGCGTGCAGTTCAAGCTCGGCGCCTACAAGCCCCTGGGCGGCTGGTACACCTCGGCGCGTGCGGAAGTGGCCCAGGTCATCGCGCACGACCGCGTGGGCGTGCCGGAGAAGCTGCTGTTCCTCGCGGGCGGCGACGAATCCGTGCGCGGCTATGCCTACCGCAGCCTCGGCGTGGAGCGAAATGGCCTGACCGTCGGCGGTCGCGTCATGGCCACCGGCAGCCTGGAAGTGGCGCGCCCCTTCACGATGAGCATGCCGAGCCTGTGGGGCGCCGTGTTCGTCGACGCCGGCAATGCCGCTTCGCGCTGGACCGACTACCGCCCGGTCGTCGGCTACGGCGTGGGCGTGCGCTGGCGCAGCCCCGTCGGGCCGCTGCGCGTGGACGCCGCGCGGGCGCAAGAGACCGGCAAGTGGCGCCTGCACTTCTCAGTCGGAATCTCGCTATGAGTCAGCGCCTGCGGCTGCGCCGAACAGTCGGAATCTCGCTATGAGTCAGCGCCTGCGCTTTTGCCCAACTGCCGGGGTCGCCCCATGAGGCGCAGCCTTCGCATCCTGCGCGCCAGCCTCATTGGCCTGGCGCTGGTGCTCGTCCTGGCGGGCGCCTTCATCGCCTGGCTGCTGAACCGCCCGTCGGGCGGTGCCTGGCTGATGGCCCACCTGCCCGGCGTTCAGATCGAGGCGCCGCAAGGGTCGCTGCGCGGCGAGTTCCGCGCGCGCCGACTGCTCATCATGTGGCCCGGCGGCACGGCGGAGTTGCGCGGCCTGCGCTGGAAGGGCCTGGGCCTGACCGCCAGCAGCGGCCTGCTGCTGGCCGAAGAGCTGTCGGTGGACGAACTCAACATCCGCAGCCAGGGCAGCGGCGAGCCGCTCACGCCGCCGCCGGACCTCAGCCTCCCGCTGGGCGTGCAGATCGCCAGCGTGCACATCGCCCGGCTGAGCTGGGCCGCCGACCAGCCGCCGCTGCTGGACTTGCAGGCCCGCGTGGACCTGCCCCGTCGCGGCACGCACCGCATCGAGATCACATCCGCCCGCTGGCAGCACCTGACGATGACGGCCAAGGCGCGCATCGACAGCGCCGCGCCGCTGCAGACCGATGCCACGCTCACCGTGCGCCAGAGCGAGGCCACCGAGCTGCCATGGACGGCCGTCGCCGCCGTGACCGGCCCGCTGGCCCGCCTGAAGGCCAAGGCCGAGCTCGAAGCCGCACACCAGACGCTCAAGGCCGCCGGCGACGTGCAGCCCTTTGCGCCCTGGCCTGTGAACGCGCTGCAGCTGCAGGCCGACAAGCTCGACCTCGCCGCCCTCATGCCCGGCCTGCCCCGCACCGCCCTGACCGGCACCGCGCAGCTGCAGGCGCCCGGCCGCAGTACCGAGGCCACGCTGCAGGCCGACCTGCGCAACACGGCCGCGGGCCGCTGGGACCAGGGCGCCCTGCCCGTCAACCGCCTCGTGCTGGCGCTGGCCGGCCGGCCCGACCAGCTCGACAGCCTGCGCCTGACCGCACTGGACGCCGAGCTGCCCGGCGGAGGCCGCGTGCAGGGCAAGGGCCAGCGCGAGGCCGACGGCCGCTGGCAGCTCGACGCCCGCGTGCAGGGCCTGCGCCCCGAGGCGCTGGACGCCCGCGCCACGCCCGCACGGCTGGACGGCCCGCTCACACTCGCCGGCAGCAAGGCCGGGCCGCTGAGCGCGCGGCTGGACCTCAACGGCACGCTGGAGACGCGCCCGCTGCGCATCCAGGCCAGGCTCCAGGGCCAGGGCACCGTGTGGCAGATCAGCGAGGCACGGCTGGCCAGCGGCGACGCCACGCTGCAGGCCAGCGGCCGCGTCGACACCACCGGCGCAGCCCAGCTCAAGGCCCAGGTGCGCCAGTTCGACCCCCACCTGCTGTGGCGCGGCGCGCCGGGCTCCGCCTGGGCCCGCCTGCCTGGCCCCACGCGGCTGAACGCCGATGCCGACATCGACCTGCGCGGCAAGACGCCGGCCACGCTGACCGGCAACGTCTACGCCCGCCTGCTGCCGGGCGCCCTCGCTGGCCTGGCGCTGGAGGGGCGCATCAAGCTCGGCCGCGAGCGCGCCGCCGACCCGGCCACCTTCGACGTCGAAGGGCGCCTGGGCAACAGCCGCGTGCAGACCGCCGGCCAGGCCCGCGCGGACAACATCACCGGCAGCGCCGCCGTCAAGGTCAGCTCGCTGGCCGAGCTGAACCCGCTGCTGGCCGTGCTGGGCCACCCGCCCCTGGCCGGCCAGGGCGAAGCCGACGGCAGCTACCAGCTCGTGCGCAGCGCCAACGGCTGGCAAGCCGGCGGCAGCGGTCGCCTGTCGCTCGCGCGAGCCTCGGCGATGGGGCGCAGCCTGGCCAGCGCCAAGGCCCGCTGGGAGCTGCCCCTGCCCGGCAGCGACGGCGACGGCCCCATCGCGCTGACGCTGGACGCCACCCAGCTGCGCGACCCGAACGCCCAGATCGCCAGCCTCAAGCTCGAACTGCAGGGGCGCCGCAGCGCCCACGACGCCAAGGCGCAGGTCAGCGGCAGGATCATGCACGACCAGCAAGACCTGGCCCTCAACGCCCAGCTCCACGCCCGCGGCCGCTGGGACGGCGCCGGCTGGGCCGGCCGCATCGCCCGCATCGATGTGGGCCCGCTGCGACCGGGCACGCCGGCGCTGCTGGCCGCGAGCGATATCGGCCTGCGCTGGACGCTCGACGGCCCGCAGGTGGTGGCCGACCCCGGCCGCGCCGAGGTGGGCGGCGCCTTCGTGCGCTGGCAGCGCCTGAGCTGGCGCGGGGGCGAGCGCCCCGAAGCGCGCGCCGAGCTGCAGCTCGAAGACCTGGCCGTGGCGCCGCTGCTGGCGCGCTGGCAGCCCGATTTCGGCTGGGGCGGCGACCTGCGCGTGACCGGCCACGCCACGCTGCTGCTGGACCAGCGCCTGACCGCCGAGCTGCTGCTGGAGCGCCAGGGGGGCGACCTGCGCGTGACCGACGAGTTCGGACAGCGCGCCCTGGGCCTGACGGACCTGCGCCTGGCGCTCAACGTGCAGGACGGTGTCTGGCGCTTTGCCCAGGGCATTGCCGGCGCGGAGCTGGGCAGCTTTGGCGGCGCCCTGACCCTGCGCCCGGCCGGCCTCTGGCCCGACGCGCAGACGCCGCTGGAGGGCGTGCTGCAGGCCAATGTCGCCCAGCTGGGCACCTGGGGCAGCTGGGTGCCCGCCGGCTGGCGCCTGGGTGGCCGCGCCTCGGCCACGGTGCAGCTGGCCGGCCGCCTCGGGGCCCCCGACCTCACCGGACGCGCCGAGGGAGAGGACCTCGCCCTGCGCCACCTGCTCTACGGCGTGGACGTGACCGAAGGCCGCTTCACGCTCGACCTCAAGGGCCAGCACGCCGAGCTCACGCAACTGCAAGCGCGCGGCGGCGACGGCTGGCTGCGTGCCACGGGCCGCGCCGAGCTGGGGGCCCAGCCCACCGCCCACGTCGAGATCACCGCCGACAAGCTGCGCGTGCTCTCGCGCGTGGACCGCCGCGTGGTGGCCTCGGGTGCGGCCACGCTCGACCTCGACGCCAAGGGCCTCAAGCTCGACGGCAAGCTCAGCGCCGACGAAGGCCTGTTCGACTTCACCCGCAGCGACGCCCCCGCGCTGTCCGACGACGTGACGGTGCTGCGCGGCCCGCGCGACGCCGCGCCCACCGCGCCCCCGGCCCCCAAGGCAGCGCGCAACA
Organism: Roseateles sp.; assembly: GCA_016790285.1. Taxonomy (GTDB): domain Bacteria; phylum Pseudomonadota; class Gammaproteobacteria; order Burkholderiales; family Burkholderiaceae_C; genus Pelomonas. The sequence continues at coordinate 8,627 of JAEUPJ010000058.1, read as the reverse complement.
CCACGGTCAACGTCGCCGTGGACTTCGGCCGTGACTTCAAGGTGCGTGGACGCGGCCTGGCCACGACGCTGCGCGGGCAGCTGCAGGTCACGCAGAACAACGGCCCCCTGCGCGTGAACGGCAGGCTCGCCGCCGGTGGCGGGCAGTACGCCGCCTACGGGCAGAAGCTGGAGATCGAGCGCGGGGACATCAGCTTCACCGGCCCGTACGACAACCCGTCGCTCGACATGCTGGCCGTGCGGCCCAACCTCGACGTGCGCGTGGGCGTGCTGGTGGGCGGCACGGCGCTCGCACCGCGCGTGAGCCTGTACTCCGAGCCCGACATGGCCGACACCGACAAGCTCGCCTGGCTGCTGCTCGGCCGCGGCCCCGACGGCCTGGGCCGCACCGACACCGCGCTGCTGCAGCGCGCCGCCCTCGCCCTGCTCAGCGGCGAAGGCGAAGGCCCGACGGGCAAGGTGCTGCGCAACCTGGGCCTGGACGAGCTGTCGCTGGCGCAAAGCGACGACGACACCCGCGCCACCATCGTGCGCCTGGGCAAGCAGCTCTCGCGCCGCTGGTACGTGGGCTACGAGCGCAGCCTGAACGCCACCACGGGTTCGTGGCAGCTCATCTACCGCATCGCCCAGCGCTTCACGCTGCGCGCCCAGGGCGGCGACGACAACGCGCTGGACCTGATCTGGCAGTGGAAGTGGAACTAGGGCCGCCGTCCGTCCTACACGCGGACGCGCCGCGTGGAGGCCGAGCCTGCCTGGGCGGCCTACAAGCAACGCACGGCGCAAGCACCAAAGTTGATTCGACAGCCCTTGGCTGACGATCTCGATGGAGGTTCCCATGATCCAGCGCCGCCAACCGCCTTGCACGCAGCCGCCGACCCACCTGCTGCATTTCGAGCCCCTGCGGGCCGAAAGCGCGGGCCTGGACATCCCCTGCGACCCGCAAGGCCGCGTGTGGCTTGACGCGCTCGGCGAGCAACTGCGCAACGACTATTTCTTCGCGCGGGCCCTCATCGGCCGCCTCTTCGCCCGCCCCACCGTGCGCGCCGCGCTCCCGAGCACCACCGGCGCCTCTCAAGCGTGACGGGCCGCACACGCATCGGCCTCGTCCTACAGCGCTGCCGCGGCCTGCCCCACAACGGCTGTCACACACCTCACCGAGGATGCGTGCCATGTTGAACACTGCCCTTGCCCCCCTCTGCGCCCGCCCGCTGCCCGTGGCCGACGACCAGCACGTCGATGCCGACCTGGACGTGACCCTGAGCACGCCGCTGACGCTGGTCGTCAATGCGCAGCTCGAAGTCGCCGACACCGAGCAACCCAACCTCGAGCTTGCCCTCGTCATCCCCCGCTCCCAGTGCCGCGGCGAACGCCCGCGCCTGGCGGCCCTGCTGCATGCCGTGCAGGCAGCCATCGCGCGCGCCACACGCGGCGGCACGATCCACCGCCCGCGCCGCGTGCTCACGCAGGTCGGCGGCCAGCCCCACCTCATCGCCCAGTTCTGAGCCGGGGAGCCCGTGCGAGAATCCGCGCCGCTTCGACGGCGTGGCTTTCACGCCTGCGGTGCTCTCCGTAGTTCAATGGAAACGACTGCTGCGTGCGCAAAGCTAGTGTTTAGGGGGCTTGCAGCGAGGGTGTGACAGCACTGTCACTCATTTGTCACACCCCTTGCAGCAAGTGCATGCAAAGACAAATGCTGTGTTTTTATACAGTTTTGTCGCTTGGTCGTCGGCTTAGGTTGGCCACTCGAGAGCCATAGTTACACTGTCTCGCCGCCTTCCCTCTCCGTCGTCTAATGGATAAGACAGCCGCCTCCTAAGCGGCAAATCTGGGTTCGATTCCCGGCGGAGGGACCAGTCGCTTACGTCCAGGAATTTAGAGAGGTTTTCCGGACGTGCGGTGTCGCACGACATTCGCGCAGACCTCTCTCGACTTGTGATCGACAGCGCTAGGCCTTTGGCTTGATCGTCTTCGTCGACGGCGGCTTCGGCTTCATTGGCCGATCCTGGCGCGCGACCTTCGCTGCCTTGCTACTTACGTCGTCCGCCTGCATCCGAAGTTGCTCAGCCTTCACGGCCGCCACCGCTGCTCCCGTCCTTAGTTGTTCTTCGCGCCTCTTGTCCACGCTGGCGATCTCGATTTCTTCCAGTCTCATCCTTACTCCCTCTACTGCACGTATTTAGCTGTGAACGATGGGGCCTGGACAAGTCATGGCTCCCCTGGCGGCAATGACATCAAGCGAGGCGTGCAGCCTTCAGGACTTCTGCAACGATTCCAGCGATCTGGCGAGCTAGGTAAGGCGGAACGGCGTTACCTACTTGGGTGTATTGCGACGTTCGATTGCCGAGGAAAACGTAGGTGTCAGGGAAGGTTTGGAGACGCGCAGCTTCGCGTACCGACAGGCTTCTGCACTGCATCGCCTTGGGGTGAATGAAGGCGTGCCCGTCCTTGGCGATATGACTCGTGACCGTCATGCTGTGCCTAGATCCGACTTGCACTCGGAAGCGGTCCTTGAATATTGAATCACCAATGTTCTCGGGATCCACGTTCTTGTGTTCTGGTAGGAGGCATTTCGGGAAGTCCATCAGGCGAGGACTCATCTCAGTAATTTCGCCATAGGCCGCAACGAAGAGATAACGCACGAGATCAGTTGGCATGTGCGCACGACTTTCATGATTCGCCAGCAAGTCAGTTGGCCGGTCCTTGATCCAGTCAGCAAGCTGCTTGGGACGCCGATCCTTTGCGGCGGCGGGAATGCGTGCGCGATCACCGCCAAAGCCCGGATCCGACTTGCGCTGACGCAGCTTTGCTCGCACTTCTTCGAGCCGATCTGCAATGCGGATCGAACCTTCATCGCGGGTGCTTCGAAGCTCTGCCACAGCCCGATCAAGCAGAGGGTCCTCGAGCGCATCTTGCCAAGCTAGGCCCTTTCCACGATGGGAAAGTTGCGGGCGGAGCGCAGGCAAATCGAAAATCACAGCCTCAACCGATGGGGCCTGCGCAGGAACTAATCGCCCGACTTCGGGAACCAGATCAAAGACATCCTTGCGCACGCCCAGGATGATCACACGGTGACGGGCCTGCGGGATGCCAAACTCCTCGGCCTTGACGATAAACGCCTCTGGGGCATGTTCGTCCGCATGGCCCCGACCTGCCAAGGGCAACAAGACATACTCAACAGCCTCTGCTGTACCGGCGGCAACGTCTGGCCGGCGCAGGTCGTTCATGATTGTGTGGAAGATTCGACCTTCATCGACACGCGATGACAGGATCCCCTTGACGTTCTCCATGACGAAAACGGCCGGCTGGAATTCAGCGATGACATGGAGGTACTCCCGGTACAGAAAGTGCCGGTGGTCATCTTCGGGCTTGTAGCCCTCAGTGCCGCGGTTTCGAGAGCGCCCGACCACGGAGTAGGCTTGGCAGGGAGGGCCACCGATCAGCACCGAATTGCCCGGTAGTACACCCCCCTTCATGAAGGGAGCCAAACGCTTCCGAATCTCAGCAGAGGTTCTGTCTCGGCTCTCTGGGCCTAGCTCGAACTCCAACGCTTCATGATCTGCGGCCGCGCACGCCTTTTCAATTGATCGATTCCCCGAGCGTTGCAAATGACTGAACACAACATTCCAGGGCTCGCTAGCCAGGATCGAGTCCCACTCCTGCCACGTCTCTTCGGTCGCCCCCTCCCTCGTGAGCGCTCGATGCGCGGCGCGAAGCCGCAGCGTCTCGTGGGCCATGCCGTCTTTTTCAATCGAGATGGCAATATCAAACTGAACGGAATCCTCTCGGGAAAACCCTTCTCCGAGCCCGCCCGGGCCGGCAAAAAGATCGATCACTGGAACAGACATGGCTACCTATAGATTTCCTTCGCACATCGATAGCGCGAACTTTTGCATGAGCACCAGCAGGCACAGGTGTGCGGATCACCATGCTACCAGGCTGGTTGATCACCCAAGCGTTTCAACCGCTACATTGGCGCGTTAGTTTCTCGTTGAGGCCCCTCAAGCCGGCTTCCGGAACTTGATGATGGATGTCGTAAGCGCAGAAACGCGGTCACGCATGATGTCTGCCATTGGCTCGAGAGACACGCGTCCGGAGCTGCTTGTCCGCCGCTACCTCCATGGGGCAGGCCTCAGGTTCAAGCTGCACGACAAGAGCCTTCCAGGAACGCCTGACATCGTGCTCCCCAAGTTCGATTCAGTGATATTCGTGCACGGCTGCTTTTGGCATCGGCACAGCGGGTGCAGGTTCGCGGCGATCCCAGCCACGCGAACTGAGTTCTGGTCCTCGAAGTTCACATCCAACGTCAATCGAGACGCGGGGAACGGACAGGCCCTCCGCGCTCTTGGATGGCGCGTCTTCACTATCTGGGAATGCGAGGCAAGCAATGAGCTGATCCTTGATCAGTGCGTCTGGCTAGTGATGTCTGGGCTTGACCAAGCCGCCTGACAGCGACATCATTGCCACACGTAAGCTACATTTTCCATATGTAGCGATCATGTGGTTCAATGACGACCCATAGGAGCGTCATATGGCGACAGGAAAGAAGAAGACGACCAAGCCTCAAGCAGCAAGGCGCGATCCTCGCGAAAGATTTGTCAGCTTGGCCAACAGCCGCGTGACCGCAGCGATTCATCAGATCCGTCTGGTCGGAAACTTGGCAAACAAGAAGAACTACCAATACGACGCCGATGAGGCCGCAAAGATAGTGCGCGCATTGCAGCGCGAGTTGGACGAGTTGAAGTCCAAGTTCAAGGGAGAAGAGAAGAATGCATCAACCATCTTCAGCCTCTGATGTCGGTCCTGCGGCTTGGGGGTACATCCGCCCAGGTCTGGGCCGCACCGGTAGAAGCCTGTCAGAGAACAACTTTGCCAAGGAGCGCCGAGACTGGCTCTCGATCCTGCTTCGAGAGATTTTTCAAAACGCCCTCGACGCAAAGGTCGCTTCTGCGAGCCATGTTGAAGTGACGCTGCAAAACAAGCAGCTGTCCGAGCAAGCGGCCTGCTTCATGAGCGAGCTGATCCCCGCACAGCACCTTGAACGGTTCAACAAGTCCGTTCCTCATCTTCACTTGGCCGCACCTGCCGCGGTAGCGAATTGCTTGGTTGTAGAGGACTTCGGTACGTCCGGCTTGACCGGGGACCTGGACAATCCTGAACTAGACGGTAGCGGACAGAACTGGAATGCCTTCTGGTTCCGAGAAGGAGAAGGCGGGAAAGAGCACGGCTCTGGCAACGGGGGTGCGGGTCAAGGGAAGATCACCTACTTCAGTACCAGCGGGATTCGCACCATATTTGGCTACACGGTTCGCCACGGCCATATGGACGAAGCGCTCTTCGGGGCCAGCTCGTTTCTACGCGACTACGAATATGACACGCACAAGTGGAAGCGTGACGCATATTGGGGCGTATGGGCTGGCAATCCGCCCGACCAGCGAGTCACGCCCTTGCAGACTGGCGACGCGATCACCAAGTTTCGCCAGTATCTTGGGCTACAAAGGACGCCCGAACATTCCGGGCTATCGCTGATCATCCCTTCTCCCAAGGTAATCGATACGGCCCAAGCCATCCGCATCACGATTGCGGAGTTCTTCGTCCCGATCTACCGTGGTGATCTAGTAGTCACCATCGACGACATTCGTATCGAACGAGCCACCATCGTCGCGCTTGCTGACTCGTATCTCACCGACGCGCAAGCCCGTGCACTGCATACCTGCACTACGAAGGGCTATCGAGAGTTCCTCGCGCTGGCCATCGACAAATCTACAAAGGGCGAGGTCGTCGTTGCCAAGCTTGTCACCGCGGCCAATCTGCTGACGGAGGCAAGTTTCGATGCCGATGCGCTAGAGAAGATGCGCGAGGCCTATCAAGCTGAGGGCGCCGTCGCAGTGCGTTTTCCAGTAGCTGTCAAACCTCGGTCAGGATCGGAAATCATCTGCCACTTTGACGTGCACCTACTTTGTCCATTTGACCTTGACCAGCCAGAGCAGGCTGTGATTAGGCGTGATCTATTGATTGGCGAAGAACCGATCGGTGGCGGGAAGCTGCGTCAGCGGGCACGAGGCCTGACCTTGATCAATGATCGAGATCTGTCCAAGCTTCTCCTTAGCGCGGAGGAGGCTACGCATCTTCGATGGAACACCAGGCTTCCTAGACTCTCGGAGTACTACAAGGCTGGCGATACCGTTGTGGCTATCGTAAGGAACGCCTTGGTGAAGTTCTTGGACGTGCTGACCGAGGGCGACCAGAAGCGTGATTTCAAGCTCTTAGCGAAATACTTTTCCGCCCCCGGAAGCGCCCCTATAGCGCAGACCAAGGGGAAGAAGACGCCTGATGGAAAGCAGCCCAAGGTGCCAGGTGACATCCCGCCGCCGAAGCCCAAGGTGCTTGCAATTGACCCGTTAGCCGACGGATGTCGCATCAGACCAGCCAAAGCGGACGCGCTTCACTCTGCCAAGTTGCCATTGCGAGTAACTGCCGAATTTGCCTACGAAGGGTTGGACAAGGACGCATTCAGCGAATACGACCCGCTCGATTTCGATCTGAAGGACAAGGCATTTTCAATCACGGGGTCTGGCTTCTCGATAGTTGAACAGGCGCTGAATGAACTCAGTTTTCTGGTCGAGGCTGCTGACTTTGAGCTGACCGTTGGCGGTTTCGACCAGAACCTACGCCTCCGCATGCGTTTGAACTATGAGGAGGCGCAAGATGCCGCGGCTGTCAACGCTCAGTAATCCCACCGGCTTGGTTGACCTAGATAAGCTTCGAATCAGCGTCCTGATCGATGAAAGCAACAAGCGCTTGGCATTCAGCCTAGCTCGACTGGACCTTACTGACTTGACCTTGCCTTCGGGGCTCAACGTTGTAGTTATTGCCAGGCGCGGCAATGCAGAAGAACGGGTTGATCTTGGTCCGGTGGCAAGTTGGAACAAAGGCTTCGTCCATCTGACGGAGTTGGGGAATGAAGGCACGTGGTCATTCCGCGTCCTCCTAGTCAAACCCGGTTCATCAATGCTGGCCGCTGCAGCGGAGAACATTCGGCCGGAAGGCCAGGGAGACAGTTCCAGCTTCATTGCCTTGGAACCAGCGGACCTGGGACAGCGCCCTTGGGAAATCAGGGTGCTTGAGCAGGAAGGTCGCGCAGTGCTCTATTTCAACAAGGACATCTACCACTCTTCAGGTGAAGCTGAGGCGGATAAATTCTTCATAGGCATGATCCTCCCAGAAGCTGCGCGGCAGCTTGCAGCTTGGATCGCTCGAAATCCTGGTGCTCTTGCCGATCCCTCCTGGGAGGCCTTTAGGGGCTGGTTGGAGCTGCATGGCATCACAGAAGAGCCGGACGAGGACAACGTCGATGCACAGGACGAATGGTGCGCAACCGTCGTCAATGCCTTCTGCGAACGCTTTCAATTCGCAACGCTGTTGAGCGAGGCCCGAGCCAAGGGAGTGGAAGAATGAAGCTTCATAGACTGTCAGATGCTGGCCGCGAAAGCTATCGGTCTTGGCTTGCGCAACGAGGTCCAGGGGACATGCCACCAGCCGATCTGCTCAGCGACACTTCTGCTACTGAGCTGGCGTTCGACATTGAGATCGACCTAGCGCGCGTATTCGAATCCCGCTTCGAGTTCGGAAAATTCATTGCCGAACTTTTGGCGCACGAGGACGCGAAAACACTGCTTGGCCAGAAGAACGACGGCCTGTGGGACTGGCTAACCATTGCGTACTTTTCTCAGTTCGGCAAAAAAGTTAGCAAGCCCTGGCACTACACCGTCACTCGGCGAGGTCACTCTGGCTCACTCGCATACCGTCATCTGGCACGCACGGCCTTCGAAATGTACTGGCGGCACGGACAAGCATCCCTTGTGATGCTGCACGTTGATATGTCTACGTGGGGCGACCTCGCAGAACAGCTGACTTCAAGGCAAAACGTTGCCTACCATCGGGGATACATACAAGCAGCTAACGCCCTTTACCTGTCGGATGGGAAGCTGCGACGTGGTGCAGCAAGTCGCGTCAGGCCCATAAAGAAGCGCAAGCCCGGCGAGACCATTGGCAAAGGGGGAGTGGCGCGACTGGCGCTCGCCGTGCGAAGGCTATGCCGTACCTACGACACGCACATACTGGGTACGGCAGACATGATTGATCTTCTGCCCAAGGAGTTCAAGAATTTCATTGCCAAGGTCCCGCAAGCTGCGCCGGGCGGAGGCGCATAGCAACGGCTACATGGAGCCGGCTCGCGTCTGTGACGTGGCCGGTATCCTGCTTGGGCAGGGCGTAGCCGTCGAGACGGGCGCGCGTGCAGCCAAACTGGCCCGCCCCATTACACCTCGACCGGAATGGAAATGACGTTGCCGCGCCCATATTGACACTCGAGCATTACATTCGCGGCTATCGGATTGGACGCGCTTGTATTGACCCAGCAGAGCCTGCACAGGTCAGGCCGCTGATGCGAATGCCTCAGCGGGGGTCTTCATGTTCAGCGCCTGGTGTGGGCGCCGGTGGTTGTAGAAGTGGATCCAGTCGCCGATCAGGCGGCTGGCGTGTTGCAGCGACTCGAAGCGGTGGCGGTGCACGCACTGCTCCTTGAGCGTACGGATCACCCGCTCAACCAGGCCGTTCTGCTCCGGGCTG
>JAEUPJ010000035.1 GCA_016790285.1 Roseateles sp. | reverse complement strand
CGGCTGGACGATGCGGCGCTCGAAAAGCGCATGACTTTTGCGTTGAAGCTGGTCGAACACATGGACGAGGCCACCTGCGCGGCCCTGGCGCGCCCGGACAGCGAGCGCAACCGCCAGTTGATGCCCAAGATCCTGAAGGCCATCGAGCAACTGCCGGTAAGGGACATCGAGGACTACTTCGCCCTGGTGGAGCGCGCCGTCGTGGCGGAACTCGAACAGGTGCCGGAGCCGACGGTGTCGCCGCGCCGCGCCGAGGTGGCGTTGAACCGGCTGGGCAACAAATTCAGCGATGCCGAACGCTCGGTGCTGCTGCGCGTGGTCAACTACCCGTCCATGACCACCAACGACACCGCCTGCTGGATGGTCAAGACCGTGTTCGGCGAAATCCTCGCCCTGCCCGCGGCCGACCGCCAGGTGCTGGCGCGCGTGTTCTCGGCGCCGACGAAGTAGGGTGCAGGCTCCCGTGCGGTGCTGGGTTCGCGGGACTCACCCCGCCAGCCGCTCCGCATGAAACCGCAAGTGGTGCTCGATGATGCTCGCCACGAAGTAGTACCCGTGGTCGTAGCCGTCATGGCGGCGCAGGGTCAGCGGCTGGTTCGCCGTGCGGCAGGCGGATTCGAGCCGATCCGGGTGTAGTTGCTCGGTGAGGAATTTGTCGGCCAGGCCCTGGTCGACGAGCAGGCCGGCGGGAAACGGGCACGGTGTGGCGCGCAGCAAGGCGCAGGCGTCGTGCGCCAACCACGCGGCGCGGTCGGTGCCCAGGTAACCGGTGAACGCTTTCACGCCCCACGGGCATTCGCTCGGTGCGGCGATGGGCGCCAACGCGGAGACGCTCCTGAACGTTTCGCGATGCTTCAACGCCAGGGTCAGCGCCCCATGCCCGCCCATCGAGTGTCCCGTGATGCCGATGCGCCGCGGATCGAGGCCGAATCGATCGGTGACCAGCGGCAGCAACTCGCCGGTGATCCACGAGGCCATGCGGAAGTGCTTGTTCCAGGGTGCCTCGGTCGCATCGAGGTAGAAGCCCGCGCCTTCGCCAAAATCCCAGTCGCGCGTGGCGCCCTCGATGCCGGTGTTGCGCGGGCTGGTGTCCGGCGCGATCAGGGTGAGGCCGAGTTCGGCCGCCACGCGCTGCGCGCCGGCCTTGATGGCAAAGGTCTCCTCGGTGCAGGTGAGGCCGGCGAGGTAGATCAACGCAGGTCGTGGGCCGCCATGTGCAGACGCAGGCTGGAACACCGAGAAGCGCATCGGCAAGCCGATGGCGTCCGAGTCATGCTGGTAAAAGCCCTGGATGCCGTCGAAGCAGCGGTGTTCGGTGAGGGTTTGCATCATGTCAATTTTCTCGCGTCAGGCATGAACGCGATTCCACGAAGTGTGTCCTTTGCCGGGCACTTCCCCCTTTGGAAAAGGGGGATTGAGGGGGATTTGAAGCCGCATTGATCGGATGATTCGCGTGTCCTGGGCGTCGTGTTGGGCCGGGCTGGGTTCCCGCCGTAGCCCTGCACGGCAATGGCGTTCGCCCGGCGCAAAGCATGCTTTGCGAAACCTCGGACACATCCTGCGCGGGAACGACGACATCTGGAAAGTCAGTACACCACCACCGAGCGGATCGATTCCCCGCTCTTCATCAGCGTGAACGCGTCGTTGATTTTCTCCAGCGGCAGCGTGTGCGTGATCAGGTCGTCGATGTTGATCTTGCCTTCCATGTACCAGTCGACGATCTTCGGCACGTCGCTGCGGCCGCGCGCGCCGCCGAAGGCCGAGCCTTCCCACTTGCGGCCGGTGACGAGCTGGAACGGGCGCGTGGCGATCTCCGCACCCGCGGGGGCCACGCCGATGATGATGCTGCGGCCCCAGCCCTTGTGGGTGCACTCCAGCGCCTGGCGCATGAGTTGCACGTTGCCCACGCACTCGAAGGAGTAGTCGGCGCCGCCGTCCGTCATCTGGATGATGTGGTCGACCACGTTGGCCACGTCCTTGGGGTTCACGAAGTCGGTCATGCCGAAGCGGCGCGCCATGGCCTCGCGGGCGGGGTTGATGTCCACGCCGATGATGCGGCCGGCGCCCACCATCTTGGCGCCCTGGATCACGTTCAGGCCGATGCCACCGAGGCCGAACACCACCACCGTGGCGCCCGCCTCCACCTTGGCGCTGAACAGCACGGCGCCCACGCCCGTGGTCACGCCGCAGCCGATGTAGCAGACCTTGTCGAACGGCGCGTCCGGGCGGATCTTGGCCAGCGCGATGCCCGGCACCACGATGTGGTTGGAGAAGGTGCTCGTGCCCATGTAGTGGAAGATGGGGTCGCCGTTGAGCGAGAAGCGCGAGGTGCCGTTGGGCATCAGGCCCTTGCCCTGCGTGGCGCGGATGGCCTGGCAGAGGTTGGTCTTGCGGCTCAGGCAGAACTTGCACTCGCGGCACTCGGGCGTGTAGAGCGGGATGACGTGGTCGCCCGGCTTGAGCCAGGGCACCTTGCTCTCCAGCACGACACCCGCGCCCTCGTGGCCGAGCACGGCCGGGAACAGGCCCTCGGGGTCGGCGCCGGACAGCGTGTATTCGTCGGTGTGGCAGATGCCGGTGGCCTTGATCTCGACGAGCACCTCGCCGTCGCGGGGGCCCTCCAGGTCCAGGGTTTCGATGGTCAGCGGTTGGCCGGCCTTCCAGGCGACGGCGGCGCGGGTCTGGATGCTCATGGGGTGACTCCTGCAGTGGGTTGAAGTTGGTGAAGGGCGGTGACGAGTTCGCGTGCCTCGCTGCGGCACAGGCGCAGGCGGCGCAGCAGCCAGGGTGTCAGGTCCTGCTGCCCGACGTGTTCGGGCCAAGCGCCGGCATCGGCGTCGGGCGGCTCGGCGGGCAGCGCGGCGATGGACTCGCCCTTGAGCGCCTGCTCGCAAGCCTCGCGCGCCTGCGTGAGCGCGGGCTCGGCGCGGGCGGCGTCCAGCCGGTCGGCGCGGCGCTGCACCTGCAACTGCACGGCGCCCAGCAACGCCATCAGCCGGTAGCCGTGGCTCAGGGCCGATTCGATCTCGGCGTCGGGCAGGCGCACGCTCTCGGGCTCCACGCGCGTGCGCTGGGCTGCGGCCGCGAGGGCGGCCAGCGCCGTGTAGGCCTGCTGGCGGCTCAGGCGCTGGGCGAGCTGCTCGTCCAGGCCCGGCTGCCAGCGCAGCATGTTGCCGGCGTGGCGGGCCAGGGCCGCGCGCAGCTGTGCCGCCAGGCGCGGCAGCGCGGCGCGCTCCCACGACGGCAGCACGAAGCTGAACAGCCACGCCAGGCCCGCGCCGATGACGGTGTCGGCCAGGCGCTCGACGATGGCGGGGTCACTGCCCGGCGCCAGCATCAGCGGCTGCAGCAGCGCCATCAGCGTGGCGGCCGTGGCTGCCACCCGGTAGCGGCGGTTGACGTAGGCGTGCGCCGTGCCGACGGCCGCGATGAAGCACAGGCTCAGCAGCGGCACCCACTGCACATGCGCCAGCAGCAGCACGAGCAGGCAGCCCTGCACCGTGCCGATGATCCGCTCGTTGCGCCGCGACAGCGTCTGCTCCAGGTTGCCGCGCAGCACGACGGCCACGCTGAGCATCAGCCAGAACGGGTGGGCCGACCAGGGCAGGAAGGCGCCGAGCGTGTAGGCCAACGACAGCGCCAGCGCCGAGCGCAGCGCGTGCCGCATGACGCCCGACTGCAGCGTCAGGTGCGGCTTGAGCGCAGCCAGCGGCCAGCCCTCGGGCGACACGAAGGGCGCCAGGCGCTCGGGCGTCCAGGGCGTGTCGGGGTTGTCCGCGGCGGCCTGCCGGGCCACCATGGCGCTGACGTCGTCCAGCATGTGCCCCACGCGCGTCTGCAGGGCCGACACCACGTGCACGCGCGAGTCCCCGGGCGGGGCCGTCACGTCGGCCAGCCGCGCGGCCAGCTGGGCCCGCCAGGCGTCGGCCGACACCTCGGGCAGCGGCGCGCCGGACACCAGCGTCTCGGCCAGCGCCGCGAGCACGTCGGCCAGGTGGCGCAGGGTGTCGGCCAGGGCCGCGCGCCACTGGCGGCCGGGGAAGTCCTGGCCCAGCAGCTCGGTGTCCAGCCGGCTGGCCAAGAGCAGGTCGCGCAGCTCGATGAGGCCGAGCACGAGGTCGGTCTGGCGCCGGCTGCGCGGCGAGCGGCGCGCGGCGAAGACCTGGTCGCGCGCGGCCTGCAGGGCGTCGGCCAGCTGCACGTCGTCGGCGATGGAGGCGCGGATGCGTGCTTCATCGGGGCTCACCGCCAGGGCGATGCGCTGGGCGCGCGAACGCAGCCGCTGCACGGTGGCGCGCAGGGCCTGGGCCAGGGCCAGTTCACGCAGCCGGTGGCGCAGCACCACGGCCGCACCCCGCCCCCAGGCGGCATAGACGCAGCCGCCCAACCCCACCCAGAGCGCGTGCTCCCAGGGCGAGGCCGCGCCCGCGGTGCGGTCCCAGGCCATGGCGAACACCATCGCCAGCACCGGCGCGAAGGACAGCGGCCCCGCGCGCAAGCCCCAGGCCAGCGTCATCAGCGACAGGAAGGTCACGACCGCGATCACGGCCACCGTGAGCGGCAGGGAGCCGTCGGTCAGGCCCACCAGCAGCGTCACGACCGCAGCGGCCGCGGCGGCCGGCAGCACGCGTGGCAGCACCCGCTGCGGCGGGTTGGGCAGGTCGGTGAGGCTGGCGCAGACCGCGCCGCCCACGGCGGCCAGGCCTGCCGTCTCGCCGAACAGCGCCCCGACGAGCACGTGCGTGGCCGTCACCCCCAGGGCGACGCTCAAACCATTCAGATGGGCGGCTTCGAGCCGGCGCAGCAGCTTCTTCACGGCAGCAGCAGCTCCATCACGCGCCGCTCACTGGCGGGCAGCTCGTGCACCGAGAACCAGCCCGACTTCTCCGGCCGGTAGACATACTGCGGCGGGGCGCCCGAGGCGATGCGCTCGCGCAGCGGGGCGAGCACGGCACGCGCGGCCTCGCGCTCGCCCAGCGACTGCAGGGCCGCGGCGCTCACGATGACGGCCAAGTCGCTCCAGGGGCCGCGCGCCAGGGCCTCGGCACTGTCGCGACGGGCCGCAGCCGCGTCGCCTTCGGCCAGTGCCAGCCAGCCTTTGAGGGCGAGCACGTCAGGGTCCGACGGGTCCAGCAGCAGCGCCTCCTTGAGCTGGGCACGGGCCGGCGCGAGGCGCCCCGCGCGCAGCAGGTCCAGCGCATAGTCGCGGCGCAGGGCCACCAGGCCGGTGCGCAGGCGCAGCACGGCCTCGTACTGGGTGAAGGCCTCGTCCCAGCGGCCGGCGAGGGCCAGCGTGGCCGCCCGGCCCCACAGCGCCTCGGGCTGGTCGCCCTGGTAGGCCAGCACGGCGTCGAAGGCGGCGAGCGCCTGGGGCACATCGCCCAGGCGGCGGTGGTGGTCGGCCAGGGCGAGGTCGACGCGGAAACGGTCCTCGCCCTGGAGGGTGTCACGCACGCGGGCCAGCGCCGGCAGCACCTCGGTGGCGAGTGGGCGCCCCGCATGCCACAGGGCATCGGCCGCGGCGACGTGCAACGTGCCGCTGCGCGGGTGCGCAGCGAGTGCGCGCTTGGCCAGCTCGCTGGCGGCAGCGCCGTCGGCCTCGATGGCCAGCGCGTAGAGCTGCGCCGCCAGCGCGCGCTCGTCCGTCGGCGCCAGCTTCAGCGCCCGTGCGAACAGCGGCCGGGCTTCGGCGAGCTGGCCGTCCTCGAGCTTCTGGTTGCCGGCGTTGACGAGGGCCACGGGCAGGCTGGCCCGCGTGTCGCGTTGCGCAAAGAAGCGCTGCACGGCCACACGCAGCGCGGGGTCGATGGCGATGAGCCGCTCGCGCACGATCTCGCGGCCGTCGAACGCGTCGCGCCGCGGCGAGGCCTCGGCGTTGGCGCCCTCGGCGAAGTACTCCCACACCGAGCCCCCGGCGTAACGCGACAGGAAGCCGTCGCGGGTGGCGGCGTCCCGCGCCTTGGCCTGCTGGTACAGCGCCTCGATCGCGCGCGCCTGGTCGGCCGTCAGCACACCGTGCACCTGGTGCGTCAGTTCGTGCAGCACGGTGTTGTACTTGTCGAAGATGCTGCGCTCGACGTCCTCGACGCCGGTCACCGTGAAGTGGCCGCCCATGCCGCGCACGTCGTCCCACAGCCGCGAGTCGTAGTCGATGCGGGCGTCCTTCAACGCGTGGGCTTCGGGGGTCTCGGACAGGCGCATCCACATCGGCTTGATGAAGTGCGTGGCGCCGCCCTCCACCAGCACCGGGATGAACGCCTTCCATGGCGCCACCGACAGCGCCACGCGCTTGCGGTGGCGGGGCGACAGGTCAGCCCAGTTCAGCACATAGCGCTCGATGCCGGGCACCGCCGGCATGGGCGTGGCGGCAAAGCGCCGCTCGGCGGCAGCGCGGTGCACGTCGATGCGCAGGCGCTGCGACTCCAGCGCCTTGGCCGCGATGGCGTGCGCGCGGCCAAGCTGCGGGCAGCGCTCGAGCACCGAGAAACTCAGCGCCAGCGCAGCATCGAAATCGCCACGGTCGAAGGCATCGGACGCGCGCCGGACGTCCGCCAGCAGCGGTGCGAAACCCGCGCCCAGTCGCGTGGCGAGCTGGGTGTAGTTCTCCCGGGCGTAGCCGTTGCCGAGCAGGTAGTGGGCCATCTCGTGGTGGCGGTTCAGCGCCAGCGCCCCCTCGGCCGCGGCGATGGCGTCGTCGGTGCGGCCCAGGCGGATCAGCGTCTCGGCCAGGGCCGAGAGGCCATCGGCCGTGCGCTCGGCGGCCAGGCTTTCCTGCAGCTGCTGCAGCGACGCGTCGAATTCGCGCAGCTGGTAGTGCCGCTGCCCGAGGCCGCGCAGGGCCTGGGCACGGTCCACCGGCCGCGTCGCTCGGGCCAGCGCACGCTCGAAGCAGGCGCGGGCACGGTCGAAGTCGCGCCGGTCCAGGGCCAGGCGGCCCGCGGCGAGCAGGTCCACGGCGTCGGCCCGCTCGTCGCCCAGCACGCCGCGCGTGCGGCGGTCGATACCGGCGCCATCGTCGCGCGCGAAGAGCCAGCGGTAGATGAGCTCACGCTGGCTCGCGTCGGGCTGCGGCGCGCGCAAGAGAGCGTCGAGCTCGGCGCGCACCGCGGCGTAGCGCTGCTCGGTCAGCAGGGTGTTCAGGCGCAGGGCGTCGGGCGCCGCATGGGCGGCGCCGAGGGTCAGGCAAAGGGCAAGGGCAAGGGCCGGGCGGCGCCAGGGCATGCAGGAGGCTCCGTGGATGGAGCCGGCATGCTAATCGTCCGACGAGAAACCCGACGCCTTGACGACGGGGCCCCAGTACTCACGCTCTGCCGCCAGGCGCTTGGCGTAGTCGGCCGGGGACAGGCTCAGCGGCTCGAAGCCGAGCTTGCCCAGGGCCTCGACGACGCCGGGCTCGCGCACGGCGGCGCGCGCCACCTCGGCGAGCTTGTCGATGACGGCTTGCGGCGTCCTGGCCGGCACGAACAGGCCATAGCTCTCCACGCCCACGATGCCCTTGAAGCCCTGCTCCTCGAAGGTGGGCACATCAGGCGCGAAACGCGAGCGCGCCTTGTCGGTGACGCCGAGCAGCCGCACGCGGCCGCTGGCGAGGTGGGGCAGGAAGTCGCCGATGGAGAAGCAGCCCGAGGCGATCTGGCCGCCCATGAGGTCCTGCATGCCGGGCGCGGCGCCGCGGTAGGGCGCGTGCGTGAGCTTCAGGCCCGCCGCATGCTCGAACTGGTTGCCCAGGAAGTGGGGCATGGCACCGGCCGCGGGCGATGCGTAGGCGGCCTTGTCGGCGTTGGCCTTGGCCCAATCGGCGAACTGCGCCAGCGTCTTGACCGAGGCCGGCACCATGGGTCCGACCCCGAAGCCGCAACTGGACAGCGCCAGCGGCGCGACGGGGATGACATCGGTCGCCGGGTTGTAGGCCAGCTTGCGGTAGGCGTGTGGGTAGATGGTGAACATCGACGACGGGCTGATCATGAGCGTCTGCCCATCGGGCGCGGCGTCCTTGAGGGCCGCCACGGCGATGCGCCCGCCAGCGCCGACCTTCTGCTCGACGAGCACGGTCTCGGCCAGCTTGCCGCGGCCGAACTCGGCGAAGCGCCGGGCGGTGGTGTCCACCGAGCCGCCGGCGGGGAAGCCGACGAGGATGCGGGGCGGCTGCCCCTGGGCGCGCGCCGCAAGCGGCAGGGCCGCGATCGCGGCAAGAAGGTGGCGTCGGTCCATCATGGCTTTTGTCTCCTGGTGGTGTTGTCGGGGGCGGTGCTCTGTGCGGTGGCGGCCCAGGCGAGGCGGTCCAGCCCGGCCTTCAGTGCGGGGCCCTGCTCGCCGAGGGCTGCGACGAGGGCGCGGTCGTGCGCGGCCACGGCGGCCTCCAGCTTGGCAAGGCGGCGCTTGCCGGTGGGCGTGAGGTACAGGCCCCAGGCGCGGGCATCGCCCGGTGCATCGCGCCGCTCGGCCCAGCCGTTGGCGGTGAGCCAGTCGGTCAGGCGCAGCGCGCCGCTGCGGTGCAGGCCCATGGCCTGGCCGAGCAGGCCCTGGCGCAGGCCCGGGTTGCGGGCGATGAGCACGAGGGCGGCAAAGCGCTGCGGGCTCACGTCCCACTCGGCAGTGGCGCGGTAGAAGTCGAGGTAGAGCGCGTTCTGCGCACGGCGCAGCGCGTAGCCGAGCAGGCTGTCGAGCAGGCCGTAGTCGATGCCCGGCACGGGCAGCATCAGGCCTTCGGGGTCGGGACTGTCAGTCTTGGTCACGCCTTCAGGGTAGGTTTGGTTGCCTACTGCAACAATCTCGCATACCCTGAGTTGATGCAGATCATCATTTCCGGCGGTGGCATCGGAGGGTTGACCGCCGCCCTCGCGCTCCACGCACGCGGCCATGAGGTGACCGTGCTCGAGGCCGTTCGCGAACCCCGACCGCTGGGCGTGGGCATCAACCTGCTGCCGCACGCGGTGGGCGTGCTGTCGGGCCTGGGCCTGCTGCCGGCGCTGCGCACCATGGCGGTCGAGACATCCGCCCTGGTCTTTGCCAACCGCCACGGCCAGGCCATCTACCGTGACCCGCGCGGTCTGGGAGGCGGCTACGCGCACCCGCAGTTCAGCATCCACCGCGGCGAGCTGCAGATGCGGCTGTGGGCCGAGGCGGCGCGCAAGGTCACGCTGATCAGCGGGCAGCGCGTCGTGAACGTGCGCGACGAGGGCGGTCGCGCGGTGGCCGAGATCGACACCGCCGACGGCCCGCGCGAGCTCGCGGCCGACCTGGTCGTCGGCGCCGACGGCATCCACTCCGCGCTGCGCCGGCGCCTGGTGCCGGACGAGGGCCCGCCGTGCTGGCGCGGCGTGATGATGTGGCGCGGCACCACCTGGGCGCCGCCCTTCCTGGACGGCCGCACGATGGTGCAGGCCGGCTTCAGCCAGGCCAAGTTCGTCGTCTACCCGATCGGCGCGCCGCGCGAGGACGGGCTGCAGCTCATCAACTGGATTGCCGACCGCCGCGTGCGCGAACCGGTGCCGGGCCTCACCGCCCCCGACCGCGCCGACTGGAGCCGCGCCGGCCGGCTGGACGACCTGCTGCCCACCTTCGGGCGCTGGCACTTCGACTGGCTGGACGTGCCCGGGCTCATCACCCGCGCCGAGCAGATGCTGGAGTGGCCCATGGTGGACCGCGACCCGCTGCCGCGCTGGCAGCTGGGCCGCTCCACGCTGCTGGGCGACGCCGCCCACCCCATGTACCCCATCGGCTCCAACGGCGCGACGCAGGCCATCATGGATGCCCAGGCCCTGGCCGAGGCGCTGGCCACCCACACCGACCTCGACGCCGCGTTGGCCGCCTACGAGAACGAACGCCGGCCCCTGTGCGCGCGCATCGTCGAGATGAACCGGCGCGAGGGGCTGGACGCCATCCTGGACCGCGTGGAGGCGCTGGCCCCCGAGGGCTTTGCGCGGCTGGAAGACGTCATCGACCCCGCCGAGGTGGCCCGCGAGATCAACAGCTACAAGGCGGCTGCCGGGCACCAGCTGGCGCCCGAAGCCCGCTGAACGGGCTCCGGCCGGCGGAAGGCGCCCCGCGCGCTACTGCAGTCGCGACGCGCAGGCCAGGCCGACCTGCATACCCAGGCGCTCGATGCCGGCCGCATCCTTGCGGGCGTAGAGCTCCTTGATCTTGTCGACCTGCGGCATCACGCCGTCGGCCGTGCAGTCACAAAAGGCGCGGAACTTGCGCGGCTGCTCGGCGGCCAGACGGATCATGGCCGGCGTGCTGCGCCCGGCAGCACCCAGGCAGTTGGCCACGACGGCCTGGCGGATCTCGGCGGCCGTGCCGGTGCCGGACAGCGTCGGCAGTGAGGAGACGGAGCGCACGTCGACCTGCGAGCTGCGCGTGGCATCCGGGCAAGGCTGCGACTGATAGGCCGTCTGGCCTGAGGCGTCGACGCACTTGAAGACCTGGGCGCTGGCCGATACCGACAGCCCCCCGGCGAGCAGCAGCAGGGCCAGACGCGGGACGAAGATGTGCAGAAGATGGCGCATGGGGTGATCCGGCAGGCAGGATGGGGCGCCGCCTCATGCGATGGCCAAGCCGTGCGGCACGTTCATGCTAGCGAGCCGGGCCGCCACGTTGACAGGCCGGCAGGCCGAATTGGTGAGCTATCGCACGCTCCGCCCGCCGTTCAGCGCTCGGCGAGCGGGCGCGCCGGCCTAGCCGAGCATCTCGGCGGCGATCAGCCGCACCGGCGCGTTGCCGTAGCTCAGGAACTGCTCGTGGAAGGCCTTGAGGTTGAACCCAGGCCGCGCCTTGAGCTGCTCGCGCAGCGCGAAGATCTCGCTGTAGCCGCTGAAGTAGCTCGTCAGCTGCACGGAGGTGAGCTGCACGCGGCGCCACTTCTCCTTCGCCTCGCGCTCCGTCTGGAAGGCCTGGCGCACGAGCAGGTCCAGCGCCTGGGCCTCCTGCATGCCCAGCACGTGCACGCTGTAGTCCAGCACGGTGTTGGTGACCGAGCGCAGGTGCCACTTGCCCCACATCAGCGTCATCTCGGGCGAGGCGCCGTAGCCGCTCTCGATCATCATGCGCTCGCCGTACACGGCCCAGCCCTCGACCATGGCGCCGTTGCCGAACAGCGCCTTGACCTTGCTCGGTGTGCGGTTGGCATGCACGAGCTGCGTGTAGTGCCCCGGGATGGCCTCGTGGATGTTGAGGATCTGCAGGATCCAGTGGTTGTACTCGCGCAGCGAACTCTCGGCCTGCTCGGGCGTGAGGTCGGTCAGCGGCGTGACGTTGTAGTAGGTCTTGTCCTGCGGCCGGTAGGCGCCGGGGGCCTCGATGCTGGCCCCAGCCACGCCGCGCTGGTACTCGGGCGTCTCGCGCACGATGAGGGGCTTGCTGGCGTCCTGGCTGAGCAGGTCGTGGTCGCGCACCCAGGCCTCCAGCTGCGGGATCTGCGCGCGGATCTCCTCGACGAATCGCTCGCGCGCCACATGCCGCGCGCTGAGCTTGTCGATGACACGGCCGATCAGCGCGAAGCGGTCCGTCGGCACGGGCTCGCTGCCCATGACGGTCGGCCACAGCTGCGCGGCCTGCTCCTGCATGCTGGCGAGCACCTCCTCGCGGCGCTGCTGCGCCAGCTCGTAGGTCTCCTTGGCGGTGCGGGCCGACTGGATGTCGTGCTGGAACTTGGGCTCGTACAGGGCCGCGCCCAGGCGGAAGCCGCGTGTGGGCTGCAGCGTCTTGAGGTGTGCGACGTAGGCATTGACGGCGGCCCGCGCGGTGGCGATCGGCGCGCGCAAGGCGCTGGCCTGGCCGGCCTCGGCGGCGCGCTTGGCGATGTCGTCGAGCACGCCCAGCACGCCCGGGGCCTGCTGGATGGCCAGCTCGGTGTGCTCGCGCGTGACGCCCGCCAGGCTGAGCCTCGCGGCGCGGTAGTAGCCCGGCAGCGCCGCCACGCGCGGCTGCAGGGCGCGCACGCGCTCGCGCAGCGGTGCGTACTCCGTGTTGAGCAGCAGGTCCAGCGGCGCGGCGGGGTTGTGCTCCGCCGGGTTCCACGACCATTCACGCAGCACCTCCAGCCGCCACAGGTCGCTGCGCATCTTGCCGATGAGCAGGGCGCGGTCCATGCGCTCGCTGGTGCTCAGCGTCGCGTCGGGCAGCTTCTCGAAGGCCGCGAGCTGCTCGGTCAGGAAGGCGGTCATGCGCAGGCGCTGAGCGGGGCTCGGGAGCGTCACGCGGCCGGCGAACTCGAAGCGGCCCGCCGCCACGGCGGCGTCGGGGTCGAGCTTCCAGAGCGCTTCGAGGAAGCGCTCGCTCATCTGGCCGAAGGCCGCGCCCTCGGCACGGGCGGACACGCCCAGCGCGGTCAGGCCCAGGGCGGCGAAGTCGCGACGCCTCATGCCAGGGCTCCTTCCAGCGCATCGATGAACATCCGGGCCACGTCGAACCCGCTCTGGTCGGTGATCTCCTGGAAGCAGGTGGGGCTCGTCACGTTGATCTCGGTGACGTTCTCGCCGATGACGTCCAGGCCCACCAGCAGCAGGCCGCGCGCAGCGAGGATGGGGCCGAGGTACTCGGCGATCTCGCGGTCCCGCGCGGTGAGCGGGCGGGCCACACCCTTGCCGCCTGCGGCCAGGTTGCCGCGCACCTCGCCGCCCTGCGGGATGCGGGCCAGGCAGTGCGGCACGGGCTGCCCGCCGATGATGAGGATGCGCTTGTCGCCCTCCGAGATGGCGGGGATGAAGCGCTGCACCATGACCGTCTGCGCGCCGTCGCGGTTCAGTGTCTCGATGATGCTGCCCAGGTTCAGGCCGTCGTCCTTCACGCGGAAGATGCCCATGCCGCCCATGCCGTCCAGGGGCTTCAGGATGATGTCGCGGTGCTCGGCGTGGAAGGCGCGGATCTCGGCCGCGTCGCGCGTGACGACGGTGGGCGAGATGAACTGCGGGAACTCGAGGATGGCGAGCTTCTCGGGGTGCTCGCGCAGGGCGCCGGGGCGGTTGAAGACGCGCGCGCCTTCGCGCTCGGCCTGGCTGAGCAGGTGGGTGGCGTAGAAGAACTCGCTGTCGAAGGGCGGGTCCTTGCGCATCAGCACGGCGTCGACGTCGGCCAGGGCCACGTCGGCCGTCTCGGTGACGGTGTACCAGTCGTGGGCGTCACCGGTCAGTGCGATCTCGACGGCACGCCGCGCCGTCACGCGGCCGCCGCGCAGCCAGACGAGCTGCTGGGGCTCGCAGGCCAGGATGCGGTGGCCGCGCCGGGCGGCCTCGCGCATCATCGCGAAGGTGGAGTCCTTGTAGGTCTTGAAGGTGGCCAGGGGGTCGGCGACGAAAAGCAGCTTCATGGTGGTCATTGCCCGTTCAATGCGGTCAGTGTTGCACAGGCCCCGAAGGCCCTGCGCGTTCAGGGCCGGGGGCGCCGCAAGTTCGCGGCCAGCGTGGCCACGCCACCGGCCACCACGCCCCAGAAGGCCGCCCCGATGCCAAAGGCCGTGATGCCCGACAGGCACACGAGAAAGGTCAGGATGGCCGCATCGCGGTGGCCTTCGTCCTTGAGTGCACCGGCCAGTGCACCCCCGATGGTGCCCAGCAGCGCCAGCCCTGCGATGGCCGCCACGAGCTCGCGCGGGAAGGCCGACAGCAGCATCGCCACCGCACCGCCCGCCAGGCCCAGCAGCAGGTAGAACACGCCGGCCGCGATGCTGGCCGTGTAGCGCCGTGCCGGGTCTTCGTGCGCCTCGCGGCCCATGCAGATGGCCGCGGTGATGGCCGCGAGATTGAACGCATAGCCGCCGAAGGGCGCGAGCAGCGTGGTCGCCGCGCCGGTGACGGCGATGCTGGCCGACACCGGCGTCTGGTAGCCGCTGGCGCGCTGGGCCGCCACGCCGGGCAGGTTCTGCGAGGCCATGGTGACGATGAAGAGGGGCAGCGCCACGCCGATGGCGGCATGCCAGGTGAAGTGCGGCGCAGTCCACACGGGCAGCGCCAGCAGCTGCGACGTGTCCGCCCCCGCGAAGCTCAGCCGGCCTTGCGCCAGCGCGACGACGACGCCCATCACCAGCACGCCCGGCACCGCATAGCGTGGCCACAACCGCCGGCCCAGCAAGAAGGCGCCGGCCATGGCCAGCACGAGCACGGGTGCGGTGCGCGCGCTGCCGACGGCATCCAGCCCGAAGCGCGCCAGCACGCCCGCGAGCAGGGCCGATGCGATGGCCACAGGGATGCGGTCCATCAGCTTCTCGAACCAGCCCGTCGCGCCCGCGAGGGTGATGAGCAGGCCGCAGACGATGAAGGCACCAACGGCCTCGGGCATCTCCACGCCCGACACCGAGGCCAGCAGCGCCGCGCCGGGCGTGGACCAGGCGGTCAGCACCGGCTGGCGCGTCCACAGGCTCAGGCCCAGGCTGGTGGCGCCCATGCCCAGGCCCAGGGCCCAGAGCCACGAGGCCGTCTGCGCCGGCGTGGCACCCAGCGCCACGGTGGCCTGGAAGATGATGGCCACCGAGCTGGTGTAGCCCACCAGCACCGCCACGAAGCCCGCCACGACGGTGGCCGGCGAAAAGTCTTGCAGCAAACGCCTCATGCGGCCAGCATAGCCGCGAGGAACATGACAACGAGGGTGAGGGATGTGCCGCTTCCTGGCGTATTCGGGTGAGTCGATCTTCTTGGAAGACCTGGTCTGCAAACCGCGCCATTCACTGGTGCGCCAGAGCCTGCAGGCGGCCGAGGCCAAGGCCGTGACCAACGGCGACGGCTTCGGCATCGGCTGGTATGGCGAGCGCGAGACGCCGGGCGTCTACCGCGAGGTGATGCCGGCCTGGAGCGACGACAACCTGCTGGCGCTGTGTGCCAACGTGCGCTCGCCCCTCTTCATGGCGCATGTGCGCGCGGCCACGGGCGGCGGGGTGTCGCGGCTGAACTGCCACCCGTTCACGCTCGGGCGCTATCTCTTCATCCACAACGGCCAGGTGGGCGACTTCGCCCGTGTGCGCCGGCGGCTGGAGGCCACGCTGCCCGACGAGCTCTTCGACGAACGCCGCGGCTCGACGGACTCCGAGCTGCTGTTCCTGCTGCTCATGGCCCGCGTGAACGCCGGCATGCCGGTGGAGGACGCCATCTGCGAGGTGCTGCGCGAGACCTCGCGCGAGATGGTGGCGCGGGGCGTGGAGGCGCCGCTGCGCTTCTCAGCGGCGCTGTCCGACGGCGAGCAGCTCTGGGCCGTGCGCTGGGCCAGCGACCGCAAGCCCCCGAGCCTGTACCTCAAGCCCCAGCGCGGCGGCTGGGCCATCGCCTCGGAGCCGCTGGGCGACGACGCTCAGGCCTGGACCCCCATCGAAGGCGGGCAGCTCGTGCACGTGCGCGGCGCGTCTATCGACCAGCGCGAGATCTGCTGAGCCGCCCGTGGCCCCACAAGAGGGCCGCCCCCAGCGCCAGCACGGCCACGCCCACCACCGCCCCCGCCTTCACGTAGGCCACGCTCGACCACAGCACGTAGGCGCTGCTGGCCGCGAACAGCAGCGGCAGCCATGGGTACAGCGGCACGCGCACCGGGCGCGGCTGCTGCGGCTCGCGCTGGCGCAGCACGATGACGGCCAGGGCGCTGAGCGTCATGAAGAACCAGTAGACGGGTGAGAGGTAGTCCACCATCGTCGAGAAGCCGCCGCGCGTGAGGTCGCCGAAGGCCACCAGCAGCAGCGCGACCGCCGCCGTGGCCAGCACGGCGCCGGTCGGCGTGCCGCGGGCATGGTTCCAGCGGGCGAGATGCCATTCGGTGGCGAGGTCGCGCGCCGCGGCATAGGTGGTGCGCGGGCCGGCGATGAGCAGCGCGTTCATGACCGACAGCGCCGTGAGTGTCACCACGCCCACCATCAGCAGCTCGGCGGCCGGGCCGAAGGCCACGCGCATCAGCGCCGCGGCGGGCGCCTCGCTGGCGGCCAGGCCCGCCACGCCCAGCACGCGCAGGTAGGCCCAGTTGGCCAGCAGGTACAGGGCCATCACCAGGCCCAGGCCCAGCAGCAGGGCCCGGCGGATGCCGCGCTCGGGGTCGCGCATCTCGGCGGACAGCGTCGCGGCATCGCTCCAGCCCCCGTAGGCCAGGAAGACGAACACGAGGGCCAGCCCCCAGTCGGTGCCCGGCGCGGCAGGCGGCGCGCTGGCGGGTGGCACGCCGGCGAGCACCTGCGCCCCCGCTCCCAGGCCCAGCAGCACCAGGCCCAGCAGCACGGCTGCGCCCAGCCCGAGCTGGGTGCCCAGGCCCACGCGAACGCCCAGCAGGTTCAGCCCCGTCAGCGCCACGATGAGGCCGCCGGCCAGCAGCGCGCTGGCGTGGGTGCCGAGCCACGGGCTCAGGTCGACGACCTGGGCCAGGTAGTCACCGAACACGAAACCCAGCAGGGCCATCGACCCAGTGTGGATGACGGCAAACCGCGACCACGCAAACAGGAAGCCCAGCCGGTGGCCGTAGGCGCGGCGCAGGAAGTGGTAGTCGCCGCCGGTGTCGGGGAAGGCGGCGGCCAGCTCGGCAAAGCACAGCGCGCCCACCAGCGACAGCACGCCGCCCAGCGCCCAGGCCAGCAGCAGCTGGGTCGGGTCGCCCAGCGCCTGCGCGGCCAGCGGGGACGTCTTGAAGATGCCGGCGCCGATGACCATGCCCACGCACAAGGCGCCGGCATGGCGCACGTCGAGCCGGCGTTCGGGCTGCGGATGAGGGGCGGCGGTCATGGCTGGGGGCGCAAGCAAAGCGGGCGATGCTAGCGGCGCGCGGCACGGCATGTGCATGGCCTGCAGGGGCCAAAGTGCAACACACGAAGGCGCTGAACCTGAGCCTCGGTGCGGTGAACGCGATGGACAAACACCGATGCGTTCGATCGCCGACATCAGCTACTTGGGCAACTTCCCCTGCGACGTGCTGTCGCCGGTGGGCTTCAACTGGGCGTATTACTACGCTCGGGCGCGCCTCACGTTCTGAAGACCACCAGGAACAGGCCGGGCCGAGGGCATGCGCGCGGCTTGCGGGCTGCCGCCAGCCGGCTACGACTGGCTCATGCCCCTGAAGATGATGCGTCGGCCGACCGAACAGCTCGTGCCAACAAACAGAAGGTCCGCACACCATGAAGTACGGCCCCGAGGGGCCGTCTTTTCATGCCGCGAGGCAGCTTTCGAGCCGGTGCGGTCTTTCGCCGCTGCCCGAAAGCAGTCGCTCAACGGCTTGATGCAGAGGCACCTGTAGGGCGGGTCGCGACCCGCCCTCCACCGCGGCAGGGGGGACCGCGGACGGTCGTGGTTGTGGTGGGGCGGGGGGGCCCGACCCGCCCTACATGACTGACTCATGCCCCTGAAGATGATGCGTCGGCCGACCGAACAGCTCGTGCCAACAAACGGAAGGTCCGCACACCATGAAGTACGGCCCCGAGGGGCCGTCCTCTCATGCCGCGACGCAGCTTTCGACCCGGTGCGGTCTTTCGCCGCTGCCCGAAAGCAGTCGCTCAACGGCTTGATGCAGAGGCACCTGTAGGGCGGGTCGCGACCCGCCATCCACCGCGGCATGGGGGACAGCCGAAGCTCGTGCGTCAGGTTCAGCGGCGGGTCGCGACCCGCCCTACATGACTAGGTAGATCAACACAAGGTTAGCCTATCCGAAAGCAGACCTCCCCAGCCGACCGCTCCTGGCCGATCTCTGCCACGCAATCACTCCGACCTACCCACAACGACCGCCGACCCAGCGCTCGGCGCGCCGCGTCCGACCACTCAGATCTCGACCTTGCTGCCCAGCTCCACGATGCGGTTGGTTGGCAGGTGCAGGAAATCGGCCGCGGCGGCGGCGTTGCGGTGCATGCTGGCGAAGAGCTTCTCGCGCCACAGGGCCATGCCCGAGCCGATGGTCGGGATGACGATGTCGCGGCTCAGGAAGTAGCTCGTCTCCATGTCGTCGAGCTGCACGCCCTGCTTCTTGAGCAGCTCCAGCGCCTCGGGCACGTCGGGTTCGTTCTTGAAGCCGAAGTGCAGCGCCACCTGCCAGCAGCTGTTGCCCAGGGCCTCGACCTCGCAGCGCTTCTCGAAGCCGATCCAGGGCACCTCATGGTGCTTGACGGTCACGAAGATGTTCTGCTCGTGCAGCACCTTGTTGTGCTTGAGGTTGTGAAGCAGCGCGTTGGGCGTGGAGCCCTTCTCGGCCGACAGGAAGACCGCCGTGCCGGCCACGCGCGTGGGCGGGTTGATGAAGACAGCCTCGAGGAAGGTTGTCAGCTCGATGGCGTCTTCGCGCAGCTTCTCGGAGAGCTGGCGACGGCCCTGCTTCCAGGTCAGCATCAACGTGAACATGCCGACACCGATGAGCAGCGGGAACCAGCCGCCCGCGGCGATCTTCAGCAGGTTGGAGGCCAGGAAGGTCACGTCGATCAGGAAGAAGATGCCCGTGGCGGCCACGCACAGGGCCAGCGGGTACTTCCAGCCGTAGCGGATGACGAAGAAGGTCATGACCGTGGTGATGGTCATGTCGATGGTGACGGCCACGCCGTAGGCACCGGCGAGCTTGCTGGACGAGCCGAAGAACACCACGGCCACGAGCACGAGCACGTACAGGCCCCAGTTCACGAAGGGCACGTAGATCTGGCCGATGTCGCGCACGCTGGTGTGCAGGATGCGCAGGCGCGGCAGGATGCCGAGCTGGATGGCCTGCTTGGTGACCGAGAACGCGGCCGTGATGAGGGCCTGTGACGCGACGATGGCCGCGGCGGTGGCGAGCAGGAAGAGCGGGATCTCCGCCCAAGCCGGCGCCAGCAGGAAGAACGGGTTCTTCACGCCCTCGGGGTTGTCCAGCAGCATGGCGCCCTGGCCGAAGTAGTTGATGACCAGGGCCGGCATGACGACGCCGTACCAGGCGATGCGGATGGGCTTCTTGCCGAAGTGGCCGAGGTCGGCATAGAGCGCCTCGCCACCCGTCACCACCAGCACCACGGCGCCCAGCGCCACGAAGGCCACCCAGCGGTACTCCAGGCAGAAGTGCAGCGCGTACAGCGGGTTGACGGCCGTGAGCACGTGGGGGTTGTCGATGATGTGCGGCAGGCCGAGAGCCGCCAGCACGATGAACCAGGTCAGCATGACGGGGCCGAAGGCCTTGCCGATGCCGCCCGTGCCGAAACGCTGCACGGCAAACAGCCCCGTCATGACGATGAGGGTCAGGGGCAGGATGGCGTCGTGCAACTGCGGCTCGTAGACGTCGATGCCCTCGACCGCGCCGAGCACGGTCATGGCCGGCGTGATGACGGCGTCGCCGAAGAAGATGGCCGTGCCGAACAACCCCACGAGCATCAGCGAGCGGCGCAGCGGCGGCTTGTCGTTCACGGCGTTGGTCGCCAGCGCGAGCATGGCGATGAGCCCGCCCTCGCCGTTGTTGTCGGCGCGCAGGATCAAGAGCACGTACTTGATCGAGACGACGACGGTCAGCGTCCAGAACAACAGGGAGAGCACGCCGAGGATGTTGTCCGGCGTGGTGGCGACGTGGCCGCCATGGAAGACTTCTTTGAGGGCGTACAGCGGGCTGGTGCCGATGTCGCCGTAGACGACCCCGAGGGCCCCGAGGGTCAGACCCGCGAGCGCCGAAGGGCTGCGGGCCGCATGCGAAGAACTCACTTCACGAAGGCCACCGGCTTGGGGTGGCGTTTATCGAAAGTGGGCATTTTGCGCCCAGTTCTGGTGTTTTGTGCACCGCAGCAAAACCACGTAAGCGAGGCTTGACGCCGGCAGTTGACGCGCGTACCGCACGTACCACCACCCGCCGTGGTCAGCCGACCGGCATCTTCCGGACGCCGCGAAGCCGACGGCCCATCCAGCAGCTCCCGCTGATCCGGCTCTGCCGGGCTGTCGGGAGCGCCCCCTTGAGGGGGCCGGCGCCAGCCGGTAGGGGGTGGGCGATCAAGCGGCCTCGGCCTCGGCCTGCGGGTCGGTCGCCTCGAGTTCGTAGCTGGCCGCCAGCATGGCCAGCCGGCCGATGACGCCGTACATGTAGAAGCGGTTGGGCGCGCTCACGCCGGGCTTTTCGCCAGGCCGCGGCAGGTGCGGCGACTCGGCAAACGCGAGCGGCACGTAGCTGGCCCCCGGCGCGTTGAGGTTCTCGTCGATGCCGCGGTTGGCGTGCACGCGGTAGTAGCCGCCCACGACATAGCGGTCCATCGTGTAGACGACCGGCTCGGCCACGGCCTCGTGCACGCGCTCGTGCGTGGGCACGCCCTCCTGCACGATGATTTCCTGGCCGATGGTCTCGGGCAGCGCCGTGGCCAGGCCCTCGATGTCCTTGGCATCGCGCACCGTCAACACGCCGCGCCCGTAGCTGCCCACGTCGCTCTTGATGACGACGAAGGGCTTCTCGTTGATGCCGTATTCCTTGTACTTGCGGCGCACCTTGGTGAGCTGGGCGTCGGCCGCGGTCTGCAGCGCCTCCAGCCCCTTCTTGCCCTGCAGGTCCACGCTTTGGAACATCGGCGTGATGAGCCAGGGGTCCATGCCCAGCAGCTTGCCGAAGCGCTTGGCGACTTCCTCATAGGCGCGGAAGTGCTGGCTCTTGCGCCGCACCGTCCAGCCGGCGTGCAGCGGCGGCAGCAGGTACTGCTCGTGCAGGCCCATGAGCTGCGGCGGTGTGCCGGCGGCCAGGTCGTTGTTGAGGAGGATGGTGCAGGGGTCGAACCCCTTGAGCATCAGGCGGCCGCGCTTGCGCACCAGGGGCTCGAGCGTGATGCGCTCGCCGTTGGCCAGGGGCAGCTCGGTCGGCTCGGTGATGGCGGTGTCCAGGGTGCCGAAGCGCACGTTCAGCCCGGCCTGCGTGAACACGCGCGCCAGCGTGGCCAGGTTGTCCAGGTAGAAGCTGCAGCGCGCGCCGGTCTCGGGGATGACGAGCAGGTTGCGCGCCTCGGGGCAGATCTTCTCGATGGCGGCCATCGCCGCCTGCACGGCCTGGGGCAGCATCTGCGCGGTGAGGTGGTTGAAGCCGCCGGGGAAGAGGTTGGTGTCCACCGGTGCGAGCTTGAAGCCGGCATTGCGCAGGTCCACCGAGGCGTAGAAGGTGGGCGTGTGCTCCATCCACTCCAGGCGGAACCAGCGTTCGGTGGCGGGCATGGATTCCAGGATGCGGGCCTCCAGCTCGTTGATGGGGCCGTTCAATGCGGTGATCAGATGGGGAACCATGGCCGAATGATCTCAAACTTGTAAGCAGGGGCGCGGTGGTCGGCCCACTTGGGGGCGGCGACCCGGATCACAAGACGCCGTCCGCGCAGCAGGTACGCCCGCGGCCGGCGTGCTTGGCGCGGTAGAGCTGGTCGTCGGCGCGCTGGATGGCCGCGGCCAGGGCTTCGCCCGGCGTGACGCGCACCGCGCCTGCGCTGAAATCGGCCGGGAAGCCCAGGCTCGCCTCACAGCGCCGGCGCAGCGCCTGGTGCAGCCGGGCGTCCAGCCGGCCGAAGGCCTCGGGGTCGCACTGGCGCAGCAGCAGGCAGAACTCTTCGCCGCCGTAGCGCCCCACGAGGTCACTCGCGCGCAGCTCGCCGCGCAGCACCTCGCCCGTGAGCTTGAGCACCTCGTCGCCCGCCGGGTGGCCGCGCTCGTCATTGATGCGCTTGAAGTGGTCCAGGTCCAGCATCAGCAACACCGCGCTGTCGTCGGCCGTGCCCAGCGCCCTGCCCGCGCGCTGCATCCACTCGCGGCGGTTGAGCAGGCCGGTGAGGTTGTCCAGCGAGGCCAGCCGCACGAGGGCCTGTTCAGCCGCGTCGCGGTGCGCCAGCAGGAAGCCCATGGTGCCGAGCACGAGGCTGGCGTTGAGCAGCATCAGGTGCGAGATGTTCAGCGGATGCGGCACCAGGAAGCGCGGGTAGATCTCGGGCCAGCCCAGCACGAGCACGCCGCGTGCGAAGGTGAGCACGGCATTGAAGAGCGCGGCACAGCCGCACAGCCAGCGCCAGCGCACCCGCCCGGCCCCGGACAACAGCAGCCAGCTGGCCCAGCCGATCTGCAGGCCGATGGTGAGGTTGGTGACGCCGGTCGTCTGCTTGAGGTCCGGGAACAGGAACACGTGCACGACGCCCAGCAACAGCGGCGGCAGCCACAGGCCCCGGGGCGACACCGGCAGGCTCAGGAAGCGCGCCGACGTGAGCACCATGGCCGAGGCCGAGCCACTGAGCGCCATGACGCCCAGCGTGGCCATCACCAGCGGCACGACCTGGGTCGCCGCGATCAGAAAGCCGAAGCCCAGCGCCTGCCCGAGCAGCATCATCTGCCAGGCCTGCAGGCCGCCGCGGGCGCGCACGCCGACGCTGACGGCGAGCGCCAGCAACATCAGCAGTGCATTGACCAGCACCGCCGCCAGGAGCGTGATCACATCCATGGCGGGCCAGCATAACGGGCAGGTGAGGCGCCAAGAGAAAAAGCCGCCGCGGGCGGGTGGCCCGGGGCGGCTTGGCGTGAAGGAGGACCGGCTTCGCGCCAGTCCGTCAGCTCAGATCACTTGTGATAGGCCGTCTCGCCGTGCGACGAGATGTCCAGGCCTTCGCGCTCTTCCTCTTCGGTGACGCGCAGGCCGATGGTCAGGTCCACCAGCTTGTAGGCCACGAGGGAGACCACGCCCGACCAGACGACAGTCACCAGCACGGCCTTGGTCTGGATCCAGACCTGGCCAGCGATGGAGTAGGCGTCCGGCGCGACCATGGCGACCGTGACCCAGTCACCGACGGCGCTCGGGCCGCCCAGGTTCGGGCTGTTGAACACACCCGTCAGCAGCGCGCCGACGATGCCGCCCACGCCGTGGACGCCGAAGACGTCCAGCGAGTCGTCAGCACCCAGCAGCTTCTTCAGGCCGGACACACCCCACAGGCAGGCGAAGCCGGCGATGAAGCCGATCACCAGGCCACCACCGATGCCGACGTTGCCGGCAGCCGGCGTGATCGCCACGAGGCCGGCGACGGCACCCGAGGCAGCACCCAGCATGGAGGCCTTGCCCTTGAGCAGCGCTTCACCGATGCACCAGGCCAGCACGGCGGCAGCCGTGGCAGCGAAGGTGTTGATGAAGGCCAGGGCCGCGAAACCGTTGGCTTCCAGGGCGGAGCCGGCGTTGAAGCCGAACCAGCCCACCCACAGCAGCGAGGCACCGACCATGGTCAGCGTCAGGCTGTGCGGCGTGAAGGCTTCCTTGCCGTAGCCCACGCGCTTGCCGACCATGAAGGCACCCACCAGGCCGGCGACGGCCGCGTTGATGTGCACGACGGTACCGCCCGCGAAGTCCAGCGCGCCCCACTGCCAGATCATGCCGGCCTTGGCGTTGGTCTCATCCACCACGGCAGCGGCCGTGTAGGCGTCCGGGCCGGCCCAGAACCACACCATGTGGGCGATGGGCAGGTAGCTGAACGTGAACCACAGCACCAGGAAGGCGAGCACGGCCGAGAACTTGATGCGCTCGGCGAAGGCGCCAATGATCAGGCAGGCGGTGATGCCGGCGAAGGTCGCCTGGAAGGCCGCGAACACGATCTCGTACATCGGCACACCCTTGCTGAAGGTGGCGCCGTTGGCGAAGGTACCGGCGACGTTGTCCCAGACGCCCTTCATGAAGAGCCGGTCCGTGCCCCCGATGAACTTGTTGCCCTCGGTGAACGCGAAGCTGTAGCCATACAGGAACCACAGCACGACGATCAGCGAGAAGCCGACCATCACCTGCATCAGCACCGACAGCATGTTCTTGCTGCGCACGAGGCCGCCGTAGAACAGCGCCAGGCCCGGCACCGTCATCAGGATGACGAGCAGGGTGGACAGCATCATCCACGAGGTGTCGCCCTTGTTGGGCGCGGGAGCGGGCGCGGCGGCGGAGGCCGCTTCTGCCGGCGCGGAGGCGGCGTCGGCAGCGGCAGCGGGTGCCGAGGCCGGAGCATCAGCGGTGGCCGTGACAGCGGCGGAGGCCGGCGCCGAGGCCGGGTCCTGGGCCCAGGCGGCTGGCGCGAGCAGGCCGGCGGCAAGCGCAAGGCCGGCGAGGAGTTTCTTCATTTGAGGTTTCTCCAAACGGTTTGTTATGGACGCGTCAGAGCGCGTCGTTGCCGGTTTCGCCGGTGCGGATGCGAACGACCTGGTCCAGCGGCGACACGAAGATCTTGCCGTCGCCGATCTTGCCGGTGCGGGCCGAGGACTCGATGGCCTCGATGACGCGTTCGACGACGTCGTCGTTCACGGCCGCCTCGATCTTGACCTTGGGCAGGAAGTCCACGACGTACTCGGCACCGCGGTACAGCTCGGTGTGCCCCTTCTGGCGGCCGAAGCCCTTCACCTCGGTGACCGTCAGCCCTTGCACGCCAATGGCGCTCAGGGCCTCACGCACCTCGTCGAGCTTGAACGGCTTGATGACGGCAGTGATCAATTTCATGTCGAACTCCAGTGCGCTTTAGAAGGTCTTCTTCAGGCCGACGACCAGCGTGGTCTTGCCCAGGAACTTGCCGTTGGCCGGGCTGGCGTAGAACGTCTTGTCCGCATCCGTGCCGATGATGGCGCCGCTGAGCACCAGGCCGGAGAAGTCCTTGGCCAGCGTCAGCGAGTAGTCGGTGTACGAGGCAACGGCCAGGTGCTTGACGGTCTGGTGGCCGACGTGGGGCGACAGCGTCATGCCGTCACCGAGGTCGAAGTTGGCGGTGACGTCGAAGTAACTCGAGTTCTTGCTGTTGACGTTGCCGAAGAGGTTGGTCGTGCTGTGCGAATACTTGGCCGTCACGGGGCCGAAGGTCAGCGCGCCGTAGACCTCGAAGGTGTTGGCGTTGGCAAAGCCCGAGACGTTCTTGAGGTTGTTGCTGGGGTAGAGGTAGTACAGGCCGCCGACGTCCAGCGTCAGGCCCTTGGCGACTTCCGTCTTGTAGCCGCCGTACAGGTCGATCTCGACCTGGCCGTCGCCGCCGGGAATGTCCTTGATCCACTTGATCGTCGACGCCCAGGTGCCGACGTAGAAGCCGCTCGGGTCGGCGTAGTCGATGCCGCCCTGCAGGGCCGGCTTCAGGCGGGACTGGGAGATGCCGCGGTAACGGTACTCGGTGACGGCACCGACGTTGAACGACAGCGGGTCCGGCGCCGGCTCATCGGCGAACGCGGGCAACACGACCGCGGACATGGCCAGGACGAGCAGCGAAGGGGACAACTTCATGGCGGATCTCCTAATTCAGGTGTTGGAAAGGGCAGTCGGGCAGGTATTTGCAGCTTCCGTGCCAAGCACCTGGCCTTCGCCGCCGCACGAAACTGGGTCCACCGCACCCGCAGCGCAGGCGGATGCACCAGATTGGCCCACGCAACCCGGCGCGCACGCACCCACTCGGTGCAGCGCCGGGAATTCATCACGGGGTGGCGCGCTGGTGAGGGCTGGACCGGGCCGCCCCGGCGCCCCTACCGTGGCCCGATGAGCCTTGCCACCGTCCACTCCCGCGCCCTCGACGGGCTCGCCGCCGCCCCCGTCACCGTGGAAGTCCACCTCGCCAATGGCCTGCCGTCGTTCACCGTCGTGGGCCTGGCGGACACCGAGGTCAAGGAAGCCCGCGAGCGCGTGCGGGCCGCCCTGCACAACAGCGGGCTGTCCTTCCCGGCCAACAAGCGCATCACGGTGAACCTCGCCCCCGCCGACCTGCCCAAGGAGGGGGGCCGCTTCGACCTCCCCATGGCGCTGGGCCTGCTGGCGGCCAACGGCCAGATCGAGCCGGGGCGGCTGGCGCAGCTCGAGTGCGCGGGCGAGCTGTCCCTGGCCGGCGAACTGCGCCCGGTGCGCGGCGCGCTGGCCATGGCGCTGGCCCTGCGCCAGGCGGGTGGCGCGCGGGAGCTGCTCCTGCCCGCCGCCAGCGCGGCCGAAGCGGCCCTCGTCGAGGGCCTCGTCGTGCGGGAAGCCGGGCACCTGCTGGACGTGGTGGCGGCGCTGCAGCCCGAGGGCGAGGCCCTGCCCCGCGCCGCGGCACTGCCCCGGCTGGCGCCGCTGGCGGGACCGGACCTCGCCGACATCCGTGGCCAGGCCGGCCCCAAGCGGGCGCTGGAGGTCGCCGCGGCCGGCGGTCATTCCCTCTTGATGACGGGCCCGCCCGGCACCGGCAAGTCCATGCTCGCGCAGCGCCTGCCCGGGCTGCTGCCGGCCCTGGAGGACGACGACG
Source organism: Roseateles sp. (assembly GCA_016790285.1). Classification (GTDB taxonomy): domain Bacteria; phylum Pseudomonadota; class Gammaproteobacteria; order Burkholderiales; family Burkholderiaceae_C; genus Pelomonas. The sequence continues at coordinate 75,700 of JAEUPJ010000035.1, read as the reverse complement.
CACTGGCCTCGGCCGCCGTGCTGAGCCTGGCGGGGCAGTTCGACATCGCGCGCTGGGGGCAGCGGCCGTTTCGGGCACCGCACCACTCGGCGTCCAGCGTGGCGCTGGTGGGGGGCGGCTCGCCGCCGCGGCCGGGCGAGATCTCGCTGGCGCTGCACGGCGTCTTGTTCCTCGACGAACTCCCGGAGTTCCAGCGCACCGCGCTGGAGGCCTTGCGCGAGCCGATGGAGACGGGCCGCATCCTCATCTCGCGCGCGGCGCGCCAGGCCGAGTTCCCGGCGCGCTTCCAGCTGGTGGCGGCCATGAACCCCTGCCCTTGCGGCCACCTGGGCAACCCCTTGCGGGCCTGTCGCTGCACGCCCGACCAGGTCGCCCGCTACCAGGGGCGGCTGAGCGGCCCCTTCCTCGACCGGCTCGACCTCCTCATCGAGGTGCCCGCCATCCCGCCGCGCGACCTGCAGGACCTCGCGCCGGGTGAAGCCAGCGCCACGGTGGCCGCGCGCGTGGCGGCAGCGCGGTCGCGCGCCCTGGCGCGCCAGGGCTGCGCCAATGCCCTGCTGCCGCCCCAGGCACTCGCCGACCACGCCGTGCTTGAAGCCCCTGCCCGCGCGCTGCTGGACCGCTCGGCCGAGCGGCTTGGCTGGTCGGCGCGCAGCTTTCACCGCGTGCTGCGCGTGGCGCGCACCGTGGCGGACCTGGCCGGTGCCGAGCACCTGGGCGCGGCGCACGTGGCGGAGGCCATCCAGCTGCGGCGGGGGTTGGGGTCGAGCGCCTGAGCCGCGGCGCCCTCGCTCCTTAAAACTGTTGAGCCATCCGCCGATCCCCTATGGCCCCCCGCCCATCCCACGCCTAGCCTTGAGTGCCGCAATCAGGGAGGCAACATGGAACGCATCAACATCCGTACAGGGCGACTGTGCCTGCTCGCCTCAGCACTGGCGGCCGCGGGCTGCTCCTCGCTGACGCCACAGATCTTCTCGGACCGTCTCGTCGCTGCCAAGGATGCCAACGGCCAGTGGGTCACCACCAACAAGGGTGCGCCGGCCTCGCTCGAGGCCACCATCACGGACGTGAGCCAGGTGCAGGGCCGCTACCTCGCCGCCGTCGAGTCGCAAGGCAACAGCGGCCCGGTGCTGAGTGCCGGCTTGATCGGGCTGTCTGCCGTGGCGCTGTTCAAGGGCATCACCGGCGCGAACACGCGCGACATGGCGGGCGCCGGCATCGCGGGCTCGACCGCCTGGGCGCTCAACTCCACCCTCGTGTCCGCGCCGCGGCGGGATGTCTACCGCGCTGGCGCCCAGGCGCTGGGCTGCGCGCTGACGGCCGCCGAACCGATGCGTGTCGTCGAGAAACGCCTGGGCAGCGCCGACGACACCGCAGAGAAAGACACGCTGCACGGGCGCTACAAGGCCTTGCTGCTGGCGCAGTCGGCCCTGCGCCGCCAGCTGATCCAGCACGCCGCGCTGACGGAGCCGCGCCGGATCCAGACCGAGCCGCCCAAGGCGGCCTGGGTCGAGCGTGTGAAGGAGCCCCCCAAGTGCAAGGCACCGGCCGCAGACGCCAGCCCGGAGGACAAGCTGGCGTTCAAGGTCTGCCAGCAGGCGCCGCCCACGACCCGGACGATCTCCCACGCCGCGGAGCCGGCGAAGTTCGCCTGGGAGGAGGCCCCTGCCGAGCTGAGGAAGGTCTACGACGAAGCGCGGCAGCGTTCGGCAGCCAGCGTAGCCCAGCAGCAGCAGGCGCTGCGCACCATCGAGGGCGCCTCGGGCGCCGCTCAAGCGCTGTGGCACCAGTCGCTGCAGATCCAGCTCGCGGTCAGCCAGGAAGTGGAGAAGACCGTGCCCAACACCGCCTCCGTGTTCGCCGCCATCAAGGGCATGCGCGAGGTGGGATTCACGCTCACGGGTGCGACCGCCCTGGCGCCGGCCGTGCATGACGGCGCCGCACAAGGCGGCGAGCGGGCCGGCGTGCGCGTGCGTGCGGCCGAGAACGATGACACGGTGGCCATCCGGCAACTTCGTCAGGCGACGCAGGCGGTCGAGCTGGCGCAGGAAGGGCTCGATGCGCTGTCCGTCAGCCTGACGGCCTCCAACTCGGCCCAGCTGCGTGCGGCGCTGGCGGATTGCCGGCTGCAAGCCACGGGCGGCGTGGCACTGGCGGTGACGCCGCCGGGGCCGACGGTCGCGGTGGCGGCAGGGGGCTCGCAAGCCTTCTTCGTCGCGGGGGGCACGGGCGTGCCGTCCGCAACGGTCATCGACGGGCCGGCACCCGGGCCTTTGCCTTTGAAGATCGAAGGCGGGCAGTTCCGCTTCGACCTGCCCGTGCCGGCGGGCAGTGCGGTCGGCACGCTCATCCACCTGCGCTTTGCCGATGGCGCGGGCCAGGCCGAGCGCCAGATCGAGGTCCAGGTGGGCACGGCCGCCGCACCGGCACCGGCACCGGCACCGGCACCGGCACCGGCACCGGCACCCGCACCCGCGGCGGCGCCCGCAGCAGCGCCAGCACCCGCCCCTGGCGCCTGTGCCGCCAGGAGCCGGTTTGCCGGGCTCACGTCGGCCGACACCAAGGCTTTGAAGCTGGACGGCTGCGTGGACGATGCGGCTGTCGACGCTGCCATCAAGGCCTGCAACGCCAGCGCCACCGATGCCACGCTGAAAACGGAGACCGACGTCGCCAAGGTCATCACCGCGCTGGGTGCGAACCCCAACGCCTGCAAGACGCGCTAGCCGGCAGCCACGGCGTCATGAAGCGGCCCCACCTCCAAGCCACCCGGCGCGCGCTGGACGCGTTGCTCGCCCAGCCAGGCTGCGCCGCCCGGCTGGCGCCGCTGCTGGGCCTGGGTGAAGCGGCCTGGGCCTTGCGCGGCTGGCGCCAGACGCTGGGCACCCACGCGCGCCTGACCCTGGTGATCGATGCCGCGTTGCCCTTCAGCGAGCGGCCTCGCACGCTGCGCTCGGCGTGGGATGCGCATGAACCTATCCCGGTGCAATGCCGCATCGACGACGGGCCCGCCCAGGCGCAGTCGTGGGCCACCACGCGCAATGCCAGCCGCAACGGCCGGCAGGGCCTGGTCAGCGGGCTGCTGCGGGCCCACGCCGACCCGGCCCGCTTCTACGCCCTGAGCGCCGGCCACGTCTGGGGCGCGGAAGCCGGCGCAGCCCCCGGCGACGAGGTCGAGATGGGTGCCGGGCTGCGCGCTCGCCTGCGGGACTGGACACCGGAGTTCACGCTCGGGGGCATCAGCACCGCGCTGGATGCCGCCGTCGCGCAGGTCCCGGCAGACATCCTCGCGGCAGCGCCCCTGCCGCCGCAGGCCCTGCCCACGGGCACCGCCATCTGCTCGGCCCAGCAGCCGCTGCGCCTGATGGACCCGGACGGCATCGTGCCGGGCGTGTTCCAGGAGCTCGTCACGGCGCGCCTGTCGCTGGCGGGGTCAGGGATGGCGCCCTACCTGCTCACCGAAGCCCTGTGCTGGCGGCCCGCGCAGCCCACCGCGGGCGGCCAGAGCGGTGGCGCCATCTGGAACGCGCAGGACCAGTGGGTCGGCATGCACGCAGGCGGCTCCAAGGACGGCCGCGAGGCCTATGCCGTCGCCATCCATCCCGTCCTGGCCTGGGCTGGCGCGTCCCCGCTGCAGCGCGGCGATGCCCTGGCCGCACCGCCTCGGCGCACCACGACGGCTGACGCCGATGTCCGCGCGGCGCAGCCCCCGAGCCCGGCCGACGCAGCCAGCCTCGGCGACGACATCTCCACGCTGGCGCGCACCCTCTGGGGCGAGGCGCGCGGCGAAGGCCCGCAGGGCATGGAGGCGGTCGCCCACGTCGTGTTCAATCGCATTGCCGCGCGCAGCTGGTGGGGGCGCGACGTCGTGTCGGTCTGCCGCAAGCCGTGGCAGTTCAGCTGCTGGAACAGCAACGACCCGAATGCACGGCGGCTGCTGGCCCTCACGCTGGCCGACGGCGACTTCCGGCTGGCCGTCAACGCCGCGCGCCGCGTCGCCACGGCCGAAGCCAATGGCCTGCGCCGGCTGCCCGATGGCGACCCCACGCAAGGGGCGACCCACTACTACGCGCCCGCCGCCGTCGCCACACCGCGCTGGGCGCGCGGGCTGGTGCCTTGTGCCCGCATCGGCCGGCATCTGTTCTTCAAGGGCGTTGCCTGAAGGAAGCTCCATGGACAACCGTTTGATCGACGTCGCCATCGGCCTGGCCCTGGTGTTCGCCCTGACGAGCCTGCTCACGACGGCCGTGCAGGAGGCCTGGTCACAGATGAAGGGCAAGCGCGGACTCTTCCTGCAAAAGGCCCTGGTGTCGTTCCTCGGGGACGACAACGCCTTCGCGTTGAAGGTCATGCAGCACCCGCTGCTCGTGTCCCTGGCGCCCCAGACCAAAGCCAACCCGGGCAAGCCGTCCTACATCGAGGCGAGCAGCCTGGTACCTGCGCTGCTGGGGCATCTCATCGGGCTGACGGCGACGAAGGTCCGCCCCGCCAGCCCGCAGGGGCTGATCGAACTGCTGCAGGGCAAGGCCGTGCCGCAGGAGTTCCTGGACGGGCTGGTCGCGCTCAGCCACGGTGTCGAGAACGACTGGCCCGCCTTCGAAGCGCGCCTGGGCGGCTGGTGGGACGCCGTGAACGAACGCGCGAGCGGCTGGTTCAAGCGCGACGTCCAGCTCACCGTGTTCGTGATCGGCGTGCTGACGGCTGCGGCGATGAACATCAACCCCATCACGGTGGCCACACGGCTGTGGAACGACGAAGGCCTGCGCGCGGCCATCGTCAGCTACGCCAGCGGCGAACAAGTCGCCCAACTGGCGGCGCGGGCTCCCGCGCCCGCCATCGCCCCGTCGCCCGTGCCTGCCGGTGACCCGGCGGCGCGCCTGGGCGCGCTCAGCACCGCCTTGCAGGACGCCATCGCCCAGGCCCCGGCGGGCGACAACGCGCTGACGCACAAGCGCCTGGTGGCCACGCTGGAGCGGGTGCTGAACTTCAAGAAGTCGCTGGCCCAACTGCCACCCGCGCAGTGGAGCGACCTGCAGCCGAGCGCGCGTCTGCTGCTGGACGACCTGCCGCGGGAACGCCTGCCAGCGGCCGTGAGGCTGGCGCAGGACCAGCTGGTCGATACCCTCGTGCCCCGGCCGCCGGCCCCGGCATCGCAGGCTCCGGCGGCCGGGCCCGGCGCTGCGGCGTCGGCGCCCGAGGGCAAGCCTTGTAGGGCCGCAGAAGACGCGTCGCTGTGCGCGGTGCGCCAGCGTGCCGAGGCGCTGGAAGAGCTGCAGCGGCTGGGGCTGCCCATCGGCTGGTCCGAGTCGGCGCAACCGCAGTACTTTCACGGCTGTCCGGCCGGCTTCGCCCCGGCGCACCTGTGCTGGTGGGGCAACCGGCTCGTGAGCCTGCTGGGCTGGCTCATCGTCGGCCTCGCCTGCACGCTGGGCGCGCCTTTCTGGTTCGACGCCCTGAGCCGCCTCGTCCGGTTGCGCGCTTCCGGCGACAAGCCCCAGGCCAGCTCCGCAGCACCCGCGACGCCTGCACCACCCGTGGCCGCCGCCGGCGCCGCGCCCGCAGCGCCCTTGGGACCCGTTGGCACGGCCATGCACGACGCCACGACCGACGCCGAGCGGGCACTCACCGAAGCGCAGGTGCGCGCCGTCCAGCGCGCGCTGCTGATCGCCGAGGGCGACTGCAGCGGATGGTTCGACGGCAAGACCCGCTTGCGCATCCAGGCATGGCAAGACCAGCGCCAACCGGGCAGCGGCACCGGCGCCCTGAACCAGGCCGAGATCGACGCACTGCTCGGCCGCTGAAGCCCCATTGAAAGGAGGCACCCATGGCCTACGGCGAACGCATCCTGCGGCGCGACACCCAGGGCGACGATGTCGTCGAGCTGCAGCTGAGGTTGGCCGGCTTTCGGGGCACGCTGCCCGACGGCGACTTCGGCCCGGGCACCGAGCTGCAGGTCAAGGCCTTCCAGCGCGACTGCATGCGCCTGCCCGCCCCCACGGGCATCGTCGACCGCGCGACCTTCCAGGCCATCGACGACCTGGCCAGGCGGTTTCCCATCGACTTCGACACGCTGCGCTGCCGCTGCGGTACCTGCAGCGGCTTCGGGCAGGGCAAGTTCAAGGGGCTGTACTTCGGGGGCGTGAAGACGGAGCAGAACCACCGCTACGAGTACCCGGGCATCCACCGCATGATCCTGTGGGCCGCACGCGCACTGTTCGCCTACCGGGCCGACCTGCGCTTCGTCTTCTCGTCGGGCTACCGCTGCAGCGTGGACAACCAGATCCACCAGCGCACGACGACCAATCACCACGGCAAGGCCGTGGACATCGACATCGTGCTGGCGCCAGGCATGGGCAAGCGGGAGGACATGGACCGCTGCAATGAGGTCCGGGGCCTGCTGGTGGAGAAGTCCAACGCGCAGATCGGCTGGCTGGGAGCCAACCGCAAGTCACTGGAGCCGGCGGACATCGCGCCCACCTGGGTGCACTACGACGTGCGCAGCTACGAGCCCCAGTACCTGAAGGACAGCTTCTTCTGCCAGGACCTCGCCGGCCTGGACCGGCGGCTGCCGATCACGGTCTGAGGCCCGGCAGCGCCGGCATCACAGGCGGGTGAAGCCGCCTTCGGTCAGGCGCACCTCGTCACCCACGCGCAGGCCCGGGTCGGCGCTGCGCTCGAAGCGGCGCAGGCGGCCATCGGCCTCGCGCATCTGGATGATCCACACGGTGTGCGTCTTCTGGTTCTTCTCGATCTCGTTGCCGGCATAGCCGCCAGCCACGGCGCCACCGACGGTCGCGAGCTTGCGCCCCGTGCCGCCGCCGACCATGTTGCCCAACAGGCCGCCCACCACGGCACCGCCCACGGCGCCCACGCCACTGGCCTGGCCGCGGCGGGTTTCGGTGTGCACGTCGGTCACGCGGGCGCAGCTGCTGCACAGCGCGGGCTGCGTGTCACGCTCGGCCGCAGCCGCCGGCGCCGGGCGCTGGGCCTCGCGCACCGGCTGCGCACTGGCCAGGCGCTGCGGCGCAGGTTCGGTGCGCGCCGGCGGCTGCACGGGGGCCTCGACCTGCGCCTGAACCGGCGCGGCCTCCGGGCCCGTGACGCCCTGCGAGCGGCCCACGGCGTAGGCGCCCCCCAGCAGCGCCATCACGACGGCGACGCCGGCAACAATCTGGACGGACTTGGCAGGAACGGTGCTGGACATGGGCAACCTTTTGGTCTTGTTTGAGATGACCCTGAGCTTGCCTGCGCCGTGGCCGCCCCCGTGTAGGAGGCCGCCGCAGTGCCTCGAAACCCTTGTAAGCGGATGCTTCAGCCCAGCAGCGGAGCCAGCGCTCGCCGGGCATCGGCTTCAGTCAGGCCGCAGCGCGCGGCCCAGTCGGCGAGCTGGTCGTCGCCGATGCGGCCGACGTTGAAGTAGGCCGCGTCCGGGTGGGCCAGGTAGAAGCCGCTCACGCTCGCCGCCGGCGTCATGGCCATGCTCTCGGTGAGACCCATGCCGATCTCGTCGGGTGACAGCACCTGGAAGAGGTCGCGCTTGGCGAGGTGGTCCGGGCAGGCCGGGTAGCCGGGTGCGGGGCGGATGCCGGTGTACTTCTCGGCAATCAGGTCCTCGTTGCTCAGCGCCTCGCCAGCCGCATAACCCCAGAACTCCCGGCGCACGCGCTCGTGCAGCCACTCCGCAGCGGCTTCGGCCAGGCGGTCGGCCAGGGCCTTGAGCATGATGGCGGCGTAGTCGTCGTGGGTGGCCAGGAACTCGGCTTCCTTCTTGTCCACGCCCAGGCCCGCGGTCACGGCGAACAGGCCGATGTGGTCGCCCTGCGCGGCGACAAAGTCCGACAGGCAGCGGTTGGGGCGCTTCACACCGTCCACCACCGGGCGCTCGGTCTGCATGCGCAGGCCGTGCCACACCATCGGCGGCTCGCTGTGGATGGCGATGTCGTCGTCGCCCGCGCGCGCGGCCGGGTACAGGCCGAAGACGGCATGCGCCTGCAGCCAGCGGCCGTCGATGATCTTGCGCAGCATGGCCTGCGCGTCGGCGAACAGCTTGCGCGCCTCGGTGCCGACGATCTCGTCGTCGAGGATGGCCGGGTAGGGGCCGGCGAGGTCCCAGGTCTGGAAGAAGGGGCCCCAGTCGATGTACTTCGCCAGCTCCGCCAGGTCGAGGTTCTTCAGCACACGGCGGCCGGTGAACTTCGGGGCCGGCGGCACGCGGGCCAGGTCCAGCGGCGCGGCATTGGCCCGCGCCTGGGCCAGCGTCACCAGCGGCGTCTGCTTCTTGCCGGCGTGCAGGGCGCGCGTCTTCTCAATGTCGGCCTTGAGCTCGGCGACGTAGGCCGCGGCGCGGTCGTCGCTGAGCAGCTCGGTGCACACGCCGACCGCCCGAGAGGCGTCGGGCACGTACACCACGGGGCCCTCGTAGTGCGGAGAGATCTTGACGGCCGTGTGCACGCGGCTCGTCGTGGCGCCGCCGATCAGCAGCGGCATCTGACGCGAGGCGAAGTATTCGTCGCGCTGCATCTCGGCGGCGACGTGCTGCATCTCCTCCAGGCTCGGCGTGATCAGGCCCGACAGGCCGATGATGTCCGCGCCCTCTTCCTTGGCTTTCTTGAGGATGTCCTGGGCCGGCACCATGACGCCCATGTTGACGACCTCATAGTTGTTGCACTGCAGGACCACGGTGACGATGTTCTTGCCGATGTCGTGCACGTCGCCCTTGACGGTGGCGATGACGATCTTGCCCTTGGGCTTCGCGTCGCCACCGCCTTCGATGAGCAGCCGCTTTTCTTCCTCGATGTAGGGCAGCAGGTGGGCCACGGCCTGCTTCATCACGCGGGCGCTCTTGACCACCTGGGGCAGGAACATCTTGCCGGCGCCGAAGAGGTCGCCCACGACGATCATGCCGGCCATCAGCGGCCCCTCGATGACGTGCAGCGGCCGCCCGCCCGTGGCGTGGATGGCTTGCCAGGCCTCCTCGGTGTCCTCGGTGATGAAGTCGGTGATGCCGTGCACGAGCGCGTGCGACAGCCGCGCGTTCACGTCGCCGGCGCGCCAGGCCAGGCGTGCGGAGTCGTCCTTGCCGGCGCTCTTGGCGCGGTCGGCGATCTCGATGAGGCGCTCGCCCGCGTCGGGCCGGCGGTTGAGCACCACGTCTTCCACGCGTTCACGCAGTTCGGGGTCGAGGTCGTCGTACACGCCCACCATGCCGGCGTTGACGATGCCCATGTCCATGCCCGCCTGGATGGCGTGGTAGAGAAACACGGTGTGGATGGCCTCGCGCACCGGCTCGTTGCCGCGGAAGCTGAAGCTCACGTTGGACACGCCGCCCGACACCTTGGCGCCCGGCAGGTGGGCCTTGATCCAGCGCGTGGCCTCGATGAAGTCCACCGCGTAGTTGTCGTGCTCCTCGATGCCCGTCGCGATCGCGAAGATGTTGGGGTCGAAGATGATGTCCTCAGGGGGGAAGTCCACCTCGTCCACCAGCATGCGGTAGGCGCGCTCGCAGATCTCGATCTTGCGCTGGAAGGTGTCGGCCTGGCCCTGCTCGTCGAAGGCCATCACGACCGCGGCGGCGCCGTAGCGCTTGACGAGCCGCGCCTGGCGCTTGAACTCGGCCTCGCCTTCTTTCAGTGAGATGGAGTTGACGATGCCCTTGCCCTGGATGCACTTCAGGCCCGCCTCGATGACCGACCACTTGGAGGAGTCGATCATGATCGGCACGCGCGCGATCTCGGGCTCGCCGGCGATCAGGTTCAGGAAGCGCACCATGGCAGCCTGGCTGTCCAGCATGGCCTCGTCCATGTTGATGTCGATGACCTGGGCGCCGTTCTCCACCTGCTGGCGGGCCACGGCCAGGGCGTCCTCGAACTGGCCGGCCAGGATCATCCGGGCGAATGCCTTGGAGCCCGTCACATTGGTGCGTTCGCCGATGTTGACGAAAAGGCTGCCCGCGTCGATGGCGACGGGTTCGAGGCCGGAGAGCTTGAGGGGGGGCGGCTGCAGGGTGGTCATCGATGGCGTCTCGCGCGGGGGATCGATGAGCGCCGTTGGAACAATCCGAGCCTGGGGGCCGAAAACCCTCGCAGCGCTCCTCGGATGAAGGCGGGAATTCTACGCAGCCGGCCTTCGCGCGGGCTCAAGCCTGCCTCGTTCCTGCCGAACAATGTCCTGATCCATGGCCTCTGACCTCATCCCCCTCCCCGCCCGCACGCTGCGGCTGGGCATGACGCTGCCCTACGACCTCTTCGACGCCAGCGGCAACCTGCTGTTCGCGCGCGGCCAGACGCTGCGCGACTCGCCGCTCGTGCGCAGCCTCATCGACGGCGGTGCCTGGGTGAACACCGAAGACACGATGGAGTACCAGCGGGCGCGCGCCCACCGGCTCGACACCCTGGTCATGCAGGGCGTGCCCCTGGCCGACATCGCCAAGGCCGACTCCAGCTTCCGGCTGGACCAGCCCGCGGCGGCCAAGGTCGAGCTCGGCCCGCGGGAGGCCTGGTCGGACCTGCTGCTGCACACCCACACCCTGCTGCGCGAGGCCGAGCCGGCCGACTTCATCAGCCGGCTCACGGCGCTGCGCGACAACGCGCTCAAGCGGCTGCATGCCCACCCGGACCCGACGCTGCTGCTGCACATCTTCGAGACCAGCCAGGAGTTCGGCGACTACAGCGCCCGCCACGCCATGCTGACGCTGCTGCTGGCCGACCTCGTCGCGCAGCAGCTGCGTCTGCCGGCCCCGCTGCGCGAGGCGCTGCAGGGCGCGGCGCTCACCATGAACTACGGCGCCAGCGCCGCGCACGACCGCATGGCCAGCCAGGTGGACGCGGCCACGCCCGGGCAACGCCAGGCGCTGTCGGCCCATGGCGACCGCGCCGCGACGCGGCTGGCGGCGCTCGGCATCCAGGACCAGGCCTGGCTCACCGCCGTGCGCCTGCACCACGAGGCCGGCCCCGGGCCGCTGGCCGGCCGTGGCGCCGGGGAGATGCTGGCGCGGCTGCTGCGGCGCATCGACATCTTCGGCGCGCGCCTGTCGCCGCGCCGCAGCCGGCCGGCGCTCAGCGGCGCCAAGGCCGCGCGCGCCGTCTTCCTGGACGAACACCAGCAGCCTGACGAAGCCGGCGCCGCGCTGATCAAGGTCGTGGGGCTGTACCCGCCGGGCAGCATCGTGCGCCTGGCCAATGGCGAGATCGGCATCGTCTTCAAGCGCGGCTTCAGCGCCAACGAGCCGCTGGTCGCCGCGCTGCTGGGCAAGAGCGGCAGCCCCTTGAGCAACCCCGTCGCCCGCGACACGCGCCTGGCAGCGCAGGCCATCGCCGCGAGCCTGGCGCCCGCGGAGCTCAAGCTGCGCGTGAACCTCGAGGCGCTGCTCAAGCTCTGAACGCGCCCGAGGGGCGGCGCGGGAGCGCCGCGGCCCCGGCCTACACTGGCTCGACGGCGCCCGTCGCCCAGGAGACCGCGCTCTGCGCATGAAATCCCTCGACTCGCAGTACGTCACCGCCAGCCTGACGCGCTTTCGCCGGCACCTTGCGCTGGGCGTGGCCCTGCTGCTCGCGCTCCTGGGAGGCGGCACCGCGCTCGCCTTGTGGGACAGCCACCAGGCCCAGGCCGCCGAGGCCCGCCAGGCTGCCGCCAACGTGGCCCAGACCCTGGCCGTCAACGTGGCCGCGCGGCTCAAGCTCGCCGACAACGCACTGCATGCAGCGGCCCTGCAGCAGCGGTTGCTGCCGGCCAGCACCCCGGCGCGCGGCGCGGCCATGGACACCATTGCCCAGGCGCAGCAGGCCGCCGTGCCGGGCCTCACCCAGTTGCTTTTCGTCGATGCTGAAGGCCGCGCGCTCGACGGCAGCGCCGACGCCAGCCTGCCGGCCTCGGCGCGCGAAGCCCTCGACGCCGCTCGCGCCACGCCGGCACGCCTGGTCGTCTCCGACCCCGTCCGGCTGCCCACCGTCAACGGCTGGGGGCTGTGGCTGGCGCGCGCGCAGCGGGATGCCGATGGCCGTTTCGCGGGCGCCACCCTGGGCCTGCTGGCCGCGGAGCAGCTGGCGACCGACTTCCGCCATGCCGACCTCGGCCTGGAAGGGGCGGCGGCGCTGCGTTCGCGCAACCTCACGCTGCTCGCGCGCCTGGCACCGGGCGACGGCAGCGAGGTGCCTGGCATCGGCAGCGCCCAGGCCTCGGCGGAGCTGCGGGCGGCGGTGGCGTCGCGCCCGGAGCGGGGCAGCATCGTGGCGCGCAACGCGCTGGACGGCATCGAGCGCGTGACCGCCTACGAGGCCGTGCCGGGCTACCCGCTGCTGATGCTGGCGGGCTTGTCCACCGACGAGTACTTTGCGCCCTGGCGCCACCAGGCCTGGGTGTTCGGCTCGCTGGTGCTGGGGCAATGCGGCCTCGTGCTGGCAGCCGCCTGGGTGGTCTACGGCGCCCAGGCGCGCCAGGTGCGGGCGCGCCACCAGGTGGCGCAGCTGGCCAGCGAGCGCGGCGCGCTGCTGGACAACGACCTCGTGCCCATGGTGCGCCTGCGCGACCGCTGCGAGGTGTGGCACAACCGGGCGCTTGCCGAGATGTTCGGCTACACCTCCGACGAGCTGCGTGGCCATTCGGCGCGGCTCTTCTACCCGGACGACGCGGCCTTCGAGCGCGCGGGGCGCGGCTACCAGCGCATGCCAGCCTCGGGGCGCTTCCGGGCGCAGGTCCAGATGATGCGCAAGGACGGCCGGCGGCTGTGGGTCGACCTCAGCGGCACTTTCCTTCCCGGCGGCGACACGCTGTGGATGATGGTGGACATCACCGCCGTGAAGGAGCGCGAGGAGCAGGCCCGCCACCTGGCCCTGCACGACGCGCTCACCGGCCTGCCCAACCGCCACCTGCTGCAGGAGCGCCTGGCCTTCCTGCTGCGCGACGCCGAGCGCCAGCAGTCGCCGCTGGCGGTCTGCTACCTCGACCTGGACGGCTTCAAGGCCATCAACGACGAGCACGGCCACGATGCGGGCGACGCGCTGCTGCGTGGCGTGGCCCAGCGCCTGAACGAGCAGCGCCGGGGCAACGACGTGGTGGCGCGCATCGGCGGCGACGAGTTCGTCGTGGTGCTCAGCCACCTGGACGCGCCCGAGGGCGAGGTGCGCGCCGTCGAGCGGCTGGCGCAGTGCTTCCAGACGCCCTTCCCGCTGCCCGGGGGCATCACCGCCACGGTTGGCGCGAGCATCGGCGTGGCGATGTTCCCGGCGCACGGGCAGGAGGCCACGCGGCTGGTCACGCTGGCCGACCAGGCCATGCTGGCCGGCAAGCGCGCGGGCAAGGGCCGCTGGGCGATGCACGGCGCCTGACGCGGCGCCGCGGGAGCCCGCTCAGAGCGCAAGGCTGCGCCAGATCAGGCTGGTGATGAGCTCGCGCGCGGCCTCGAAGTCGGCGTCTTCCAGGCGCGGCTTGCCCATGTAGAGGGCGAACTGCGGGGCCAGGTCGGCGTAGGCCTGGGTGGACGACCAGATGAGGAACATCAGGTGCATGAAGTCCACGCGGCGGATGCGGCCTTCGTCGGCCCAGCGCTCGAAGCGCTCCACGTCGGCGTGCAGCAGCGGCATCACGCGGGCCTTGAGCACGTCCTGGTAGCGCGGCGCGCCGGCCATGATCTCGCGGGTGAACACGGCGTTGCCACTGGCGCGGTCGCGGCTGAAGCGCAGCTTGACCTCCACATAGGCATGCAGGGCCGCCTTGGGCTCCGTGGCCTCGGTGATGGCGGTCATGCAGACCATCCACTCGCCCATGACGCTGTCCAGCACGGCGCGGTAGAGCTCCTCCTTGCTGGGCCAGTGGTAGAGCAGGTTCTGGCGGGAGAGGTCGAGCACGGCCGCGATGCTGTCCAGGCTCACGCCCTCGAAACCAAAGCGGGCGAACTGGCGTTCGGCCTCGGCCAGGATGGCCTCCTGCTTGCGCAGGGTGGCGGCGCGCGGGATGCGCGTCACGGTGGCGATGTCGGTCATGCACCGCATTTTGACGGCGCGCACCAAGCCGGCCCTGCGGGTTTTTACGCTTCGGTCAAGTTTTACTGGGTAGTAATGTTTGCCTGTTTTCTTCGCGGAGATTCCCGTGGACCCTGCAGACCTCAAATCCGGCCGGCTCGCGCCCGCCGACTACGCGCGCAACTTTGCCGACGCCCACCCGCCGCTGAACCGCACCCAGGCGCTCATCGAGGCGGAGCGTTGCTACTACTGCTATGACGCGCCCTGCCAGACGGCCTGCCCGACGGGCATCGACATCCCGGCCTTCATCCAGCGCGTGGCGCAGGACAACGTGCGCGGCGCGGCCGACGCCATCCTGACGGCCAACCCGCTGGGCGGCATGTGCGCCCGCGTGTGCCCGACCGAGGTGCTGTGCGAGCAGGCCTGCGTGCGCAACACCAACGAGAGCAAGCCGGTGGAGATCGGCCTGCTGCAGCGCTTTGCCGTGGAGGGTTACTTCGAGCGCCCGGGCAAGCCGCTGTTCGAGCGCGGCCAGCCCACGGGCCGGCGCGTGGCCGTGGTGGGCGCCGGGCCCGCGGGCCTGGCCGCCGCGCATGGCCTGGCCTGGCGCGGGCACGACGTCACGCTGTTCGACGCCGCCCCGAAGCTCGGCGGCCTCAATGAATATGGTCTCGCGACCTACAAGGTGGCCGGCGGCTTCGCGCAGCGCGAGATCGACTGGCTGCTGTCCATCGGCGGCATCACGCCGCGGCTGAACTGCCGCCTGGGCCGCGACATCACGCTCGACGGCCTGCTCGCCGAGTACGACGCCGTCTTCCTGGGCCTGGGCCTGCAGGGCGTCAATGCGCTGGGCATCGCCGAGCCCGAGCTGCCAGGCCTGCGCGACGCGGTCCACTTCATCGCCGAGCTGCGCCAGAGCGCGCCCGAGATCGTGACCGTGGGCCGGCGCGTGGTCGTCATCGGCGGCGGCATGACGGCGGTGGACGCCGCCGTGCAGAGCAAGCTGCTGGGTGCCGAACAGGTCACGATGGCCTACCGCCGCGGCCCCGAGGGCCTGTCGGCCTCGCTGCACGAGCAGCAGTGGGCGCAGACGCATGGCGTCACCATCCGCTGCTGGGCGCGGCCCGTGGCGGTGCAGGCCGAGGGCGGCGTGGTGCGCGGCATGCGCTTCGCGGCCACGCGGCTGGAGGGCGGCAAGCTGGTGGACACCGGCGAGCAGTTCGTCATCGAGGCCGACCTGGTGCTGCGCGCCATCGGCCAGACCTACCGGCCCGAGGCTGCCGGCAGCGCCATCGCGCTGGAGGCTGGCCGCATCAAGACCGATGCCGACGGTGCGACGAGCCTGGCCCGCGTCTGGGCCGGCGGCGACTGCCGCGCCGGCGGCCGCGACCTGACCGTGGAAGCCGTGGAGCACGGCAAGCGTGCGGCGCAAGCCATCGACCGCGCCCTGGGCCTCTCCACCGCCCGTCACCAAGACAAGGAGGCCACCCATGGCTGACCTCAGCACCGACTTCCTGGGCATCAAGAGCCCCAATCCCTTCTGGCTCGCCTCGGCCCCGCCGACCGACAAGGAGATCAACGTGCGCCGCGCCTTCGAGGCCGGCTGGGGCGGCGTGGTCTGGAAGACGCTCGGCGAAGACCCGCCGGTCGTCAACGTGAATGGCCCGCGCTACGCCACGCTGTGGAGCCAGGACCGCCGCGTCATCGGCTTCAACAACATCGAGCTCATCTCCGACCGGCCGCTGCAGGTCAACCTCGACGAGATCCGCCGCGTGAAGCGCGACTTCCCCGACCGCGCCATGATCGTGTCGCTGATGGTGCCGGTGAACGAGGCCAGCTGGAAGGCCATCCTGGAGCGCGTGGCCGACACCGGCGCCGACGGCGTGGAGCTGAACTTCGGCTGCCCGCACGGCATGAGCGAGCGCGGCATGGGCTCGGCGGTCGGCCAGGTGCCGGAGTACATCCAGCAGGTCACCGAGTGGTGCAAGAAGCACACGAAGATGCCCGTCATCGTGAAGCTCACGCCCAACATCACCGACGTGCGCTTCCCGGCGCGCGCGGCCAAGGCCGGCGGGGCGGACGCGGTCAGCCTCATCAACACCATCAACTCCGTCATGGGCGTGGACCTGGACCGCATGACCATGAGCCCGGTGACCGACGGCTGGGGCTCGCACGGCGGCTACTGCGGCCCGGCGGTCAAGCCGATCGCGCTGAACATGGTGGCCGAGATCGCCCGCGACACGGCCACGGCCGGGCTGCCCATCAGCGGCATCGGCGGCGTCAGCACCTGGCGCGACGCGGCCGAGTTCATCGCCATGGGCTGCGGCACCGTGCAGGTCTGCACCGCCGCCATGGTCTACGGCTTCAAGATCGTGCAGGACATGTGCTCGGGCCTGTCCAACTTCATGGACGAGAAGGGTTACGCCAACCTGAAGGCCTTTCAAGGCATGGCGGTGCCCACGGTCAAGAACTGGAACCAGCTCAACCTGAACCACGTCGAGAAAGCGGTCATTGACCAGGACAGCTGCATCCAGTGCGGCCGCTGCCACGTGGTGTGCGAGGACACCTCCCACCAGGCCATCTGGGCGACGAAAGACGGCAAGCGCCACTTCCATGTCAACGAAGCCGAGTGTGTCGGATGCAACCTCTGCGTGTCGATCTGCCCGGTCCCTGGCACCATCTCGATGCGCGCGCTCCAGCCTGGTGAGACCGATGCCCGCACCGGACGGGTGATGGACGGCTCCTACGCCAACTGGACGACGCATCCGAACAACCCGATGAGTGCGGGTTGCGCTTGAAACCCATGCAACACAGCCACAGAGACACAGAGGCACAGAGAAAGCACCAAGGCGCCAGGAGCACCACCTCCTCCGTGCCTCTGTGCCTCTGTGGCTGTGTTCCTGGGCGCTACGAGGTCACCCCATGAGTCACTACGAAGTCGGTCACTGGATCAACGGCAGCATCAGCCGCGGTACCGGCGAGCGCCGCCAGGACATCCACAACCCCGCCACCGGCGCCGTGCAGGGCACGCTGCTGCTGGGCAGCGCGGCCGACCTCGATGCAGCTGTCGCCTCGGCGACGCAGGCCGCCAAATCCTGGAGCCAGACCCCGCCGCTGGCCCGCTCGCGCGTGCTGTTCAAGTTCCTGACCCTGCTGCAGGACCGCAAGGAGCAACTCGCCGAAGCCATCGTGCGCGAGCACGGCAAGACGGTGCCCGACGCGCTGGGCGAGGTGGCCCGCGGCATCGAGGTGGTGGAGTTCGCCACCGCCATGCCGCAGCTGCTCAAGGGCGAGTACACCGAGCAGATCGCCCGCGGCATGGACGCCTGGAGCATGCGCCAGCCGCTCGGTGTGGTGGCCGGCATCACGCCGTTCAACTTCCCCGCCATGGTCCCGATGTGGATGTACCCCATCGCCATCGGCTGCGGCAATGCCTTCATCTTGAAGCCCAGCGAGCGCGACCCGTCGGCCAGCCTGCTGATGGCCCAGTGGCTGAAGGAAGCCGGCCTGCCCGACGGCGTGTTCAGCGTCATCCAGGGCGACAAGGACATCGTCGACGCCATCCTGGCCCACCCCGGCATCGCCGCGGTCAGCTTCGTCGGCTCCACGCCGGTGGCCGAGCACATCTACAAGGTCGGCAGCGCCCACGGCAAGCGCGTCCAGGCCCTGGGCGGCGCCAAGAACCACATGGTCGTCATGCCCGACGCCGACCTCGACGGCGCGGTCGACGCGCTGATGGGCGCGGCCTACGGCTCGGCCGGCGAGCGCTGCATGGCGATTTCCGTCGCCGTGGCGGTGGGCGACGTGGGCGACAAGCTCGTCGCGGCCCTCGCGCCCAAGGTCAAGGCGCTCAAGATCGGCGAAGGCCACCAGGCCGGCGCCGAGATGGGCCCGCTGATCACGCGCGCCTCGCAGCAGCGCGTGGAGCGGCTGATCGGCGAAGGCGTCGCGGCGGGGGCCAAGGCCCTGGTCGATGGCCGCGGCTACCGCGTGCCCGGGCATGAAGACGGCTTCTTCGTCGGCGGCACCATCCTCGACGGCGTGAGCGCCGACATGAGCTGCTACACGGAAGAGATCTTCGGCCCGGTGCTGTGCGTCGTACGCGTGCCGGACCTGGCTGCGGCCATCGCGCTGATCGAGGCCAACGAATACGCCAACGGCGTGGCCATCTTCACCCGTGACGGCCACGTGGCGCGCGAGTTCGTGCACCACATCCAGGTCGGCATGGTGGGCGTGAACGTGCCGCTGCCGGTGCCCATGGCCTTCAACAGCTTCGGGGGCTGGAAGCGCAGCCTCTTCGGCGACCACCACGCCTACGGGCCCGAGGCGGTGCGCTTCTACACGAAGCACAAGGCCGTCATGCAGCGCTGGCCCGACTCGACGCCGAAGGGCCCGCAATTTGCTTTCCCGCAGAACACGTGAATGCAGAACACAGCCACAGAGGCACGGAGCCGCAGAGAGGGTCGGTCGACCTTCAACGTGGCGTTGTCTCTGTGACTCTGTGTCTCTGTGGCAATTGCCTTTCTGACCGGAGCGCCCCATGACCGACCCCTCGCTGAGCAACCACGATCTGATCCCGACGACCGCGGCTCAGCGAACCTGGCGCTGGCAGGACTTCGCCGCGCTGTGGGTCGGCATGGTGGTGTGCGTGCCGACCTACACCATGGCCAGCTCCATGCTGGACCAGGGCTTCAGCTGGCAGCAGGCAGTGTTCCTCGTGCTGCTGGCCAACCTCATCGTGCTGGTGCCGATGATCCTGATCGGCCGTGTCGGACCCAAGCACGGCATCCCGTTCCCGGTGCTGGCGCGCGCCTCGTTCGGCGTGAAAGGTGCGAGCCTGCCGGCCGTGCTGCGCGGCCTTGTCGCCTGCGGCTGGTTCTCCATCAACTGCTACTTCGGCGCGCTGGCGCTGCACAGCTTCCTGAACGTGCTGGGCATGAACCTCGCCGCACCCGCGCCCGGCGAGACCATCAGCAGCTCGCAGCTCGCCTGCTTCATCGCGTTCTGGGCGGTGCACATCGTCTTCATCTGGAAGGGCACCGAGTCCATCCGGCTGCTGGAAGTGATTGCCGCGCCGCTGATGATCGGGGCCTCGGTGGCCCTGGTCGTGGCGTTGGTGATGATGGTGCCGAGCGCCCAGCTCTTCGGCCTGCCCGCGAAAGAGGTGCCGGGCGGCCCCAGGTTCTGGGCCGCCTTGACCGGCCTGGTGGGCTTCTGGGCGACGCTGGCACTCAACATCCCCGACTTCACCCGCTTCGCCCGCAGCCAGCGCGACCAGACCCTGGGTCAGGCCATCGGGCTGCCGGTCCCGATGGCGCTGTTCTCGATGGTCGGCGTCATCGGCTTCTCGGCCAGCGCCATCCTCTACGGCAAGGCCGAGCTCTTCCCCGACGCGCTGCTGGCCAAGATGGGCCCGGTGGCCGCGGGTCTCGGGCTGCTGGTCATCCTGCTGGCCAACCTCACCACCAATGTCGCCGCCAACCTCGTCTCGCCGAGCTACGACTTCTCGCAGCTGGCGCCCGCCAAGATCAGCTTCCGCATGGGCGGCCTGATCGCGGCGGTCATCGGCCTGCTCTTCATGCCCTGGAAGCTGCTGGCGACCTCGGGCGGCTACCTCTTCACCTGGCTGGGCGGTTACGGCACGCTGCTGGGCGCCATCGCCGGCATCCTGCTGAGCGACTACTACCTGCTGCGCCGCACCGAGCTGCGCCATGACGACCTCTACCGCCGCGGTGGCGACTACGAGTACACCAACGGCTGGAACCTGCGCGCGCTGCTGGCGCTGCTGCTGGGCGTGCTGCCCTGCCTGCCGGGCTACCTGGCGGTGTCTGGCGTCGTCGACAAGGCGGCGGTGCCGGCGGGCCTGGTGACCCTCTTCGACTTCGGCTGGTTCTTCAGCCTCGCCGTCTCCGGCACCGTCTACATCCTCAGCATGCCGCGTCGTCAAGCGGCACAAGGAGTTGCTGCATGACCTCTCCCCTCTTGATCCGCGGTGCCGTCGTCGTCAACGCCGACGCCGAATCCCGCACCGACGTGCTCTGTGTCGACGGCCGCATCGCCGCCCTCGGCGAGCGAGCCGTGCGTGAAGCCCCCGCCGGCACCACCACGCTCGACGGCACCGGCCAGTACCTGCTGCCAGGCGGCATCGACCCGCACACCCACATGCAGCTGCCCTTCATGGGCACCGTCACGCAGGACGACTTCTTCACCGGCACCGCCGCGGCGCTGGCCGGGGGTACGACGAGCATCATCGACTTCGTCATCCCCAACCCGCAGCAGCCGCTGATGGACGCCTACCGCACCTGGCGCGGCTGGGCCGAGAAGGCCGCGAGCGACTACGCCTTTCACGTCGCCGTGACCTGGTGGGACCAGAGCGTCAGCGACGACATGGGCACCCTCGTGCGCGAGGAAGGCGTGAACAGCTTCAAGCACTTCATGGCCTACAAGAACGCCATCATGTGCGACGACGAGACGCTGGTGAACAGCTTCAAGCGTGCGCTCGAACTCGGCGCCATGCCGACCGTGCACGCCGAGAACGGCGAGCTCGTCTACCTGCTGCAGGCCGAGGTCGCCAAGATGGGCATCACCGGCCCCGAAGGCCACCCGCTCTCCCGCCCGCCGATGGTGGAAGGCGAGGCCGCCAACCGAGCGATTGCGATTGCCGACGTGCTGGGCGTGCCCATCTACATCGTGCACGTGAGCTGCATCGAGAGCGCCGAGGCCATCGCCCGCGCACGGGCCCGCGGCCAGCGGGTGTACGGCGAGGTGCTGGCCGGCCACCTGCTCATCGACGACAGCGTCTACCGCGACCCCGACTTCGCCACCGCCGCGGCCTACGTGATGAGCCCGCCCTTCCGCCCCAAGATCCACCAGGAGTTCCTGTGGCGCGGCCTGCAAAGCGGCCAGCTGCACACCACCGCCACCGACCACTGCACCTTCTGCGCGTCGCAGAAGGCGGCCGGCCTCGACAACTTCGCCAAGATCCCCAACGGCTGCGGCGGTGTCGAGGAGCGCATGGCGGTGCTGTGGGATGCGGGCGTCAACTCCGGGCGCCTGACGCCATCCGAGTTCGTCGCCATCACGTCGGCCAACGCGGCCAAGCTCTTCAACATGTACCCGCGCAAGGGCCTGATCGCCGAAGGCGCCGACGCCGACCTCGTGCTGTGGGACCCGGCCGGCACCAAGACGCTGTCGGCCAAGACGCAGTTCTCGAAGAACGACTTCAACATCTTCGAGGGCCGCACGGTGCGCGGCGTGCCGAGCCACACCATCGCCCAGGGCCGCGTGGTGTTCGCGCGCGGCGACCTGCGCGCCGAGCCCGGCACCGGCCGCTACCTGAAGCGCCCGCCGTACGGCCCGCAGTTCGATGCGGCCGCCAAGCGCGCGCACGACCTGGCGCCGACTGCTGTCGCGCGCTAGGCCAGACAACACAGCCACAGAGGCACAGAGACACAGAGAAGCTCGGACGGTTCGCGGCATGGGGATCTCTCTGTGCCTCTGTGCCTCTGTGGCTTTGTTTTGAGTTGAGGACCGCACCATGGACATGAAGAACCTGCGCATCAACGGCCCGCGCCTGTGGGCCTCGCTGATGGAGCTCGCCCAGATCGGCGCCACCGACAAGGGCGGCGTCTGCCGCCTCACGCTCACCGACCTCGACAAGCAGGGCCGCGACCTCGTCACGCGCTGGGCGCGCGAAGCCGGCATGACGGTGACCATCGACCAGATCGGCAACGCCTTCATGCGCCGCCCGGGCCGCAACAACAGCCTGCCGCCCGTCATGACCGGCAGCCACATCGACACCCAGCCCACCGGCGGCAAGTTCGACGGCAACTACGGCGTGCTCGCCGGCATCGAGGTCGTGCGCACGCTGAACGACCACGGCATCGAGACCGAGGCGCCCATCGAGGTCGCCTTCTGGACGAACGAAGAAGGCTCGCGCTTCGTGCCCGTCATGATGGGCTCGGGCGTGTTCGCCAAGGCCTTCACGCTGGAGCACGCCTATGCCGCGACGGACACCGAAGGCAAGACGGTCAAGGGCGAGCTCGAGCGCATCGGCTACATCGGCGAGCAGGTGCCGGGTGACCACCCCATCGGCGCCTACTTCGAGACCCACATCGAACAGGGCCCGGTGCTGGAAGACCACGACAAGACCATCGGCGTCGTCACCGGCGTGCTGGGCATCCGCTGGTACGACTGCGTCGTGACCGGCATGGAGGCCCACGCCGGGCCCACACCCATGGCGCTGCGCAAGGACGCCTTGCAGGTGGCCACCAAGCTCATGCAGGAAGTGGTGGCCTGCGCCCACCGCCACCCGCCGCATGGCCGGGGCACCGTGGGCATGGTGCAGGTGCACCCCAACAGCCGCAACGTCATCCCGGGCCGCGTGAAGTTCAGCATCGACCTGCGCAACGCGACCGACGCGTTGTGCGAGGCCATGGACGCCGACATCCGCGCGGTTGCCGCGAAGCTCGCCGCCGACTCGGGCCTCACCATCGAGATCACGCCCGTCAGCCACTACCCGGCCCAGCCCTTCCACCCCGACTGCATCGCCGCCGTGCAGAAGGCCGCCGACGCGCTGGGCTACAGCAACATGCCCGCCGTCTCGGGCGCGGGGCACGACGCCGTCTACATGGCGCGCCTGGCGCCGGCCGGCATGATCTTCATCCCCTGCAAGGACGGCATCAGCCACAACGAGATCGAGGACGCCAAGCCCGAGCACATCGAGGCCGGCTGCAACGTGCTGCTGCAGGCCATGCTCGGCGTGGCGGGCCGGGGCTGACGTTTCAGCGCCGCGGCTCGGCCAGCAGTGCCGCGCCCGCGCTGGCCGGCACGGCATAGGTGATGCCGGTCGGCGCGCTCAGCGCCGCTTCCTTGGTGCCCTTGACGGTGCCGCCCTGCACGATGCCGACGACCTCGCCGGTGTCGACGTCCAGCACCGGGCCGCCGCTGTTGCCGGGGTAGGCAATGGCGTCGAGCTGCATCACGCGGAAGGTGCCATCGCGCAGCTGGCGCACGGCGCGCGGGTTCAGGCCCGAGGGGTCGGAGGCCGGCGTGGCGATGGCCGTCCAGGCCGACACGATGCCGCGGTGCGTCGTGTGCACATAGCCCAGCGCGCTGCCGATCGGAAAGCCCATCAGCGCGATCGACGTGCCCTCGGCCGCCTCGCGCGTGGCCAGGCGCAGCGCCGGCAGGGCCGGGCCGTCGATCTCCAGCAGCGCGAGGTCGTTGCGCAGGTCGCGCGCGAGCAGCCGCGCGCTGCGCAGCCGCCACTGCTCGCCCTCCCACACCTGCACCGCGATGCTGCGGTCAATGCGCCCCGGCTCCTCGGGCGGCACGACGTGCGCGTTGGTGAGCACGCGCAGCCCGTCGCCCACGGCAAACCCCGCCGCCCGGAACCCGAAGCGCGGGTTGTCCATCAACCCGTAGCTGCCGACGACGACGACCGAGCGCTTGGCCTGGGCGATCAGCTCCGGCAACGGGGCGGCCGACGCAGGTGGCATCCCACCCGCCAGCGCCACCAGGGCCGAAAGCAGCAGCCCACGCCGCCACCGGCGCAGCGAGTCGGCCTGGGGCGCAAGGCAGTCGGGGGAGCGGTGCAGCATGGCGGTGAGCGGGATCTCTCGGGTGGGGAAGCGAGCCTAATGCAATACGCTCATGTCCACTGCGGCGAGCCCCGCCTGCCCATGATTGGAGACCGCCCATGCAGCGACGCCTGTTCACCACCGCCCTGCTGGCGGCCCCGGGCCTGGCGGGTGCTGCGGACGCCGCTTCCCCGGCTGCCGTGTGCCGTTCGGGGCCCGACGGCAGGCGCGCGCTGCAGGAGCAGGGCTTCGTGCGCCTGAACGGCGTGGAGCAGTGGGTCACCGTCGACAGTGCCGACTGCCGGCTGCCCGTGCTGCTTTTCATCCACGGCGGGCCGGGCAACCCGCTGAGCCCGTTTGCCGCGAGCCTGTACGGCGCCTGGTCGCAGCACGCCACGCTCGTGCAATGGGACCAGCGCGGCGCCGGGCGCAGCTATGGCCGCCAGCTGCCGGTGCGTGAGTTGGCGCCCGACGAGTTCGACGCCACGCCGTTGACCCTGGCGCTGATGGCCGAGGACGGCATCGCGCTGGCCGAGCACCTGCGCGAGCGGCTGGGCCAGCGCAAGCTCATCCTCACCGGCAGCTCCTGGGGCTCGGCCCTGGCCGTGGAGATGGCCTGGCGGCGGCCCGACCTCTTCCATGCCTATGTCGGCGTGTCCCAGCTCGTCGGCCCGGCGGACCTGGCCGCCAGCTACACGCTCGCCCTGCAGCGCGCCCGCGAGCTGGGCGACAACCCCGCGCTGGCCACCCTGCAGGCGCTCGGCGCACCGCCGTGGACGGACCCGCGCAGCTTCGGCAAGCTGCGCCGTCTGCTGCGCGGCTACGAAGCCCGGCGCACCGACCCCGGCCCGGCCTGGCGCCCGGCACCTGGCTACGATGGGCCGCAGGACGCCGCCGCCTACGAGGCGGGCGAGGACTTCTCCTTCCTCAAGTTCGTGGGCCTGAAGGGCGACGGCATGCTGTGGCAGATGGACCTGATGGCGCAGCGCACGCAGCTGCAGCTGCCCGTGTTCCTCGTGCAGGGCGAGGAAGACCTGCTGACGCCGCCGGCGGTGACGCGCGCCTATTTCGAGCGCCTGTCCGCCCCGCGCAAGCAGCTCGTGACGGTGCCGCGCGCCGGCCATGACCCCAACGGCCCGCTGCTGCAGGCTCAGCTGCAGCTGCTGCGCCAGGCCGTGCTGCCGCTGGCGCGCTGAGGCGAGCAGGCCCGCGGTGTCCGATCCATACCAGCGCAGCGCCTCGGCTTTTGCCATGCTGGCGGCACCCCACGCCCTGGAGACCGCATGAGCGCCCTCACCCCCCTCCCCCAGGCCTCGCTCGCCACCGCGCCCCGGCGCGCCCACCTCGTGCCCGCCGGCCACAGCCATGGCGGGCAGCCGCTGCCCGTCGGCCCCGACCGCTGGATGCTCAACGTGCCCGCCGCCGCCACTGACCAGGCACTCAGCGTCATGAGCTGGGCCGGCGAAGCCCCCGGCGGCCCGCCGCTGCACCGCCACCCGGAGCAGGACGAGGTGTTCATCGTCGAGGCAGGCGACTACCGCTTCCAGTGCGGCGACGAGCAGTACCTGCTGAAGACGGGCGACAGCCTCTTCCTGCCGCGCGGCGTCCCCCACACCTTCCGCCAGCTCAGCCCCACCGGCCGCCTGCGTTTCCTGTACACACCGGCGGGGCGCATGGAAGACTTCTTCGCCGCGCTGTCCCGGCTCGCGGGCCCGCCGCCGCCCGACGCAGCGCAGGCGCTGTTCGCCGCGCACGGCATGGAGATCGTCGGGCCGCCCCTCGACGACTGACCCCGCCCGCACCGCATGTCGCCCGTCTTTCACTTCGCGCCGCCCAGCCCGCCCCTGCGCGGCTGGGTGCGGCAGCACCAGGTGATCCGGCTGCGCTTTGCCGCCGGCCTGACGGTGCCCGTCAAGCCCTACTGGCCGCGGCCTGCGGCGGCCCTGGCCTTCTACCTGCGGGACGCCGAGGAGGTGGCCTTCGCCCCGGGGTCGCCGCAGCGCCGCAAGCCCCGTGCGGCCCTCATCGGCCAGCCCACCGTGGCCACGCTGCGCCAGGGCGGGCTCGATTTCTCCGTCTACCAGATCGAGTTCGAGCCCGGCGCGCTGTACCGCCTCACCGGCCTGCCGCTGGACAGCCTCACCGACGAATGGGTGGACGCCGAGGGCGTGTTCCCGGCGTCGTTCCGGGCGCTGGTGGAGCGGCTCGCCCAGCACGAAGACCCCGGCGAGCTCATCGCCCACGCCGAGGCCTGGCTGCTGCCGCAGCTGCTCGCACCGCGCAAGCCCCTGGCCGCGGCCGACCTCGTCGCGCGCCAGCTGCTGCTGGGCGACGGCCCGGGCCTGGACGCCCTGGCACGCACCCACGGCCTGGATGTGCGCCAGCTGCGCCGCCAGTTCGCGGCGCGTACGGGCGTGAACCCGCGCCTGTTCGGTCGCGTGGCGCGCTTCGACCGCCTCGTGCGCCTGGCCAACCTGGCCCCGGCCGCCCGCTGGCTCGACCTGGCCCTGGACGCCGGCTACCACGACCACCAGCACCTCGCCCGCGATTTCCGCGACTTCACCGGCATGTCGCCCTCGGCCTTCCGCGCCCTGGAGCTGCAGGCGCCCGAGCGGCATTTCGGCTTCCAGGAGTGAAGCTGCCCCCCCGTTGCTGAGCGGGGGGATGCGCGGCCTGCGCGCGGGCCATTGCCTTGTGTATTGTGTATGCAATACACTAATACGCATGGCACCCAGCCCCGTCTCCGACCCCTTCCAGCTGAACCCGCAGGGCAGCACGCCGCTCTACCGCCAGTTGGTGGAGCAGGTGCAGCGCCTGGTGGCTGGTGGCCTGTGGCAGCCCGGCGACGAACTGCCCAGCGTGCGCGCCGTGGCGGAGCGCCATGCGATCAACCCCATGACGGTCAGCAAGGCCTACAGCCTGCTCGAGGCCGAAGGCGTGCTGGAGCGGCGGCGTGGCGTGGGCATGGCCGTGGCAGCCCGGCGCGCCGGTGATGCGGCGCCGAGCGACCGCCTGGCGCTGCTGGGGCCGGCCCTGGACGCCCTCGTGCAGCAGGCGCGCCAGCTGGGCGTGCCCGACACCGCCCTGCAGGCCGCCCTGCAACAACGACTCGATCAGGAGGACTCACGGTGACATCCGCTCAAAACGCCCCTGGCGCCCCGGGCGCCCCGGCCATCCAGGCCCACGCGCTGACCGTGCATCGCTACGAGACATGGTCGCTCACCAGCGGGCATGTGCTCCAGGGCGTCGACCTGGACATCCCGAGCGGCGCGGTGGTGGGCCTGGTGGGGCGCAACGGCGCTGGCAAGAGCACGCTGCTGCGCACCTTGCTCGGGCTGCAGACCGCCGACGAAGGCCACAGCGAGCTGCTGGGCTGCCCGAGCACGGCACTCACCGATGCGGTCAAGGCGCGGCTGGGTTATGCCGCCCAGACACCCGACCTTTTCGCAGGCCTGAACGGGTACGAGCATCTGGAACAGATGGCCCAGGTCTACCCGGCCTTCAGCGACCGCCTGGCCCTGGCCCTCGCCGCCCGGCTGGAGGTGCCCATGGGCCGCAATGCCGAAACGCTGTCCGCGGGCGACCAGCAGAAGCTCGCCGTCGTGCTGGCCCTGGCCCACGACCCGGACCTTGTGCTGCTGGACGAGCCCGTGGCCAGCCTGGACCCGATCGCACGGCGCGACTTCATGCGCGTGTTGTTCTCGGCCCGCCAGCGCGAGGCACCGCGCACGGTGCTGATCTCGTCGCACCTGCTGTCCGACCTGGAGCGGGTCGTCACTCACGTGCTTTTCCTGCGTGAAGGGCGGGTGCAATTGTTCGAGGGCTGGGACGAGTGCACGGAGTCGCTGCGCGTGCGGCCCTGCCCCGAGCGGCCCTCGGCCCTGCAGCCGGGCGAGCTGCATTGGTCGGCAGCGCAAGGCGGGCGGCTGCTGGTGGACACGCGCCGCGCCGTGGCTGCGCCCACTGACCAGGCCCTCGGCATGGAAGACCTGATGGAAGTGCTCAACACATGAGAGACGAGCGCCAACTGCTGCGCTGGCTGGACCTGAGCTGGTTCGCCCCGCTGCCCCTGTCGCTGGGGCTGGCCATCTGGGCTGTCATGACCCGGCCCGAGCCCGGCATCCTCGCCACCTTGCTGCTCGTGCAGATGGCACTGCTGGCGGGGGCCTGCAGTGCACCCGCGAGCCAGGCCGCCCGCGACAGCCGCATCTGGCGGGATCAGGTCGCGCCGCGCACATTCACGCGGCAGGTGCACCGCGCCTGGCGCGAGCACGCGGTGGTGCTGCTGGCGCTCGGGCTGGTGGGCCCCGTTGTCGTCGCCGCGCGGTCCGTCGACATGGGCGCCGTGGGCCTGGCCTGCTGGGCGCTGGCGCTGCCGATCTGGGGGGCAGCGCTCGGTACGCTGGCCGCCTGGGCCTGGAGCGGCAGCCTGCCGGCCGCCGCCCTGGCACTCGGCCCGGTGTTGGCCGGCTCGGCGCTGGCCATGGGGGCCACGAGATCCGCCTGGCTCGACGCGACCGGCCCGGCAGCGGCGAGCCTGGGCGCTGGCCTCCTGATGCTGGCCTGGGTCTGGCGGGCCACGCACCGCCTTCAGCCTCGCTGGCCCGGCGTGGCGCCGCTGCTGGCGCGTTGGCGCCACCGCCGGGGGGCTGGGATGCCGCGCTGGCGCTGGGCCACGCTGGCCTTCGACGACCAACGCGGCAGCGAGACCGGCGGTGCGCAGCGGTTGTGGGCCCAGTACGTCCCGTTCCTCCTGCTGGGTTTCAGCGGTGCCGGGCCATTGACGGCGCTGATGGCCCGCGACATCGCCGGCAGCACCTTGCTGCACCTGGCGCTGTATGCCGGCTACCTGCTGACGTACGCCATGACGGGTCTGGTGGTGCGCGTCACGCATTGGCGGCTGCAGCTGGCCCCGCGCGGCTTGCAGCCGAACACCCAGGTCGCGCGGATGCTGGTGGACAGCACCCTGTTCCTGTGGGCCACGACCCTCGGCGTCATCGGCTTTCACGCCTGGCGGCAGGATCTCCCTGTGGCCACATTGGCGCTCCCGGCCTGCCGGGCGGGCCTGGACGCCGCGCTGTGCGTGGGCCTGGCGGCCTGGCTGCGCGGCCTCAGCAACCGCAGCGTCATGACGATGCTGGCCCTGCTTGGCATCACCGCCGCGCTCGGCGGCGTCCTGTGGCTGCTGCACGCGCAGGACCTGGTGCTCCGACGCGACGCCGGCTTCCTGGCCGGGCAGGCCGCCTTCGCGGTCCTGCTGATGGGCCTGGCCACGCGTGCGTGGAGGCACCGCATCCCGCGCGGCATGGGCCAGTGGCCTGGCCAGCGGGCAGACGCGGGCTGAAGCCTTCAGCGCGGGCTGCCCAGCTCCATCGTCCAGTAGGTGCGGAAGTTGTTGCCGGTGCCGCCCTTCACGCACGCCACGCCGATGTCGGTGAAGCCGGCCTTCATGACGTTGGCGCAGTGGCCGGGGCTGGCCATCCAGCCGGCGACGACGATGGAGACGGTGGCGTGGCCGGCGGCGATGTTCTCGCCCCACGAGCGCCAGGTGTAGCCGGCGGCCGTGATGCGCTGGCCGCCGCTCGTGCCATCGCTGCCGGTGTGGCTGAAGAAATTGCCGGTCTGCATGTCGTCGCTGTGGCGCAGCGCAGCCTGCACGAGGTTGGGCTGCCAGCGCAGCGCGGCCGTCGCCGGGAACGTCCCCTCACTGCCGCAGCTGGCCCCCGCGGCGCGATGGCGGTTCACAAGTTCTAACAACTCGGCCTGGAAATTGGGCAGTTCGCAGGTGGCACGCGTGCCGGGCTCGGCTGGTGACGCCGGCGGCGGGGCGGGGGCCGGGGTGGGTGCCGGTGCCGGAGCAGGCGTCGGCGCAGGAGTCGGCGCAGGAGTCGGCGCGGGGGTAGGTGCCGGCGACGGCGCAGGGGACGGCACGGGCGACGGCACAGGCTCGGCGGCCACCGGAGGGGGCGCGGGGGCCGGGCTCGAGCTCCCGCCACCGCCGCAGGCGCTCAGCAGCACGGCCAGGCCGGCCGTGCTCCAGGAAAGGCGTGAAGGACTCATGGGCCGCACTGTGGGCGCGGGAGTCACGTCGCGCGTATCGGAATGTCAGTCGCCGAGCTTGCTCAGGTCGCGCACGGCGCCCTTGTCGGCCGAGGTCGCGAGCAGGGCGTAGGCCTTGAGCGCGGCACTCACCTTGCGCGGGCGCGCCTGCACGGGCTTCCAGCCCTTGGCGTCCTGCTCGGCGCGGCGGCGGGCGAGTTCCTCGTCGCTCAGCAGCACGTCGATCGTGCGGTTGGGGATGTCGATGCGGATGCGGTCGCCGTTCCTGACCAGGCCGATGGCCCCCCCGGCCGCGGCCTCGGGCGAGCAGTGGCCGATGGACAGGCCCGAGGTGCCGCCGGAGAAGCGGCCGTCGGTCAGCAGCGCGCAGGCCTTGCCCAGGCCCTTGCTCTTGATGTAGCTCGTGGGGTAGAGCATCTCCTGCATGCCGGGGCCGCCCTTGGGGCCTTCGTAGCGAACGACGACCACGTCGCCGGCCTTGACCTTGTCATCGAGGATATTGGACACCGCTTCGTCCTGGCTCTCGACCACGTGGGCCGGCCCCTCGAACACCATCAGGCTGTCGTCCACGCCCGCGGTCTTGACGACGCAGCCGTCCAGCGCGATGTTGCCGCGCAGCACCGCCAGGCCGCCTTCCTTGCTGAAGGCATGCTCGTAGGAGCGGATGCAGCCTTCGGCGCGGTCCAGGTCGAGGCTGGGCCAGCGGGTGGACTGGCTGAAGGCCACCTGCGTGGGGATGCCGGCCGGGCCGGCGAGGTAGAAGGTCTTGACGGCTTCGTCGGTGGAGACGGTCACGTCCCACTGGGCGAGCGCCTCGGCCATGGTCGGCGCGTGGATGGTCGGCACGTCAGTGTGCAGCTTGCCGGCCCGGGCGAGCTCGCCCAGGATGGCCATGATGCCGCCGGCGCGGTGCACGTCTTCGATGTGGTACTTGTTGGTGTTGGGCGCCACCTTGCACAGCTGCGGCACGCTGCGCGAGAGGCGGTCGATGTCGGTCATGTCGAAATCGATGCCGGCCTCCTGGGCCGCGGCCAGGATGTGCAGGATGGTGTTGGTGGAGCCGCCCATGGCGATGTCCAGCGTCATCGCGTTCTCGAAGGCCTTCTTGCCGATGGCGCGCGGCAGGATGCTCTCGTCGCCGCCCTCGTAGTGGCGCTTGGCCAGCTCCACGATGAGGTGGCCGGCGCGCTTGAAGAGCTGCTCGCGGTCGGCGTGCGTGGCCAGCGTGGTGCCATTGCCCGGCAGGGACAGGCCCAGGGCCTCGGTCAGGCAGTTCATGGAGTTGGCCGTGAACATGCCCGAGCAGCTGCCGCAGGTGGGGCAGGCCGAGCGCTCGACCTCGGCGACCTCGGCGTCGCTGACCTTGTCGTCGGCCGCCATGACCATGGCGTCGATCAGGTCCAGCTTCTTGAACTTGACGGTGGCCGTCTCGGGCACGGCCAGGCGCACCTTGCCGGCCTCCATCGGGCCGCCGGAGACGAACACCACGGGGATGTTCAGCCGCATCGCGGCCATCAGCATGCCCGGGGTGATCTTGTCGCAGTTGGAGATGCACACGAGCGCGTCGGCGCAGTGGGCGTTGACCATGTACTCGACCGAGTCCGCAATGATGTCGCGGCTGGGCAGCGAATACAGCATGCCGTCGTGGCCCATCGCGATGCCGTCGTCCACCGCGATGGTGTTGAACTCCTTGGCCACGCCGCCCACCGATTCGATCTCGCGGGCGACCAGCTGGCCCAGGTCCTTCAGGTGCACATGGCCCGGCACGAACTGGGTGAAGGAGTTGGCGATGGCGATGATGGGCTTGGAGAAGTCCTCGTCCTTCATGCCGGTGGCGCGCCACAGCGCGCGGGCGCCCGCCATGTTGCGGCCGGCGGTGGTGGTCTTGGAGCGGTAGGTGGGCATGGCGGGGCCTGTGCGGTGCGGAACGGGAACTGCTGATTTTCAGTCACGGCGCCGCTGGCGTCCCGCCGGCAGGGGCTCTCGGGGTGCGTGCCGAAAGCTCGGTTGCGTCATGCCGAACGCTCGGCACACCAAAACCGCGGCCCGCTCACGTCAGACGATGGCGCTGCGTACCGCCTCACGCACCAGGCCATCGAGCTTGCCGGTGATCTGCGTCAGCTCGCCGGACACCACCGAGAACTCGCGGCCGGAATGCCCGGCGCGAGCCGCCACGACCTGGGCATTGAAGGACACGATGCGGGCATGCTTGGCGATCTGCTCGATGTCACCCATCACGGCGCTGAGCTGCCGCTTGGCAGCCGCCGCATGCTGGCGCGCCAGGTCTTCGTAGACCTGGGTGAGCCGGTTGAGCGTGCCGAGCAGCGGCGTCGCCGCTTCGACAAGTTCCTCCAGCAGGCCTGATGCCTGCGGACCACCTGCCGCAATGGCGTCCAACGCCCGGCGCGCCAGGCCGATGAAGGCCGTGATGCGCTCATTGGCCCGATCAGCGCCGAAATAGGCCTCGGTCAGTGCAGCCCCCAGTGCCTGCGGCGCCAGCTCCCCCTCCAGCAAGGCGCCGTGCGCCTGCGCGAAGGTGTCCAGCGCCTCGCGGGCAATGGCTACCGCACCCGCCCGGCCCTGGGCAGCCAGCACGGCATACAGCACGACCCGCTGCGATGTGAAGCGCCGACGGCCAGACAGATTGATGGTCTTGCCGAACAGCTCCCCGGCTGTCGTCCGGGGTGCATCAACGGCCCGAATTGGTGCATCGACCCGGGTGCGTGAGAGGTGCAACATGCTGGTCTCCGTGAGGTGGTTCACGGCGAACGACCAGCCGACAGCGGCGCCCGCCTCCCAGTCTCAGGGTTAGCAGGGGGCGTGCCAGCGGGCTCAGGCCAGGCTTCGTTGCAAACGCCGTGCGGCTTCGGCCAGCGTCTCGTCCCGCTTGGCAAAGCAGAACCTCACATGCCGCCGCTCCTGCGGCTGCTGGTAGAAGACCGACAGCGGGATGGCCGCCACGCCGATCTCTGTCGTGAGCCAGCGGGCGAAATCCAGCTCGGGCAGGTCCGACACCGCCGCGTAGTCGACCGTCTGGAAATAGGTGCCTTCGCAGGGCAGCAGCCTCAGCGGCGTGGCGGCCAGCGCCGCGCGGAAGGCATCGCGCTTGGCCTGGTAGAAGGCGCTCAGGGTCTGCAAGGGCGCCGGGTCGGCCAGGTAGGCGGCCAGCGCGTGTTGCGTGGGCGTGTGCACCGTGAACACCGTGTACTGGTGCAGCCGGCGAAACGCCGCCGACAGCACCGGCGGCGCGGCGACGAAGCCGACCTTCCAGCCCGTCACGTGGAAGGTCTTGCCGAAGCTGCTGACCAGGAAGCTGCGCTCGCGCAGGCCCGGGTGGCGGGCCACGCTCTCGTGCGGGGCGCCGTCGAACACCATGTGCTCGTAGACCTCGTCGCTGATGACGAAGAGGTCGTGCTGCTCGGCGAGGCTCGCGAGTTCGTTCAGGTCGTCGGCCGTGGCGACCCGGCCGCTCGGGTTGTGCGGCGTGTTGAGCACCAGAGCCCGTGTGCGCGGCGTGATGGCGGCGCGCACCGCCGCCCAGTCGATGCGGTAATCCGCCGTCATCGGCACGCCGACCGGCACCGCGCCGGCCAGGCGGATGGCGGGGTCGTAGCTGTCGTAGGCGGGCTCGATGATGATCACCTCGTCGCCCGCGCCCACGCAGCTGTGGATGGCCGTGATCAGGCCCTGGGTGCCGCCGGCCGTGATGGTGATGTCGCTGCCGGGGTCGTAGGCCGCGCCGTACAGGCTGTTGAGCTTGGCGGCGACCGCCTCGCGCAGCGCGGGCACGCCGGTCATCGGCGGGTACTGGTTGTGGCCGGCGGCCATGGCGTCGGTGACGGCCTGCAGCAGCGCGGGGTCGGCACCGAAGTCCGGGAAGCCCTGGCCGAGGTTGACGGCACCATGCTCGGCAGCCAGCGCCGACATGACGGTGAAGATGGTGGTGCCGGTGTTCGGCAGCTTGGTGGGCAAAACGGGCATGGGCGAGCGGCGCGGGCAGGAACGCAGATGGCCCCCGATTGTGGCGGGGGCCGTGCGTGCACGCGGCGGCGTCAGGCTTGCTGCTGCAGCCGCTCGATGCGGGCCTGCATCGGCGGGTGGCTGGAGAACCAGGCCATCCAGCCGTTGGGCCTGGCGCTGATGCCCATGGCCTTCAGGGCCTGCGGCATCTCGCCCGGGTCCAGCCCATGCAGGCGGGCCAGGGCGTTGATCATGGGCTGCTTGCGGCCCATGAGCCGGGCGGCGTCGGCATCCGCGCGGAACTCGCGCTGGCGCGAAAACCAGGCCACCACCATCGCCGCCACGACGCCCAGCAGCAGGTCCAGCACCACGGTGGTCACGTAGTAGCCCACGCCCGGGCCGTCCTGGTTGCTGCGCAGCACGACCTTGTCCACCACGTAGCCGATGACGCGCGACAGGAACACGACGAAGGTGTTCATGACGCCCTGGATGAGCGTCAGCGTGACCATGTCGCCATTGGCGACGTGGGCCACCTCGTGCCCGATGACGGCCTCCACCTCCTCGCGGGTCATGGACTGCAGCAGCCCGGTGGACACGGCCACCAGCGCCGAGTTCTTGAATGCGCCCGTCGCGAACGCATTGGGCGGGCCCTCGTAGATGCCGACCTCGGGCGGGCGGATGCCGGCGGCCGCCGAGAAGCGCGCCACGGTGGTGACGAGCCAGCGGTGCGTGGGGTCCGGCGAGCCGTCGATGACCTGCAGCCGCGTCGTCCACTTGGCCATGGGCTTGCTGATCAGCAGCGAGATGAACGCGCCACCAAAGCCCATCACCAGGGCAAAGCCCAGCAGCCCGCCGACGCTCAAGCCGTTGGCGGTGAGGAACTGGTTCAGGCCCAGCAGGTTCACCACCAGGCCCAGCACCAGCATGACGCCGAGATTGGTGAGCAGGAACAACAGGACGCGCTTCACGGTGGCAGTCTCCTTGCGTGCGGGGATGGACGGGTCAGTCGAAGATCTCGCTCAGCCACGACTTGCGGCGGTAGCCCCGCGCGTGGCCCTGCCCGCCGTGATGGCGGTAGTCGGAGTCCACGAAATCCGGGCGCTGCTGCGGCGCGCCAGGGTGCGGCGCCGCCGCGGGCGCCTGGGCCCCGGGCGCCGTCGAGGCGCGTTCGATCAGCTTGTCGAGCTCACCCCGGTCGAGCCAGACGCCCCGGCAGCTGGGGCAATAGTCGATCTCGACGCCCTGGCGATCGGTCATCGCCAGGGTGGCATCGGGGCAGCTGGGGCATTTCATGTCGGGACTCCTGGGGTGGAAGGAGCCCGTAACTTAGGGGCTGCAGGCCGCCGCGCACAGCATGCAATCTGGGAGTGAGACTTCCAGGACGCCGAAGCGTGGCGTCACGCCGCCCGCGCCTGGCCGCCGAACTGTTCGTAGGCCTGCAAGGCATGCGCCGCATACATGAGCGACGGCCCGCCTCCCATGTAGACGCACATGCCCAGCATCTCCTCCAGCTCGGCGCGCGTGCAGCCGAGCTTGACGAGGGACTCCGCATGAAAGCCCAGGCAGGGGTCGCAGCGGGCGGCGACCGACAGCGCCATGGCGATGAGCTCCTTGGTCTTCTTGTCCAGCGCGCCGTCCCGCGTGGCGGCCTGGGCGAGCGCGCCGAAGCCGCGCAGCACGTCCGGCGTGTCCGCGCGGAGGTGGGCGAGCTGGGCCGACACCTCGGCGGTGATCTCGCGGTAGTTCTTGCTCATGCGGTTTTCCTGCTGTTTCTCGGTCTTCATGCTGAAGCCGCATAAGCGAGGCCGCCTTGACGCAGGACAAGTTCAGGCCGGCGCCACCGGCCCGGGCGGCCCCTTCAGTTCCACGACATTGCCTTCGGGATCGGCCAGATAGATGGATGGCCCCTCCCCTTCGGCGCCGTAGCGGCTCTCCACGGCGCCCGCATCCACGCCATGCGCCGCCAGGTGCGCGCGGACGGCCGCCGCGTCGAAGGGCTCCACGCGCAGGCAGAAGTGGTCCATGTTGCGGCCCTCCGGGCCCGGTGCGACGCCCCCCATGCGGCCGAGCTTGCCGTCCACGGGCACGAGGTCGATCAACGAGCGCCCGGCGCGCAGCTGCACCAGGCCGATCTCGTCCTGGCGGCGCTCGACGGCGCAGCCGAGCACGTCCACGTAGAAACGCGTCAGGGCGTCGAGGTCGACGACGCGCAGCACGAGGTGGTCCAGGCCTTGCAGCTTCAGCATGGAGGGTCTCCTTCGGGGCGCCAGCATCATGGCCCTGCGCGCCCGTGCCGAAAGTGACGACGGGTTTGTCCGGAGTAACGGCCGGGCCTCGCCGCGCTCAATAGGGGCATGCGCCGCCTGACCCCGCCCGCCTCATGACCTGGCTGAACCGCCTGGGCTTCATGGCGCCGACCCCCGCCCCCGCGCCCGTGCATGACGACAGCACGCTGCTGGCCCGCCTGGCCGCGGGCGATGCCGAGGCGCTGGCGCTGCTGTACCGGCGCGAGAGCGGCTCCATCTACCGCTACGCGCTGGCGCTGGCAGGCGACGAAGCCGCGGCGCTGGACGCCGTGCAGGAGGCCTTCGCGCAGCTGCTGCGGGGCCCGCAGGCCTTCGACGCCGGGCGGGGTTCGCTCGGCGCCTATCTCGCCGGCATGGCCCGCCACCAGGTGCTGAGCCAGTGGCGCGACGCCCGGCGCCACGTGCCGCTGGACGACACCCTGGACACGCCACTGGACGCCACCGGCAGCCCGCACATCGCCCCGGGCAGCGACGCCCCGCTTCACCAGGCCCAGCAGCGCCAGGGGCTGTGGGCGGCCATCCGCACCTTGAGCTGGCCCCAGCGCGAAGCCCTCACCCTCGTGGACCTGCAGGAACGCTCGTACGGCGAAGCCGCGGCTATCGCCGGCATCAGCGTGGACGTGCTGCGCACCCGGCTGCACCGCGCCCGCCAGCGCCTGGCTGACCTGCTGGCCGTGGGAGAACGACCATGACCCCTTCCGACAACGACACCCCCGACTGGCTGCGCCCGGCGCGCGCCGAGTTCGCGCGGCTGCAGCCCGATGCCAGCCGCGACGCTGCCGTGCTCGCCGCCCTGACCCACCAACTGCAGGCACGCCGCCCGCCGCCGCTGGCCGCCGAGGCGGCCGAACCCCGCTGGTTCCGGCGCCTGGCCTGGGGCAGCGGCGCGCTGGGCGCGGCTGCCGCCGTGCTGCTGACGGCCCTGCTGCTGCTGGACCCGCCCGGCAGCCAGACGGCGCGGGCGGCCGCACCGGGCAGCGGCTTCATTCCCCTCGTGCCGGAGGCCGAGTTCCGCGCCGCGCTCGCAGCACCCGGCGCCCCGGGCGCCGGGACCACGCCCGTGTGGCTGCAGCCCGCGGAGCTGCCGCGCGAACGCCTGGCCTGGCTGGGCCTGCCCTTTGACGCCAGCCGCGCCGACGAGACCGTGCGCGCCGAGCTGATGGTGAACCCGAACGGCCAGGTGCTGGCCGTGCGCATCCTGAACTGACCGCCTGGAGACCGACATGAACGCATCCCACACCGCCCTCACCGGCCTGGCCGTGCTCGCCGCCCTGACCCTCGCCGCCCCGTCCTCCGCGCGGGAGGCCGAACGAGACATCGAACGCGACGTCGAGCGGCAGGTGCAGCTCGCGCTGTCGGACATGCCCATGCGGCTGGCCCTGGGCGGCACGACCCTCACCTTCGCTGGCCGCGAGCTGGAGGCCGAGCGCGTCGTCAAGGGCGCGCCCTACTGCGCCACCGCCGTGCACGAGAACGTCCAGCCGCTGGCCGATGGCAACCGCATCGTGCGCCGCCAGCAAAGCCAGCTCTGCCGCGATGGCGAAGGCCGCACGCGCCGCGAGGTGCAGCGCGAGGGCGGCCCGCGCATCGTCTACCTGAACGACCCGGTGGCCAAGGAGAGCTGGGTGCTCTACCCCGACGACAAGCGCGTCCAGCGCCTGCGCGGCAACGCCGGCTGGGCATCCGGCGGCGATGCCGCCGCCCACGCCGCGTGGCAGGCCTCGATGCAGGAATGGAGCGAGCGCATGAAGGAGCAGGCGGCGCGCTGGAAGGAATGGGGCGCCCGCGTCGCCGAGCGCGCCCGCAGCGCCGACGCCGAGCGCGTCCGGGCCCGCAGCGGTGCTGCGCCTGGCGAGCCGGGCATCGTCATCGAGCAGGACGTCGTGGTGCCGGCCGCACCCGGCGCGAGCACGGTGGAGCGGCGGCGCGAACTGCGTGTCTATCGGGCGAGCGACCTGCCCCCCCTGCCGGCACCGCCCGCCCCTCCCGCACCGCCCGCCCCGCCGGCCACCCTGACGGTGCCCACGCCGCCGCTGCCGCCCCTGCCCCTGCTGACGACGCCGCTGCTGCCGCGCGAAGGGGGCGTCACCACCGCCCTGCCGGCGCGTGAGATCGACGGCCTGAAGGTGACAGGCGAGCGCACGACCTGGACCATCGAGGCGGGCCGCATCGGCAATGAGAAGCCGCTCGTGACGACCCGCGAGGTCTGGCGCAGCCCCGAGCTGATGCTGACGGTGCAGAGCCGCGACGCCGACCCGCGCCTGGGCGAGCAGAACTACCGCCTGGAGAAGATCCGCCGCGGCGAGCCCGACCCGGCGCTCATGAAGCCGCCGGCCGACTACACCGACGGCAGCCGCCGCAGCGCGCAGCCAGCGCCGAGCGCGCCGAAAGCGTCCTGAGCGGCGCGGGCAGCCTTACTCGGCAGCCGCCGGCGGCGTCGCCGGCTTGAACATGGTCGCGAGGTTCTGAGCCAGGCCCGTGATGCCCTGGTTGGACAGCCCGGCGTCATGCATGACCGCGTCGACGATGGGCTTGGCCACCTGGTACTGCAGGGCCGAGTTCATGACCTGCTCGGGAAAGGTGGCGCCGCTGGCGCCGCCACCGTCCCCGGAGCTGCCCTGGCCCGGCATGCCGTTGACCTGCACGATGCGGATGGAGTCGATCTGCTCCATGGGCTTGACGGCCTGGGCGAGGATGGCCGGTAGCTGCTGCAGCAGCTGGGTGCGCACCTGCAGGTCGATCTGCGCGGCCGACAGCGTGTTGAGCGCTTCGTTGATGGCGCGCCGGCCTTCGGCCTCGGCCAGGGCCGCAGCCTGCTTGGCCTTGGCTTCGATGGTGAGCGCCTCGGCGCGGTCGATGGCGGCTTCCTTCTCGGCCGAGGCGGAAACCTTGACGGCAATCGCGTTCTGCTCGGCGTCCTTGCTGGCCTCGATCAGCTGGATGGCCTTCTCGCGCTCGGCCACGGCCACCTGGCGCGCGGTGTTGACGGTTTCCTCGGCCTTCACGGCCTCGGCACGTGCCAGGTTGGCTGCGGCGTCGGCTTCGGACTGCTCGCGCGACTTGGTGGCGATGGCGATCTGCGTGTCCTGGCGCGCGATCTCCACCTGCTTGCGCTGCTCGGCGCGCTTGAGTTCGGCCTGGCGCTCCTGCTCGATCTCGCGGGTCTGGATGACGAGGTTCTTCTCGATCTCGGCCGCCTTGATCTCGCGCTCGGCCTCGATGCGGCGCTGGCCCACCTGGCGTTCGGCCTCGATCTTGACCGTTTCGGCTTCTCGGCCTCTTTCGGCTTGTTGCGCGGCGATCAGCGCGATCTGCTCGGCGCGGGCCACTTCCACCTCGCGCTTTTGCGCGAGGGTCGCGAACTCCTGGTCCTTCTCGATGGTGAGCTTCAGGCGCGAGGCTTCCAGGTTCTTGGTGCGCACCTGCACCTCGGTGTCCTGCTCGACGTCGTTGCGCTGCTTGCGGCGCGCCTCGGTCTGCTCGGTCAGCCGCGTGAGGCCCTCGGCGTCGAAGGCGTTGTTGGGGTTGAAGAACTGCTTGTCGGTCTGGTCCAGGCTCGTGAGCGACACCGACTCCAGCTCCAGGCCGTTCTTCTCCAGGTCTTCGGCGACGGCGTTCTGCACGGCCTGCACAAAGTCGCGGCGCTTGTCCTGCAGCTCCTGGATGGTCATGGTGGCGGCGGTGGCGCGCAGGCTGTCGACGAACTTGTCTTCCACGAGCGCCTTCAGCTCGTTGGGGCTCATGGTGCGCGCGCCCAGCGTCTGCGCCGCGGTGCTGACGGCTTCTTCAGTCTGCTTCACGCGCACGAAGAAGGCGGCCGTCACGTCCACGCGCATGCGGTCCTTGGTGATGAGGCTCTCGCGCTCGCGGCGCAGCACCTCGAGCTTGAGCGTGTTCATGTTGACGAGCACGCGCTCATGAAAGACCGGCAGCACGATGGCGCCGCCGTCCATGATGACCTTCTGCCCGCCCAGGCCCGTGCGCACGAAGGCCAGCTCCTTGGTGCTGCGCTTGTACAGCCGCGCGAAGACGAAGCCGATGGTCAGCAGCCCGACCAGGGCAATGCCGGCGATGCCGGTGATCTCGATGATGTTGTCCATGCGTTGTGTTCTCCCTCGGTTCAGATGAGATGCGGGTGCGGGTTGGCAATGCAGCGGTAGAACGCACCCTGCTTGCGCACGATAAGGATCTGGGCGCCTTCCTCGAACACCTCTTCGTCGAAGTCAGGCTCAACCATCAGGTAGTGCATGCGGCCATGGGCGTCACGCACCCGGGCCTGGGCCGCAAGGCCGCGCCGGGCCGCGCCCGCGCTCACCACGCCGCCGCGCCCGACCAGGGACTGCTCGCTGACGGCGCTCGTCTCGTCGCGCGGAATGATGTGTGCCACCAGGCTGCCCAGGCCACGCACCGTCGCCAGGCCCGGCGGCGCCGCCAGCAGCCCGGCCAGCCAGGCGGGCAGGAAGCTGCCGAGCAGGTTGAACGCGACCTTCTGCAAGGCATAGCCGAAGAGTGCGTAGCCCAGCAGGAAGAGCAGCAGCAGCACCAGCGCCGGCACGCGCCCGAGGTGCAGCCAGCCGAGCACGCGGTCCAGCCCCGACTCGGGCACGGCATGCGGCAGCAGGTCGTCGATGACGTTGCTGGGGCTCAGCGCCACCAGCATGCCCAGCCCCTCCAGCAGCGCGATGGCCACGATGAGCGCCACGGCCACGCCGAACGGCAGGGTCTCTGGCGCAGTGAACAGGTTCATCGGTCCTCCCATGGGGTTGCCCGGCGTCCAGTGTCGCGCGGGATCAGGCTTCGCCCGCCTTGATGCGGGCCAGTCTCTCCGCGATCTGGTGATCGCGCACCAGCGCCTCCAGCTCGGCCAGCCGCGCGGCCTGGTCGACGTCACCCGACGGCTGCGTGCCGGCGAGGCCGGTGTGGCGCTGGTAGACGCGGTCGAACGCCTGGGTCACCTGCGCCAGGCGCTGCTCCACGCCGGCTGCGCCCGGCGGCTGCGCGGCTGATGCCCCGGCCGCGCGGCTCTGCCGGAACGCTGCCAGCGCCTCCTGCATCTCGCGCCGCTTGGCCAGCAGGGCGGCCGTGAAGCCCTGCAGCTCCTGCTCCTGGCGGGCCAGGTCGGCGAGCGCGGTCTCCAGCACCGGGATCTGGGCCTCGATGTCGAGCTGGCGGGCCACGGCGGCGCGTGCCAGGTCCTCGCGGCCGGCGGCCAGGGCCTGGGTGAGCTGCTCGCGCAAGTCCTCGTGGCTGCGGTTGAGCCGCGCGTGCTGCTGCTGGGCCAGGTGCCGGTTGGCGCTGGCGGTGCCGAGCTCGTGGCGCACCTCGTCGATGACGCCGTCGGCCTCGCGCAAGGCCTGCTCCATCGCGGCCTGGGGGTTCAGGTCCTCCAGGCGGTCCAGCAGCGCATGCATGCTGCCCGCCACGACGCGGCCCACGCGGGCTTTCAGGGAATCGGCCATGTCAGGCTCCTTGGAGGGTGGACGCCAGCTCGATGGTCTGGCTGAGGTGGCGCTTGACCACGCCGGGGTCGAACGCATGCGCGGCGGCCGTGGTGGCCTGGCGCAGCAGCGATTCACCCAGCAGCGCGGCGCGGCGCACGAGGGCGTCTTCGAGGCGGGCCGCATCCTCGGCCGTCGCGGGCGCTGCGCTGATGACCAGGGCCATCAGCGTCGTCACCTGCTCCACCAGCTGGCCCAGCACCTCGGAATGCCGGCCCTCCTGGCCCTCGATGCGCACCAGGGCCTCGCGCAGGCGGTGCGTGAGTTCGCGCGCCCAGGCATGGGCGGCCACGTAGTCGAAGGCGCCATCGTGCTGGCGCTTGAGCTGGCCGAGC
Organism: Roseateles sp.; assembly: GCA_016790285.1. Classification (GTDB taxonomy): domain Bacteria; phylum Pseudomonadota; class Gammaproteobacteria; order Burkholderiales; family Burkholderiaceae_C; genus Pelomonas. Next base: position 34,008 of record JAEUPJ010000035.1, on the reverse strand, counting down.
AGCACGCGCAGCTTGTCGCTGTTGGTCGTGGCGCCTTCGACCTGCAGCTGGGCCAGCCAGAGGTAGAGGTCACTCGGGATGCGCGCGGACAGCGGCTCCATGGTGATCGCTTGCGTCGCCATGCGACACCGCCTTCAAATGAGTTCACACGAACGCAAATGTATTCATTTGAATTCGCTTGTCAACAATCACCTTCGACACCCCCCGGTTTGCGGAGAAACTGCGCCGTCCTGTCCGACCCGCCGCCGCGCATGAAATACGACGACTCGGAGTACTACTTTCTCAATTTCGAGACCGATCTCGACAACGAAGCCGCCAACACCCACATCGGCATGTACCTGGCCTGGGCGCTGCTGAGCGGCCTGGGCAATACCGGGGACGCCATGAACGACTGGGCGCCGGACATCGCCCGGCTGCGGGCGCGCGAGACGACCGGCGGCCAGCTGCTCTCGGACCGCTGCGACGGCAAGCTGACGTCCGACGAGTTCAACGACGAAGGCAATGCGTTCACGGCCGAGTACTACGAGAAGCAGTTCCACCACGACTACGCCCGCGTCTTCGACAGCCAGATCCCGAGCACCGGCCACGACGCGGACGACATCTGCAGCGTGCCCGACACCTGGGCCAATTTCGATCAGATCAAGCCGCTGCTGGACCGCCGCCTGGCCGACTGGCGCTCCCGGCGCCCCACCGTCCCGCGGGAGTTGAGCCTCGTGGGCGACCCGCCCGCAGCACCCCCGCCCCCACCACCCCCGCCCGCGGGCCCCGCACCCGACCTCGCTGCGCTGCGCGCCAAGGCCGAGCGCGGTGACCGCGATGCGTGGTTCGCGCTGGGCGCGGAGTACATCACCGGAGCCCATGTGCCGCGCGACTTCAAGCAGGCGGCCGATTGCTTCGAGAAGGCCGCGCAGGCGGGGCTGCCCGAGGCGGCGTTCAACCTCGGCGTGTGCTTCCAGAACGGCGATGGCCGCCCGCAGGACCCCAAGCAGCGGCTGCGCTGGTTCACCCTCGCGGCCGAAGGCGGGCACGGGCAGGCGGCCTATTTCCTGGCGATGGCCTACCGCCAGGGCGAGCACCTGCCGCAGGATTTCGTCGCCTCCAATGCGCTGATGATGCTGGCCCAGCAACGCGGCGTGGCCGAGGCGCGGCAGGCGGGCGTGATGGCGGGCAGCCTGGCGGAATCCACCGCGCTGGCGGCGCAACTGGTGGAGCCGGGTCAGCTGGTGGCTGTGCTGTCCGCGCGGCGGCGCAAGGTGCTGGCCGGCCAGGCGGACACGGGCGTGGAGCGCTTCAAGCATGGCCCGAACGCCAAGCCGGCCTCCGCACCTGCAAGCGACGCACCGGCACCCGCCGCCGGCTTCGGCCTCCGGCACGTGGCGCTGCTGCTGGGCGCGGCCGGCATGGTCATCGTGCTGCTCGCGGGCCTGCGCGGGCAGCGCTTCGTGTGGCTGTCGTGGGGGCTGTCGCTGGTCGGCGCAGGCGGCGTGTTCGCCGTGGGGCCGTCGCTGGGCGTGCGAGGCGTGGCCCGTGTCGTCGTGACGGCACTGGCTGCGCTGCCGGTGGTCGGCAGCTTCGTGAACCTGTGGATGGTGCTGCGCTGGGCGGGGCGCCGGTCGTCCTGACGACCCCGGCGCCCGTCGCTCAGGCGGCGTCCAGCATCTGGCTGAAGAACTTCTCGCCGCTCACGCGCGGCTTGTAGGCCGACACGGCCTGGGCGATGGCTGCGATGTGGGCGGGTGTCGTGCCGCAGCAGCCGCCGGCGATGTTCAGGAAGCCCGCCTTCGCGAACTCACCCACCAGGCGGGCCGTCACGTCGGGCGTCTCGTCGAAGCCGGTGTCGCTCATCGGGTTGGGCAGGCCGGCGTTGGGGTAGCAGCTGACCGCCACGTCGCCCGCCACCTTGGACAGCTCCTCGATGTAGGGCCGCATCAGCGTCGCGCCGAGTGCGCAGTTCAGGCCCACGGCGATGGGGCGGGCGTGGCGCACCGAGTGCCAGAAGGCGGTCACGGTCTGGCCCGACAGGATGCGGCCGGAGGCGTCCGTCACGGTGCCCGAGATGATGACGGGCAGGCGCTCGCCGGTGTCTTCCATCAGCTCGTCGAGCGCAAAGATGGCGGCCTTGGCGTTGAGGGTGTCGAAGATGGTCTCGACGAGGAAGAGGTCGGCCCCGCCCTCCAGCAGCCCCTTGGCCTGCTCGTAGTAGGCCGCACGCAGGGTGTCGAAGTCGACGTTGCGGGCGCCGGGGTCGTTCACGTCGGGGCTGATGGACGCGGTGCGCGGCGTCGGGCCGAGGGCACCGGCTACATACCGCGGCTTGTCGGGCGTCGAGTACTTGTCGCAGGCGGCGCGGGCCAGCTTGGCGGCCTCGACGTTCATCTCGTAGGCCAGCTCGGCCAGGCCGTAGTCTTCCTGGGCCACGGAGGTGGCGCCGAAGGTGTTGGTCTCGATGAGGTCGGCGCCGGCGGCGAGGTACTGCTCGTGGATCTCGCTGAGCACGTCCGGCCGCGTGAACATCAGCATCTCGTTGTTGCCCTTCAGGTCCTTGGGGTGGTCCTTGAAGCGCTCGCCGCGGTAGTCGGCCTCGGTGAGCTTGTAGCGCTGAATCATGGTGCCCATCGCGCCGTCAAGGATGGCAATGCGGCTCTGCAGCAGGGCAGGCAGGGTCTGGGCGCGGGTGTAGGCGATGGGCTTCATGGTCATGCCATTTTCGCAGCGTCGGCGATGGCCTGTCCCAGCTGGGCGCATGAGGCCGTGCCGCCGAGGTCGCCGGTCTTGGGCGCGGCGGGGTCGGCCAGCACCTGGGCAATGGCGGCCATGATGGCGTCGTGGGCGGCGCGGTGGCCGAGGAAGTCCAGCATCATCGCCCCCGACCAGATCTGGCCGATGGGGTTGGCGATGCCCTTGCCCGCGATGTCGGGCGCGGAGCCATGCACCGGCTCGAAGAGGCTGGGCCACTCGCGCGTCGGGTTGATGTTGGCCGAGGGCGCGATGGCGATGGTGCCGGTGCAGGCCGGGCCCAGGTCGGACAGGATGTCGCCGAACAGGTTGCTGGCCACGACCACGTCGAAGATCTGCGGCCGCTGCACGAAGTGGGCACACAGGATGTCGATGTGGTACTGGTCGACCGTCACGCCCGGGAACTGCGCGGCCATGGCGGCCACGCGCTCGTCCCAGTAGGGCATGGTGATGGCGATGCCGTTGCTCTTGGTGGCCGAGGTGAGCCGGGCGCGCGGGCGCGACGCGGCCAGCTCGAACGCGAAGCGCAGCACGCGGTCCACGCCGACGCGGCTCATGACCGTCTCCTGCAGCACGATCTCGCGCTCGGTGCCGGCGTACATGCGCCCGCCGACGCTGGAGTACTCGCCCTCGGTGTTCTCGCGCACGATCCACATGTCGATGTCGCCGGGCTGGCGGCCGGCCAGCGGCGAGCGCACGCCGGGCATCAGCCGGGCCGGGCGCAGGTTGATGTACTGGTCGAACTCGCGGCGGAACTTGAGCAGCGAGCCCCACAGGCTCACGTGGTCGGGCACGGTGGCCGGCCAGCCGACGGCGCCGTAGAAGATGGCGTCATGCCCGCCGATCTGGTCCTTCCAGTCGTCCGGCATCATCTGGCCGTGCTGCTCGTAGTGGCGGCAGTTGGCGAAGTCGAACTCGTCGAAGCGCAAAGCCAGGCCGAAGCGCTCGGCCACCACGCGCAGCACGCGCAGGCCCTCGGGCATCACTTCGGGGCCGATGCCGTCGCCGGCGAGCACTGCAATCTTCTGCATCAGAGGTCCTTGAAGAAGTCCTGCGCCTCGGCGAGCACCACGTCGGGCGCCTGCTCGGCGATGTAGTGCCCGCTGTCCACCGCGCGGCCGCTCACGTTGTCGGCCGCGGCCTGCCACAGCGCCAGCGGGTCGAAGCACCGCCCGACCACGCCGTTGGCGCCCCACAGCAAGCGCAGCGGCGGCGTCAGCCGACGGCCGGCGGCACGGTCGGCGCGGTCATGGTCGAGGTCGATGCCGGCGCCGGCGCGGTAGTCGGCGCAGATGGCCGCGGCCGTGCCGGGGCGCTGGATGCAGCGCTCGTACTCGGCCCAGCTGGCCGGGTCGAAGAAGTCGCCCGCGCGGCCCATGCCCTCGCGCAGGTAGGCCAGCGGGTCGGCCTCGATGAAACGCTCCGGCCGCGGCGCCGGCTGGATCAGGAAGAACCAGTGCCAGTAGCCGCGTGCAAAGGCCTCCGTCGTGCCCTCGTACATGGCCAGCGTGGGGGCGATGTCCAGCAGCATCAGCCGCGCGACGGCCTCGGGGTGGTCCAGCGCGAGGCGGTGCGCCACGCGGGCGCCGCGGTCGTGCGCCAGAACGCCGAAGCGCTCGTGGCCGAGGTGGCGCATCACCGCCAGCGCGTCCAGGGCCATCTCGCGCTTGGCGTAGGCGGCACTGCCCTCACCCGCAGGCGGGCGGTCGCTGTCGCCATAACCGCGCAGGTCCATCAACACGACGCGGTGCGTGCGCGCCAGCACCGGCGCGACGCGCCCCCACATCGCCATGGTCTGCGGGTGGCCGTGCAGAAGCAGCAAGGGCGGCCTGCCGGTGTCCAGCGGGCCGCCCTGGCGGGCGAACAGCGTGACGCCGTCACGCTGCACGGTCAGCGGTGCAAAGTCGGCCGCAGCATCGGTCCACATCGTGGACCGATTCTGCCTGCCGGCTCAGGCCGTGCGCAGGAAGTACAGGTTGGCGCTGGCCTGGGCCAGCAGCACGAAGCCCCGCAGCGCCGGCACATAGCGCAGACGGCTGTTGATGCCCGATCCGCTCGGCGGTGCGGCCGGCACCTTGCCGGCGCTCGTGCCCAGCACGCTCATGTCCCAGACGTTGCCGTCGTTGGGCTTGACCACGTAGACGCGGCCGGCGGCATTGCCCGTGCCTGCATAGAACAGGAAGCGGTCGCCGTCGGGGTCGTAGTCCATGCCGGCGTAGGCCGGCTGGTCAGCCTGGAACTGCGCCAGCGCCGTGCTCAAGTTGAACGTGACGGGGATGCCCTGGGTGCCATCCAGCGGTACGCGATTGGCCACCAGCGCGGACAGACCGGAGCCCTGGCCGTCGCCCCACTGCAGCGTGAAGAGCTGGTTGCGGCGCGAGTCGTAGGCGATCGGCCAGCGCACGGGGAGCTGGTCGTTGGCGTTGGTGACGAAGTCGCTCCACTTGCGGTCCACGGGCGACCACTTCTTCTTGAGCTGCGTGCTGACCACCTCGCCCGTGGAGCGGATCATGCCCGCTCCGTAATAGCCCGTGGGCATGTCGGCGTAGGTCGCGGCGCGGTCCCACTTGTTGGTGTCGAGGTTGAAGCCGTCCACCGTCGGGAAGGCCCAGGCCGAGCCGTAGGCACCATAGTTGCCGAACAGCATCAACCGGTTGATCTGCGGCACGAAGTGGATGGAGTGGTAGGTGTGGCGCGACGACGGCAGGCCGTCGTTGTAGTACGCCACGTTGGGCTGCACCGTCCTGCTCGGGGCCGCGCGCACCACCCAGGCAGGTGCATCGGCCGAGAGGTTGAGGGACACGACCCGGTTGTCCGACGAGTCGCCGTGCCCGCCTGCGGCGGCGATGATCACCTCGCTGGTCAGGTCATTGACGGCCATGCCGCAGAAGGCGTCGACCGCCGACCCGCCCGCGCCCGCGGTGTTGGGGATCTCGATCCACTGGCCCACGGGCTTGCCCGCCATCCAGGCCGGCGTGATGCGTGCCGGCGCGACGGACCAGACCGGCGCGGTGTGGAAGGCATCGCGCAGCGCCGGGAAATTGCTGGCCGACGTCACCCGCTGCCAGGCGGCCACCGCGCCGGGCACACCGTGGCGCACGGCATAGCTCAGGGCCGGCATGAGGTTGCCCCACATCGAGCGTTCGCCCGGCATGGCCTCGGCGGCGAGCTGGCCTTCGACCTTGCTCATCCAGGGCTGGGGGGTGGCGTAGGTGCCTGCGTAGGCCTGGGCCTCGGTCGTGTACCACGGGCCCTTGCCGGTGGCGAAGTCGGGCACCTTCACGGGCGAGATGCTCAGCGTGTAGGGCGCACCATTGACGTACCAGAAGCCGTTGGCCGGCCCCAGGCGCATGACCGCCGTGCGGGCCTTCCAGCGGAAGAAGGCCTCCATCTTGGTCGCCGCGGCCGTGGGCAGGGGCAGGCCCATGCTCAGCGAGAAGCCCCAGGCGGCCGTGACGAAGTCCTGCATCCACGGCGCGTCGAAGTACGGGCCGCTGTTGTTGTAGCTCTCGCCCTGCACCCAGCCGAAGGGGTTGTTGGGCTGGGCGACGTAGGTGGAGTGGTAGTGGTCGATGTTGGCCTGCACGCTGGCCAGGAACTCGTTCTTCAGCGTGGCGTCGGCGTCGGGCGTGATGTTGAGCGCCATGGCGAGCGTGCGCCACTGCCAGGCGGCCGAACGCACCTGCCAGGCCCCGACGCACGACTGCACCAGGCCGAGCGCGCCCTTGCGCAGCGGGTCGGCGTCGCCCTTGCCGAGGTAGTTGAAGGTGGCCGCGAACTGCACCACTTCCATGAAATAGAAGCGGCCCGTGATGAGGTAGGGCAGGTAGCCGACGGCGGGGCTGTGCGCGCAGTCCCAGACGATCGGGGGCGTGCCCGTCGCCGTGGGCGTGTACTGCCCGCGGGTGGAGCCGCCCTGGTCGCCGAAGCCGCTCATGGTCAGCGCGAGCGCGAGGTTGGGGTACTGCGAGAACCGGATCGGCCGCTGCGTCTTCTCGTCGCGGTAGTGCATGCCATAGCGACCCGAGGCGTAGCCATTGCGGATGACGGCGCCGTAGGTGGTCGGGCTCTCGCAGGTCAGGTAGAGCACGTCGTGCTGGGGCAGCAGGCCGATGGAGGACTGGTAACCCGGCGAGCGCATGCTGTCGCTGTCGTAGATGAGATTGGCCTTGTCCAGCGGCGTCCAGCTGGCGGCCAGCGCCTGGGCAACGGGCGCCGTGGGCGACACCCGCGCGCTGTACGTGGGCACCTGCTCGGTCGCCTGCAGGTAGGCCAGGTCGTGGCGGGGCGTGACGTCGGGGTCGGTGCCCAGCCAGTAGGTCAGCAGGGTGCCCGTGACCAGCGGCGTGCGGCAGTGGTGCGGCAGGTCGATGGCCGCGGCGAAGCGCTGCACGCCGCCCAGCTTGAAGGTGAAGGTCGCCGCCTTGCTCTTGGGCGCGGCCACCATCAGGTAGCCGTTCTCGACCCAGGGCAGCACCTCCACAGCGCCACCGGCGAACAGGCGCACTTCCAGCCAGGCCACCAGGTGCGCATCGCTGCCCACGGGCTTGCGGAAGACCCACGACGACATCTGCGGGCCGGTGACCCAGGTCGTGTGCGGCGTGTCCCAGTCCGCGCCGGAGAAGCTGGCCGTGCCGAGCGCACCGGCGCCGACCTCGGCGGTGATGCCGGTCTTCTTCAGGTCGGCCAGGCCCAGCGTCGAAATGACCCGTGGGTCGGCGGTGGCTGTGCGCAGGCGCACGGTGGACATGACATTGGCCGTCAGGTCGGCAAACCCGGCGAGCTGTGCAAACTTGAGGGAGCCGTCGGGCCAGGTCGTGCGCGGCGTGACCTGGAAGGCGGCCAGGTTGGACGTGACGGTGTTGCCGGCGGGCACGTCGCCGCGGCGGAAGGCAAAGCCCAGGCAGAACGGCGCCTTGGCCTGGCTCTTGCCGCTGACCAGGCTGAATTGCATGGCGCCGGTGTACAGGCCCAGCGTGGTGGCTGCCACGGCGGTGGCCGGAGCGGGCGCAGGTGCGGGCGCCGGCACGGGTGCGGGCAAGGGGGTACGCGTGGAGGGCAGCAGCACGGCGGCCGCACGGGCCTCGGGCGCCTGCGCCGCAGCCGCTTCGGCCGTGGCCTCGCCAGTGCCTCCGCCGCATCCGACCAGAGGCAGGCCACCACCCAGTGCGGCGGAGTACTGGAGGAACTGTCGGCGTTTCGGGTCGGCTTTTGGGTCAGTCATGGCAAAGCAATCCTTGCAGCGGGTTCGCTGCACACGGGAGGGAACTAGGGGGGCACAGTCGGCGGCCGGATTCTGACGCTGTCGTAGGACAAGTCCGTCGCGAAACGTTACGAACTAGGGATGCGCCAAGGTATAAGTTTGGGTTATGTGTTTCGGCTGCCCAAATCCTTGTGGCGGCTTGCCGTACTCCCAACAATCCAGGCCCGTCTCTCCCATGAAAAAGCCCGCCATGAAGACGTTTTCGCTAACGCTCGCGACCCTGTTCCTGGTGGCTTCAGCCCCGCTCGCCCATGCCCAGGGGAAGCCGCTGGTTTACTGCGCCGACGCCAGCCCCGAAGGTTTTGACCCTGGTTTATGGGACAGTGCCAGCACCAATACCGTCGGCGCGCAAATGTTCGACGGGTTGCTGGGCTTCAAGCGCCCGACGACCGAGCTCACGCCCAAGCTCGCCACGAGCTGGGAAATCTCGCCTGACGCCCGGACATTCACCTTCAAGCTGCGTGAAGGGGTGAAGTTCCATACCACCCCGTGGTTCAAGCCCACGCGGGATTTCAACGCCGACGACGTGCTGTTCACCTTCAGCCGATTCATCGACCCGAACCACCCGTTCAACAAGGCCTTCCCGGCAAATTTCATCTACCCGCAGAACCTCGGGCTGGCGAAATTGATCGAGGGCATCGACAAGATCGACGATCGCACAATTCGTTTCCGGCTTCGTCAGCCGAACGTGACATTCGTCGCAAACTTCGCCTTCGCCTGGGCGGGCATCCAGTCGGCGGAGTACGGCGCGCAGCTGCTCAAGGAAGGCAAGGCCAGCCAGATCAACGTGCAGCCGGTGGGCGCGGGACCGTTTCAGTTCAAGAGCTACGCGAAGGACGACGTGCTGCGCATGACCGCCAACCCCGACTACTGGGGCGGCAAGCAGCCCACGCCGACGCTCGTGTTCAGCATCAGCCGCGAGCCCAACGTGCGTGTACAGAAGATCGCCGCCGGCGAGTGCCACGTGACGGCGGCGCTGCGTGACGTGGACGTCGCCTCGCTGGCCAACAACCCCAACGTCAGCATCGAGAAGATCCAGGCGCTGAACATCTCCTACCTGAGCTTCAACCTCAAGAAGCCGCCCACCGACAAGCGCGAGGTGCGCGAGGCGCTGGACATCGCCATCGACCGCGACGCCATCTTCAAGGCCCTCTTCCCGCGCGGCGACGCGATGCAGGCCGTGAGCGCCTTCCCGCCGGCCATCCCTGGCTACAACAAGAAGCTCAAGAACGAGTTCGACCCGGCCAAGGCCAAGGCGATGCTGGCCAAGGCCGGCTTTCCCAACGGCTTCGAGATCGACCTGTGGGCCCTGCCCGTGCAGCGCCCCACCAACCCCAACGGCCAGCTGATGGCCCAGCTCATCCAGCAGGACTGGGCCAAGATCGGCGTGAAGGCCAGCATCAAGACCTTCGAGTGGGGCGAGTACCTCAAGCGCGCCAACAACGGCGAGCACAACGTCTACATGAGCGGCTGGAGCGGCGAGACCGGCGACGCCGACGACTTCCTGACGCCCAATCTGAGCTGCGCGGCCAACAAGAGCGGCGTGAAGTTCTGCAACGCCGAGTTCGAGAAGCTCATCGACGAGGCCCGCGCCACGCCCGACCCGAAGAAGCGCATCGCGCTCTACGAAAAGGCGCAGGAGATCTTCAAGCACGAGCGGCCGTGGATCACGATGGCGCACTCCACCGTCTACATCCCGATCCGCAAGGACGTGGTGGGTTTCAAGATGGCGCCGAACGGCAGTGTCGACTTCGAAGGGGTGTATCGCAAATGAGGACTCTCAACACAGCCACAGAGACACAGAGACACCGAGAGGTCGGCTTTGGGCGACGACTGAGTTTCTCTGTGCCTCTGTGCCTCTGTGGCTGTGTTCCTCAGCCGGGGAGCGCGCCGTGCGCTTGAGGCATATCGAGGTTTTTCACGCCATCATGCAGGCCGGCACCATCAGCGGCGCGGCACAGCTGCTGCACATCTCGCAGCCTGCCGTCACCAAGGTGCTGCAGCACTGCGAGCTGCAACTGGGCATGCCGCTTTTCGACCGCGTGCGCGGCAAGCTCTACCCCACGCCCGAGGCGCAGCGGCTGTTCGTCGAGATCGACAAGCTCAACCGCGACCTCGTCGGCATCCGGCGCCTGGCGGCCAACCTCAAGAGCGGCGAGAGCGAGCAGGTGCGGCTCGTCGCCACCCCGGCCCTGGCCATGGCCATCGTGCCGGCGGCCATGACGCCCTGGTGCAAGGCCTACCCCAACGCCAACTGCTCGCTGGCCACGCACCACACCCGCGAGATCGTCTCGGCACTGCTGCTGGGTGAGGCCGACCTCGCCCTGTCGCTGCAGGACCCGCGCCACCCCGGCATCAAGGCCGAAGTCATCGCCTCCGGCGCGATGGTGGCGCTGTGCCCGCTGGGCAGCGCCGAGGCCCAGGGCGAGGGCCCGCTCGGGCTGGCGGACATCCGCACCGAGATCGTCGGCCTGCAAAGCGACGACCCGCTCGCCGGCCTGCTGCACCACGCGGGCGAAGCCCTCGGCCAGCCGCTGGCCAGCCGCATCACGGTGCAGACCTACCAGCTCGCCCGCGCGCTCGTGGAGGCGGGCGTGGGCATGACGCTGGTGGACCCCTTCACCGCCGCCAGCGCCGACGCGAGCAAGGTGCGCGTGCGGCCCCTCGCGCCCACCGTGCCGGTGCAGCTCTACCTGCTCAGCGCCGCCAGCGCGCCGCTCGGCCAGGCCTCGCGCCGGCTGGTCAAGTTCATCACCGCCGCGGCCCACGAACACCTCTCCCGCCTGCCCTGACCACTGACCTGATGGCCGAACCCGTCCGCATCGAAGACATCGCCGCCCACCCGCACTTCCGGCGCCTGGCGAGCCTGCGCCACGGCATCGACGTGGACCTGCGCTACGCCAGCGCCGACAACTTCGTCGGCCACGACGTCTATGCCGGCATCGACTGCGCCTGGTTGCGCCGCGAGGCGGCCGACGCGCTGGAGCATGCCGCCGCCTGGCTGCACGCCCGCCGCCCGGGCTACCGGCTGCGCGTGCTCGACGCCCTGCGCCCGCAGCGCGTGCAGCAGCGCCTGTGGGACGAGCTGCAGGGCACGCCGTTGACGATGTACCTCGCCCCGCCCGAGCGCGGCTCCATCCACAGCTTCGGCATGGCGGTGGACCTCACCGTGCTGGACCCGGCCGGCCGCGAGGTCGACATGGGCTCGGGCTTCGACGAGATGACGCTCGCCTCCCACCCCGACCACGAGGCCGAGCACCTCGCGCAGGGCCTGCTGACGGCGGCGCAGCTGGTGGAGCGCGGCTGGCTGCGCGCGGCCATGCGCGAGGCGGGCTTCCAGGGCATTGCCACCGAGTGGTGGCATTTCGACTACGGAGACCGCGTGGCCGTGCGCCGCGACCTGCCGAGAGTGCTGTAGGGCGGGTCGCGACCCGCCTGCCCCGCCCCCTCAGTGCTACAAGGCCGTGTCCAGCCCCCCCCTGCCACGCACCTTCAACCGCGGTGCTGCCCTACCAGCTCCGTCGCCCACTCGGCCACCTGCACCCGCACCTCGGCCGGCTCCAGCACCTGCGCCTCGGGGGCCAGCGACAGCACCAGCCGCGCGGCCTGCCCGGTGCTCTCGATGGGCAGCTTCACGCGCGCCCACTGCCGCTCGCCCGCGGGCTTCTCCGGCACCGCTGCGGCCACCGCCTGCGCCGCATAGCTGCCCTTCTCGGCCAGCCGCCGCCGGCCCTCGGCCGTCACGCGCAGCAGCGCCGTCCCGGGCCGCAGCTCGCGCTCGAAGCGCTGCATCGACGCCTGCCACCACGGGGCGAGTTCGAAGTCCGCAGGCCGCTCGAACGTCTCGTCAGCCACGGTCAGCGACTGGATGTTGGTGACCTTCAGCGTCATGGTGCGCGCGCCAGCCCGCACGACGGCGTACCAGGCCCCGCTCTTGAGCACGAGCCCGAGCGGCTCGGCCTGCCACTGCCGCTCGCCCTTCCAGCTCAGGTAGCGCAGCTCAACACGCCGGCACTCCAGCACCGCCTGCGCCAGGGCCGGGAGGTGCACCGCCGGCTCGCCGCCCTGGTACCAGTCCAGCGGGTCCACGTGCAGCCGCGCCTGCAGCCGGCCGGCCAGCGCCGCGGTGTCGCCGGGCAGGGCCGATTGCAGCTTGAGCCGCAGCCGCTGCGACGCGCCGCCGAGCCCCAGCTCGCTCGCGGCACCCGGCAGGCCCAGCAGCGGCAGCGCCTGCGCCTCGTCGCCCAGCAACCCGTTGAGCCGCGTGGCAAACCCCTCGCGCAGCCGGAAGCCGCCGCCGCGGCCGCGCTCGGCATAGACCGGCACGCCCGCGGCCGAGAGCTCGTCGATGTCGCGCAGGATGGTGCGCACGGACACCTCGAACTCGCGCGCCAGTGCCGGCGCCGTGATCTGCGGGCGCAGCTGCAGCAGGATCAGGATGGACAGCAACCGGCTCGCGCGCATGGCTGGCAGTGTGCGCCGAAAACATGACGCTGGCTGTCATGTCATGCCGCGCAGCATGCGCCCCTCATGACTTGAGGAGACCCCCATGACCGACGACCCCGACCGCCGCCGCCTGCTGCAAGCCGCCGCCGCCCTGGCGCTGGCGCCCGCCGCCCACGCCACACCCGCCGAGCCCCAGCCGGGGCCCGCGATGACCGGGCCGCTGCCCGCCACCCGCACGCCCGGCAAGCCCGGCGACTTCGACTTCCTCACCGGCCGCTGGAAGATCCTCAACCACAAGCGCCGCGCCGGTGCGCCTGGCGGTTGGGACGTCTTCGAGGGCGAGGCCACCGTGCACGCGCTGCTCGCGGGCGTGTGCAGCGTGGAGGAGCTGCGCATCCCGGCACGCGGCTTCAGCGGCCTGGGCCTGCGGCTGCTGGACGTGAAGGCCGCGCGCTGGTCGGACTTCTGGGTCAACGCCGCCTCCGGCGCGCTGGGCGGCGAGGGCCTGCCGGGCAGCTTCGAGGGCGGCGCGGGCATCTTCCAGAGCGAGGAGGACGACCCCGCCGCGCCCGGTGTGAAGGTGATCTACCGCAGCGTCTGGGACCGCATCACGCCGGCGAGCTGCCGCTGGCAGCAGGGCGCCTCGCGCGACGGCGGGCGGACGTGGGCGCTGGACTGGTCGATGGACTGGACACGGCAGGGCTGAGCCCCGCGAGCCGCTCGCGCAGCCGCGGCGCGGCATGGTCGATGAAGGCGCGGCACTTGGCCGGCAGCCGCCCCTGGCCGGGGTAGACCAGGCTCACGGGCACCGGCGCCGGCTCGTGCTCGGGCAGCACCCGCACCAGCGCGCCGGACTGCAGCGCCTCGGCCACCTGGTAGGACAGCACCCGCGCCACGCCCAGGTCCATCTGCGCGGCGGCGATGGCGGCCTCGGCCGTCGTCACGCTCAGGCGCGAGTGCACCTCCACGACCTCGCCGGGGAAGGCCCAGCGGCTGGACGACATCAGGCTCTCGAAGCTGATGCAGGCATGGCCGGCCAGGTCCGCCGGCACACGCGGCCGGCCGTGGGCCGCGAGGTAGGCCGGGCTCGCGCACGCGACCCGCCGGATCTCGCCCACCCGCGTGGCCACCAGGGCGCCATCGGCCAGCTCGCCGATGCGCAGCGCCAGGTCGACATGCTCCTCCAGCAGGTTGACGACGCGGTCGGCCTGGATGAGCCGCACGTCCACGTCGGGGAACTCGCGCAGGAACTCGACGACGACCGGCAGCAGGTGCAGCCGGCCGAACACCACGGGTGCCGAGATGACAAGCCGGCCGTGCGGGCGGACGTAGGCCCCGGCGGCGGCGCGCTCGGCTTCGTCCACGCGCTCGAGGATCTGGCGGCTGGCTTCGAGGTAATCGCGGCCCGCGTCGGTCAGCTCCAGGCGCCGCGTGGAGCGGGCGATCAGCCGCGCCTTGAGCTGGGCCTCCAGTTGGGCGAGCTTGCGGCTCACCGTCGCGAGCGGCTGCTCGAGCCGCCGCGCTGCGGCCGACAGGCTCCCCGCCTCGGCAATCGTCACGAATACCGTCATCGCGTCGAAGCGGTCCATGCGGCTCACTCTCTCAATTTCTGGAACAAAGATTCCGAATCCTGCCGGCTAGTGCGCGTGGCTGCAAGTTTCTACATTCTCGTCACCGGCCGGCCACCGGCTCCGCAACCACTCAACTCACCACCCAGGACACCCCATGACCCGCATCGCCACCCCCGCCTCCATCGACACCGCGCCCGAGGCCGCCCGCCCGCTGCTGCAGGCCGTCAACCGCCAGATCGGCTCCGTGCCCAACCTGTTCCGCATGGTGGCCAACAGCCCGGCCGCCCTGGAGGGCTACCTCGGCATGAGCGGCGCGCTGGCCAAGGGCCGCCTGCCGGCGCCCACCCGCGAACGCATCGCGCTGGCGGTGGCGCAGATCAATGCCTGTGGCTATTGCCTGGCCGCGCACAGCTACCTGGGCAGCCACGTCGCCAAGCTCAGCGACGCCGAGATCGCCGCCAACCGCGAAGGTCGCTCCCACGACGCCCAGGCCGACGCGGCCGTGCGCTTCGCGGCCCGCGTGGCGACGCAGCGCGGCCATGTCTCCGACGCCGACGTGGCGGCCGTGCGCGCTGCCGGCTACGACGACGGCCAGATCGTCGAGATCGTCCAGCACGTCGCCCTCAACACCTGGACGAACTACATCAACGAAGTCGCCCGCACGGTGATCGACTTCCCCGAAGCCCAGCCGCTGGCGGCCTGAGCGCTGCACGCACGGCGCGCCGCAGCACCACCCGCGCGGCGCGCCCATCCCCACAGGAGTTGCCATGTCCCGCCCACCCTTCCCGCCGTTCTCGCTGACCACTGCCGCCCAGAAGGTGCGCCTGGCCGAAGATGCCTGGAACAGCCGCGACCCCGCCCGCGTCGCCCTGGCCTACACCCCCGACAGCCGCTGGCGCAACCGCTCGCAGTTCGTCAACGGGCGGGCACAGATCGAGACCTTCCTCGCGGCCAAGTGGGCACGCGAGCACGACTACCGGCTCATCAAGGAACTCTGGGCCTTCAGCGACGACCGCATCGCCGTGCGCTTTGTCTACGAATGGCACGACGCTGCCGGCCAATGGTGGCGCAGCCATGGCAACGAGAACTGGGCGTTCAACCGCAGGGCCTGATGCACACCCGCCACGCGAGCATCAACGACGTGGCGATCACGGCGGAAGAACGCCTGTTCCATTGGCCTCGCGGCGACAGCGGCCGCCGGCCGGATGACCACCCTTCCCTCACCGACCTGGGGCTCTAGCCATGACCACGCCCTTCACCCCGCCCAGCGACGTCGCCTTCACGCCCGCCGTCAAGGCCATCCAGGCCCGCAAGGGCTCGCGCGGCGGCTACGCCCGCATGGAGGCCTCGGGCGGCTGGGACAGCGACATCACGCCCGAGCTGAAGGCCGAGATCGAATCGCAGGTCAGCGTGATGCTGGCCACCGCCAGCGCCGAGGGCCAGCCCTATGTGCAGCACCGCGGCGGGCCGCCCGGGTTCCTGCGGGTGCTGGACGAGCACACGATCGCCTTCGCCGACTTCGCCGGCAACCGCCAGTACATCACCCAGGGCAACCTGGCCGAGAACCCGCGGGCCTTCCTGTTCCTCATCGACTACGCACGGCGACGGCGCACCAAGATCTGGGGCCGGGCGCGGGTCGTGGAGGGCGACCACGCATTGCTGGCGCGCCTGATGCCCACCGGCTACGCCGCGCGGCCCGAGCAGGTGGTGCTGTTCGAGGTCCAGGCCTGGGACCGCAACTGCCCGCAGCACATCCCGCAGCGCTTCGACGCGGCCGATGTGCAGGCCGCGCTGCAGCAGCGCGACGAGCGCATCGCCGAACTGGAGCGCCAGCTCGCCGCGCGCGGCTAGCCGATGCGCTCGAAGCGGGGGCGCACGACGCCGTCCACCTCGAGCGTGCCGGTGAACATCTCGAAGGGTCGCACCCACCAGCCGCTGTCGTTGTACAGCGGCCGGTAGACGACCACGGGTTCCAGCGTCTCGCTGTGGCGGGCCACGCCGATGACGTCGTACTCGCCGCCCTTGTAGTGGCGAAAACGGCCGGGCACGAGGGTGGGCAGGGGAGGCAGGTCGGAGCTCATGCCCTGCATTGGATCAGCCCGGCAGCGCCGCGGCCGGTGAGCACCCCGGCCCCCTCACTTCAGGCCTACCACCTGGCGGCGAACACAATGCGGGGCGACGACAACCGCTTCACGCGCCGCGCTCGCGGCGCCAGGCCCTTTCTCCACCCGCTCGAATCGACATGACCCCGTCCCGCCGCCAACTTCTGCACCTGGGCGCCGGTGCTGCCGGCCTGATGGCCGCCGCCAGCCCCACCCACGCTTCAAGCGCCTCGCCTTCAGCGCCGGCCCCTGTGCTGGCACCGCGCCTGCGCCCGGGCGACACCCTCGGCCTGGTCAGCCCGGCCAACGCCACCTTCGAGCGCGAGCCGCTGAAGATGGCCATCGAGTCGCTCCAGGCCCTGGGCTTCAAGGTCAAGCCCGGCGAGTTCGTCTCCGCGCGCCGCGGCCCGTTCGCGGGCACCGATGCGCAGCGCGCCGCCGACGTGAACGCCATGTTCGCCGACGACAGCGTGGCCGGCGTCATCGCGATGACGGGCGGCTCGGGCTGCAACCGCATCGTGGACCGGCTCGACTACGGCCTCATCCGCCGCCGGCCCAAGTTCTTCGGCGGCTTCAGCGACCTCACCAGCCTCGTCAACGCCATCCAGCGCCAGACGGGTCTCGTCACCTTCCACAGCCCCGTCGCGGCCTCGGAATGGAACGACTTCTCGGTGCAGAGCTTCCGCGCCCTCGTGATGAACGCCGAGGCGGCCGTGCTGCGCAACCCGGTGGTCAAGCCCAGTGACGACCTCATCGTGCGCGAGGAGCGCATCAGCACGCTGCGCGGCGGCAAGGCCCAGGGGCGGCTGGTGGGCGGCAACCTCACGGTGCTCGCGTCGCTGGCCGGCACGCCCTACTTCCCCGACTGCCGCGGCGCCCTGCTCTTCCTGGAAGACATCAACGAGTACATCTACCGCATCGACCGGTGCCTCTCCACGCTGCGCCTCACAGGCGCGCTGAGCCAGCTCGCCGGCGTGGTGCTGGGCCGCTTCACCAAGTGCGAGCCGGGCGACGGCTACGGCAGCCTGACGCTGGACGAAGTGTTCGATGACTACTTCGGGCCGCTGAACGTGCCGGTCTACCGTGGCGCGGCCATCGGCCACATCAAGCGCAAGCTGACCGTGCCGGTGGGCGCACCGGCCGAGATGGATGCCGACGCCGGCACGCTGCGCCTGCTGCAGCCCGCCGTCACCTGAGGCAGGGCGACGGCGCCAAGCCGTAGGGCTTGAACAGCTCGGCCGTGCGGCCGCTGCGGCAGAGCTCGTGCAGCGCGCCGGCAAAGGCCAGGGCCGTCGGCAAGTCCAGCCGCTGGCGACTCAGCGCGAAGGAGTAGCCGAAGGACTTCACGGTACCGGCCGCCTGCAGCTGGGTCAGCCCATGCTCGCGGATGAGCAACTGGGCCACGGCCTCGTTGGCCAGCGCGACGCCGCCTTCGCCATACCGGCCTGCCGAGAGCTTGCGCAGCACCGTGCGGTTGTCGGGTTCGATCTCGCTGCGGGCGCCCGGCACGCCTTCGATCAGCGCCTCCAGCGTGAGCGCCGTCGACGAAGGCCCGTAGGCCCCGATGACCCGCCCCTCCAGCACCCGCGCGTCGCCCGTGTACCGCAGGGCATTGCCCGCGCGGACGAAGAACTCATAGCGACCTTCGACGACGGGCCGCGAGATGTGGAAGTACTGGCGTCGCTCCGGCGAATCGATGATGGGGAAGATGGCATCGACCTCCGCCCGTTGCGCCATCGACAGGGCCCGCCGCCAGGGCAGCACCTCGATCGCACAACGCCAGGCCAGGCGGGCGCAGGCCTCCTGCACCACGTCCACCATCGGCCCTACCGCGCGCCCGGCTGCGGCGTGGGTGTAGGGCGGGAAGGACTCGGTGACGAAACGGACTTCGCGCGGCGCGGCCTCCCGAGCCACCGCCTGCATGGCCACCGCCATCGCCCCGATCCACACCCCCGCTCGCAAGGCCCAACGCTGCGTTCTCATTGCGTGCTCCGCTCACCTGAACGGGCGCGAGGCTAGGCGCGCCCCGCGCTTTCAGGCAGGGGGCCCAGATCCTGGGGGGGCGCGACCGGGTGGCTGGCGTTGAAGCCTGTCAGCGCTGCCCGGCGACCCATGTGGCCAGCGCATCCAGCACCGGGCGGCCCTTGCGCGCCGCCTCGGGGTGGTTGAGCAGCGCGACGAACACCCATGGCCGCCCGCTCGCATCCGTCACGAAGCCGGCGAGGCCCACGGCGTCGCGCAACGTGCCGGTCTTGAGCCGCGCCTGCCCGGTGGCCGGGCCGTCCTTCAGGCGCCGCGTGAGCGTGCCGTCCACGCCCGCGATGGGCAGCGTGGACAGCAGCTCCGGCGCCTGCGCCCCCGCCTGGCCGGCCCGCAGCACGGCGGCCAGCTGGGCCGGGCTGATGCGCTCGGTGCGCGACAGGCCCGAGCCGTTGTCCATCACCAGGCCCGCGTCGCTCAGCCCGTGCGCGGCAAACCAGGCCCGCACGCTGCGCTCGGCCGCGGCCAGCGTGGCCTCGCCGGGCTGGGCCGCCTGTGCGCCGAGCTGCAGGTAGATGAGGCGCGACAGCGCGTTGTCGCTGCGCTTCATGACGCCGCGCATCACCTCGGCGAGGGGCCGCCCGCGGTGCGTGGCCAGCACGACGGCCCCCGCCGGCGCCGCCCCTTCCACGTCGCCCGGGCCGAGGCTGCCGCCGAGTTCGGCCCAGAACTGCCGCACTGCCTGGGTGACGAGCCACTGCCGGTCGACGATCTGCAGCGGCGCCGTCTGCCGGCAGCCGGCCGGGAAGGCGCCCTGCAGGCGCACGGTCACAAGGCCCCCGGCGGCCTGCACGGCGGCGGGCTTCCAGCCCTCGTCCCAGTCCTTGCAGGGGCGGGCCGACAGCGTCATGGCGCTGGCGTCGAGCGTGAGCCCGCGCAGCGCCGGCACCGTGCGCGCCGCCACGCCCGTGGCCGTGGCCTGAAGCTCGAAGTCCAGCAGGCTGCCGTTGAGGTGCAGCGCATCGGGGATGACGTTGTAGTCGAACTCCGGCGCCTCGTCGAAGGGCGGCAGTCCGACGTCCAAGCGGGTCGGGCTGAACAGCGTGCGGTCCACCACCAGCCCGCCGCGGATCTCGCGCACGCCGCTCTCGCGCAGCTGGCGCAGCAGCCACCACAGGGCGGGCCAGTCGAGGTCGGGGTCGGCGCCGCCGCGCAGGATGAGCGGGCCCTCGATGACGCCGGCCACCGGCGCCGCCGCCGCCAGCAGCTCGGTGCGGCCGCGGTGGTTGATGCCCAGCTTCTCGAGCGCGACGGTGGCCGTCACGAGCTTCATCGTCGAGCCCGGCGACATGGGCTCGTCGGCCCGCTGCATGAGCGCCGGGCGCGAGCGGTCCAGGGGCTGCAGCACGAAGCCGAGGCTCTGCGCGGGCAGCCCGGCCTGGTCGAGCGCCGCCTGCACGGGGTCGGGCACCCGCGTGGTGGCGCAGCCGCTGAGCACCAGCGCCGCGCAGATCAGCCAGGCTCGCATCAGCACACCCCCAGCCGGTGGGCCACGAGGCGGGCCAGGGCCACGTCCTCCAGGCCGATGCCCACGCTCTTGTAGACGACGATGTCCGCCGGGCCGCGCGGGCGCGGGGTCACGAGCAGGGCGCCGAGCTCGACGAGGCGCTCGGGCGCGATGACGCCGGGTGCGGCCATGACGATGTCGCCGGCCTCCTGCTGCGCGGCCGTCAGCCACTCGACGGCCACGAGCGCTGCACGGCCGAGCAGCGTGTCGTCCAGCTCACGGGCGGCGCGGGTGCTGGAGCCCACGGCCGCGACGAAGGCGCCGGGTTTCACCAGGGCCCCGTCGAACAGCGGCGTGGGCGAGCGCGTGGCGGTGACGATGACGTCGCCCTCGCGTGCGGCGGTGGCGGCGTCCACGGCCTGCACGGGCAGGTGCAGGGCCCGCTGCAGCTGGGCGGCGAAGGCCTCGCCGCCCGAGCGCGCGCACACGAGCAGGCGCTCGAAGCGGCGCACGCGCACCAGCGCCTCGGCATGGGCCTGCGCCTGGATGCCCGCGCCGAAGACGGCCAGCGTGCGCACCTCGGGCAGCGCGAGCAGATCGGCGGCGACCGCACTGGCCGCCGCGGTGCGCAGCCGGGTGAACTCGTTGGCCTGCAGCGTCGCCAGGGCCGCGCCCGTGTCGGCCGAGAACAGGCTCACGAGGAAGTCGTACTTGCCGTTGCGCGCCGAGTAGACCTTGGTGCCCAGCACGGCCGGCAGCGAGCCTTCGCCGTCGAGGATAGCACCCATCGCGCTGATGGCCAGCGACGCCCCTTCGCGGCTGGCCGTGGCGCGGTGGCGCGCGAGCACCTGGGCCTGGCCGCGCCCGTGCTGGGCGAAGGCCGCGCGCAGCGCGACGACGGCGCTGTCGGGGTCGAGAACGGCGGCCACATCGGCCTCGGTGATCACTCGCATCGGGGGCTTTCACAAACGCATCGCACAGCACTGTAGAGGGGCAGCCGTGCACCGTGGCCGCGCTTTCGTGCCTGCATGCATTCCCGCAGGTTATGCGCCGCCGACAAGCATTCATTGAACACCGCGCAACACCTCGGGTGCGGCCCTCTGGGCGAGCGCGCGCGCGGCAGCGAACATGCTTCGCAATTGGGATCACATCAAGGAGTCGTTGAGATGAAGTTGAACCGTCTTGTGGCACAGCTCGCCATCCTGGGCATGGCAGCACACGCAGGCGCAGCGCTGGCGCAGTCCGACGGCCAGAAGCTCGAGCGCGTGGAGGTCACCGGCTCCAGCATCAAGCGCATCAAGGACGAGGGTGCGCTGCCGATCCAGGTCATCACGCGCAAGGACATCGAGCGCCAGGGCATCGTGTCGGCCGAGCAGTTGATCAGCACCCTGAGCGCCAACGGCAACGGCCTGGACAACCTGGCCTCCAACGCCGACGTCGTCGCCGGCCAGGCGCGCGGCAACAACGGCGCGACCTCGGCCAACCTGCGCGGCCAGGGTGCGGCCAGCACGCTGGTGCTGCTCAACGGTCGCCGGGTCGCCTCCCACGGCCTGAACGGCGGCGTGGTCGACCTGCAGCAGATCCCGTTCTCCGCGGTCGAGCGCGTCGAGGTGCTCAAGGACGGCGCCTCGGCCATCTACGGCACCGACGCCATCGGCGGCGTCATCAACTTCATCCTGCGCAAGGACTACAGCGGCCTGGAGGCCCAGGCCTTCACCGACGTGACCGAGGCCGGCGGCGGCAACATCAGCCGCGTCAAGCTCACGGGCGGCTTCGGCAACCTCGACAAGGACCGCTTCAACGTGCTGGCCTCGCTGTCCTTCAGCGAATCCCAGGCGCTGCGCGGCGACCAGCGCGACTTCGTCAACACCTTCCAGCCGAACCGCGGCCTGTCGGTGGACACGCGCGGCACGCCCTACGCCACGGTCTTTGCCATCTCGAGCCTGTACAGCGCGCTCAGCCGCGACAACGTCAACACCACCGGCCGCGGCACCGGCCCCATCCAGCCGGGCACGACGGTCGCCATGAACGGCATCAACGTGCTGGACCTGCCCGGCCAGGCCGGCTGCTCGTCCGTCCCCGGCCAGGGCGCCTACGACGAGGTGCTGTGGGCGACGCCCTCGGCCAAGTGGGGCTGCGCCTGGGACACCGGCCGCGCCGCCGTGCTGCAGCAGCCGGTCAAGTCGACCAACGGCGTGCTGCGCGGCACGCTGGCCGTGGGCGAGCACCAGGTGTTCGCCGAGTACGTGGGCGCCCAGGTCGTCACCGACAAGAGCTTCTCGCCCAACCAGATCAGCAGCTCCACGTCGACCACCAACCCGTTCTACAACCTCTCCTACCCGAGCACCGGCGAGGCCTACAACACGGTCTTCAACGCCCTGGTCACCACCTTCCCCACGCTGGCGGCCAACCGCGGCCTGCCGCTGGCGATGCGCTGGCGCTGCATGCCCTGCGGCAACCGCGAGATCGAGACGACGGCCAAGACGCAGCGCCTGCTCATCGGCGCCGAGGGCCCGCTGTTCGGCGGCTGGGACTACAAGACCGGCGTCTCCCAGGCCACCAGCGACACCACCTCGCTGCTCAAGCACGGCTACTTCTACAGCCGCCCCTTCGCCGCGCTGATCAACAACGGCACGCTCAACCCGTTCTCGGCCGACGGCTCCCAGAGCGCCACGGCCATGAGCGCGCTGGACGCCGTGCGCGCCGACGGCGTGACGCTGTACGGCGGCAAGTTCACGCTGCGCCAGGCCGACTTCACCGCCAGCGGCCCGGTCTTCAAGCTGCCCGCCGGCGACGTCATGGCCGCCATCGGCACGGACATCCGCAAGGAGCAGTACCGCTTCAACGGCAACGCCACCGACCTGGCCACGCAGTCCACCATCTTCAACGCCCCGTTCGACAGCGTGAACACGCTGGACACGGTCAAGCGCGACATCAAGGCCTATTACGGCGAAGTGCTGGTGCCCATCTTCAAGGGCTTGGAAGCCAGCGGCGCGGTGCGCCACGACAGCTACACCGGCTTTGGCGGCACCACCAACCCGAAGTTCTCGGTGCGCTACCAGCCCTTCGATCAGCTGCTGGTGCGCGCCTCCACGAGCCGCGGCTTCCGGGTGCCGACCTTCAACCAGCTCTTCAACGGCATCACGCGCTCCACCTACGCCGGCAAGGACCTCGTCGACCCGGGCAAGTGCGCCAGCGGTGTCGTCGACCCGACCAAGCCCGGCTGCGAGTCCATCACGCCCGAGATCCTCACCGGCGGCAAGCCCGAGCTCGGCCCCGAGAAGAGCAAGCAGTGGACCTGGGGCTTCGTGTGGTCGCCCGTGGCCGACGTGTCCGTGGGTGCTGACTGGTGGCAGATCCGCAAGACGGGCACGATCCAGGCCGTCTCGCTGTCCGACCTCGTCAAGAACTACAACCTGTTCACGAGCAACTTCCTGCGCGACGGCTCGGGCACCCTGCTGGCCATCGACAACCGCAACGTCAATGCCGGCGAGACCATCACCAAGGGTGTGGACATCTCCCTGAGCGGCACCACCGCGATGGGTGCGGGCCGCCTGACCGGCAAGCTCGAAGGCAGCTACCTGCTCGACAAGCGCTCGCGCCTGATCACGAGCGCACCCATGGGCGCCAGCGAGATCGGCGTGTTCACGCGTTCCAGCGACCTCGGCCTGCGCTGGAAGCACTCCATCGTCGTGACCTACGCCGAAGGCGACTGGACCGGCACGCTGATGCAGCGCTGGGCCGCGGGCTACAAGGACGCCGTCCTGCCCGGCGTGGCCAACGGCAGCGTCGTGCCGCCGGACTGGAAGCCCAACGTCAGCAAGTACATCACCTACAACGCCAGCATCAGCTACAGCGGCATCAAGAACCTGGGCCTGACCTTCGGCATCAAGAACCTGCTGAACGAAGACCCGCCGTTCTCCGCCGCCTACGACAGCAACACCGGTGCCGGCAGTTCGTGGGAGCCCCGCGTGGCCGACCCGCGCGGCCGCAGCTACCAGCTGACGGTGAACTACAAGTTCTGGTGATGACCGTTTGACTCCCTGACCGGCCCCGCGCCGGCATTCCAGGCCCTGCTTTGGCGGGGCTTTTTTTCGCCCGGCGCCGCCAGACTCAGCCGAGCACGACGCGGCCGGCGGCCACGTCCATCTCGGCATGCACGCCCAGCGGCAGTGGGCGGTTGGGCTGGCCGTGGCCCGCGGGCCAGCCGGCCAGCACGGGGCAGCGCAGGCGGCCGAGGTGGTCGGCGAGCACGGCGTCCGGCGGCTCGGCACCGGTGAAGCTGCCCAGCAGCAGCCCGCCGATGCGGTCCAGCACGCCGGCCAGGCGCAGCTGCGTGAGCATGCGGTCGACGCGGTAGGGCTCTTCGCTGATGTCCTCCACGAACAGCAGCGCGCCGTCCACGTCGGGCAGGTAGGGCGTGCCCAGCAGCGCGCAGAACATCGCCAGGTTGCCGCCGATGAGCCGCCCATGCGCCCGGCCGCCGTGGCTGAGCGCATGCGGCGCGGCCTGGCCGACGACGTCGCCTTCGCGCCAGCCCGAGGCTAGGCGCTCGAACAGGGCATCGGTGTCCGGCGCGGCGCCGGGCAGGCCCCAGTCGCTGGCGGGCATGGGCGCGTGCAGCGAGGCGATGCCGGCGTTCGTGCGCACGGCGTGCAGCACGGTCAGGTCGCTGTAGCCGATGAGCAGCTTGCGCGTGCAGGCCAGGCGGCCGAGCTGCAGGCGGTCCAGCAGCCGGATGCAGCCCGAGCCGCCGCGAAGCGCCAGCACGGCATCGAAACGCGAATCGGCAAAGGCCGTGTGCACGTCGGCCAGGCGGGCGTCATCAGGCGCGGCGAGGAAGTCCAGCGGAGGCGGCCCGAAGCAGCTCGGCAGCAGCGTGCCCTCGTAGCCGCGCTCGACCAGCCAGGGCACCACGGCCTCCAGCCGCCCGGGCTTGGGCGGGCCGGCCGGCGCAATGACGGCGATGTGCGCGCCGCGCGGCAGCGGCGGGATCAGGAAGCGGTCTTCAGCCATGCATGCACGGCAGCGCCCAGGGCGGGCATCTGCCAGGTGGTGGCCGCCCCGTCGGGCGCGTAGCGGCTGCCGAGGCTGGTGGTCACGGCGATCAGGTAGTGCAGCTCGCCGTCATGCACGATGCCGGCGTCGCTGGTGTAGTTCTGCGTGTTGCCGGTCTTGTGCGCGAAACGCGCCGGGATGCCGGGCACCCAGCCGGGCAGCTGGCGCAGGGACTCGCTGGACAGGATCTCGTTGAGCTGCTGCGCGTCCAGCGCACGGCGGATGCGGTCGCGGCTGGCCGGGCTGACGAGGGCGGGCTGCGCGGGGGCGTCGGCGTCCAGCCGCCACATCAGCCGCAGCGCATCCCAGGCCGTCATCTGGATCTGGCCGACGCCCGAGCCCGCCCCGTTGCCCCAGCCGCCCTCGGGCTGGGTGTTGGCGATGCGCAGCCCGGGCAGGCCTTGCGCGGCGAACAGGTCGTGCAACTCGTTGTGGACCTCGCGCCCACCCTCGCGGCGGAGGGCACCGCGTGCATGCAGATGAGCCACGAGCGCCGACGTGGCCTCGTTGCTGCTGACGGTGATCATGTCGAAGAGCCAGTCGCCCACCGCGCGGGTCTGGCCGCCGTAGGCCACCGGCAGCGCCCAGTCGCTGCGGCCGTCGTCCACCAGCCGGCCCACGCCCACGGCCACCATCATCTTCAGCAGCGAGGCCGGGTAAGGCGCAACGAAGCGCGGCCCCTGGCCGAACCAGGCAGGGAAGTCGATGCGCGACCAGTCCGCGCCGGGCAGCCAGGCGTAGGAGTCGCCCGCGGCGTTGCGCACGTCGGCGTGGAAGGCGATGTTGTCGACGGCGCCGGTGCCCGCATCGAAGCGCGCGACGAGGCCCCGGGGGTGCTCGCGCGAGAACAGCACGTTCGCCGCCACGGGCGCTCCACCGCGCGGGAACACGGCCACGGCCAGGTCGATGCTCGGGTGCACCCCCAGCGGCGCGCCGCCCTGCAGGCGGTCGGGCGTGGCCTCGAAGCGCTGCGCCAGCACGGCCGCCCGCAGGGCCTGGGCGAGGTCGTCGGGCGTCACAGCGTCAGGCCGTCCAGCGCCAGCGGGCTGTCGCGCCCCGACACCAGCTCGGCCACGATGTTGGCCGTGGCGAAGGAGAAGGTGAAGCCCAGGGCGCCGTGGCCCACGTTGAGCCACAGCCCGGGCAGCCCGCTGGCGCCGACGATGGGCGCGCCGCTGGGCGTGGCCGGGCGCAGGCCGGCCCAGGGGGTGGCGCGGTCATAGTCTGCCGCGTTGGGGAAGGTGGCGCGCACCGAGCGCTGCAGGGACGCCAGGCGGCCGGCGTCCAGGCTGTCGTCGTCGCCGACGAGGTCGACCATGGCCGCCACGCGCAGGTCCTGGCCGATGCGGGCGTAGAGGATCTTGCGCTCGAAGTCCGTCACGCTGACTTCGGGCGGGCGGTGCACGCCGTTGATGGGGGCGGTCAGGCTGTAGCCCTTGAGCGGGTACAGCGGCAGCTCGATCCCGACACCCGCGGCCAGGGCGCGGCTGTGCAGGCCGGCGGCCAGGATGATGGCGTCGCCCCCGACGTCGCCGCGGGTGGTGCGCACCGCCGTGATGCGGCCGAGGTCGCTGCGCACGAAGCCCTGCACCTCGGCGCCGAGCCGGCCGCGAAAGCCCGGGTGCGCCGCCAGCCGCTCGTGCAGCCGCGCGCAGAAGGCGTGGCAGTCGGCCACCGCCTCGCCCGGCGTGAAGATGCCGCCGGCCAGCGTCGCCTCGGTGTCGGCGAGGGCCGGCTCCAGCGCCACGCATTCATCGTGCGAGAGGGCCTGCTCGGCACCGCTGCCCTTCACGCGGGCGGCCACGCGGGCGAACTCGGCGGGCTTGCGGTAGACGACCAGCTTGCCGGGCGAGCGCAGCGCGATGGTGTCGCCGAGCCCGGCCTCCACCTGCAACTTCGCGAACGAGGCCTGGCTGTAGGCACCCAATGCCAGCAGCCGCTCGGTGGCCAGGCGGTTGACGGGCCCGCGGCAGTTGCGCAGGAAGGCCATCAGCCACGACCACTGCGCCCATTTCAGCTCGGGCTTGAAGCGCAGCGGGCCGTCGGGGTCGAGCAGCCAGCGCACGGCCTTCAGCGGCACGCCGGCATCCGCCAGCGGCGACACATAGCGGTAGCTGAGCTGCCCGCCATTGGCGCGGCTGGCGCCCAGGGCCACCTCGGCCTCGCGCTCCACCAGCGTGACGCCGTGGCCCCGCTCCAGCAGCGCCCAGGCCGTGGTCAGGCCCACCACGCCGCCGCCGATCACCACGCTATGCATCATCCTGCCGTCGCGAACCTCATACAGCGGCGCAGGGTAAGAGACGGGCGGCCCCGCTGCCAATGAAACCCAGGGCGGCATCCATAACCGGCAGGTATCGCGGGGCCGCGCAGGCGAGGGCCCCAGGCTGGCCGGGTGGCCCGGCGATCAGCCTGCGAGAACGGCGGCGAAGGCCTCGGCGGTGGCCTCGACGTTGCGGGTGTTCAGGCCGGCCACGCACATGCGGCCGGAGCGCAGGATGTAGACGCCGTACTCGTTCTTCAGGCGGTCGGCCTGCTCGGCGGTGAGGCCGGTGTAGCTGAACATGCCGCGCTGGGTCAGGAAGTAGTCGAAGTTGCGGCCCGGCAGCTTGGCCACCAGCACACGGTGCAGCTCGCGGCGCATGGACTGGATGCGCTCGCGCATGTCGGCCACCTCGGCGAACCACATCGCGCGCAGGGCCGGGTCGGTCAGCACCTTGGCGACGACCTGGCCGCCGTGCATCGGCGGGTTGGAGTAGTTGCGGCGGATCATGAACTTCATCTGGCCGAGCACGCGGGCGGCCTGGTCGGCGTCGGGGCAGACCACGCTCAGGGCCCCGCAGCGCTCGCCGTACAGGCTCATGCTCTTGGAGAAGCTGTTGGCGATGAGGAAGCTCACGCCCTCGTCGGCCAGCAGGCGCGGGGCGAAGGCGTCTTCGTCGATGCCGTCGCCGTAGCCCTGGTAGGCCAGGTCCAGGAAGGGCAGCAGCTGGCGCTCGCGGAACACCGGCACCAGGGCGCGCCACTGGTCGTGCGTGAGGTCAACGCCGGTGGGGTTGTGGCAGCAGGCGTGCATCAGCACGATGCTGCGAGCGGGCAATTGCTGCAGGCCAGCCAGCATCGCGTCGAAGCGCACGCCGCCGGTGGCGGGGTCGTAGTAGGGGTAGGTCTCGCAGGTGTGGCCCGAGCCCTCGAAGACGGCGCGGTGGTTGTCCCAGGTCGGGTCGGAGAGGTAGACCTTGCTGTCGGGGAAGTAGCGCTTGAGCAGGTCGGCGCCCACCTTCAGGCCGCCGCTGGACCCCACGCCCTGGATGGTGGCGATGCGGCCCGCCGCGATGGCCGGATGCTCGGCCCCGAACAGAAGCACCTGCACGGCGCTGCGGAAGTTGGCGGCGCCTTCCATGGGCAGGTAGGGCCGGGGCCCTGCGGCCTCCACGACCGCGAGCTCGGCCGCGCGGACCGACGGCAGCATCGGGATGCGGCCGTCGTTGTCGAAGTAGATGCCGATGGACAGGTTGATCTTGCCGGCGCGGGGGTCTTTCTGGAAAGCCTCGTTGAGGCTCAGGATGGGGTCGCCGGCGTAGGCATCGACATGCTCGAACATGGGAAGGGCTCCGTTGAGAGAACCCCGATTATCCCGGGCCCGCCGCACCGCCCCAGGCCACCCAGCGCCCGTGCGGGTGCGACCAGCCCAGCGCCTGCTCCACCACCCGGCCGCCAGCGGCCCGCCGCAGCGTCCACAGCGTGGCCGACGCGCCGGATTCGCCCTCGGGCAGCGGCGGCGGCGTGTGCACCGCCGCCGTCGCACTCAGGCCGGGCAGGTCGCCACACACCCAGGCCAGGCCCTGCTCAGCGGCGAGCCGGTCCACGGTCTGGCGCAGCCGGTCGAGCTGCGGCCCGGGCAGGTAGTACAGCACCCAGCTCGTCAGCAGGACGGGCTGCACGCCGCCCGCCAGGCCCGCGAGCCAGGGCTCGATGGCCGCGATGCAGTCGCCGGCCTGGGCCACCGTGATGGGCAGCGCCTGGCACTGGGCGGCGGCACGCGCCAGCCGCTCGCGCCGGGCACCGTCGTGCGGCCACAGGCAGGCCTGCAGCCAGCGCAGGTCGCGGGGGTCGGCGGGGTCCAGCGGCGCGGGGTCCACGCCGTGGCGGGACACCACGCGCCAGCCGCCCACCGGCAGCGGCGCGCCGCCGAGCCAGCGGGACTCGACCTCGGCGCGCTGCCCGTCCGCCACCGGCCCGCGGGCGTGCCAGGCGCCGTCGTCGCTGCGGTAGCGCAGCGCGTACTGGTCCACGCCCAGGTTCAGCCCGGCGCTGCAGCCAAAGTCCAGCAGCGCCAACTCCCGCGCGCCCGTGGCGCCCGCCACCTCGCACAGCGCCGGCCAGATCGCCGCGCCCCGGGCGACTTCGTTGGTCTGCGTGGCCCCGTGGCGCAGGTGCTGCAGCAGCGCGGGCCACTCGCTCGCGAGGCAGTCGGCGAGCGCGCCCGCCAGGCCGGCGTCGGGCGCGCGCCCGCCCCCGGCACTCGGGTAGTAGGCCGCCAGCGCCGGTGCCGCGCCGGCCAGCACGCGCTCGTGCAGCGCAGCCAGCAGCAGGTTGACCTTGCGCTGCTCGGGCGGCGCCTCGGCCAGCAGGGCGCAGGCCCGGGCGTCCTGCGCGGCGGCCTCGCACAGGGCCACGTAGAGCGGCTCCTGGCTGCAGGCGTCGCGGGCGAAGCGGCGCAAAAGTTCGGGAAGGTCGGCGGTGGTGGCGGTGGTGTCCGTCTGCGTCATGGCGCCAGCATAGGCAGCGCCCCGCCGGCCTTGTGTCGGCCAGCCGACAATGCCGCATGCCCGAGAACGACGCCCTGTGGCGGGTGCTGCACGCCAACTTCCCCGGCCTCGCATGGCCGCCGGCGGTGGCGGCCCAGCTGCCCGCGCTGATGCCGCTGCGGCGGCTGGCGAGCGGGCGCAGCCTGTTCGTGCAGGGCCAGCGGCCGTCGGCCTTCTATGCCGTGGTGAGCGGCGAGATCGAGAACCGCTTCACCGGCTTGGACGGGCGGGTGTCGGTGATCGCCCACGTGGGCGCGCCGCGGCTGTTCGGGCTGGCGGCGTTTGCCGCGCGCCAGCCCTCCGAGTACGAGGCCGTGGCCCGCGGGCCGGTGGAGGTGCTGGCCATCGGCCGCGAGGCCTACCGGCTGCTGATGGACGAGGTGCCAGGCTTTGCCCGGGCGCTGCTGGCCGAGTTCGCGCTGCGCTTTGACATGACGCTGCAGCAGCTGCAGGCGGCGCGCCACACGGTCGCGGCGGACCGGTTCTCGGCCGCCCTCACCCAGCTCGCACGCCAGCGAGGCCGCCCGGCAGCGGACGGCTGGGTGGAAGTGCCCGCCACGCAGACCGAACTTGCGCAGCTGGCCCACGTCTCGCGCCAGACGGCCAACGAGCTGCTGGCCGCGGCCGAGGTGGCCGGGCACGTCAAACGGGGGCGTGGGCGCTGGTGGTGGCGCCCGGGCAGTGCCTGATCAGGCCTTGGCGGCGAGCGCGGCCTCGATGTCGGCGCGCATCTTCTCAGGGGCGTCGTTGGGGGCGTAGCGCTTGATGACCTGACCGTCGCGGCCGACAAGGAACTTGGTGAAGTTCCACTTGATGGCCTCCGTGCCCAGGAAGCCGGGCTTTTCGCTCTTGAGGAACTTCCACAGCGGGTGGGCCTCGGCGCCATTGACCTTGATCTTGGCCATCATGGGAAAGCTCACGCCGTAGTTGAGCTCGCAAAAGCTCGAGATCTGGTCGTTGCTGCCCGGGTCCTGGCCGCCGAACTCGTTGCTCGGGAAGCCCACGACGACCAGCCCCTGGGGGCCGTAGTCCTGCCAGAGCTTCTCCAGGCCCTTGAACTGCGGCGTGAAACCGCATTCGCTGGCGGTATTGACGATGAGCAGCACCTTGCCACGCTGGGCGGCCAGGTCAGCCGGCTCACCCCGGATCGAGGTCGCCTGGAAGTCGAACACGCTCTCGGTCATGGAAATTCCCCCTAGAAGGCGGGCTTGATGCTACCGCGCAAGGCCCCGAGGGTTTGTAGCATGGCGGCCGGCGCGCGGCTGGCTTTCCAATCGCGCGAACCTTGAGCGCCGCCACCCCGGGGCGCGCCGACCGGTCAGCAACTTCGGATCAACCACGTTCATGGATCACCTGGCTTGCTTCACCCCGGCCGATTTGGCCGGTCGCACCCCGCCCGACCTGGGCAGCTTCCGCTGGAAGCTGCTGGCGCAGGGTGACTCGTGGTTCTCGAACGCCCGCGCCAAGCTCAACGCGCACGCCAACCTGCTGCAGGAGCTGGTCTTCAAGTCCACCACGGCTGCCGTCAACTGCGCCGGCACGGGCAATGCCCTCTCGCACATGGTGGACCTGGAATCCAGCCCCGAGTTCGTGCAACTCCTCACCGGGCCGCAGGCGCCGACCTGGGACGGCGTGCTGCTGTCCGTGGGCGGCAACGACCTGATCGCCGCCGCGCGAACGCCCGCCCAGAACTGGAACGGTGAACCCATCCCGCTGGAGCTGCGCCTGCTGCGCCGCCAGACCGAATGGGGCGCCCCGTCGGCCGGCGTGGCCCGCTACTTCTCGGAGCCGGGCTGGACGACCTACGCCGAGTACCTGCGCGCCAACGTCAAGCACCTGCTGAGCCTGCGCGACCAGGGCCCGTCGGCCGGCAAGCCGGTCTTCATGCACTGCTACGCCGTGCCCATGCCGCGCCCGGCGGGTGCGGAGGGCGGCGACGACCTGGGCGCCAGCGGCCCCTGGCTCTTCCCGGCGCTCAAGGCCTATGGCGTGCCGAGCGCCGACTGGGCGGCGGTGAGCCGGCTGATGGTCTTCCACCTGGCCCAGCTGCTCAAGAGCATGGCCGCCGACAAGGCGACCTTCCCCGGCCTGTTCGTCTTCGACTCCACCGCCGTGCCCCTGGCGCTGGCCGCGCCGGGCTCCACCGGCATCAGCGGCGACTGGCACAACGAGATCCACCTCAACCACAGCGGCTGCTTCAAGATCGCCCGCGCGTGGAGCGAGCACATCGAGATGGTGCTGGAGGGCAAGCACCTCATCCCGGTGCCGACCGGCCGCAAGGGCCGCGGCAGCAGCGGGAACTGACCGGCCCCGACGCGCCGTCGCGCGCGCCCTCCAGGGGGCTGAGCCCGGACGGTGGCCCGGCCGAACCGGCTCCGCGGCCGTCGCTGCCGGACGAGCCTCGCCTCGCGAGGCCCCTGAGGCTCAGCGGTCCTGAGGCAGATGATCGGTGCGGGCGATGTCCAGCAGATGCTCGACCTCGTCCTTGTGCACCACGAGGTTGCGCTGGTGCCAGCGGCGGATCCACCACATCGTGCCGGCCACCACGACGCCGAAGATCGTGATCGCGCCGAAGGCCGACAGGCCGAAGCGCGTCATGGCCGTGTAGAAGGCGCCCAGCCCCAGGATGCAGGCCTGTTCGTTGAAGTTCTGCACCGCGATGCTGCGACCCGCGCCCATCAGGTTGTGGCCGCGGTGCTGCAGCAGCGCGTTCATGGGCACGACCAGGTAGCCCCCGATGCCGCCGAGCAGGATCAGGAAGGGCGCGGCCACCCACACGTTGTGGATGAAGTTCATGAAGATGACGAGCAGGCCCATCGCCACGCCCAGCGGGATGACGGCCGTGGCGCGGTCCAGCCGGCAGTACAGCGACGCCACCACCGCGCCCACCGCCGTGCCGATGGCCACCACGCCCACCAGCGACGACGCCTGCGTCGTGCCATAGCCCAGCGCCGCGGCGGCCCAGGCCAGCACGATGTAGCGCAGGTTGCCGCTGACGCCCCAGAAGAGGGTCGTCGTGGCCAGGGAGATCTGGCCCAGCTTGTCCTGCCAGAGCTTGCTGTTGCAGGCGGAGAAGTCGCGCACCAGGTCGGGCAGGCTGTGCGCCAGCGGCTGCAGCGGGGCCGACGTGCGCGGGATGCGCAGGTTGAACAGCGCCGCCAGCACGTACAGGCCCACGAGGCTGGCGATGGCCGCCTCGGGCGCGGTGTCGATGCCGGTGTCGAACATCGGGACGTCCACCATCAGCAGCATGTGCGAGACGCGGTCGCCGATCAGCTGGCCGCCCAGCAGCACGCCCAGGATGATGGAGGCGATGGTGAGGCCTTCGATCCAGCCGTTGGCCTTGACGAGCTGCGAGGGCGGCAGCAGTTCGGTCAGGATGCCGTACTTGGCCGGCGAGTAGGCCGCGGCGCCCAGGCCGACGATGGCGTAGGCGAGCAGCGGATGCGTGCCGAAGAGCATCATCAGGCCGCCGGCCACCTTGATCAGGTTGGAGATGAACATCACCCGCCCCTTGGGCAGCGCGTCGGCGAAGGCGCCGACGAAGGGCGCGAGGATGACGTAGAAGAGCGCGAACATCGGCACCAGCGCGGCGCGCTGCCACTCGGCGCCGCCCGAGATGCGGATCAGCTCGACCGCGGCGACGAACAGGGCGTTGTCGGCCAGCGAGCTGAAGAACTGCGCCGACATGATCGTGTAGAAGCCTCGTTTCATGCGGTCGCGTGCAAGCGGCTGGTTGTCCCCGTGGCCATCGGTGGTTCGGGGCGCGCGGGCACCGACCGGAAAGGAAGCAGTCGCGGCGGGCCGTCTTCGGACTTCCGGCGCCGCCAAGGCGTCTCACGATGTTTGTTGTTCTTGTTTCGGCGGTCGTTATAGCATGCGTCCCCGTGGGCCGAAGCGCGTGCTTGCCCCCGGGTCGCGGGGTGGCGCTGGCAGAATCCCGCCATGCCGCGACCGATCTCGGCGATCGTCCATACCGACGCGCTGGCGCACAACCTGGGGCGCGCGCGCGCCAGCGTGCCCGATGCCCGCGTCTGGGCGGTGGTCAAGGCCGATGCCTACGGCCACGGCATCGAGCGCGTCTACCCAGGATTGCAGGCTGCCGACGGCTTCGCGCTGCTGGACCTGTCCGAGGCCGAGCGCATCCGCGCGCTCGGCTGGCGCGGGCCCGTGCTGCTGCTCGAGGGCTGCTTCGAACCGCGCGACCTCGAGCTGTGCTCGCGCCTGGATCTCTGGCACGTGATCCACCGGGAGGCGCAGATCGACTGGCTGGCGGCGCACAAGACGGCCCGCGCGCAGCGTGTGTTCCTGAAGATGAACAGCGGCATGAACCGGCTCGGGTTCGCCCCCGAGGCCTACCGTGCCGCGTGGCAGCGACTGTCCGGATTGACGCAGGTCGAGGACATCGTGCTGATGACGCACTACGCCGATGCCGACGGCGCCGCAGGCGTCGCCGCTCAGCAGGCCGTGTTCGACGCCGCGACGCGCGACCTGCCCGGCGAACGCTCGCTGGCCAACAGCGCGGCGACGCTGCGCT
>JAEUPJ010000008.1 GCA_016790285.1 Roseateles sp. | reverse complement strand
GCGATTGAACGGTCAGCAACTGATGCCAGCGTGAAGGGGCCGGCGAGGCCGCCTCGCGTGCAATGTCGCTGCAGCTTCGAACTGCAGCCTCGTCGAACACCGCTTCGATGCCGTTTGCCGGACGAGTTTTTCAACGGAATCAGCCTGAAGCCGACGTCACCTCTACAAGAGACCGCGGTCAGCCATCGCAAACGATGACGGAACCGTGTCGCTGCGCCTCGCTATGGATAGACGATGTGAATCTGAGCCAAGGCCCTCTCCACGCCTTCGCGCTTGACCTTGACGTTGTACTCGTACTTCTTCTTCGTCGTGCCACCCGCGCCGAGGTTGAAGTAGCACCTGGCCCCCAGCCTTTTGCCGGGCAGCTGCGCTGAAGGGGTGAGTGTGGCGAAGCGGTTGCGCACCACCTGCTTCAGGCGCCCGGGGTTGTACCTTTCCCTGGGATAGAGCTCCTGCACGTTGAGGGCTGGGCCTGCGTAGTCGAAGGTGTGGCGGAACATGCGGAGCACCTCGTCCACGATGCGGTCTGCGGCTTCGTCATAGTTGGGCGGCAGGCGCGGCCGGCGCACGCGAACCGGCGAGCCGACCGTCCGCCACTCGGCCTGCCGCTGCAGAAAGCCCTTGATCTTTTTCTTGACGGTCTCGTTGACGAACTTGAGGGCCTCGACGAAGTCGTCAATCGAGCGGGCGTCGTCCACCAGCGAATACATGGCCTTGCGCTCCTCTGGGTCGACATGTTCGCCCTCCTCGTAGAACGCGATCTCGTCCAGCGCCAGGTTCAGCGCTTCCTCAAGGGCCTTCTGCGCCTTGCGCGCCTCTTCAATCCAGGCCCGCATTTCCTCAAACAGCTGCACAGCCTGCTGCGCCGCCTCGACGTAGTTGCGCTGGGCCGCCAGCTTGCGCAAGGCGACCAGCTTTTTCTCATGCGCCTCGCTGTAGTCGGGGCTGGCCAGGTCCTCCGCGTCGATGAGCCTGGCCTGCTGCTCCAGCTTGGCCAGCTCCACCAGGAAGTCATCGCGCGGGGGATGAGTTTCGCGCAGCCGCTCTTCTTCGGCGTCCAGCAGTGCTTCCAGGCTGTCGAGCGCCCAGCCGGCGCTGACGACGGTCGACGCGTCGATGTCCGGCGGGACGGCTTCCGAGGCCCTCGAAATCGGCTCGGGCAAGGAGTTGTCCTTCTGGATCAACTGGCACCGCGCCTCCAGCTGGGTGGCTCGGCTGCGTGCCGCCTGCACCTGGGCCTGCTGCTGCTCGGCGAGTTCGTCGCAACGCTTCTGGCTGGCCTTGAGCTTCTCCTTCAGCGTGTCGTTCTCGCGCACGGCGTCTTCGTACTCCGCCTTGACGCTGGCCAACTCCTTCAGCTTGGTTTCCAGCCCGCTCTTTTCCAGTTCCGCCGCCGTGATTCGCCGCTGGGTTTCCTGTCGCGTTTTCTGGACGGTCTGGCCCTGCAGATTGCCTTGCAGCGTCTCGATCTGCTTCTTCTTCGCCGCCAGGTCCTTTTCCAGGTCGAACAGCCTCACCCGCTCGGCGGCCCTGAGCTTGTCCATGCGCAGGCTCTCAGCCGCGCTCGAGCTCTGTTTGAGGCCGGCCAGTTCGGCGGCAGCGGTCTCCGACTGCTTGACCGGGAACAGCTCCAGGCCGCGGCGGAACAGGGCCTCGAGCTTGGGGATCTCCAGCAGGATCAGCGCCGGCGCCTGAGACTTCTTCTTGATCAAGTTCGCCACGGCCTGGTACTGCTTGGCGTACTCGTTCAGCGCCGGCAGGAAGGCCGCGTCCTTCTGGTCCTTCTGCGGAACCGGTTTCTTCAGCCGGGCATGCTCGGTTTCGAGGGCGAGCTGGCAGCTTTCGTAGCTGGGTTCGGGCGCCTCGACCCGCACCACGGGCTCGACAGGCTCCCGGGGCGCGTCCGAGCCGACATCGCTCCCGCCCCTGAACGACAGCAAGACCTCGCGCGTGCCGGACATGGAGCGGGGCCGTGAAGGCGGCGACGAGTCGGTCTCTGGCAAGGGCGTGTCCATGGCGGGCTCCGGCGTTTGGCTGGGTTAGTAACGTTGGGCCGCGGGCCGGTTCCCTGTGCCGGCGCTTCAAAGAGGGGATGGCGCGGCAGCTCATTCTTACGCGCGCCAAGGCCGACGGCCGCTGGGCCCAGGCCTGCGACGGCGCGAAGACGTCCGCCGTGCCCGACGACCTCGCCGCGGCGCTGGACGCCAACCTGCAGGCCATGGCCTTCGCGCGGAGCTGCGGCTCCGACGGCGGAGAACTGGGACGCTTGGTCTGCTTTGCAGCAATAGCGGTCAATCAGATGCATTCATGAGGTGAGCGCTGGTATTCGCAACGGGTGCTAGCAGTAGAAGGCCGCAAGGCGAAAATCGCGAATTAACGGGTGGCCGGATCCCGGCGCGGCAACTGGTACGCAGCACATGCAAGCAAGTCTCACTGCCTGGTCCTTCGTCTTACTTTTATTTGCAGCGTGGGTTGTTGGATCGATTCTGGGGCGCATGGATCGACTGACTTCATACAAGCCCACCTTCTATGCCGGAGGTGCGTGTGTCGGCATCGCGGAACCCGGCATGATGATCCTTTACAACAGCGGATACCTGAACATTGATGAAGCATTTCAGGTAGGGGCAGGCTTCTTCATGGCGGGTTCCCTGGGTCTGAGCTTTGGCGTCCAAAAGTTTTTGAAGGCTCTGCGACTCCAGCAAGAGCAGGAGCGTAAGGATGGGCAGCTCACGCCTATCGGATTGGTGGTGTCGCCGGCGCACTCACACCCCACTTTGGGCACCTGCCCCAACTGTTCGGCAGAGCTACCTATCGCATCGCCAAGCTGCACCAAGTGCGGTGCGCTGTTCGGTCAAGGCTCGGGGTGGAAGGTCCAGCCCATGTGGGCACCCCCGGCAGAAAGGGCGACCCCGGGTGCTAAAGCAGGCGGTCGCTGAGCTTGAAGCGAAAGACCGCACCCAGCCTGACGCACCCGCTTCCCCAACCGTCGACCGCGTCGCCAGCTAGTTGGGATCGCAACCAGTGAGTCTTCGCCCCCAGGATCCGGGATGACATTGCCGCCGATCGTCGCCGACATGGAGGTGCTCCTGGCCCAGGCTCTGGCCGAAGCGTTGGCGCCTCTGGGCTTCGTGCGTGTGCAAGCATCCCCGCGTGGCGAGGTGTGGCACTCCCTGCAGCGCACGAATGCGCTGGGCACACAGTATTTGCGCCCCTTCGTCTGGCGGCGCGACGAGTACGACGAGAACGCCGGTTACTTCTGCGACATCTGGCTGGAGGTCCGCGACCGGCGGGTCGAGCGGGTGATTCAGCAGTGCACGCCGCACGAAGCCAACCAGCCGACGGCTTTGCTGAAGTTCTCCAGCTCCGTGCAGGAGGATGACCGGGTGGTGGACAGCCCCGAGGCGCTCAAGACCTTCGCCGCCCATGTCAAGGCATGGCTCCTGGCGTCGCTGCCGATCACCGAGGACATGGCCCAACTCGATGCGCTGGTCAACGGCGACAGGCAGGAAGTGGATTTCATGAAGCTCCTCGTCAGCTGTGCGCCCCTGGTGATCGCCTATCTCGGCCGCAACCCGAACTTCGACAACATGGTCATGCGCGCCGACGAGC
The DNA here is from genome assembly GCA_016790285.1 of Roseateles sp. GTDB lineage: Bacteria > Pseudomonadota > Gammaproteobacteria > Burkholderiales > Burkholderiaceae_C > Pelomonas. The sequence continues at coordinate 118,934 of JAEUPJ010000008.1, read as the reverse complement.
GCTACGCATCCGATCCTGGCGACCCGGTCTCGGCGCCGATCCGGATCGCCGTCCACCTGCGCACGCGAGTGAAGTTGGAGCCGCGGCCCGCGGGGTAGCCCGTCCCGGGCAGGCCCGCGTGCGTGGCAGGGCGGACCCGCGTGGCGGCATCTACCCAGCCTGGATGAGCGTGAGCCGCAGGCCCGGCTCTGCCAGTGGACTGGACATGGCGATATTCATCCGGGCAGCAACTGCGCCCGCCACTGAACGTACCGTGCTTCCTCCGCGCTGATCACGACAGGACCTGACCAGCGCCGCCCCGGGAAAGTCCCAGGGCTCATGCCCCATCAGCGTCACACGAATATTGCTTACTTACTAGTAAGTCAAACAAAACGGTTTGGCTTCATGACCCTGCAGCCCGGAAATGCCTTAAAGCGGTGCCGATCGCACCGTTCCGGGTGCTGCGACACGGGGCGCGTTGGGAAGTAGCTGTAGGAAGCCGCATCCGGCCGATGCCTGCCAAGAGCGGGCAGCGACCGGATTGTGTGTGCTCGGCCCGATCGGGCTGAGATGAGGTCGCGCCGTATGCCGTGCAGGGACATGTCACCTCTCCCTTCTAAACACCAAGAGGATCTGACATGACTCGCCAATTGATCGTCACCCTGTTCTTTGCCGTGCTGGGCCTGAATGCCCAGGGCGCCGTCGTCACGCTGGACAAGGGTGGCTTCAAGCTGACCTACGACTGCACCAACCGCGCGGCCACCCGCTACGAATACACGCTGACCAAGGACACGGGCAGCGCCGCGCGTCCGTCCAGCTTCTACCTGGACCCCGATCTGCCGTCGGGCTGCCTGGGCCAGCTGTCGACCGCCTCCTACGCCAGCGTCGTCAGCGGCTGGGACCGCGGCCATCTGGTCACGAGCAACCACATGGACGCCAGCACGACCTATATCAAGCGTGCCAACTACATGAGCAACATCGTGCCGCAGGTCTCGAGCTTCAACCAAGGCATCTGGGTGGAGGCGGAGAACGTGGCCGAGTGCTACCGCGACCTGGCCACGGTCTATGTCTACGGCGGCCTGGTCTACAACGACACGAGCAACGACTACTTCGTCTCTTCGCACGGCATCAAGACGCCGGACTACTTCTGGAAGACCGTCATCACCACCGACGCCACCTCTGGCGCGACCAAGGCGATCAGCTGGTACATCCCGAACAAGGCCGGCCTGAGCTCGCTGAACAGCTACATCGTGTCCATCAGCGAACTGGAGACCAAGATCGGCGCGGCCAACGTGGGGATCACCGCCACCGCCACGGTCAAGGCGATGAAGCCGACGACGACCTGGGCCACCCCGAGCGGCTGCAACCTGAGCTGAAGCGCACTCGTCCCGGTTCTGCCGCAGTACGCACATCGTGACGTGGCAGGGCCGGGCAGTGTCGCGACAGCGCGGCTGGGCCACGGACAGATCTGCACGGGCGACGCGGTAACCTCCGTCGCCGGCGCGGCCCGCCCGGGCCCGCCACCCCAAGGAGCCCATGAAACCAAGCACCGCCTGGACCGCCGCTGCCGTCATCGCTGTCGTGGTGCTCGTCGCCGTGCTGGCCTGGCCCAGCGCCGAGGCGCCCGCGCCGCACATCGCTGAATCGCCCCCCGCGCAGGCGCTGGCGCTGCCCTCCGCGCCAGCCGGTTCGGCGCCGCCGGCCGGGCCCGCTGCCGCGCAGCCGGTGCTGCTTGCGGGCGCCAGGACGACGGTGGTGGACTTGTGCGGCCTGGGCCGCTTCTCCGTCGCCGCGCCCGCCGCTGACGACGAGGAGCCGCTGGATCTGGAATCGCTGCCCGGCCCCGTGGGCCGCGAGCCGCTGGCCGCCGCGCGTGCGACGCTGCTGGCCCAGCTGCGCCAGGGCGACGCGCGCGCCCGCGCCGCCGCTTTGCTGTTGTCGCCCCCCGAAGGGGACGACCCTGCCGCCGAGCAGGCCTGGTCGCGCCAGCTGCTGCAGCTGGCACAGAGCAGCGGCCAGCCTGAGGTGCTGGGCTGGGCCGAGGGCGCCTGCGCGACACAGCCCGACCCCAGGGCCTGCCGCCACGGCCTGATCCGTGCGCGGCTGAAGCTGGAGCCCGACAACGCCGCCCACTGGGCCGCGCTGGCCGATGCCGACCCCAGCGCCTCAGACGAGGCCTGGCGCGGCCTGCTGCAGTCGCGCCGCTGGCAGGAGCGCCCGCAGTCGCTGCTGCTGGCCGCCCAGGCGGCGCTGCCCGACAGCCTGCCCGGCTATCTGCGCCTGGCGCTGGGTGCCGAGATGCGGCTGCGCGCGCCGGCGCCATCGGGCGGCGGCGAGGGTTTCATGCAGGAGCGCTGCCAGCAGCAGGGCCGCGCCGAGGAATGCGGCGCGCTGGCGCGGCTGCTGTCCGAACGCAGCGACGCGCTGCGCACGCTGGGCAACGCCACTGCGCTGGCCCAGGCCGCAGGCTGGCCGGCCGACCGCCAGCAGCGCCTGCGCGCCGAGGCCGAGCGGCTCGCCCGCGCCTCGCCCACCTGGTGGCGCCGGCAGGGCCAGCCCATGGCCTGCGACACGGTGCAGAGTTGGCAGCAGCACCTGACCGAGGTGGCGCGCGCCGGCGAGGTGGTGGCGCTGCGCGAGCTCAGCGCCCGCCAGGCCGCCGCCAGCGCGGTGCACTGAACGCACGCCGTGCATCCCTGGGATGCCGATCTGGCGGAACTGCCAAGCACGCTGGAGCCCGACCGGGTGGAGGGCTTGAGCAGGTCGTCCGGTGCGCGCAGCGCGCCCATGCGCAGGACCTCGCGCCGGGACGGCCCGCGCTACCGGGCCTGCGTGCAGGTCTCGCTGCCGAAGTTGCCGCCCTTGAACTCGGGCTCGTAGTACCACTTGCTGAACTGCCAGCGGCCGTCGCGCGTCTTGCGGAAGGTGGCGATGCCCGTGCCGTAGTCCTTGGTGGCCGGGTCGGTCAGCGCGAAATGGATGGCCATGTGGGCGCCGTCGCTGGCCGCCTGCCCGGGGTAGCGGCCGTAGCCGGGCACTTCCAGCTCGAAGCGGTAGGCGCCGTGGCGGCCGCTGCTTTGCTCGCGCACGAGGGCCAGCGTGACGGTGCCGGTGTAGGGGCCTTCGTGGTCGTCCTGGCCCTGGCAGTCGTAGCGGCCGCTGTAGTCGGGCCCGGTGAAGGGTTGGGGCGCCGCAGCGGCGACCGTGGTGGCGGTGGCGAAGGCGAGCAGCAGCAGCGGGGAGAGCGGGCGCATGGTGGGCGGGTTCAGAGCGAGCGGGCGCGTTCGAGGAAGCCGGTCATGCCCAATCGGGCGAACTCGGCGCGGGCGAAGTCCAGGGACGCCTGCCAGCGGTCGTCCAGGCGCAGCTCGGCCTCCAGCAGCGCGGTGACGGCGGCTTCGTGCGCGGAGTTGCGCTGCTCGCCGGCGCCGCGCGCCAGGCCCAGGTAGCGCTTGGCGCGGTCGCCGTCGCCCACGCGCGCGGCCAGCCGGGCGGCGGCCCGGTAGGCCATGGCGCCGCCGATCCAGTCGTGCTGGCGGCCCCGCTTGAGGGCCAGGGCGACCTGGTGGCGCGCGGCACCGGCGTCGCCCTGCGTGGCCAGGATGTCGGCCAGCCAGCCGTGGTTGAAGCTGCTGTACAGGCCGCCGCCCCGCGGCGCCAGCCAGGCCACGGCGTCCAGGATGTGCTGGCGCGCGGCGGGGTCGCCCTCCTGCATCCACGCGGCATAGGCCCCGGCGGCGTGGCCCATGGCGCAGGTGAACATGCTGCGCACCTGGGCGCCGACGCGGTGGGCCACCGCAGCGGCGTCCCGCGCCTCGGCCCAGCGCCCCTGCCAGAGCAGCACGGCGGCGCGCCAGCCCTGGATGCTGGCCTCGACCGCGTGGCCGCTGCCGTCGAAGGGCGAGAGGGCCTCGGCAAAGATCGCGTGGGCGTCGCTGAAATGGCCCTGGTCGGCCAGCACGTAGGCGCGGCAGCACAGCGAGTAGGCCAGGCCGATGCGGTTGGCCGGGCTCTTGCTGGCGCGGGCGCCCTGCAGGTGGATGGCCAGGTCCAGCAGCGGCAAGGCCTCGGTGTAGTTGGCAGCGGCCGCCTTGAGCTGGCCGACGGTGCCGGGCAGTTGCGCGAGCAGCGCCCGGTCTTCGCAGAGCTGGGCGGTCTGCACGGCGGCCTGCGCGTGGCCGAGGCTGTCGCGCGTCTCGCCCAGCGCGAAGCCGACATAGGCCAGCCAGTACTCCGTGCGGGCGACGAGGCTGGGGTCGCCGTCGGCCTGGGCGAGGCTGGCGGCGTGCTTGAGCACGCGCAGGTCGTCCTGGGAGGCGTCGAAGACGCAGGCCATGCCCAGCCGCTGGGCGATGTGGACCCAGCGGCGTCGCCGGGCCGCGTCGTCGGGCAGGAACTCCAGCGCCGCCAGCGCGGCGCGGAACTGCTTCTTGGCGCGGTCCAGCGCCGAGGTGGCCAGTGCCTGGTCACCGGCCGACTCGGCGTGGTGGGCGGCCGCGGGCCAGTCGTTGGCGGCGGCGTCGTGGTAGGCCAGTTGCTCGTGCAGGTGGTCCTCGGGCCCGCCGTGGGAGGCGAGCTCGAAGCTGATGCGCCGGTGCAGGGCCTGGCGGTCGTGCAGCCCGGTGGCCTCGTAGACGACGTCCCGCGTGATGCCGTGCTTGAAGCGCAGGTGGCCCGGGCGCTGGTCGGGGAAGATGAAATCCTGCGCCGCCAGGGCCAGCACCGCCGGGTGGCGCTCGCCGCAAGCCGTCAGGGCCTCCAGCAGCCACACAGGGATCACGTTGCCGATGACGGCGGCCACGCGCACGAGCTGCGCCTGCTCGGGCGGCAGGCGGCCCACGCGCGACTCGACCAGCGCGGCGAGCCAGGCGGAGCTGCTCTGCCCCTCGCCCAGCGCCGTGCCCGCGTCGGCGGCGGCGTGGCAGAGCTCCTCGATGAACAGCGGGTTGCCGCCGGCGTGGCGCTGCACCTCCGAGGCGATGAAGGGGTCGGTCTGCGGCAGCAGCTGCTGCACGGCGCGGGCGGCTTCGGTTTCGGTCAGCGGCGGCAGCTCGATGATCTCGGCGTCGCCGTCGTTGCTGCCGGGCAGGCTGGGCTGGGGCCGGCTGGCGGTCAGCAGCAGCAGCGGCAGGCCCTGCGCCTGGGCGGCGGCGCGCAGGCGGTGCAGCAGCCGCAGCGAGGCGTCGTCGGCCCACTGCAGGTCGTCGATGCACACGAGCTGCGGCGTGCGCCGGGCCAGGGCCAGCAGCAGCGCGAGCAGGGCATCGGCGCGCTGGGCCGGCGCGCTTTGCTGGGCGGCGAAAAGCTCGGGCGGCGCCTCGTGCAGGCCCTCGAGCGCGCGCAGCATCTGCAGGAAGGGCTGCAGCGGCTCGGCGCTCAGGTAGCTCTCGCAGTAGCCGCGGTGGATCTGCACGGGCTGTTCGGCCTGGTCGGCGGCATGGCGCAGGAATTCTTCGGTGAGCCGGGTCTTGCCCACGCCGGCCCCGGCGCGGATGCCCAGCCACAGCGTGTGGCCCGACAACATGCGCCCGAGCGCACCGTCCAGCGCCGCCAGCTCGCCGCAGCGCCCGACAAATGGCGCCAGGCCCCGGCGCACGCTGGCCTCGAAGCGCCGCCCCACGGGCGCGCGGCCCTGCACGCGGTAGGCCGCCAGCGGCGTGGCGCGGCCGCGCAGCTGCAGCGAGAAGCGCGGGCCGGTCTCGAAGAACTGGCTCTGCAGGCCCAGGCTCTCTTCGCTGGCGATGATCTCGTCGGCCTTGGCCGCCTCCGACAGGCGCGCGGCGATGTTGGGCGCATTGCCCAGCAGCTCGAAGCGGCCTCGCATCTGGTCGCCCTCGTTGACGAGCACGATGCCGGCGTGAACGCCGCTGTGCAGCGTGAGGCCGGCGAAGCCCGCCGGGCGCGGCCCGGGCGGCAGCAGTCCACGCACGGCGGCGTGCAGCTCCAGCGCCGCCTCGGTGGCGCGGCGGCCGTCGTCCTCGCGCACCTCGGGGTGGCCGAACACGGCCAGCATGCCGTCGCCCTGGATGCGGGCGATGACGCCGCCGTGGTGGGGCACGATGCGCTCGTACAGCTCACGCAGGCCCGCCAGCATGGCGGCGTAGTGCTCCGCCTCCATCCACTCGGCCATGGCCGTGGAGCCGCTCAGATCGACGAACAGCAGGGTCAGCAGCCGGCGACGGCCGGCGGCGTTGGGACTTGCGGCGAAAGAGGCGGGGGACTCGGTCACAACGGCGAGGATGCTAGCCGTTGTGACCCGCGGCTGTGACGAAAAGCGCGCGATTGGGGGCGGTACTCCAGCACGCCCCGGCCAGCCTGGGGCCCGTCAGGCCTGCAGCGGGCTGAAATCGGTGTCCGCCGTGGTGCGCGGGGCGTCGCTGGGCAGGTCTTCCTCGCGCAGGCCGAGGTAGATGGGCTCGCCGTTGCGGCGGTGGATGTTGATCTTGGCGTTGTAGACGCGGTGGATCAGCCCGTGCTTGTCGGCCATCTGGTACTCGCTGATGCCCCACAGGCCCGTGGCGTCACGCCGGCCGGTGAGGTAGCAGGCGATCTCGTCGACCTCGGAGCCGGCGAGCTTGAGGCCATTGAGGCTGCGCAGCGGCGCGCGGGTGCGCTCGACGAAGTCCAGGCTGTCGATGCGCACGTCTTCGCCCGTGGTGGCGTCGTGCATCATCGTGTTGAACTTGCCCACGAGGATCTGGCCCGGCTGGGCGCGCTCGATCATGCGGGCGAGCTCGATGGTGACCTGGCCCACCAAGTAGCTGAAGGACGTCGGGTTCAGCCCCTCGGATTGGTAGAACTCGTAGTGCGAGCCCACGTGGAAGCACGCGCGCAGCTTGGGCACCGATTCGGGGCGCGTCGCGCGCTCGCGGGCGATGGCGTTGTCGGCCAGGATGAACTGCATGAGCTGGTAGAGCTCGACGTTGGCCTCCACGCCGCGCATGCGGTTCCAGATGTAGAAGCCGTCGCCCGTGGTGGTGCGCGCGAAGTTGATGTTGATCTCGCGGTCCAGCAGCTTGGCGTAGGCGGCATTCACCGAGCACGACAGGCTGTTGAGCTGCACCACCTGCTGCAGCGGCGTCAGCAGCGAGAAGCCGACGGCGTCGAACAGGATGACGGCGCGGTCTTCCACCAGCCGGATGCCGTAGCGCGCCGCGATGGCGGCGATCAGCGGCAGGCCCAGGCCCCGCTCGGGCGAGAAGGGCAGGGCGATCACGCGCGGCGTGATGTCCAGCGCCGCGGCCACGGCGTCGAAGGCCTGGGCGTCCAGGTGCTCCTGGTTGGACAGCAGCTTGTCCAGCAGCTTGGTGCGCCGCCCCACCTCGTTCATCGGCAGCGTGCCGTCGCCCAGGGCGTACTCGGTGAGCATCTGGTGCGGCGCCACCAGCACGCGCAGGCCGCGGGCCTCGGGCGTCCAGGCGTAGATGAGGTTGTCGCCGAGGTTCCAGAGCGCGTACAGCGCCTGGTCCAGCAGGATGATGTTGTCGCGCAGCGTGGTTTCGCTCAGGCCGGCTGGCGCGGGATAAGCCATGAAGCCATCCAGCCAGGACCGGCGTTTGCGCAGCTCTTCTTTCACAAGCGGGCTCCAGTGAGAAGCCCGGATTGTCTTTCAGAGTTGCGTGAAATGTTCACGCCAAGCCGACTCGTCGGCGCAGCCCGGCCCGCCGGCCTGCTGCGCCGGCGACTCGGCTCGGGTGTTCGCGGGGGTTCGCATCGTCATGCGAGGGCTCAGGCGCGGCGGGCGGTGATGGTCACGCGGGGCAGCTGGGCGACTTCGCGCACGGCGTAACCGGTCACGACGACGCGCGGCAGCTGGGCGACTTCCTGGGTGGCCTTGCCAGTGACGACGACGCGCGGCAGCTGCTTGACTTCCTGGGGCGCGGCGCTGGCAGCGAAGGCGGTGAACGCGAAGGCGGCGACAGCAGCAGCTTGGATCAGGACGGTGGCTTTCATGATGCTTCCTTTGGGGTTCGCACAGCGGTATTGCTGTGTCGATGGAAGCAGTTTCTGCAACCGAGCCCCGCGCCGCCATGGCGCTGCGATGAAGCGTCAGAGCGGGGGGGCGATCTGCGGGGGGCGGCGATGAATGGTCAGGGCTTCGGGGCGAGATGCGTGGCCAGGAAGGCGTCGATGCGGCGCCAGGCGTCCTGCTGGTGCTCCCACTTGTAGAAGCCGTGACCCTCGTTGGGGTAGGCCACGAACTCGGGCGGGCGCCCGGCGGCGGTGAGGGCGTCGCGCAGCTCGGTGCCATGGGCCAGCGGCACGCGGGTGTCGAGGGCGCCGTAGAGCATGAGCAGCGGGCCCTGCAGCTGGTCGATGCGCTGGATGGGCGAGCTGGCCTTGAGCTGCGCGGCGTCAACCACCGGGTCGCCCAGCCGGCGCGGCAGGCTGTAGGCGAGCGTCTCCACCCGCGCGTCAGACCAGTGGCGTGAGGTCAGCTTGGTCAGGTCGGTCGGTGCGAGGCTCGCGACGGCGCAGGCCATCTGGCCGCGCGACAGCCCGATCAGCGCGGCGTAGCCGCCGTAGCTGGCGCCGACGATGCACACCCGCTTCGGGTCGGTCAGGCCCTGCTTCACGGCCCAGGCGACGGCGTCGTCGAGGTCGTCCTGCATCTTCAGGCCCCATTGCTTGTCGCCCGCGCGCTCATGCCGCACGCCGTAGCCGGTGCTGCCGCGGTAGTCCACCTCCAGCACCAGGTAGCCGCGCGAGGCATAGAACTGGGGCTCGGGCTGCCACGGCCAGTGGTTGCCGCGCACCCAGGGGCCGCCGTGCACCAGCAGCACGGTGGGTGCCGGCCCGGGGGTCGGCTGCGCCGGGTGCGTGACGATGAGCGGCAGGCGCAGGCCGTCGCGGGCGGCAGTGCTGGCCACCTGGCGCGGGCGGCCCTCGGGCATCCAGGGCATGGACGCGGCCAGGCCGGTCAGCTGGCCGGTCTCCCGGTTGAACAGGAAGTAGCGCACCGGCCGGCGGTCGCTGAAGGACGTGACCAGCACCGTGGGCACCGCCAGGCAGCGCAGGCAGCTGATGAGATTGGCCGCACCGGGCAGGCGGCGGTCGATCTCGGCCTGGGCGCCGGCCAGCGCCGGCGCGAACCAGGCGGTCTGCGGCACATCGGCGTCGAACTGCACGCCCAGGAGGTCGTCGCTGTCGGCGTCGCGCAGCAGCCGGGGCCACAGGCTGTAGACCGTCGAGCCTGCCAGCCGTGTGGTGGGCGCATCGGGCGCCAGGTTGTCGGCGCGGTGCAGGGCCATCCGGCCGTTCTCGTTGACCAGAAGGTAGGGCCGCCCGGCGCGGTCGATCGCCAGCGGGCGACGGTAGGGCTCGTCGTCGGCCTGCTCATGCCAGACCGCCCAGCGGCCTTCGGGCGTGCGCCAGTGCACGAGGCTGCCGCCGCGGCCATTGCTGCTGAAGGCGAAGGCCGGGTTGCCGGCGGCGTCCAGGACCCAGTCCATGACATGGTCCGGCGCGCCCTCGGTGAGCAGCTTGCGTTCGCCGGTGCTCGGGTCCAGCCGGGCGAGCTCCACATAGCTCAGCTCGCGCTGCACGTTGGGCACGTAGTGCCGCAGCACCAGCTCGCCCGGGCGCGCCACGTCCGGGGCCTGGAAGAGGCTCCAGTTGGCGTCGAGGGCCCGCTTGACCTGGGGGGTGTCCTCGCGGCTGCCGCGGGTGCTGGGGTTGACCCACTGACGCAGGCTGCCGCCCTGACGGTCCAGCGTCCAGAGCCCGGCGCCGATGGCCCTGCCTTCGCCGTCCACTCGCGGCCGCACGGTGAAGGCCAGGCGCTCGTTGTCGATCCAGTGGACGCTGCGGATGTCGGCCTGCCCGAAGGCCTTCAGCGGCGTGGCCTCACCCGGCTTGTCGGTGGCGATGACGGCCAGCGCGGTGGTCTTGCCGTCGGGGTTGACGATGGCGGCGATGTGCCGGCCGTCCGGGGACAGCACCGGGCCCGAGAAGGCGGGCGGGCGCTGGAAGTCCTCGATGCTGGGCGGTGTGGCCTGTGCAGCTGCGGCGGCCAGCAGCAGGGCGAGGGCGCGAAGGTCCAAGAGGGTCATGGCTTCCGGTTCGGCGCGTTCGGGCCGATGTGCTGCGCCAGGAAGCGCTCCACCCGGCCCCAGAAGTCTTCATTCGTCTTGAGGTTGAACCAGCCGTGGCCCTCTTCGGGGTAGACGACCCATTCGAGCGGCTGGTCGGCGCGCAGGGCGCCCTTCAGCGCCGTGCCGTGCTTGAGCGGCACGCGCAGGTCCTCGGCGCCGTAGGCCATCAGCAGCGGGATGCGGATCTCGGTGGCGCGCGCCAGCGGCGAGGTCTTGCGGATCTGCTCGGCGTCGGTGTCGGGGTCGGCGACCAAACGCTTCATGCCGTAGTTCTTCCATTCGGCGGAGAGGTCGCTCCAGCTGATGCTGGACAACAGGCCGATGTCGGTCACGCCCACCCAGTTGACGGCGCACTTGAAGAGGTCGCCCTGCGTGACGGCGGCCATCATGGCCGCGTAGCCGCCGTAGCTCGCGCCCGCGATGCAGGCGCGCCGGGGGTCGGCCCAGCCCTGCTTCGCGGCCCAGGCGAGGGTGTCGGCGACGTCGTCCTGCATGGCCAGGCCCCACTGCTTCCAGCCGGCACGGAAATGCCGGAAGCCGTAGCCGGTGCTGCCGCGGAATTCGGGCTCCAGGACGAGGTAGCCGCGGCTGGCCAGGAACTGGGCGTCGGGCTCCCAGCGCCAGTGGGTGCCACGCACGTAGGGGCCGCCATGCACCAGCACCACGGTGGGGGCCGGGCCCTTGACGCCGCCGGCCGGCTGGGTGACGAGCACGGGCACCGACAGGCCGTCCCGGGCCTTGAAGCGGTGGTAGTCGCGCTGGCCCATGGCGGCCACGGGCAGGTCGGGCCGGGCGCCGGCGAGGGCCTGAAGCCGCTTGTCAGCCGTGCCGTACAGGAAGTACAGCGGCGGGCGCACGTCCGACAGGGACGTCACGACCAGGTGGCTGGCCTGCACGCAGCGCAGGCACTCGATGAGGTTGACGGTGCCTGGCAGCTTGGCGTCGATGTCGGCCTGGTGGGCCTTCATGGTCGGTTCGAACCACACGGTGCCCGGGGCGTCGGTCTCGTAGCGCACGCCCAGCAGGCGGCCGGTGCCGGGCTCGGAGATCAGGCGGCCCGTGAAGTCGTAGCCCGGCGTGGCGATCAGGGGTTCGCCGTCGGCGCGGCCGGTCTCCGGGTCGAGGCGGAACACGGCGCCGTAGCCGTTGAAGCCCTGCTCGCCGAGCATCTGGTTGTCGGGCCCGAGCCAGATGGGCGCCGGATGCTTGCGCGCCTGGGGGTCGTCCTCGAACCAGAACTGCCAGCGCCCGGCGTCGTCGCGGCGGTAGACGCGGCTGCTGCCGTCCTTGAGCGTGTCGATGACGCGCGGCTCGCCCCGCCAGTCGAGCAGCCAACTGGTGCTGTGGTCGGGGATGCCCTCGTTGAGGTTGCGCATCTGGCCCGTGCGCGTGTCCAGCCGTGCCAGCTGCACGCCCGTGCTGGTTTCATGCAGCCAGGGCCGGCGCATCACGATGACCTCGTTGCCATCCAGGCTGGGCGGCACGCGGTAGAGGATCCAGTTGATGTCGAGCCGGCGGTCGGCGATGAGGGTGGCTTCGGTGATGAAGTGCTGGTCGCTCTTGATGAGCTGGCGCATCACCGTGCCGTCGCGGTTGATGGCCCACAGGCCCTGGCCGTTCACCCGCGTGGTGCCGTCGGGCGAGTTGGAGACGTCGAAAACCAGGCGGTCTTCGCTGATCCAGTGCTGGTTGGCGATGTCGGCGTCGTTGAAGCCGGCGATGAACTTCGGCGGCTGCATGGTCTGCAGGTCCAGCACGGCCAGCCACATGCGGTCGCCCTTGCCCGCGGCCTGGATGGCCAGGTAGCGGCCGCTCGGGCTGAGCTTGGGCGCGCGCACGGCGGCGCGCTTGAAGAAGGCGGTGGCGCTGGGAGCGGATGGCCGCACGGCAGAGGCGCCACTGGCGGCAGGGGCCGGCTGGGCCGAGGCGACCGGGACGAGGGCGCTGGACAAGGCCAGGAGGGTGGCGGCCAGGCAGTTCTTCATGCGGGCAAAGGCAAGCGTTGGGTCCGAGCCATTGTGGCGGCCTATCATGGCCGGTTCCCTTGTGAAAACTGCCATGGCGCCTCCGCACCTGCCCGAGTCGAAATTCATCCGCGTGCGCGGCGCGCGCACCCACAACCTGAAAAACATCGATGTGGACCTCCCGCGGCATGCGCTGGTGGTCATCACGGGGTTGTCGGGCTCGGGCAAGTCGTCCCTGGCCTTCGACACGCTCTACGCCGAAGGCCAGCGCCGCTACGTGGAGAGCCTGTCCAGCTACGCGCGTCAGTTCCTGCAGCTGATGGACAAGCCCGATGTGGACGTCATCGAGGGCCTGTCGCCGGCCATCTCCATCGAGCAGAAGGCCACCAGCCACAACCCGCGCTCCACCGTCGGCACGGTCACCGAGATCCACGACTACCTGCGCCTGCTCTACGCCCGCGCCGGCACGCCCTTCTGCCCCGACCACGACCTGCCGCTGGAGGCGCAATCCGTCAGCCAGATGGTGGATGCCGTGCTGGCCATGCCCGACGAGAGCCGGCTGCTGCTGCTGGCGCCGGTGGTGCGTGACCGCAAGGGTGAGTTCGTCGAGCTGTTCCAGGACCTGCAGGCGCAGGGCTATGTGCGCTTCCGGGTGGACGGCGCCACGGTGGAGGTGCCCGACCTGCCGGCGCTCAAGAAGGCCGAGAAGCACGACATCGACGTCGTCATCGACCGCATCAAGCTGCGCCATGACGGTGCGGATGCGCTGCGCCAGCGCCTGGCCGAGAGCTTCGAGGCCGCGCTGCGCCTGGCTGACGGCCGCGCGCTGGTCATGAACATGGATTCCAGCGAAACCACGCTGTTCTCCAGCAAGTTCGCCTGCCCGGTCTGCTCCTACTCCCTGCCGGAACTCGAGCCGCGCCTGTTCTCCTTCAACTCGCCCGTCGGCGCCTGCCCGAGCTGCGAAGGCCTGGGCCAGGTGACGGTGTTCGACGAGGACCGCGTCGTGGCCTTCCCGACGCTGAGCCTGGCCAGTGGCGCCGTCAAGGGCTGGGACCGCCGCAACCCCTACACCTTCTCCATGCTGGAGGCCGTGGCGGCGCACTACGCCTTCGACGTCGAGTCGCCATGGGAGAGCCTGCCGGCCGAGGTGCAGCAGGTCCTGCTGCACGGCTCGGGCGAGACCGAGGTCGCGTTCGTCTACCAGGCGGAGTCGGCCAGCGGCAAGAAGCGCTCCGTCAAGCGCAGCCACCCCTTCGAGGGCATCCTGCCCAACCTGCAGCGCCGCTTCAAGGAAACCGACTCCGCCGCCGTGCGCGAGGACCTGGCCCGCTACATGGCCGCCAAGCCCTGCCCGTCCTGCGAGGGCTCGCGCCTGCGCCGCGAGGCGCGCAACGTCGTGCTGCAGCCGGCCGACGCGGCCCCCGGCACCCGCGGGCGGCCCATCTACCAGGTCGAGCACTCCACACTGCGCGAGTGCCTGGACTACTTCGAGGGCCTCAAGCTCAAGGGCAACAAGGCCGAGATCGGCGACAAGGTCATCCGCGAGATCGCCTCGCGGCTGCGCTTCCTCAACGACGTCGGGCTCAACTACCTGAGCCTGGACCGCAGCGCCGACACCCTCTCCGGCGGCGAGGCCCAGCGCATCCGGCTGGCCAGCCAGATCGGCTCGGGGCTGACCGGCGTGATGTACGTGCTCGACGAGCCCAGCATCGGCCTGCACCAGCGCGACAACGACCGGCTCATCGCCACGCTGCGCCGCCTGCGCGACCTCGGCAACTCGGTGCTGGTGGTGGAGCACGACGAAGACGCCATCCGCGCCGCCGACTGGGTGCTGGACCTCGGGCCGGGCGCCGGCGTGCACGGCGGGCGCATCATGTCGCAGGGCACGCCCGAGCAGGTGGCGGCCGACCCCAACTCGCTGACCGGCCGCTACCTGAGCGGCGCCGCGCGCATCGAGGTGCCCGCGCAGCGACACCCGCCTGTGCCGGGGCAGCAGCTGCGCATCGTCAATGCCCGCGGCAACAACCTCAAGGGCGTGACGGTCGAGATCCCCGTCGGGCTGCTCACGTGCGTGACCGGTGTGTCCGGCTCGGGCAAGAGCACGCTCGTGAACGACACGCTGTATGCGGCGGTCGCCAAGAAGCTCTACCAGAGCCACGCCGACCCGGCCACGCACGACGAGATCCAGGGGCTGGACGCCTTCGACAAGGTCATCAACGTCGACCAGAGCCCCATCGGCCGCACGCCGCGCTCCAACCCGGCCACCTACACGGGCCTGTTCACGCCCATCCGCGAGCTGTTCGCCGAGATGCCCACGGCGCGCGAGCGGGGCTACGGCGCCGGGCGCTTCAGCTTCAACGTGGCCGGCGGCCGCTGCGAGGCCTGCCAGGGTGACGGTGTCATCAAGGTGGAGATGCACTTCCTGCCCGACGTCTACGTGCCGTGCGACGTCTGCCAGGGCCGCCGCTACAACCGCGAAACGCTGGAGGTGCTCTACAAGGGCAAGAACATCACCGAGGTGCTGAACATGACCGTGGAGGACGCCCACGTGCTGTTCAACGCCGTGCCGACGCTGGCGCGCAAGCTGCAGACGCTGCTGGACGTGGGCCTGGGCTATGTGAAGCTCGGCCAGAGCGCCACGACGCTCTCGGGCGGCGAGGCCCAGCGCGTGAAGCTGGCGCTGGAGCTGTCCAAGCGCGACACCGGGCGCACGCTCTACATCCTGGACGAGCCCACCACCGGCCTGCACTTCGCCGACATCGCGCTGCTGCTCAAGGTGCTGCACCAGCTGCGCGACGCGGGCAACACCATCGTCGTCATCGAGCACAACCTGGACGTCATCAAGACGGCCGACTGGCTCGTGGACATGGGCCCCGAGGGCGGCGCAGGCGGCGGCACGCTGCTGGTGGCCGGCACGCCGGAAGACGTGGCCGCCTGCGAGGCCAGCCACACCGGGCGCTACTTGGCGCCGCTGTTGAAGCGTTGATCAAGCGCTGATCAGCGCCGCTGGCGCGCGCGGTAGCCCACGACCAGCAGCCCCAGCACGATCATGGCCCACGTGCCCGGCTCGGGCACGGCGGGCACGGTGTCGCCCGGCAGTGGCGCCTCGGCCGTGGTCGCCCGCCGCGGCAGCGCGGGGATGCCCAGGTTGACCAGCCCCGCGCCGCCCGGCGTGGTGGTGGGCGTGGGCGCGTTGCCTGCCGCCAGGCGCAGGCTGCCTTCGGTGGGCGGCGTGCTGCCCAGCGAGGGCACGCCCGAGGCGGAGGCGAACGTCTCCGGCGCCGGGCCGGCCGCGGGCGGGTCGAACTCCAGCGGCGTGACCTCCTCGGTCGCGCGGGTGGACGAGGCCATGTTGGTCGCCTGGGCCGGTGCGACGGCCACGGGCTTGTCCAGCCGGCGGATGCGGCTCACGTTGCGGCAGACCGTGGGCACGAGGATGCACTGGCCGTCCTCGCAGTAGACCAGGCCGCGCTCCTGCGTCGTGGCCGTCCACTTGCTGCGCGTCACCGTGCGGCAGACGGCGCCGGGGCCGAAGTGCATGTCGCGGATCTCGGGCGCGTAGCTGCCCTTGCCCTTGATGGCGTCGCGCTCGATGACGGCGATGTCGTCGTAGTTGCGCACCTTCATGCGGGCCTTGAGCTTGTCCCGCGTGGCAGCGGGGATGTCGGCGTAGCGGTCGACGGCCGCGACGACGTCACCCATGAACGGGTTGACGCCCGGGCGATCCCAGCTGCACTGGGGCAGCGTGGAGCCGGCGGAAACAGCAAGGGCGAGCGTGGCGATCAGCGACATGACGCGGTCCGGAAAAAGCGAAGCGCCCGGAGTCGGGCGCCATGGGACCTAATACTAGGGATAACAAGGGTTTGTCCGCGTTGAACCTCCCGCGAAGCAGGGGGGAGTCCAGGGTGAGATAAATCACGCAAAACCGTGGAATGAAGCGCCCGCGGCCCGGGCGGCCTGCCCCGGCATTGCTGCTATCGTGCCGCCGGCCCTCTGCTGTACCCCTGAACCCGCCATGCCTGAACGCGCCGCGCCGCTGGTGCTCTACGTTGAAGACGACCGCATCCACCTCATCCTGATGGAGGAGGTGTTCCGGCTGCTGCCGGGCTGGGAGCTTCGTTGTGCGGAGACGGGGGCGGAGGCGCTGGCGGCGCTGGCGGAGTGCCGGCCGACGCTGGCCCTGGTGGACATGCACCTGCCCGACATGACGGGCCTGGAGCTCATCGCGCGGGCGCGCTCGGATGCGGGCCTGGCCGAGGCCCAGCGCGGCCTGCGCTGGGTGGCCCTGTCGGCCGACGACCCCGGCAGCGTGGTGCGTGCGGCGCGCGAGGCGGGCTTCGACGACTACTGGCTCAAGCCCATCGACGTGCCCAAGCTGCAGGCAGCGCTGCAGCAGCTGCTCGCCTGAGCGGCGCGGCGGCGGCAAGAAAAAAGCCCGGCAGGGCCGGGCTTGGTGGTGGGCAGGCCGCTGGCGCGGCGCTGCATCACTTCAGGTGGCTGTTGATCAGCTTGGTCATCTCGAACATGTCGGCCTTGGCCTTGCCGAAGATTTCCTTCAGCTTGGCGTCGGCGTTGATGACGCGCTTTTGCAGCTCGTCCTGGAGCTTGTTCTTCTTGATGTATTCCCAGACCTTCTTGGTCACGTCGGTGCGCGGCAGCGGGGCCGAGCCGACGATGGCTGCCAGGGCAGCGCTGGGGGTCAGGGCCTTCATGAAGGCGGCGTTGGGCGTGCGCTTCTTGGCGGGGGCGGCGGCCTTCTTGGCCGGCGCTGCCTTCTTGGCCGGCGTGGCGGCCTTCTTGGCCGGTGCCGCCTTCTTCGCCGCCGGTGCCTTCGCGGGCGCGGCCGCCTTCTTGGCCGGAGCGGCCTTCTTCGCCGGTGCCGCCTTCTTCGCGGGCGCGGCCTTCTTCGCAGTTGCCATGTCGATTCACTCCATCAAAGGTTGTTGATGTGCCGGGTCCGGGTGAAGGCCGCGTAAGCCTTCAATACTCTCTAGCACCCTGCGCCGGCGATGGTACTGCTCTCCCTGGGGAAAAAGAAGGCTTTCATAGAGGGGATGACCCGCAGAGGCCCATGAAATCGGCCCTTTGAGGCCTCGCATGTCGCGGGGCCGCATCATTCGGGCCTTCGCGAGGCTGTCAGTCAGTCGACGTCGCTGCCTTGCGGGCCGCGCTTCATGCCGCTGAACATCGCCGCGACGAGGTTCTCGCGATGCCGCCAGCTCGTCATCACGACGCCGCCCAGGTGCCCGCCCACGAGGCCCGCGATGAGCCAGCCGAGCGCCACGTGCAGGGCCTCGAGCCAGCCATAACCCCACAGCCACTCGGTGGTGTAGAGCCAGCCGGTGAGGCTGACCGCCGCCGCGCACGACCACAGCATCAGCGCCATCCAGCCGCCCAGCGGGTTGTGGCCGATGTAGCGCGGCTCATGGCCCGCGCGCAGGGCGCGCGCGTAGGCGAGCACCTCGCGCGGGCGGCGCACGAACTGGGCGAGCCGCGCATGGCGGCTGCCGACGAAGCCCCAGATGAGGCGCAGCGCCACGGCACCGAGCGCCACGTAGCCCGCGGTGTGGTGCACCGCGTCGAAGTCGGCGGGCGCCCAGTGGCCGCTGATCCACGCGGTGGCCACCGCCGCGGCGAGCGTCCAGTGCAGGGCGCGGACGAGGCCGTCCCAGACGCGGATGCGCATGCGGCCGGCTTACTTCTTCTCGGCGGGCTGCTCGCCCTCGGCGTAGACGCGCTCGAAGGTCTTGGGGTTGAAGAAGACCTCGGCCTTCTTGCCCTGCGCGTCGAAGCCGTAGACCTCGTAGCAGCCGTTGTAGTTCTTGACCTGGCGCACCTTCCAGCCTTCGGCTTCGAGCTTCTTCTGCAGTTCCATCTGCGGCTTCTTCTCTTCCTTGGGCATGGCGGGGCAGGACACGTTGCCGTGGGCGAAGGCGGCGGAAGTGCCCAGGGCAAGGGTGGCGGTGAGGGCGAGGGTGAGGAGGTGCTTCATGAGGAGTCCTTCAACGAGGGATGCGGGGGAAGGTGCCGGGCCACAGCAGCTGCGGGCCGGCATCGGCGAGGGTCTTGCAGCCGGCGAGTGCCATGGCGATCTCCAGCTCGTCGCGCAGCAGTCGCAGCGCGTGGGCCACGCCCAGCGCGCCGCTGGCGGCCAGGGCATGGACGTAGGGGCGGCCCAACAGCACGGCGTTGGCGCCGAGCGCGATGGCCTTGAGCACGTCGGTGCCGCGGCGGATGCCGCCGTCGACCAGCAGCGGCACGTCGGGCCCGAGCGCGGCGCGCAGCGGCGGCAGCAGCTCGGCCGTGGTGGGCAGGGTGTCCAGGGTGCGGCCGCCGTGGTTGGACACGACGAAGCCCGTCACGCCGCGGGCCAGCGCCTCGCGGGCGTCGTCGGCATGCGTGACGCCCTTGAGCAGCAGCGGCAGCGTGCTCGTCGCGCGCAGCCAGTCCACGTCGGCCCAGGTGGCCGCGCGCGGCATGAGGCCGTCGAACAGCACGCTCTGGCCGGGCTGCACGTCCATCGGCTTCTTCAGGCCGCCGAGGTTCACGGCGCGGATGTGCGGGGGCAGCTGAAAGCCGGCGCGTCGTTCGGCGTCGCGGGCGCCGTGCACCGGGGCGTCGACCGTGAGCACCAGCGCCTGGAAGCCCGCGGCCTGCACGCGCTGCAGCAGCTCGCGCATGAAGTCGCGGTCGTCGCGCCAGTAGAGCTGGAACCACAGCGGCCCGGCAGCGGGGTCGGCGAGCATGGGGGCGGCCACCTCGCGCATGTCCATGCTGGACTGGGCGCTCAAGATGAGGCCGGCCTCCTGCGCGGCGGCCGCGTGCGCGATGGCGAGCTCGCCGTCGTCGTGGAAGAGGCGCTGGTAGGCGATGGGCGCCAGCAGGATGGGGTGGCGCAGCGAGCGGCCGAGCAGCTCCACGCGCGTGTGGCCATGGGCCAGGTCGCGCAGCACGCGCGGCTGCAGCCGGATCGCATCCCAGGCGGCGCGGTTGGCGTGGCGGGTGATCTCGTCGGCGGCGCCGCCGTTCAGGTAGGCCCAGGCCGCGGCATCGACCCGGGACTGCGCGGCAGCCTCGAAGTCAGCGAGGTTGACGATGCCGTCGGGCAGCGACTCGATGCGCGGGGCGTTCATGGCTGCTCCGCGGGCCGAGCGCCGGGCCGCTCCCAAGCCGGCCCGCTCGGGCGATGGGCTCGCCGGTCGTGCCGGCGCGCATCGCCGTCCCCTCGGGGGATCGGCCAAGGGCCACCTTGGACGAGGGGCTTCATGTGTCGGCCCACATGCGCAGGAGGTTGTGATAGGTCCCGGTGAGTTGCACCAGCTCGGGCGTCTCGCCGAGTTCCGTGCGCAGCTTCATGAGGCTCATGTCCATCTCGTAGAGCAGCCGGCGCTGCTCGTCGGCGCGCACCATGCTCTCGATCCAGAAGAAGCTCGCCAGCCGCGCGCCGCGCGTGACGGGCTCGACGCGGTGCACGCTGGTGCCGGGGTAGACGACCAGGTCGCCGGCGGCCAGCTTCACGCGCTGCTCGCCGAAGGTGGTCTCGATGACGAGCTCGCCGCCGTCGTAGTCGGCCGGCTCGCTCAGGAAGAGGGTGCAGGAGATGTCGGTGCGCACGCGCTGCACGCCGCCGGGCAGGTAGCGCACGGCCTGGTCGACGTGGCTGCCGTAGGTGTTGGCGGCACCCGCGTACCGGTTGAACAGCGGCGGCAGCACGCGCTTGGGCAGCGTGGCCGAGAAGAACAGCGGGTGGCGCTCGAGGGCCTGCAGCACCAGGGCCTGCAGCTCGCGGTGCTGCTCGCCGCCGGGCGGCAGCTGCTCGTTGTTCTTGACCTGTGCGGCCTGGCGGCCGGCGGTGCTGCGGCCATCCGCCCAGGGGGCGGCGGCCAGCAGCGTGCGGGCACGGGCGACGCCGGCAGCGTCGAGGATCTGGGGGATCTTCAGCAGCATGGCGTCGCGCGGTCCGTCGTGGGGGTCAGAACTTGTAGGTGCCGGTCAGCGTCGTCACGCGGCCCGTGCCGGGCACGTAGAAGCTCGTGTAGAGCTGGTCGGCGTACAGCTTGTTGGCCACATTGCTCACGTAGAGCTTGAAGCTCAGCTGCTCGGGCAGCACGGCGTACTCGGCCATCACGTCGGCGGTCACGAACTTGGGCGCGTAGATGCCGACCGGGTTGCGGTTGGGCGTCTGGCCGCTGCGCGCGTTCAGGCCCGCGCCCAGGCGCAGCTGCGGCAGGACCTGGTAGGCCGTCCAGAGGCTGCCGGAGTAGCGCGGCGTCAGCGACGGGCGCTGGCCCTGCAGTTCGCCACCCGTGGCGCTGGAGATGTCGATCTTGGCCACCGGCATCCACGTGAAGTTGCCGAAGATCTCCCAGGCGGGCGTGATGCGGCCGACGACGTCGAAGTCCAGGCCCGCCGCGTGGCGCTTGCCCGAGAGCGTGACCACGTTGGTGTTCAGCGGGTCGGTGTTGCGCTCGTGCAGCTTGGTGTTGCGAAAGGCGCTGGCGCGCAGGCTGAGCTTGCCGTCGGCGCTGTCCCACTTGGCGCCGAGCTCCACGTTGATGGACTTCTCGGGCGGGATGTCCTGGTTGGCGGCGCTCAGCGAGTAGGCGTCGCCCGAGGTGTTGAAGGACGTGGCGCCCATCAGGTGGAAGGACCACTGCGCATCCGGCTGGAACAGCACCGCGGCGCGCTTGCTGACCTCCGACACCTTCATCTGGTAGGTGCTCGTGGTCACCGGCGTGAGGGCGTTGGTGGGCACGGCGTAGGTGTCGTAGTCGCCCTTGAGGTGGTCGTAGCGCAGGCCGGCGAGGACCTTCCACATCGGGGCGATCTCGATCATGTCCTGCACATAGCCGCCGTAGGCGTTGGAGACATACCCGCTGGTCTGCCGGTAGCTGCGCAGCGACTCGTCGATGCTGGCGCCGTCGTTGGGTGTGCCGATGGTGGTGCTGGGGCGCGTGGGCACGATGCCGCCCTGGGCGGCCGTGATCTGGCCGAAGACCTGCTTCTTCTCCTGCGCGAAGTCCATGCCGGCCTGCAGCGTGTGCTTGAACCCGAGGGCCTGGAAGCGCGTGCTCAGGTCGCTCTGCGCCGTGACGGTCTGCATGTCCTGCTTCTTGGGCTGGAAGCCGCGCGTGAGCACGGTGGCAGGGCTCAGCGTGGCCAGCGAGACGACCTGGCCCCCCGGCTGTTGCGCGGTCGGTGCGAAGTTCCAGAGCGTGGCGCGCTGGTCGCGGGTGTACTCGGCGTAGCGCACCTTCGTCACCAGCTCGGTGCTGGGCGAGAAGCGGTGCGTGTGCGAGAGCATGCCGTAGTAGGCCGTGCCCTTGTTGAAGTCGCTGGCCAGGCCGTAGTAGGCGTTGGGGTCGAGCTGGGTATTGAGCTGGTTGGCGATCGTGTCGGTCGGGTTCTGGCGCATCCAGCGCACGCCGTAGTTGATGCCGTTGTCGTTCTGCAGCGCGTACAGGGTCACGCCGAACTCGTCGGTCTCGTCCACGCCGAAGCGGTAGTTCACACCGATGCCGCGCTTGTCGATCTTGGAGCCGGCACCGTTGCTGTCGGCGGTGTTGGTCATGGCGCTCACGCGCAGGGCGGAGGTTTCGCCGGTGCGGGTGTTGAGGTCGGCGACGGCACGCAGCGCCCCGTGGCTGCCCATGCTGACCTCGACCTCGTTCTGCTCGGCGAGCTGGGCCTGCTTGGTGACCTGGTTGACCGCGCCGCCCGTGGAGCCGCGCCCGAACAGCAGCGAGGCCGAGCCGCGCAGCAGCTCGATCTTGTCGAGGAAGAAGGTGTCGCGGTCGTAGAAGGCCGGGTCGCGCATGCCGTCGATGAAGATGTCGCCGGTGCTTTGCAGCGAGATGCCGTGGACCTTGATGTCCTCCTCGCCGCCCTCGGCCGCCTGGAACGTGATGCCGGCGGTGTTCTTCAGCACTTCCTTGACGTTGCTGAAGTTGCGGTCGTCCATGACCTTCTCGGTGATGACGGTCAGCGACTGGGGGATGTCGCGGATGTCCTGCTTGCCCTTGCCGATGCGGGTCTCGGTGGCCTGGTAGCTGTCCTTGCCCTGGGGCTCGGCGCTGGCGCGGGCGCGCACCGTGGGCAGGACGTTGTCTTCCTTCGCGGGGGCGGGCGTGGTCTGGGCGAGGGCGGCCGAGGCGAGGCCGAAGCCGGCGGCGAGGGCGCCGAGCGGCATGAGGGGCGACGAGGCCTTCTTGTTCTTGCGGGACATGGAACTGCTTTCCGATGAATCGTGGTGAATGGGCATGGCTTTGCCCACGGCGGCGTCAGGCACCACCCACGGCATGGCTACTCGGGGAAAGGGGTGAGGCTCAGCGATCGACTTCGTAGGACATCGGGGCGATGACCTCCCACTCGATGGGCTGGCCGTTCTCGGTCTGGGGGGCGAAGCGGGCGCTGCGCATGTCCTGCAGCGCCTGCTCGTCCAGGCGGGCGAAGCCGGAGGACTTCGCCAGCGAAATCTCGCGCGGCAGGCCGTTCACGTCGACGACGACGCGCAGCTGCACCACGCCCGACTCACGCAGGCGCTTGGACATCAGCGGCACCGTCATGCGCGGCTCGCGCACATAGCGCACGGCGCTGGCCGGCACGCGCTTGAGGGCCGGCGGTGCGGGCGGGGGCACGACCTGCACCACCGGGGCGGGCGCGGGCGTGGCCTGCACGGGGGTGGGCGGCGGGGGCGGCGGCAGGGCGGCCACGACCGGCGACGGCGCGGGCGCGGTGGCCACGGCGATCAGCGGCGGGTCGATCATCGTCACGGCCGGGGCCTTCATGTCCGGCAGGGCCGTGGGCACCGGCGGCTGCGGCTTGGGCGGCTCGGCAGGGGCCACCAGGCGCACGACAACGGGCGCGAGCCGCGCCACGGTGTGGCGCACGTTCTGCACCTGGCTCAGGCCCCAGAACGCGAGCAGGTGAAAGGCCGCGATGCCCACCAGCAGCAGCCGCCGGCTCGGCGGCGTATCGCCGAAGCGGCGCTCGGCGCCCGGCGTCGGCACGCGCAGCACGGCGGTGCGCGCAGGGGCGGCAACCGGCGAGGGGGCGACGAAGGCGAGAGGCTTCACGGCGGGGGCATCCACAGAAACGATGGAAAAATGTTAACACGAATGCGAACGATTCCTATTTATGGACCTGCCGGCGCCACGGGCTTGCGGCGGCCAAGCGACACCTTGGCGCCCCGGGCGGCCGATATGCTCGGGCCCATGAAGATCCTCACCCGTTGGTTGCTGCTCGCCGGGGCGCTGCTGCTCGTGGCGCACCTCTACCCAGGCGTCGTCGTCACGAGCTTCACGTCCGCGCTGATCGCGGCGCTGGTGCTGGGCCTGCTCAACACGCTGCTGCGGCCCGTGCTGGTGCTGCTGACGCTGCCGGTGACGGTGCTGAGCCTCGGGCTCTTCCTGTTCGTCATCAACGCGCTGATGTTCTGGGCCGCGGCGTCCCTGCTGGACGGCCTGGCCGTCGCCGGCTTCTGGGCGGCGCTGATCGGCTCGCTGATCTACAGCCTGTGCGGCATGGTCATCGACGTTGTCATCGAGCGGGTGTTCCCCGACGACTGAGTCGCGGCCCTTGCTGGCGTCGCCAAGGCTTGCCTGTCGCCGCGCTGACCTGCGCCCCCAGGCGGGCAAAGCCACGCCGACGTTCCTTCGAGCCCGGCACCGCCTCGACCGAGGCCCCCAGGCGGGCAAAGCCTCGCCGCCTCTCCAGCGACTCCCGCGGATCCGGCTGCGCCGGTCCGCCCACGTTCCTTCGAGCCCGGCACGGCCTCGACCGAGGCCCCAGGCGGGCAAAGCCTCGCCGCCCCTCCAGCGACTCCCGCGGATCCGGCTTCGCCGGTCCGCCGGGAGTGCCCCCTTGAGGGGGCGGCCGTCAGGCCGTAGGGGGTGGTCTCAATTCGGAAGTTCGACGTCCGGCGGGATGTAGCGGCCGCGGTACATCTCGGCCAGCATCGACTGGCGTTCGTAGACGAGGGTGCGCAGCCGCGCGTCGATGACCGACGCCTCGACCTGGTCGGCATCCGGCCCGCGCGACTGGCGCAGGCCAGAGCGCAGGCGGTCGATGGCGCCGTTGAGGTCGCCGGCGGCGGCGTGCACCTCGGCCTGGGCGCGCACCGCGCGCAGCGGCTGCTCCAGCCGCTGCCAGACGAGGGCGAGCTGCGCCCAGGCGAACGAGTCCTTCGGCTCCAGGCTCACATGCGTCTGCAGGGCATCGGCCGCCTCCCGCAGTGCGGCGGGGCTGGTGCCCGGGACGAGGGCCAGCGCCACCCGCTCCATCAGCATCGGGCGCGACTTCTCGCCCTGCAGCGACTCCAGCGCTGCCAGGCCCTCCATCGGCCGGCCGCGCGCCTGCGCCAGCTCGGCGCGCAGGTAGGTCAGCTGCCGGCGCGCCGCGGCCGTCTCGGCGGGGCTCGGGTTGATGAGCTGCAGCGTCACGTCGGCACTGCGCAGCGTCGCCTCGGCGCGGTCGAAGTTGCGCAGCTTGATGGAGGCCAGGGCTGCGGCATAGCGGGCGCCGAGTTGTTCGTAGCCGCCGCTCTCTCGGATGTTGCGCGCGCCGGCGTCGTAGTTCTCGAGCACTTTCCAGGCCTCCACGCGCGGGTCCATCAGCACGCGCGAACGTGCGGCCATCAGCGCGTGCTCGGCCAGGCCGCGGGGGCGCGAGAAGGGCTCCAGCGCCAGGCGCGTGCGGGCGTCGCCGATGCGCTCGCTCGTCAGCGGGTGGGAGCGCAGGTAGGGGAAGGCGCCGTTGTCCATCAGGTGGTAGGCCTGCTCCATGCGCTCGAACATGCTCACCATGCCGCTGCCGGCAAAGCCGGCCTCGACCAGCACGTTGAAGCCCACGCGGTCGGCCTCGCGCTCCATGTCGCGCGAGAAGTTCAGCGACATTTGCGTGGCCGCCGCCTGGCCGCCCACGATGCCGGCGTTGGCCAGGTCGATGTTGCCGCGCGAGGCCGCGAGCACGCCCAGCAGCAGGCCGGCGATGGCGACCATGCTGTTCTTGGAGTCGCCCGCAATGCGCCGCGCGATGTGACGCTGCGTGACGTGCGAGATCTCGTGCGCGAGCACCGAGGCGAGTTCGTCGCGCGACACCGTCATCGCGATCAGCCCCAGGTGCGTGCCCACGAAGCCGCCCGGCAGCGCGAAGGCGTTGATGCTCTTGTCCTCCACGAGGAAGGACTCCCACGCAAAGCGGGCCTGGATGTCCTCCCCGATGTGACCCAGCTTGCGCGACGCCGCCACCAGCGGCTGGAAGACGCCTTCCATGTACTCCTGCAGGATCGGGTCCTGCACGACGGCCGGGTCCAGGCGGATCTGGCGCATGTAGCGCTCGCCCAGCTGCCGCTCGGCCGTCACGTCCAGGTCCTGCGAGACCGAGTCGCCGAGCGCGGGCAGGTTCACCTGGGCATTCAGCGGCGCGCCGGGCAGGGCCAGCGTGGCTGCGGCAACCAGGCTGAGCAGGGGACGTTGCAGGAACTTCTTCATCGGGCGGCAGCGCGTGCGGCAGGCGCCGCGCATCGAAGGGACCCTCCTATGATGCCTGCAACCGCGTTGCCCCAATGTTTCCAGGCATGACGACCCCGCTCACCCACTTCGACGCCCAAGGCCAGGCCCACATGGTGGACGTCTCCGCCAAGGCCGAGACCCACCGCATCGCCGTCGCGGCCGGCGAGATCCGCATGCGGCCCGAAACCTTCGCGCTGATCGCCAGCGGCAGCGCCAAGAAGGGCGACGTGCTGGGGGTGGCGCGCATCGCGGCCATCCAGGGCGCCAAGCGCTGCAGCGACCTCGTGCCGCTGTGCCACCCGCTGCCCATCACGCGCGTGGCGGTGGAGTTCGAGCTCGATGAAGCCGGCAGCCGCGTGCACTGCCGCGCCCAGGTCGAGACGCTCGGCCGCACCGGCGTCGAGATGGAGGCCCTGTGCGCCGTGCAGGTGGGCCTGCTCACCGTCTACGACATGTGCAAGGCCGCCGACCGCGGCATGGTCATCAGCAACGTGCGGGTGCTGGAGAAGCAGGGCGGCAAGAGCGGCGAGTGGCGGGCGGACGTGCCCGCCTGACGCGTCAGCGCAGCGAGCGCCAGTCCCGCACGCCGGAAGCGGGCGTGCATTGCGGCATGGCCGGGGCCGAGGTGGCGTCCTGGCAGCGCTCGAACCAGGTGTCGCCCGTGGGGTTGCGGAACTCCCGCAGCCGGTCGGCCAGGAAGCGGGCGCCCTCGACGTCGCCCGTGGCCTGCAGGGACTGCGACCAGTGCATCAGCAGCCGCGCGTCGATCAGGCTGAAGGCCGTGCGGCGCGTGGCCGCCAGCGCCAGCTTGCCGGGCGGGAAGCTCGTGGCGGCGGCGTAGTCGGCCTGGTGGGCGAAGAAGAGGGAGCGCTGGCCGTCGGCAATGCGCTCGTTCAGGGGCTTGGCGTCTTCGGCCGGCGCGTAGATGACGACGACGCGGTGGTAGTCCCACACCGCGAAGGCGCTGCCCGCGATCAAGAGGGCGCCGACCACCTGCCAGGGGCGCGGCGACGCCGCTGCGGCGCCTTCTCCGGCCGGCAGCGCCAGGCCCAGCGCGAAGCAGGCGGGTAGCAGGAAGTAGGCGTACCACAGCGGGTACTCGAGCAGGCTGTGCAGGCCGATGGTCAGCACGATCATCAAGGCAGCACGGCGCAGCGGCGCGTCTTCGCCCGCGCGGGCCGCACCGAGCCAGGCCTTGCCCAGGCCCCAGGCCAGCAGCGCCAGCACCGCGCCCGCCCACGGCAGGCCCAGCTCGACGGCGAGCTGCGAAGGCAGGTTGTGCGTGTGGTCGAAGAAGGCGATGGGCCGGCCCGGGAAGGGCGTGAGGCTCCAGGCGAAATTGAACTCGCCCCAGCCGACGCCCAGCAGCGGGTTGGCCACGGTGAGGGCCCAGGCGTTGCGCAGGATGCCCATGCGCGAGGGCGAGCCGGCGCCCTCGGACAGGCGCGAGGCGGCGCCGAAGGCGTGGCCGCTCTCGGCCGACCACAGCGCCATCAGCCACCAGCTGACGCCCAGCATGAGCGGCGTGGCCAGCAGGGCCAGGCGGGCGCCGCGCGACAGCCGCCGGTCGACGATGCCCCACAGCGCGAGCATGCCGATGCCGATGAAGCCGGTGCGCGAGGCGCTGAGCACGACCGTGAACACGCACGCGAACAGCAGCGGCGCCAGGGCGTGGCGCCAACCGCGGCGCTCGGTGATGAAGACGGCCGCCACCGCCATCCACATCATGAGGCTGGCCAGGTGGTTGGGCTGGCGCAGGTTGCTGACCGCCCGCCCGGGGATGCCCGAGCGGGCGATGACGCTGCCGTCCGCAAGGTCGGGCAGGAAGACCTGCACCAGGCTGATGGCGATGCTCACGCCCCCGGCCACGAGCAGGCCCCAGCACAGGGCTTCGGCGGCGAGCAGGCGCCGCGCCGGAGACAGCCCCTGCGCCACGAGCAGCACGGCCAGGCCGGCGCCGATGATGGCGGCGGCCCCGAGGCCCAGCGAGGACGGCAGGCCACGCCACAGCACGGCGCTCAGCGGCGCGATGAGCAGCAGAGACAGCGCGATGGCGGCGGGGCTGTGCAGGCCGGTGCGCCAGCCGGGTGTGGCGCGCGCCCACAGCACCAGGGCCAGGCCCCAGCCGGCCAGGGCCAGCAGCTGGTTGTAGAGCGTGGCCGCGGGCGTCTGGTTGTAGGCCAGCAGCGGCGGCAGGGCGGCGGCGATGACGAGGCCGAGCGGGGCGACCTGTTCAGCGGGAGAGGGCGTCGCGGAAGACATGGGCGCGCATCATGGCACGCGTGGCCTTCAGTTCTTCGTCGGCGCTTCCTCGTGGTAGTCGTCGTCGATGTTGACGGCCCAGATCGCCTCGCGCCCCGCGCCGCCGTTCAGGATGGCCTGGGCGGCCAGGCGCGCGGACAGCATGGAGTGGTCCTGGTTGTTGTAGCGGTGCATGCCGTTGCGGCCGCACAGGTAGAGGTTGGACAGGCCGTCCAGCCAGCCGCGCAGCTCGTCAAAGCGCTGGAAGGCCGCGCCGAAGTAGCCCGGGTAGGCCTTGGGCTGGCGCAGCACGGTGGCGTCCAGCAGCTCGCCCTCGTCGGCGAGGCCCAACTGCTGCATCTCGCGCACGGCCAGGGCCTTCAGGGCGTCCTCGCTCATCGCCCACAGCGCGTCGTCGTCGCGGGCGAAGAACTCCAGGCCCAGCCAGACGGTGTCGGGGTCGGCCACGAGGTGGGGGCTCCAGTTGTTGAAGACCTGCACGCGGCCGACCTTCACGCCGGGCTCCTGGATGTAGATCCAGTTGTCGCTCACATGCCGCGCGCCGCCGGCGACCTGGGGCGACATGCGCCGGTACAGCAGCCCGACGGTGATGAAGTCGCGGTACTCCAGCCCCGCGGCGATGGCCAGTGCGGGCGCGTCCGGGGCCGGGCGCAGTGCCTGGGCGAGCTCGCGGATGGGCATGGTGGAGACGACGGCGCTCGCGTCGAAGCTCTGGCGCTGGCCGTGCGCGTCGCGCGCAACGACACGCTCCACGAGGTGCTCGCGCCGGTGGATCTCGTCCACCGTCCAGCCGCGCAGCAGCCGCCCGCCGCGCCGCTCGAACTCGGCGGCAGCTGCCTCCCACATCTGGCCGGGGCCGTACTTGGGGTAGAGAAAACTCTCGATCAGCGACGTCTGCTCGGTGCCCGCCGAGCCGGTGACGAGCTTCTTGAGCGCCTGCCGCGCGGCGGTGCCGATGGACAGGCTCTTGATTCGCTGGGCGCCCCAGTCGGCACTGATGTCGCGGCAGGGCACGCCCCAGACCTTCTCGGTGTAGTCCTTGAAGAACTGCAGGTAGAGCTGGCGGCCGAAGCGGTTGATGAAGAAGTCTTCCAGCGTGCGCTCGGGCCGGATCGGGCGCGCGGCCGCGGCCACATAGCTGCCGGCGAACTGCAGGCAGCGCCCGACGCCCATCTTGCGCACGAGGTCGGGGCCGGGCTTGAGCGGGTAGTCGAAGAACTGGCCGCCGAAGTAGATGCGCGACTGGCGGCTGCGCACGAGCAAGACGGCGTCGTCGGCCTCGCTGGCCGTGGCCTGGCTGGCGCCGAGCAGGCGCTGCTGGCCCTGGTAGGCCAGGCGCGCATCGCCGCCGCCGCTCGGGCGCGCCACGGGCAGCACGTCGCGCCACCAGTCCATCACCCAGTCGGACTTGGAGAAGAAGCGGTGGCCGCCGATGTCGATGCGGTTGCCCTTGTAGGTGACGGTGCGGGAGATGCCGCCGATGGCGTCGCTCGCCTCGAGCAGCGTGACGTGCGGGTAGCCGGCGCGCAGCAGCTCCAGGCCCGCGGTGAGGCCGGCCGGGCCGGCGCCGATGATGAGAGTGCTGGGCATCAGGTGAGGTTGGTTTCAGCCGGCCGCATGAAGAGGAGCCATTTGCGAAGGGTGAAGTTCAGCATGAACACGCCTCCTGCGCTCAGGGCTTTGGCCGGCAGCACGGCCAGACCCAACGTGCCAGTGGCAAGCCAAAGCAGACCCTGGGTGGCCGCCAGGCCCGCCAGGCCGATGGCAGCAAACCCCAGGAACTCGGCGCGGCGGCTCGCCAGCCGATGACGCTGGAAGATGTGCCCGGTGCTCAGGGTGTAGATCAGCAGCAACCCGAGCAGGAAGCCCGCACTCGCCGCCAGCGGCAGCGACAGGCCCAGGGCAAGACCCAGGGTCAGCGTGGAAGTGTCCAGTGCCAGGGCGGCGGCGCTGGCCAGCAGGTACAGCCCGAACTCCCGCCCGACGGCGGCTCGCTCAGCGCGTGGCGGGCGGCTGGAACTGGGTGCAGGCATAGAGGTGGTAGTGCGCGGTGCCGACGGTCCACGTGCGCAGCGGTGGCGGCGAGAGCGGCTGCGCGAAGACGAGGAAATCGGGCCGGTCGGTGCCCTGGCAGAGGACGGCAAGCGCGCCAGGGCTGGGCTGGTCGCAGGCGGCCAGTTGGGACGCCGAGCCGCGCGATAGTGCAACGCCCATTCGGCATTGGTCGCGCGCTTCGATGATGGGCCCATACAGCGCACGGCGCGCTCGAAAGCCTTCCGCGGTGGCCCGGTTGAAGAGCAGGCCCGCACCTTGTTGTTCGTCGAAATGGCTGGCGCGCTGAAGCAGGCCCCACACGGCTGCGAGATGCTCGGGCCAGTAGACGGAGGCGTCAGGCGGCACCACATCCTGGAAGGGGCGCGGTTCTGGCGGCTGCTCCACCGCGCGCGCCAGTGCATCCCGGCGATCCCAATGGGCAGCGGCAAACACCAGAAGCGCGAGTCCCAATCCCCAACCCAGCCGCCGCGCAGCAGCGTGCCGGGCCGCGCCCCACAGCACAAGGCCCGCCAAGGTCAGGGCGATGAGGGGCTCCGTGGCAATGCGGCTCGCTTCGTCCAGAGCCAGCGACACCGTCGGGTGCCAATGCAGGCGTTCCAGTCGGGCCAGCACGTCGGCGCAGCTGAGTGCCAAGGCGCCCAGCGCGCTGGCGCCGAGGGCGAGGCGGTACATGGCTGGCGTCGCCATCAACCCGCGCACAGCGGCCACCTGACACAGCGCCCAAACGAAGAGGATCGGGAGCCCGTAGCTGCTGCCAGCATGACTGCTCACCTGAGCAAGGGCCAGCGCCGCAGCGCACAGACGCCCCATCGGGCCGCGTTGCCAGGTGTGCCAGAGCACGAAGGGCGTCAGCACCCAGGCGGCCAGATGCAGCAGCCCGAGGCTACGCCAGGGCTGAAGCTGCGTGATGAAGACGGCCTGCCACAGGTCTGTGCCCAGCAAGTTGACCGTCAGCAGCAGGCCGCTTGCAGCAAGCAGGGCGAGCAGCACCCGGCGCCCACCAGCGAGCTGCGGTGCCAGCGCGGCGAGCGCCACGAGCAGCGCGTCGGTGGCGACGGTCAGCCAGTCGGGCAACGTCCAATGGCCCAGAACCACCTGGGCATTGCGGGTGGCCACCAGGTCCCACCAGGCGGTGTCATAGCGCTGGATCAATCGTTCGGGCGCCATGCCCAGCGCAGCCAGCACGAGCAGCACGATCGGAGCTGCTGCCAGGGCAAGCCAGCGACGATTGCGCGCGACAGCGAGCAACCAAGTCATCAGCAGCGCCGGCAGTGCCATCAAGGGATGCAGGAGCGCGGCAGCCAGCTGCAGTGCGACCGCCGCGCCCAGCCGGCGCATGGACAGCAGCGCGAGGCTGCCGACGACGAGGGGTTCTGCCAGCGTACGCGCTGTCAGGAAGGGTTCAAGCACGCCGAACTTGCGCAGGCCGCCATAAAAGGGGCTGGCTGCAACGAGGCACACGAGGCCGAGCAATCGCAAGTGCGCGTCCTCGACGCCCAGGCGCCGCTGCAAGTGCAGCAGAGTGGCCAGCGTCGCCAGCCAGCTCAGGCCCAGCAGGCCCATGTGTGTGGCTGCAATGCCAAATGCCTCATACAGCGGCGCCAGAAGGCGAGCGTAGAGGGCGTAGTCGTTCTGGGAGCCGCTGGCAAAGAAGAGGTCGGCGCCGAGCTGCGGCTGGGACGCGCTTTGCAGAACCTGGCCCAGGTACAGCGCATCGTCCCTGTCGATGCCTTCGTAGGGGCGCGCCAGCAAAAGCAGCGCGATGGCGAACGGAATCAGGACGTTTCGGGCCGCGAGGTGATGAGGCGTCGTCATCGGGGTAGGAAGCCATTGTTGCGCAGGTGGCCGAGGTGGCGACGTCCACCTCGCCCATGTGGCCACGTGCCAAGCAAAAAGGGGCCCGAAGGCCCCTTTGTCTGACGGCGTCAGCCTTGATCAGGACTTCGAGTTCTTGATGATCGAGTCCTTGATGGCGCCAGCCGCCACGTCGGTCGTGATGATCCAGGTGATGCCGGTCGTGCCGATGGACGGTTCCCACTGGATGTACTTGCCGCCCAGGTCGTTGCCCACTTCAGAGGAGGCCTGCAGCGTGGCCTTGATGACGCCATCGGTGACGGTGACAGAGGCAACTTCCTTCGTAGCCTTGAACGAAGCATTGGGGGGGATGCCATTGGAGTTCTGGTCGCACTGGGCGACGTCGCCCGTTTCCTGGGCGCACAGTGCCACGGCGGTTTTCAGGGAGTCGACCGAGCTCAGCGCGTTGCCGGCCTTGGCCTTGGCGGTGTAGTCCTTGTACTGCGGAATGGCCACAGCAGCCAGGATGCCGATGATGGCCACGACGATCATCAGTTCGATCAGGGTGAAGCCTTGTTGGGCGCGTGCTTTCAGGTTCATGTCAAAACTCCAGCGAGGGGGGTTGGGTGGGGGGACAGTCTCCTTGAATGCAGGTGGCGTGCCAGCTTTTCAGGGCGGTGGATCCGTGGAAAAGCACACGCGCAGGGGTCCAGTCCGTCGATCGCTGACAAAAATGGTCACTTTCGACCGACGCGTTGTGTCACCGGCAGCATGCCGGGCAAGAAACGTCAGGCGAAAAAAAGGCGCCCGCGGGCGCCTGGTGGCTGGTGGTGGGGCCGTCAAAGCGGCATCACCTGCCCGGCCTGCAGCGCGCTGATGCGGTGCGGGCTGTCCAGCGCCTGCACGCCGGCCATGACGGCCTCGACCTCGCCGGGCTTGATGTGGGTGATGCGCACGTCCACGCTGCCGCCCAGTTGGGCGAGCTCGTGGCCCAGGTCGGCCGGGCACAGGTGCTGGCTGACGTGGGCGACCTCGGCTTCGTCGTCGCTGAAGGCGGTTTCGATGACCAGGTGCGACAGCCGCATCGTGGCCAGCCGGTGCCAGAGTGCCGGGTTCGGGCCGGTGTCGCCGGTGAACACCCAATGCGCGTGATCAGCCGCCGGGCCGGCGTCGACCGCGAAACCGACGGCCGGCACGGTGTGCGCGGCGGGCAGCACTTCGATGAAGCGGCCACCCAGCGCCAGGCGCTCACCGATCTGGAAGGGGTGCAGCGACAGTACCGGTGCCTCGGCGGTCGGCAGGGCGGTGAAGTCGGGCCAGATGATGCCGTTGAAGATGTGCTGGCGCAGGGCCTGCAGGGTCTCCGGCAGGGCGTGCACCTGGATGGGGGGGCGGCCGGCGGCCACGCGCAGGCGCAGCACGGCGTCGGCCAGCAGCGGGATGCCCAGCACGTGGTCCAGGTGGGAATGGCTGAGCAGGATGTGGTCGATGGCGGCCAGGGCATCCAGCGGCAGGTCGCCCACGCCCGTGCCGGCGTCGATGAGGACATCGTCGTCCAGCAGGAAGGCGGTGGTCTTGTAGCCGGCGGCAATGGCGCCGGAGCAGCCCAGGACGCGGATGTTCATGCAGTGCGTGGCTTGGAAAGGGTGCCACGCGTCAGGCGGGGCGGAGCCAAGAATGTACGCACCTACCTGATCAGTCAGACGGTCGTAATACCGGGTTGGTAGCGCACCATGCGTGAGGAAATCACACGGTTCGCGAGGCTGGCGGGTTACCCAGCGACCCTCGCCGATCCGGCCTTGCCGGGCGGGCGAGAGTGCCCCCTCGAGAGGGGCCGGCGAAGCCGGTCGGGGGTAGGCGTCAACCCTGGATGAATTGCATCTGCGTGCCCGCCAGCTCGATCAGGTCGCCGGTGCGCAATGCAATCGATTCGCCCGTCAGCGGGATGCCGTTGACGCTGGGGCGGGAGCCGCCTTCCACGTGGGCGAAGACGTAGCCGGTGGGGCGCTTGGTGATGGAGGCCACCTGCACGCCCGGCTTGCCCAGCGTCGTGACGACCTTGGTGAGCGCCACCTCGCGCCCGGCGGCAGCGCCCGTGAGCACCTTGATGGAGGCCGGGCCGATGGCCGCACCGTTGCCCAGGGTGCCGAAGGAGGACGTCAGGCCCAGGTTCGGCGGTGCGCCGGCGCCGGGCTTGAGGATCATCGTCTTTTCGTAGTCCCCGCCGTCGTTGAGCAGGAACTTGATCTTGTATTTGCCGATCTCGACCGTGTCGTTGTCGGCGAGCAACTGTTTCTTGATGGCCTTGCCGTTGATGTAGGTGCCGTTGGTGGAGTTGAGGTCTTCGATGAAGACGTCGGCACCCACCATCTGCAGGACTGCATGCTCACCCGACACCGCGAGGTTGTCGATGACGATGTCGTTGTACGGCCGCCGACCGAGCGTGGTCTTGTCTTTGGTGATCTGGACTTCCTTGATCACCACGCCGTCGAGCGAAACCACCAGTTTGCCCATGTATGACCTCAAGTTCTGTTGTGCGTGCCGCGACTTTCAGGCAACGGAGTCTTTGCCGCCTCGCCGACCGAAGGGCCACCAGCCCCGTCCTTCGGTACGTTGGCGGCCCTCGGCGCGGGCCAGGATGACCGCGATGTTATCGCGCCCGCCGCTGTCATTCGCCGCGTTGATCAGGGCGCGCGCTGCCTCGGGCAGCGCCTGATTGCCATTGAGCAGGTTCGTCAGGCTGTCGTCGTCGAGCATGTCGGACAGGCCGTCGGAGCACATCAGGAAGGTGTCGCCGGGCTGGACTTCGTGCAGATGCAACTCCATCAGCACCGTGTCTTCGACACCCACAGCCCGGGTCACGAGGTTCTTGTTGCTCGAAAACGCGGCTTCCTCCACGGTCAGCAGGCCGGCGTCGATCTGCTCCTGCAGCAGGGAATGGTCGCGGGTGATCTGGGTCAGGCGCCCGGCGCGCAGGCGGTAGGCGCGGGAGTCGCCGACGTGGCCGAGCAACAGGCCCTCGGGGCGGAAGACGCCGAGCACCAGCGTCGTGCCCATGCCGGCATAGCGCGGGTTGGTGTT
This sequence comes from Roseateles sp., assembly GCA_016790285.1. GTDB lineage: Bacteria > Pseudomonadota > Gammaproteobacteria > Burkholderiales > Burkholderiaceae_C > Pelomonas. Next base: position 84,191 of record JAEUPJ010000008.1, on the reverse strand, counting down.
GGCGGCGTTGAAGATGGCGCGGTTGGCGTTGTCCACGCAGATGTCCATGGCCCGCTTGACCTCGCCGGCCCGGGCCTCGCGGCCGGCGTCCTTCAGCCAGCGGCCGAGCTCGGAGGCGACGAAGCTGGTCAGCATCTGGCTGGCTACTTCGCCCGCGTTGTAGCCGCCCATGCCGTCGGCCAGCACGGCCAGACCGGCGGCCTCATCCAGGGCGACCGAGTCTTCGTTGTTGTCGCGCGCACGTCCCACGTCGGTGGCGCTGAAGAACTCCAGGGTCATGAGGCTTGGCGTGGGTCTGGCGGCTGGGGGCCGAGGGCAGCGGAGGGGCGATTCTGCCCTGCTTCCCCTGGCGCCAAGCGCAGTGTTTGTGCGAAGGCCGGGTCCTCAGGCGTGACACTTTGCGCCGCAGCGGGCTCTGTCTGCAGGTCCATGACGAGCACCGCGTCCAGGTCGCGCGCCATCTGCTCGCCCGAGGGGTAGCGCAGCTCGGGGCGCTTTTCCAGCGCCACGGCCAGCACCAGGGCGAGCGATTCGGGCAGGCCGGGCCGGTGGGTGCGCACGTCGGGCGCCGGCTCGGTGGCGATGAGCTGCATCAGCCGCGCCATCGAGTCGCTCTGGTGCGGCAGCGTGCCCGTGAGCAATTGGTACAGCAGCACGCCCAGCGAGTACAGGTCGCTGCGGCCGTCCACGGTCAGCCCGGCGAGTTGCTCGGGCGACATGAAGGAGGGCGTGCCCAGCACCAGCCCCGTGCGGGTGCGGCTGCCGTCGCCGACCCGGGCGATGCCGAAGTCCATCAGCTTGAGCTTGCCGTTGACCCGGTCCAGCATGATGTTGGCCGGCTTGATGTCGCGGTGGATAACCCCGCGGCTGTGCGCATAGTGCAGCGCGCGGGCCAGGCGAGCGCCGAGCTGCACCACCTCGCGCACCGGCAGCAGCTGGCCCGCCTTCGTGAACAGGCTCAGGTCCCGGCCGAGCACATACTCCAGCGCCAGCCAGGCGTCGTTGCCCTCCTGCCCGGCGTCCACCACCTGGAGGATGTCGGGGTGCTCCAGTGCCCCGGCGGCGCGCGCCTCGCGCATGAAGCGCTCGCGCACGTCGGCGAGGTCTTCGGTGGAGAACTCGCGGCTGAGCGCCAGGCGCTTGATCGCCACCTGCCGCCCCGTGGAGCGCTGCGTGGCCTTGTAGACGATGGCCATGGCGCCGCGGCCGATCTCGGCGCCGATGTCGAAGTCGCGCAGGTCGGGCGGCGGGGTGCCGGGCTTGGGGGGTGGCGCCGCGGCCGGGGCGTCGTCGGCCATGCCCGGTTGTGCAGGCGCGTCGGCGCCTTCGGCCACCCGGCCGATGAGGCGCTGCCAGAAGCCGCCCGCCTTGCCGGTTTTGCCGCCGCTTGCCATGCGGCCGATCTTAGGCCGCGTCGCGCTTGCCGCGGCGGCCCAGTGCGAGCCCCACTGCAACCACCAGTACGGCGCAGACGATGCTGACCGTGAAGTCCAGGTCGTGCATATGGGTCTGGAACCAGTCGTGGATGGCGGCGTCGGTCGTCGCCATCTCGCCGGCCACGAAGCCCAACAACGCCGCGCCGAGCGTGATGATGGCCGGGAAGCGCCGCATGAGCTTGAGCAGCAGCGTGCTGCCGAAGATGATGAGCGGAATCGACAGGCCCAGGCCGATCAGCAGCAGGATGGGTCGCATGGGCGCCGCGGCCGCACTGGCGGCGGCCGCGATCGCGACCACGTTGTCCAGGCTCATCGCCAGGTCGGCCAGCAGGATGGTTCGCACGGCGGCCCACAGTCCGTCGGCCTGGCCCACCCCGGTTTCCTCGTCGGCCTGGTTCATCAGCTTGATGCCGATCCAGATCAGCAACGCGGCCCCGACCAGCTTCAGGTAGGGCAACTGGAGCAGCTCGATGGCAAACAGGGCCAGCACCACGCGCATCAGGATGGCGGCGGCGGCGCCTCCGATGATGGCTTGGCGCTGCCGGCGCGCCGGCAGGTTGCGAGTGGCCAGCGCGATGACCACCGCGTTGTCGCCAGACAGCAGGATGTCGGCCCAGACGATCTTGATCAGGGCGAAGAGGAAGGCGGTGTCGAGGTGTTCCATGGACTGGGAAGAAAAAAAGCCGTCGGGTGAACCGACGGCTTGTGCGAACCCTGCGTGGATTACAGCAGGCCCTTGAGCAGCTTGCCCATCTCCGACGGGTTGCGCGTGATGGTGAAGCCGCACTCTTCCATGATGGCGAGCTTGGCATCCGCCGTGTCAGCGCCGCCGGAGATCAGCGCGCCGGCGTGGCCCATGCGCTTGCCCGGAGGGGCGGTGACGCCCGCGATGAAGCCGACGATGGGCTTCTTCATGTTGGCCTTGCACCAGCGGGCGGCTTCAGCCTCGTCCGGGCCACCGATCTCGCCGATCATGATGACGGCGTCGGTGTCGGGGTCGTCATTGAAGGCCTTCATCACGTCGATGTGCTTCAGGCCATTGATCGGGTCGCCGCCGATGCCCACGGCGGAGGACTGGCCGATGCCCAGCTCGGTCAGCTGCGCCACGGCTTCATAGGTCAGCGTGCCCGAGCGCGACACGACGCCGATGCGGCCCTTGCGGTGGATGTGACCCGGCATGATGCCGATCTTGATTTCTTCCGGCGTGATCAGGCCCGGGCAGTTGGGGCCCAGCAGCAGCGTGCGCTTGCCGCCGGCGGCTTCCTTGGCCTTCATCTTGTTGCGCACTTCGAGCATGTCCCGCACCGGGATGCCTTCGGTGATGCAGATGGCCAGGTCCAGGTCGGCTTCAACGGCTTCCCAGATGGCGGCTGCCGCGCCCGCGGGCGGCACGTAGATGACCGAGACGGTCGCGCCCGTCTGCGAGGCGGCTTCCTTGACGGTCGCGTAGATGGGGATCTCGCTGAACTTCTCGCCGGCCTTCTTGGGGTTCACGCCCGCGACGAAGGCGTTCTTGCCGTTGGCGTAGGCCTGGCAGCCCAGGGTGTGGAACTGGCCCGTCTTGCCGGTGATGCCCTGGGTGATGACCTTGGTGTCTTTGTTGATGTAGATGGACATGTCTGATTCCTCTGGGCTGGCTTAGGCGACGGCGGCGACGATCTTGGTCGCGGCTTCGGCCATGGTGTCGGCGGCGATGATGGGCAGGCCGGATTCGGCCAGCATCTTCTTGCCCAGTTCTTCGTTCGTACCCTTCATGCGCACGACCAGCGGCACTTGCAGGTTCACGGCCTTGCAGGCAGTGATGACGCCTTCGGCGATGGTGTCGCACTTCATGATGCCGCCGAAGATGTTGACCAGGATGCCCTTGACGGCCTTGTTCTTCAGCATGATCTTGAAGGCCTCGGTGACCTTCTCGGCCGTGGCGCCGCCGCCGACGTCCAGGAAGTTGGCCGGCTCGCCGCCGAACAGCTTGATGGTGTCCATCGTGGCCATGGCCAGGCCTGCGCCGTTGACCAGACAGCCGATGTTGCCGTCCAGCGAGATGTAGGCGAGGTCGAACTTGGAGGCCTCGACTTCGGCCGGGTCTTCCTCGTCGAGGTCGCGGTAGGCGACGACCTCGGGGTGGCGGAACAGCGCGTTGGCGTCGAAGTTGAACTTCGCGTCCAGGGCCATCAGGTTGCCCTTGCTGTCACGGTTGAGCGGGTTGATCTCGACCAGCGACGCGTCCGTGTCCATGTAGCACTTGTAGAGCTTGGCGAACAGGTCCACGGCCTGGTCGACCGTGTGGCCTTCCATGCCGATGGCCGCGGCGATCTTCTTGGACTGCTCGGTGGTGATGCCGGTCAGCGGATCGATCACCTCGGTGACGATCTTCTCGGGCGTGCTGTGGGCCACTTCTTCGATGTCCATGCCGCCTTCGCTGGATGCAATGAAGGCGACCTTCTGCGTGGCGCGGTCGGTGACCAGCGAGACGTAGAACTCCTTGCCGATGTCGGCGCCGTCCTCGATGTAGAGGCGGCGCACCTTCTGGCCTTCAGGGCCGGTCTGGTGGGTCTTGAGCTGCATGCCCAGGATGGCCTCGGCCTTGTCCTTGACGTCGTCGATGCTCTTGGCGACCTTCACGCCACCGCCCTTGCCGCGGCCGCCGGCGTGGATCTGGGCCTTCACGACCCAGACCGGGCCACCCAGCTTCTGGGCGGCCTCGACGGCCTCCTGCACGGTGAAGGCCGGGATGCCGCGCGGCACCGGCACGCCGAACTGGCGCAGGATTTCTTTGCCCTGGTATTCGTGGATTTTCATGGCTGGGTCTCTCGGGTCGGGGAAGTCAGGAAACGGTGGCCGCGTCGGCAGGCAGGTGCCAGCGCGGGTAGAACTTGGCGACGGTCGGGCCGTCGCGACGCAGGGCGTGGCAGCGGTCGAGCTGGAAAGGCGGGTTGCCGTCGCCATCGCCCTCGCGGGTGTCGATGACGGAGCCGGCCATGGCCTGGATGACGGCCGTGGGCAGCACTTGGCAGAGTTCGGTCAGGTGGGTGCAGCCGCGCGTGCCGCCCAATCGTTCCTGGACGGCCTGACGGAAGCCTTTCATCAGGTTCAACCCCACCAGCCGGGCATACGCATTGCCGTGCGCATCGCACGCGCCGGCGTAGGGCATCCACAACGTCTGCGAGGTGGCGGCGGTGATGGTGAGCTGGGCGTCCACGGTGAGCAGCAGGCGCATCTCGTGGATGGGGTCGCCAGCCTGGCGGGCCTCGCCGGCCAGCGGCACCTCGTGCGTCTTGGTGTCGGTCAAGCCGGCTTCGACGTCGAACTGGCCGTCATCACGCGCGAAAACCTGCACATCGAAGGCGCGGCGATGCAGCAGACGGCGCGAGACGGACGGGTGGGCGGCGGGCATGGGAGGCGGGTCTGGTGCTGAACCCGGCGCGTGCCGGGACGGAGTCCGGCCGGCATGAGCGCCACTTTTCGGGGTCGAAAAAGCGCCCGTCACCGGGTGAACCCTCGTTTTGGGGCAGCCGGCAATGTAGCACGGAGGGGGAAAACGCCCCTTGGCCGTCAGTCAAGGGCACCTGCGAAGCGGAGCAAACGGCGCACCTGATCGGGGGAAAACCCCCGCGCGAGCAGGAAGCGCGTCTGGCGAGCCTGCTCTGCGGGTTCACGGGACGGCTCCGGGCCGAAGCGCTTGAGCCACACCTCGCGGGCGCGTTCGAGCTCGCTGGCGCGCAGGGCGTCGTGCTGCTCGGCGTCGAGCTTGAGGCCGTGCTGGGCAAGTTCTTGCTGGATGCGCTGCACGCCGAAACGGCTCGAGCGCAGGTGCACGCGGGATTCGACGAAGCGGGATTCGTTCAGGTAGCCACCGGCGGCGAGGGTGTCGAGCAGGGCGTCGACCGTGGCCTCGGCGGCTTCGATCGCCCCGGATTCGTCGAGGTGCGCCGGGTCAGAGGGCGTGTCAGAGGGCGTAGCAGGGAGCGTATCAGGGAGCGTGTGGGAGGGCGCGTCGCCATCCGACGCCCCGGTGGCCGCGGCCGATGCGCGCGCACGCCGCTCGATGCCCAGCAGCTTGCGCCGCAGCTCGAGCCGGCTGTGCTCACGTTGGGCCAGCAGGCCGATGGCCCGGGCCTTGAGCGACAGGGGTTGCCGCGCCATGCCCGGGCGGCAGCCTTACTCGTCGGTCGGCGCCGCCAGCAGCGCCACGCCGAGCGATTCGCGGATCTTGTTCTCGATCTCGCGGGCGATGTCGGGGTTCTCGCGCAGGAACTCGCGCGCGTTGTCCTTGCCCTGGCCGATCTTCTCGCCGTTGTAGGCGTACCAGGCGCCGGACTTGTCGACGATCTTGGCGACCACGCCCATGTCGACGATCTCGCCCTCGCGGCTGATGCCTTCGCCGTAGAGGATGTCGAACTCGGCCGTCTTGAACGGGGGGCTGACCTTGTTCTTGACGACCTTGACCTTGGTCTCGGAGCCGATGACTTCTTCGCCCTTCTTGATGGAGCCGATGCGGCGGATGTCCAGGCGCACGGAGGCGTAGAACTTCAGGGCATTGCCACCGGTGGTCGTTTCGGGCGAGCCGAACATCACGCCGATCTTCATCCGGATCTGGTTGATGAAGATGACCATGCAGTTGGTCTTCTTGATGGTGGCGGTGAGCTTGCGCAGCGCCTGGCTCATCAGGCGGGCCTGCAGGCCGGGGAGGCTGTCGCCCATCTCGCCTTCGAGTTCGGCCTTGGGCGTGAGGGCTGCGACCGAGTCGACGACGATGAGGTCCACCGAGCCGGAGCGCACGAGGGCGTCGACGATCTCGAGGGCCTGCTCGCCGGTGTCGGGCTGGCTGATGAGGAGGTCCTGCAGGTTGACGCCGAGCTTCTGGGCGTACTGGATGTCGAGGGCGTGCTCGGCGTCGATGAAGGCGCAGGTGCCGGCGAGCTTTTGCATCTCGGCGATGACCTGCAGGGTGAGCGTGGTCTTGCCGGAGGACTCGGGGCCGTAGATCTCGACGACGCGGCCGCGGGGCAGGCCGCCGACGCCCAGCGCGATGTCCAGGCCCAGGGAGCCGGTGGAGACGACCTGGATGTCCTCGATGACCTCGCCCTCGCCGAGGCGCATGATGGAACCCTTGCCGAACTGCTTTTCAATCTGGGCGAGGGCGGCCTGCAGGGCCTTGGCTTTTTCGGTGTTGAGGGCTTTGACCGGGGCGTCCATGCGAATCTCCGTGGGAATGGGCGGATTATGGGGCAATCTGTATGTTTGTACAGTGGTTCTGTCGCCGCGCCGTGTCAGCCGCAGCGCAGGATTGAAGGGCATCGTAGAGGCCAGGTGGCTCAGGCGGTGAGCCACCCCCACAAGACCTAACATCGGGCCAGGAGACAAACAAGATGCGCATCCTCATTGCCGAAGACGACCAGGTGCTGGCCGATGGCCTGCTGCGGGCGCTGCGGGCCTCGGGCTACGCGGTGGACCGCGTGAGCAGCGGCACGGAGGCCGACACGGCGCTGGCCACGCACGAGTTCGACCTCGTCATCCTGGACCTCGGGCTGCCACGGCTGCACGGCCTGGAGGTGTTGCGCAAGTTGCGTGCGCGTGGCTCGACCATGCCGGTGCTCATCCTGACCGCGGCCGACAGCGTCGAGCAGCGCGTGAAGGGCCTGGACCTGGGCGCAGACGACTACATGGCCAAGCCCTTCTCACTGCAGGAACTCGAAGCCCGCGTGCGCGCGCTCACGCGCCGGGGCCTGGGCACGGCCAGCAGCCTCATCAAGCATGGGCCGTTGACGTTCGACGCGACCGGCCGCGTGGCCTACATCAACGAGCAGATGCTGGAGCTGTCGGCGCGCGAGCTGTCGCTGCTGGAGGTGCTGCTGCAGCGCGCCGGGCGTCTCGTCAGCAAGGACCAGCTCGTCGAGCGGCTGTGCGAGTGGGGCGAAGAGGTGTCCAACAACGCCATCGAGGTCTACATCCACCGGCTGCGCAAGAAGATCGAGCAAGGCCCCATCCGCATCGCGACGGTGCGAGGCCTCGGCTACTGCCTCGAAAAGATCGCGTCATGACGCAACCCGCCAGCCGGGTACGGCCGGCGACCCTCCGTGAAGGTGGGGCTGGCTCGGGCGCGGCGCAGCGCTGCGGCCCCCGATGATCGATGCCCGCTAAGGACGGTGCCAGCCCGCAACAGGGCTCGCTGTTCGGCGAGATCCTGGACTGGATGCTCGCGCCGCTGCTGTTGATCTGGCCCATCAGCGTCGCACTCACCTGGCTGGTGGCGCAGGGCATCGCGAGCCGCCCCTATGACCGCGAACTCGGCGAGATGGCGCGCAGCCTCGGGTTGCAGGTGGCCGCGGAGGCGCCGCCGCCGGGGCTTGTCAAGGGCAAGGATCGCTACGCGCTGGCGCCCGAGGCCGCAGCGCTGCTGCGGGCGGACGCGTCCGACACGGTCTTCTACCAGGTGCTCGGGCTGCGCGGCGAGCTGCTCAGCGGCGACGCTTCGCTGCCCGTGCCGACCGAAGAGGCGCCCATCGTGCCCTGGGAGTTGCACTTCCGCGACGACGAGGTCGGCAGCGACGCCGTGCGCGTGGCCTACCTCTGGGTGGCGCCGGAGGGGCAGGCGGGGTCGAGCAGGACCATGCTCGTGCAGGTGGCCGAGACGCTGGGCAAGCGGGCGCGCCTGACCAACGAGATCATCAAGGGCGTCATCCTGCCGCAGTTCGTCATCCTGCCGCTGGCGGTGCTGCTGGTGTGGCTGGCGCTGGCGCGCGGCATCTCTCCGCTCAACGAGCTGCAGCGGCGCATCCGCTCGCGCGAGAGCTCCGACCTGTCGCCCATCGACGAGCAGCGCGTGCCCGACGAGGTGGCGCCGCTCGTGCAGGCCATCAACGACCTGCTCATGCGGCTGGACCAGTCCATGAGCCGGCAGAAGCACTTCCTGGCCGACGCCGCCCACCAGCTCAAGACGCCGCTGGCGGGCCTGCGCACGCAGGCCGAACTCGTGCAGCGCGAGATCGACGCCGGGCGCTCGTCGCCGCAGGAGCTCAAGCGCTCGCTGTCGCAGATCGCGCGGGCCAGCGAGCGCGCCGCCCACATGGTCAACCAGCTGCTGGCGATGGCGCGCGCCGAGGATGCGGAGCACGCGCTGCGCCGCGAGCCGCTGGACCTGTCGGAGATCGCCATCGACACCGTGCGCGACTTCGTGCCCCGGGCGCTGGAGCGGCGCATCGACCTGGGCTATGACGGCGTCGTGCCCGACGAGAGCCGGTTGCGCGTTCAGGGGCACCCGGTGCTGCTGGGCGAGCTGATCCGCAACCTGGTGGACAACGCCCTGCTGTACACGCCAGCCGGCGGCGTGGTGACGGTGCGGGTCGTGGAAGACCCGTTCGGCCAGGTCGTGGTGCTGCAGGTGGAGGACACGGGGCCGGGCATCCCGCCGGGCGAGCGCGAGAAGGTCTTCCAGCCCTTCTACCGGTCTCTCGGCAGCGGTGTGGAGGGGTCGGGCCTGGGCCTGGCCATCGTGCAGGAGATCGTGCAGCAGCACGACGCCGAGCTCACGCTGGACGACACCCGCGTGCGGCGCGCGGCCGGCGGCGAGTCGCCTGACGGCCAGGGGCCGGGTGCGCGCTTCACGATCCGCTTCCCGGCGACGGCCGGGAAGACGGGTTGAGCGCAGATTCGGGCCGAGCGCCGGGCCGCCCCAAGCCGGCCCGTCAGGCGATGTGTGAGCGGCTCAAGGCCGCGAGCATCGCCACCCCCTCGGGGGGTGGCCCAGCGTACCCGCTGGGCCGGGGGCTCCAGGTTCATGTCTTGACGAGCTTCTTGACCCGCGCGATCGACAGCAGCAGGCCGAGCGACAGGCCCAGCGTCACCATCGCCGTGCCGCCGTAGCTGATGAAGGGCAGCGGCACGCCCACCACGGGCAGGATGCCGCTGACCATGCCCATGTTCACGAACACGTAGGTGAAGAACGACAGCGTCACCGCGCCGGCCATCAGCCGCGTGAAGAGCGTGGGTGCGTCCGACGCGATCATCAACCCGCGCAGGATGAGGGCCGTGAAGCCGCCCAGCAGCGCCAGCGCCCCGAGCAGGCCGAACTCCTCGCCGAAGGCCGCGAAGATGAAGTCGGTGGTGCGCTCGGGAATGAACTCCAGGTGGGTCTGCGTGCCCTGCATGAAGCCCTTGCCCGTCACGCCGCCGGAGCCGATCGCGATCTCGCCCTGGATGATGTGAAAGCCCTTGCCCAGCGGGTCCTTGGAGGGATCGAGCAGGGTGCAGATGCGGTGCTTCTGGTACTCCTTGAGCAGCACCCATTTCACGTCGGGTTCGCAGATGTGGTCCTCGCCGGCCACCAGCGCCGCGATGCCTGCCGCGCCGAGCACCATCACCGGCAGGATCAAGCGCCAGGGCAGGCCGGCGAAGAAGATGACGTACAGGCCCGCGGCCAGCACCAGCAGTCCGGTGCCCAGGTCGGGCTGCTTGGCGATCAGCAGGAAAGGCAGCAGCAGCAGCCCGAAGGCGGCGATGAAATCGGGCCAGCGCAGCAGGCCCTCGCGCTTCTGGAACCACCAGGCCAGCATCAGCGGCGTGGCGATCTTGAGCAGCTCCGAGGGCTGGATCTGCGTGATGCCGATGTTCAGCCAGCGCGTGGCGCCCTTCTTGGTGACGCCAAAGAGCGCGGTCGCGATGAGCAGCGTCACGCCGAACACGTACAGCGGGATGGCCACCGCCATCAGCCGCTGCGGCGGCACTTGCGCGACGAGGAACATCAGGCCCAGCCCCAGCAGCATGTTGCGGGCGTGGTCGACGAAGCGGGTGCCGTGGTCGTAACCCGCGGAGTACATGCACAGCAGGCCCCAGCCGCACAGCCACAGCACGGCCAGCAGCAGCGGGATGTCGAAGCCGACGAGCCAGGGCTTGAGCCGGCTCCACAGCGGCGGGCGCTCGATGACGGTCATCGCGAGGCTCCTGAAGCGGGGGCGGCGGGGGCGAAGGCGCCCGGTACGGTGGCCGCGGCGGTCGATGCCGGCGTGGACGCGGCCGTGGGCGGCTGCCAGCCCACCAGCGGCACGTCGGCGGCCTTGCGCGGCGTGCCCACGGGTGCGAAGGACTGGCCCTTTTGCGTGAGCGCGATGTCTTCTTCGCTCGGGTACTGGCCCAGCAGCAGATAGTCGAACACGCGGCGCGCGATGGGCGCGGCCGAGGCCGAGCCCCAGCCGGCGTTCTCGACGATGACGGCCAGCGCCACGGTCGGCTTGTCCAGCGGCGCGAAGGCCACGTAGAGCGAGTGGTCGCGCTTGCGCTCGTCAGCCTTGATGTTGCTGTACTTCTCGCCGGCCTTCAGCCCGACGGCCTGCGCCGTGCCGGTCTTGCCGCCGCTTTGGTAGGGAGCGCCCATGAAGACCTGGCGCGACGTGCCCTCCAGCGTCACGCCGTTCATGGCGTTGCGGATCACGTCCACGTCGGCGGGCTTGAGCGGCAGCGGCTCGCGCGCGTCGCTCGCCACGCGGCGCTGCTCGTGCTTGACCACGTCCTCGATCTCGCGCACCAGCCGCGGCCGGTAGCGCTGGCCGCCGGAAGCGACCGTCGCGTAGGCATTGGCCATCTGCAGCATCGTGAAGCTGTTGTAGCCCTGGCCGATGCCCAGCGAAATGGTCTCGCCCGGGAACCACTTCTGGTTGGCGGGGCTGCGGCGGAAGTAGGCGCGCTTCCAGGCCTGCGAGGGCAGCACGCCGCTGACCTCGCCCTGCACGTCGATCTCGGTCCTGGACCCGAGGCCGAACGGGGCGAGCTGGTCGTGGATCAGGTCCACGCCCATCTCGTTGGCCAGGCTGTAGAAGTAGACGTTGGATGAGCTGACGATGGCCAGCCGCATGTCCTTGGGGCCCGGCCGGTCGGTCTCGGGGCTGCCGAAGGTGCGGCCGCCGAAGCTGTAGGTCAGGTTGTCCATGATGACCGTGCCCGGCGCGCGCTTGCCGCTGTTGAGCGCGGCCATGGCCATCAGCGGCTTGAAGGTGGAGCCCGGCGGGTACGTGCCCCGCAGCGCGCGGTTGAGCAGCGGCTTGTCGATGTCTTCGTTGAGGTCGCGCCAGCTGTCGGCGTCGATGCCGTCGACGAAGAGGTTGGGGTCGAAGGTGGGCTTGGAGACGAACGCCAGCACCTCGCCGTTGCGCGGGTCGATGGCCACCAGCGCGCCGCGCCGCTCGCCGAAGAGGCGCTCCACGAGCGCCTGCAGCTTGATGTCCACCGAGAGGTTGAGCGTGTTGCCCGGCGTGGGCGGGCGGTGGTCCAGGCGGCGCACCGCACGGCCTCCTGCGCTCGTCTCGACCTGCTCGAAGCCGGTCGTGCCGTGCAGCTCCTTCTCGTAGGCCTGCTCCAGGCCCAGTTTGCCGATGTACTCGGTGCCGCGGTAGTTGGCGAGGTCTTCCTCCTCCCACTCGTCCATCTGCTTCTTCTCGGCCTGGTTGATGCGGCCGATGTAGCCGATCAGGTGCGAGCCCACCTCGCCCAGCGGGTAGGAGCGGAAGAGCCGGGCCTTGATCTCCACGCCGGGGAAGCGAAACCGCTGCGCGGTGAAGCGAGCCATCTCCTCGTCGGTCAGCTTGGTGCGGATGGGCAGGGAGTCGGTGTGCTTGGCTTCGTCGAGAAGGCGCTTGAAGCGGCGCTTGTCGCGCGGCTGGATCTCGATGACCTGGGACAGCGCCTCGATGGTGGCGTCCAGCTCGGTGACCTTCTCGGGGTTGATCTCGAGCGTGTAGGCCGAGTAGTTGCTCGCGAGCACCACGCCGTTGCGGTCCTTGATGAGGCCGCGGTTGGGCACGATGGGCACGACCGCGATGCGGTTGGACTCGGCGCGCTCGGCAAAGCTGTCGTACTGCGCCACCTGCAGCCACAGCAGCCGCGCCAGCAGCAGCCCGAAGCAGAACAGCACGAAGGCGCCCGCCGCCAGCACCCGCAGGCGAAAGCGCGACAGCTCCTGGTGGAGGTTCTTGAGGACGACCACGGCGGGCTCAGGCGCTCACAGGGGCCGGTGGGCGTCGCGGTCCGGCGCGCGGCGCTGCGGGGCCAGCAGCAGCACGCTGGCCAGCGGCCAGAGCGCCGCCTCGAAGACCGGGGCGAGCAGCACCGTCCAGCCGGGCCACATGCCGCCGACGAGCAGCCGGACGATCAGCGACAGCGCGTGCGCCGCGAAGAACAGCGGCAGCACCTGCACGGCCTGCGCGCCGAGCGGGAACCAGGTGAGGCGCCGGTGCAGCGTGATCGCGCCGAAGCTCAGCCCGCTGTAGGCCAGGGCATGCTGGCCGAGCAGGGCGCCGTCGTGCACGTCGATGAGCAGGCCGAAGACGAAGGCCCACAGCACGCCGATGCGGCGCGGCTGGTGCACGCCCCAGAACACGAGCACCACGGCCAGCACGTCCGGCATGGCCGCCAGGCGCCCGGCGGGCACCATGTCGATCATCATCGCCACGACCAGCGTGAAGCCGATGAACCAGGGGTTGGCCGGCAGCAGCAGCTGGCCGGCGGCGCGCGGCATGATCATGGCGTGGCTCCCGAAGCCTTGGCGGCGGCCTTCTCGGCGCGTTCGGCTTTCTTGGCGGCCCGCACGGCGGCCTTGGCGGCGGCGGCGGACGCGGCCTCGTCGGCAGCGGCGGCCTCGGCTTCCTTCTTGGCGGCGAGGTGGCGGTCGTGCGGCAGCAGCACGAGCACGTGGCGGGCGCTGTCGGGCTGGGCGATGGGCGCGAGCAGCACCTGCGCGAAGCTGGAGTCGCCGCGCCGCTCGACGATGGCCACCTTGGCCACCGGCAGGCCCGGCGGGTAGACGCCGTCCAGGCCCGAGGTGGTCATCAGGTCGCCCACCTTGACGTCGGCGTTGGCGGCCAGGAAGCGCAGCTCCATGCCGGCGCCGTCGGCGCGGCCGGAGGCGGCGTTGCGCATCTGGGTGCGGGCGTTGAGCAGCGGGATGGCGGCGTCCTTGTCGTTGAGCAGCGTGACCTCGCTGGACAGCGGGTACACGCGCGTCACCTGCCCGAGCACGCCGGCTTCGTTGATGACGGGCGAGCCGGCCGTGATGCCCTGCGCGGCGCCGCGGTCGATGACGACGCGGCGGGAGAAGGGGTCGGGGGCCTCGAACAGCACTTCGGCCGGGATGGAGGGCACCGTGAGCGAGGGCTGCAGGCCCAGCAGCTTGCGCAGCCGCTCGTTCTCGGCCTGCAGGGCCTCGGCGCGAGACAGCCGCTCGGCCTGCTGGGCGAGCTGGCGGCGCGCGAGGTCTTCGGCCTGCATGGCGCGCTGGGTGCCGCGCAGGTAGTCGCCCGCCGTCTCCCAGGCGTCCACGGGCGTCAGCAGCAGGCGCTGCACGGGGTGCAGGACCAGTGCCAGCGCCGAGCGGGCCGGCTGCATGAGCTTGAACCGGGCGTCCGCCACCATCAGCAGCAGGGCCAGGGCCGTGCACAGCGCGAGCTTGGTCAGCGCCGACGGACCTTGGCGAAAGAATGGCGGGGGGGAGCGATCCAGGGTGCCGAGCGGCATGGCTTGCTGCGCGGCCCGAGGCCGCTACTCTGGGGTCACTCGGAAGTGAAGATCGAACCCAGGCGCTCCATGCGCTCCAGGGCCATGCCGCAGCCGCGCACGACGCAGGTCAGCGGGTCTTCGGCCACGAGCACCGGCAGGCCGGTTTCCTCGCCCAGCAGCCGGTCCAGGTCGCGCAGCAGGGCGCCGCCGCCGGTCAGCATCATGCCGCGCTCGGCGATGTCGGCACCCAGCTCGGGCGGCGTCTGCTCCAGCGCGTTCTTCACGGCGCTGACGATCTGGTTGAGCGGGTCGGTCAGGGCTTCGAGGATCTCGTTGGACGAGATGGTGAAGCTGCGCGGGACGCCTTCGGAGAGGTTGCGGCCCTTGACCTCCATCTCCTTGACCTCGCTGCCGGGGAAGGCGCTGCCGATGTTTTTCTTGATGGCCTCGGCGGTGGGCTCGCCGATGAGCATGCCGTAGTTGCGGCGGATGTAGTTGATGATGGCTTCGTCGAACTTGTCGCCGCCCACGCGCACGCTGCCCTTGTAGACCATGCCGCCGAGCGAAATGACGCCGACTTCGGTCGTGCCGCCGCCGATGTCCACCACCATCGAGCCCGAGGCCTCCGCCACCGGCAGCCCGGCGCCGATGGCCGCGGCCATGGGTTCCTCGATCAGGTAGACCTCGCTGGCGCCCGCACCCAGGGCCGACTCGCGGATGGCGCGGCGCTCGACCTGGGTGGAGCCGCAGGGCACGCAGATGATGATGCGCGGCGACGGCTTGAAGGTCTTGCTGTCGTGGACCATCTTGATGAACTGCTTGAGCATCTGCTCGGTCACCGTGAAGTCCGCGATCACGCCGTCCTTCATGGGGCGGATGGCTTCGATGTTGCCCGGCACCTTGCCGAGCATGGCCTTGGCTTCGCGGCCGACGGCCTGGATGGTCTTCTTGCCGTTGGGGCCGCCTTCGTGGCGGATGGAAACCACCGAGGGCTCATCCAGCACGATGCCCTTGCCGCGCACGTAGATCAGGGTGTTGGCAGTGCCGAGGTCGATGGCGAGGTCGGTGGAGAAATAGCGGCGCAGGGAGGCGAACATGGTGTGGCGCAGGGAGCCTCGCCGACGGGGCGCGGCTCAAGAAAAACGGGGGGCTGGATAAGCATCGAGGCCGCCCGGCCGGCGACGAAATCCGTCGCAGAAAGGGCAGCCTCGAAGGCCATGAAGATGGGCGGCGATAATAACCGATCACCCTGTTTTTAAGCCGGTCAGCACTAGGTTTCTGGCGCTGGGCTTACATCTGAAAACCCTTCATGAGCCTCACCCCTGACGACGTGAGCCGCATCGCCCACCTGGCCCGGCTGGAACTGCAGCCGGCCGAGTCGGACGCGCTGCTGGGCAACCTGAACGACTTCTTCAAGATCGTGGACCAGATGAGCGCCGTCGACACGGCGGGCATCGAGCCGCTGTACACGCCGCTGTCGGCCATCCAGCAGGTGCAGCTGCGCCTGCGGGACGACGTCGTCACCGAGACCAACCAGCGCGAGCTCAACCAGCAGAGCGCCCCGGCCGTGGAAGACGGCCTGTTCCTCGTTCCCAAGGTCATCGAATGAAGCCCGTTCACGACATGGGCGTGGCCGAGCTGGCCGCCGCCCTGAAAACCCGCGCCCTGTCCAGCCGCGAGGCCACGCAGGCCCTGCTGGACCGCATCGCCTCGCACGACAAGGCGCTGGGCGCCTTCCTGCACGTGGACGCCGACGGCGCCCTGGCCCGCGCCGCCGCTGCCGATGTGGCGCTGGCCGCTGGCACCGTCGCGCCGCTGGCCGGCGTGCCCATCGCGCACAAGGACATCTACGTCACGGCCGACATGCCCACCACGGCGGGCTCCAAGATCCTGGCCGGCTACCGCAGCCCGTTCGACGCCACCGTCGTGGCGCGCCTGAATGCTGCCGGTACCGTGTCGCTGGGCAAGCTCAACTGCGACGAGTTCGCGATGGGCTCGGCCAACGAGAACAGCGCCTACTTCCCGGCCAACAACCCCTGGGACCTCGGCCGCGTGCCGGGTGGCTCGTCCGGCGGCTCGGCGGTCGCCGTGGCCGCGCGCCTCGTGCCTGCCACCACCGGCACCGACACCGGCGGCTCCATCCGCCAGCCGGCCAGCTTCACCGGCATCACCGGCATCAAGCCCACCTACGGCGTGTGCTCGCGCTACGGGATGATCGCCTTCGCCTCCAGCCTCGACCAGGCCGGCCCCATGGCCCGTTCGGCCGAGGACTGCGCGCTGCTGCTGTCGGCCATGAGCGGCTTCGACGAGCGCGACGCCACCAGCGTCAACCAGCCGCCGCAGGACTTCCACGCGCAGATGCTGGCCGCCCGCGAAGGCGCCACGGCGGCCCAGCCGCTCAAGGGCCTGCGCATCGGCCTGCCGCGGGAGTTCTTCCCGGCGGGCCTGTCGGCCGACGTGAACGCCGCCGTGCGCGCGGGCCTGGCTGAGCTGGAGAAGCTCGGCGCCACCCTCGTGGACGTGAGCCTGCCCCGCACCGAGCTGGCGATTCCCGTGTACTACATCATTGCCCCGGCCGAGGCGAGCTCCAACCTGAGCCGGTTTGATGGCGTCAAGTTCGGCCATCGTGCTGCCAAGTACGACGATCTGCTGGATATGTACAAGAAGACCCGCGCCGAAGGCTTCGGCGCGGAGGTCAAGCGCCGGATCATGATCGGCAGCTACGTGCTGTCCCACGGCTACTACGACGCCTACTACCTGCAGGCCCAGAAGCTGCGCCGCATGATCGCGGACGACTTCCAGCAGTGCTTCACCCAGTGCGACCTGATCGCCGGCCCCGTGGCCCCCACCGTCGCCTGGAAGCACGGCGAGGGCAAGGACAACCCGACCCAGGCCTACCTGGCCGACATCTTCACGCTGCCCGGGTCGCTCGCCGGCCTGCCCGGCATGAGCGTGCCCGTGGGCACGGGCGCCGGCGGCCTGCCGGTCGGCCTGCAGCTCATCGGCAACTACTTCAAGGAAGGGCAGCTGCTGCACACCGCCCATGCTTTGCAGCAGGCGACCGATTGGCACCGCGCCGCGCCAAAAATCTGATGGCCCCCACGCTCACTTTGTTCGCTGCCCCCCGAGGGGGCGCCAGCCTCCTTGAGGCGGCTCTGCGGAGTCTGATCTAACCATGCCCAGCACCCCGAAACTCATCCGCGGCTACGAAGTCGTCATCGGCCTCGAAAACCACGTCCAGCTCTCCACGCAGAGCAAGATCTTCAGCGGCAGCTCCACCGCCTTCGGTGCGGCGCCCAACACCCAGGCCTCGCCCGTGGACCTGGCCCTGCCCGGCACGCTGCCGGTGCTCAACCGCGCCGCGGTCGAGCGCGCCATCCGCTTCGGTCTGGCGGTGGGCGCCAAGGTGGCGCCGCTGTCCATCTTCGCCCGCAAGAACTACTTCTACCCCGACCTGCCCAAGGGCTACCAGATCAGCCAGTTCGAGATCCCGGTGGTGCAGGGCGGCTCGGTCGAGTTCTTCGTCGGCGACGTCAAGCACAAGGTCAACCTGACCCGTGCGCACCTCGAGGAGGACGCAGGCAAGAGCCTGCACGAGGACTACCACGGCCAGAGCGGCATCGACCTGAACCGCGCCGGCACGCCGCTGCTGGAGATCGTGTCGGAGCCCGACATGCGCTCGGGGGCTGAAGCGGCCGAGTACGCCAAGACGCTGCACGCCCTCGTCATGTGGCTGGGCATCTGCGACGGCAACATGCAGGAAGGCTCGTTCCGCTGCGACGTGAACGTGTCGGTGCGCAAGCCCGGCGAGCCCTTCGGCACGCGCCGCGAGATCAAGAACCTCAACAGCTTCCGCTTCCTGGTCGACGCGGTGAACTACGAGGTGAACTGGCAGATCGACGAGATCGAGGACGGCCGCAAGATCCAGCAGGCGACGGTCTTGTACAACCCCGACACCGGCGAGACCCGCGCGATGCGCAGCAAGGAAGACTCGGCGGACTACCGCTACTTCCCCGACCCCGACCTGCCGCCGCTCGTCATCGCGCCGGAGTGGGTGGAGCGTGTGCGGGGCGAGATGCCCGAGCTGCCGTCGGTCATGGCGGCGCGCTTCGAGAGCGTGGACGGCCTGCCCGCCTACGACGCGACCATGATGACCCAGAGCCTGGCCACGGCGCGCTACTACGAGGCCGCCAAGGCCGCGGGCGCGACGCCGAAGCTGGTGGCGAACTGGGTCATGGGCGAGATCAGCAAGCGGCTGAACGCCTCGGGTGCGGAGATCGATGCCGCGCCGGTCGGCCCCGAGCTGCTGGCCCGGCTCATTGCCCGCATCTCTGACGGCACCATCTCCAACAACGCCGCCAAGCAGGTCTTCGAGGCGCTGTGGAGCGGCGAGTCGAGCGATGTCGACGCCGTCATCGAGGCCAAGGGCCTCAAGCAGGTCAGCGACACCGGCGCCATCGAGGCCATCCTGGACGAGGTGCTGGCGGCCAACCCCAAGTCGGTCGACGAGTACCGCGCGGGCAAGGACAAGGCGTTCAACGCGCTGGTCGGCCAGGCCATGAAGGCCACCAAGGGCAAGGCCAACCCGGCGCTCGTCAACGAGCTGCTCAAGAAGAAGCTCGGCTGAACCCGGGCCGGGGCGGGTGCTTGGGCGCCCGCCGCCGCGCCGTCAACGCTTGGGTGTCGGCGCGGGTGTGGTGGCCTGCATCTCGCCCAGCGGCGGCAGGCTCCCGGGCGCCGTGCCGGCCCACAGCTTGCGCAGCCGGGCCAGTTCGGCGTCAAAGCCCTTGTTGATGCGCACGAGCTCGGCCTTCTGGTTCTCGATCAGCACGTGCTGGGCCTCGATGCTGGCGTCGTTGGCGTCCAGCGACTGCTTGAGCTTGGCCGGCAGGGGCCGACCCTTGTAGAACTCGGCTTCGTCCAGCAGCGGCTTGCGCTCGGCGGTCAGGTCCTTGATGCGGCGCTCGGAGATGCGCATGGCCTTGTTGGCGTCGTCCAGGGCGGCATTGCGGGCGCGCTGGTGCGAGGCCTCGTTGGGGTAGCGCAGCACCAGCGCACGGTCGCGCCGGATGGCGTCCTGCTGGGCCAGGCGGTCGGCCGCGGTGCGGCGGTCGGCGGCCTCCTTGGCGGCGCGTTCCTCCGGGCTCAGGAAGGGCGGCAGCGTGCTGCGCTGGGAGCCGTCCGGGTTGAGCACCCGCTGCTCGCGCGACAGGCATTCGGGGATGGGGCGGTCGCTGGTGAGCTTGCGGCCGTCCGATGTCGTGCAGGTGTAGATGCCCTTGGCCGGCGTGGCGTCCTGCGCCAGCGCAGGGGCGGCGATCCAGAGCGCGGCAACGACGGGCAGGATGCGCATCACACCCCGTAGCGTTCGCGGTAGGCCAGCACGGCCGGGCGGTGGGCGGCCAGCGCGGGCGTGCCGTCCAGGTAGTCGAGCAGGTCGGCCAGGCCGGCGACGGCCACGACCGGCAGGCCGTAGCGCTCCTGCACCTGCTGCACGGCAGACAGCGGGCTGTCGACGCCGCCTTCGGCTGCTTTTTCCTGGCGGTCCAGCGCGATGGCGACGCCGCAGGGCGTGGCGCCGGCCGCCTCGATCATCTGGATGGACTCGCGCACCGAGGTGCCGGCGGAGATGACGTCGTCGATGATGAGCACGCGGCCCCGCACCGGCGCGCCGACGAGGGTGCCGCCTTCGCCGTGGTCCTTGGCTTCCTTGCGGTTGTAGGCGAATGGCAGGTTATGTCCGCGCCGGGCCAGCTCCATCGAGACGGCTGCCGCGAGCGTGATGCCCTTGTAGGCGGGGCCGAAGATCATGTCGAAGGCCAGGCCGGAGGCGATCAGCCGCTCGGCGTAGAAGCTGGCGAGCCGGCCGAGCTTGGCGCCGTCGTCGAACAGGCCCGCATTGAAGAAGTACGGGCTCAGCCGCCCGGCCTTGGTCTTGAACTCGCCGAAGCGCAACACCCCGGCCTCCACGGCGAAGGCGACGAAGGACTGGGCGAGGGCGTCGGTGGGCGCGGCGGACATGGGGAAGATTCTAGGGGTCAAAAAAACCGGCCTGCCCCCCAAGAAGGAGCAGGCCGGCCGGTGGTTTTTACCGAGGGCGGCAGCCCGGGGCTGCCGCGGCGCGGTCAGAAGTTGGCCTTGAACTGCACGCCGTAGCTGCGCGGCTCGTTGACGATGCCGGTCAGGTTGTCGAAGTCGATGGCGGCCACCGTCTGGCGGTGGTTGGTGATGTTGCGCGAGAAGGCCGCCACTTCGTACTTGCCCGAGTTCCAGGCGTAGCCCACGCGCAGGCCGCCTTCCAGTGCCGACTTGGCCTTGTACTCGATGGCCTCGTACAGGAACATGTTGTACTTGTCCTTGTAGGCCCAGTCGGTCAGCACGGTGAGTTCACCCGCGCCGATCTCGGTGCTGTACTTGAGCGTCCAGTTCCACACGACCTTGGGCGCGCGCGGCAGCGGGTTGCCGTTGATGCTGACCGTGCCAGCCAGCGGGCCGGCGGGGTCGAGCACCGTGCAGCCGGTGTTGGGCGTCAGGAACTGGAAGTTGGCATTGCCGCAGGGCAGCACGAAGAGGTTGGCGTCCTTGATCTTCGTGTCGTTGTACGAGAAGCCCAGCGTCGTGCGCCAGTCGCGAGCGATGATGGCCTGCGCATCCAGCTCGAAGCCCTGGCCCTCGGCCTTGGCGGCGTTGACCAGGCGGTTCTGGTTGGTGGAGCCCGAGCCGGCGGTCAGCTGCAGGTCCTTCACGCGGTACTTGAACACCGTGCCGGTGATGCGGGCGGTGTTGTCGAGCAGGTCGGCCTTGAAGCCGGCTTCCACGGACAGCACCTTCTCCGAGTTGGCGATGGAGATGGAGTCGCCGAACAGCACGCGGCCCTGGATGGAGGGCGCGCGGTAGCCGGTGGCCACGCGGGCGAACAGGCTGGTGGACTTGCTCACGTTGTAGTTCGCGCCCAGGTCCCAGCTCCAGTTGGTGGACTTGGGGTTGGCGTAGAACGGGCCAATGATGTCGACATTGACGGCCTTGCCCGGCGTCCAGGTGCGCACCGCGTCGAAGTCCTTCTTGTCGTCCGTGTAGCGCAGGCCGGCCGTGAGCTTCAGGTCGGGCGTGACGGCGTACTTGATGTTGCCGAACGCGGCCCAGGACTTGGCGTTCTGGTGCTGCACGGCGTAGCCGTTCTGCGGGTCGCCGGTGGCGAAGCTGTCGAAGTTGAAGCTGTCCACCTGCAGCTTCTCATTGAAGTAGTACACGCCCAGGATCCACTGCAGCGCGGCGGCGGTGGTGGACTGCAGGCGGAACTCCTGCGTCGTCTGGCGCAGGTAGGGGATGCCGTCGGCCGTCTGCGCGTCGAAGGGGATGACGGAGGGGTAGGGCGTCGACGAGCCGGACGGGTAGTACTGGGGGCCGTCGGGGATGTTGCAGAAGCGGCAGCCGAAGCCGCCGTCCACGTCGCCGCGGCTGTAGAACTTGGCGCGGTCGTGGGCGGTGATGGAGTACAGCGACATGCCGTCGAAGTCCCAGCGCAGGCGGGCGCTGACCTCGCTGGACTTCAGCGTCTGCGAGTTGTAGCCATCGGTGGGGTAGTAGCTGTCGTCGTAGCCGTCGACGAGGTCGTTGGTGCCGCGCTTCATGATGTTGGCGCGGAAGGTGGTGGCCGTGCCCTTGAAGTCACGCGCCTGCACCTTGAAAAGGCCCTCGAAGCCGGTCGTCTTGTACAGGGCCTGCACACGCAGCGCCTTGTCGTTGTAGCCCTCGAGGTCGGCCGTGCCGCCGGCCGTGGCGGCGATGGGGTTGTGCACGCGATCGTCCTGGCGCTGCACGATGCCGGCCACGCGCATGGACCAGTCGCTGCTCAGCGGCACGTTGACGGCCGTCTCCAGGTTCACGGAGTTCCAGCGGCCCCAGCCGATGTTGGCGTAGCCCTCGAAGCGCTTGCCGGGCTTGGCGGAGTCGAACTTCATGACGCCGGCCGGCGAGTTGCGACCGAAGAGCGTGCCCTGCGGGCCGCGCAGCAGTTCCACCTGTGCCATGTCGAACACCGGGAAGCCCTTGAGCGCGATGCTTTCCTGCACGACGTCGTCATAGACCAGGCCCACGGGCTGCGACGCGTTCATGTCGAAGTCGGTGTTGCCCAGGCCGCGCACGTAAAAGCGCGGGAAGGTGCGGCCGTAGTCCGACTCGATGTTCAGGCTCGGCACCTTGCCCGACAGCGCGCGGATGTCCTGGCCGGCGGCGTTGTAGGTGTCCAGTTCCTCGGACTTGATGGCCGAGATCGACAGCGGCACTTCCTTGAGGTTCTCGGCGCGCCGGCTGCCGGTCACGATGACGGCCTCGAGCTGGCTGACGTCCTTCTTCGCTTCGGGGGCGCCGGTGGCCTGGGCCACGGCTGAGCCCATCGGGAAGGCGGCGGCCAGCGATAGCGCGAGAAGGGTGGGGGAAATGCGGGGTGTCTGCATGGGGGTGTCCTCGGGTTGGGAGAGGGGCGATGGGCGCTGGTTGCGCCTCTGGATTCCTACGGGATCGTAAAGATCACGTGACGGATTCATGATGAAAGCACGCGGGCTGTTGTGCATTTGCTGCACTGCGATACTTCTGCGGGTCATCCCTCTCCCCAACTTCCGATGCGCTTCATCACCGCCAACCTCAACGGCGTCCGCTCCGCCGCCAGCAAGGGCTTCTTCGACTGGCTCGACCAGCAGAAGGCCGACGCGGTCGGGGTGCAGGAGCTCAAGGCGCAGGCTGACGTGGTCGAGGCCAAGTTCCGCGACTGCGACAAGCTGCGCGGCCACTTCCACTACGCCGAGAAGAAGGGCTACTCGGGCGTGGGTCTGTACACCCGCGAGGAGCCCAGCGACGTGGTCACCGGGGTCGGCATCGCGGAGTTCGACAGCGAAGGCCGCTGGGTCGAGAAGCGCTTCGACAAGCCCGGCCGCAAGTTGAGCCTCATCAGCGTCTACTTCCCCAGTGGCACCAGCGGCGAGGAGCGCCAGGCCGTGAAGTTCCGGTTCCTCGCGGCGCTGGCGCCCCACCTGCGCGCGCTCAAGGCCGAACGCGAGTTCATCCTCGTGGCCGACGTCAACATCGCCCACAAGGAGATCGACCTCAAGAACTGGCGTGGCAACCAGAAGAACAGCGGCTTCCTGCCCGAAGAACGCGCCTGGCTCACGCAGCTCTTCGACGCGGGCGAAGCGGGCGGCGGCCTCGTGGACGTGTTCCGCACCCTCAACGACAAGCCCGAGCAATACACCTGGTGGAGCGCCCGCGGCGCGGCGCGCGCCAACAACGTCGGGTGGCGGCTGGACTACCACCTGGCCACGCCCGCGCTGGCCGCGCTGGCCCGCAAGGAAGCCATCTACACGGGCCAGATGTTCAGCGACCACGCGCCGCTGACCATCGACTACGACTTCAAGCTTTGAGCGCCGAACGCCGCTGTTGCGCGGCGTAACGAGCGGCTACGGGGTGGGGGCGCCTCCTACATGGCTTTGGAAGCCGGGCCGACGCCGCCCGCGATGACCCCGTCCTAGAGTGAGCTCCAGCCGGTGACAGCCCGGCCTCACCGCCCGGCCCGACCGCCGGTCCCGCTTTCCAAAGGAGTTCACCATGTCCCGCATCAAGACTGCCACCACCGCCCTGACCGCCGCCTTCCTCGTGACCGGCATCGGCCTGGCCGTTGCCCAGACCGGCGACCAGAACCAGCCCGCCGAGCCGATGACCGCCGCCACGGCCGCCACCCCGGCGCCGAGCGAGCAGACCCCGGCCGACCCCAACGCGCAGTCGCAGCAACTGGACCAGACCCAGCAAATGCAGCAGACCCAGCAGATGCAGCAGCAGACCCCGCCCGTGGACACCCCGAGCACGACCACGCCGCTGCCCAGCGACACCACGACGCGCTCGTCCACCAACAGCGCCTATCCGGCCTCGTCCAACACGATGCCCTCGGGCAATGACGGCATGAGCAGCACCACCGAGCCGGCTCCCCGTGCCGACCGCAACTGAGGACTGACCCGGCGCTGACCCCTGGCATCCACCATGGCACCCGGAGAAGGCGCTGACCACCGCGCCGCCGCCCAGCGGCGGCGCGACATCCTCATCGGCCTCGGCCAGGGCGCGCTGCTTGCCGCCCTGGCCCTGGCCGTGTTCTTCCTCTTTTTCGGCGACCGCTACCGCTTCTGGCACAAGCCAGCGCCGGCGGCCGCTCACCTCACCTCGCCCACCCACGCTGCCCAGCCTGCCGAGCCTCCCCTGTCCCGGGCGCTGGAGTTCGGGGACGTGAGCGCGCCCGACGATGTGCACCGTGTTGCCGCCTGGGCGGTGGCGCAGGCGGACAACGGCCGCGCCCCCTTTGCCATCGTCGACAAGCGGCGCGCGCAGGTCTATGTGTTCGCCGCCACGGGGCGCCTGCTGGGCACGAGCCCGGTGCTGCTTGGCTATGCGGCTGGCGATCACACCGTCGCCGGCATCGGCAACAAGGCCATCGAGGACATCAAGCCGCAGGAGCGCACGACGCCCGCTGGCCGCTTCGTGTCGGAGCCGGGTCGCAACTCGCTGGGGCACGACGTGGTGTGGGTCGACTACGAAGCCGCCGTTTCCATGCACCGGGTGCGCGCCACCAACCCCAAGGAGCGGCGGTTGGAACGCCTGGCCACGCCGACGCCGGCGGACAACCGCATCAGCTGGGGTTGCATCAACGTGCCGGTGGCGTTCTTCGACGAGACCGTCTGGCCCCACCTCGGCCGGGGGCGCGCCGTCGTCTACGTGCTGCCGGAGCGCAGCTCACTAACGGCGTTCTTCCCCGGCGCTGCGGCCACGTTGGTCGCACAGGCCGGCGGGCACAAACGTAACACCGCCAAACCGTGAAGTCCTGACCTGCTGCCTGCCCACGGGCCTGCCTAGACTGCCTGCCCGGGTGGTCGCCAAACTCGCGCCGCCCGGAACCAGCCGGTATGGGGCGTCGCGTGGGCAGTCGGGCAGCAGTGGTGCAAGGGGTGTGGGCCGTCATGGCCCTGGTGGGTGTGTTGGGTGCGTGTGGCGCGCACGGGCAGGTCATCTCACGGCCGGTGGCCGCCGACCAGCACGACGGACGCCCGTTTGCCATCGTCGACAAGCGCCAGGCGACGTTGTCCGTGCACGCGGCCGATGGCCAGCTTCTCGGCCGAGCCCCCGTACTGCTCGGCCTGACGCCCGGAGACGTGGAGCCCGCCAGCGCCCGGGGCAAGGACCCTGCCGCGCTCGGCGTGCACGAGCGTGTGACGCCCGCGGGTCGATTCGAGGCCCAGCCGGGCCGCAACCTCAGCGGCGAGCGCATCGTGTGGTTCGACTACGACGCCAACCTCGCCATCCACCGCCTGCGTCCCGCACCGGCCAGCCAGCAGCGGCCCGAGCGGCTGGCGTCGGCCCGCGTGGAAGACCGGCGCATCACCCTCGGCTGTGTCGCCGTGGACCCCGCCTTCTTCGACGAGGTCGTCTTGCCCGTGCTCGGCAGTGGCAGGAGCCTCGTCTACATCCTGCCGGAGCGTGAACCCGTTCTCGCCGGCGCGGGCAAGGCGCCCCGGGCCGCCGCCCCCTGAGCGCCGGGCCGGTCGGCCAGGCCCTAGGATGCGGCCGCATGACCCTGATCAGCATCGTCACCAGCTGCCTGAACGAGGCGGAGAACGTCACCGAGCTCCATCAGCGCATCAAGGCCCAGTTCTCGCCCGGCGGGCCGGCGGCTGACTTCGCCTTCGAGCACATCTTCCTGGACAACGGCTCGACCGACGACACGGTCGCCCGCGTCAAGGCGCTGGCCGCGGCCGACCCGCGCGTCAAGCTCATCGTCAACGCGCGCAACTTCGGGCACGTGCGCTCGCCGCTGCACGGCATGTACCAGGCCAGCGGCCAGGCCGTCATCTGCATGGCCTCGGACCTGCAGGACCCGCCCGAGCTGATCGGCGAGTTCTTGGCGCACTGGCGGCGCGGCGAGCTGATCGCCCTGGGCGTGAAGCCGCGCTCGCGCGAGACCTGGGCCATGGCGGTGCTGCGCCGCTTCTACTACCGCGCCCTGCGCCGCATGGCCGACGTGCCGCTCATCGACAACTTCACCGGCTTCGGGCTGTACGACCGCTCGGTCATCGAGATGATCCGCGCGCTCGGCGACCCGTACCCGTACTTCCGCGGTCTCATCGCGGAGCTGGGCATCCGGTACGCCACGGTGGAGTTCGAGCAGCCGGCGCGCGTGCGCGGCATCACCAAGAACAACTTCTACACGCTGTACGACCTGGCCATGCTGGGGCTGACGAGCCATTCCAAGCTGCCACTGCGCCTGGCCACGATGGCAGGTTTCTGCCTGAGCGCGCTCAGCTTGCTGGTGTCGTTGGGCTATCTGGTGGCCAAGCTGCTGTTCTGGGACTTCTTCACCGTGGGCACGGCGCCCATCATCATCGGCCTGTTCTTCTTCGGCGCCGTGCAGCTCTTCTTCATCGGGCTGGTGGGCGAGTACGTCGGCGCCCTCCACACCCAGCTCAGCAAGCGCCCCCTCGTGGTGGAACGGGAGCGCGTGAACCTGCCGCCAAGCGACGTGCTGCCGCGGCATTCGGGCGAGCCCCGCGCGTGAGCGAGGCGCCCGCAGACCGCGAGTTCGACAGGCTGGAGCTGGCGGCCGCCGCCTACCTGCTGCTGCCGCTGGTGCCCTTCCTTTGGAGCTGGTGGCGCTGGCCCGTGGCGGTGGTGGCGACCGCGCTGCTGCTCGTCAACGTGCGTGTCGTGCTGGGCCGCTGCCGCCGAGAGCCGCCCGGCCTCGGCATGGGGCTGTGGGCCATGCTGACGGCCGTGGCGCTCCTGTGGGTTGCCAGCAGCGGAGTGCTCGGCGGCCTGCCGCTGAACGACGACTGGAGCGTGCGCATGCGGGTGCTGCGCGACCTCACCGTGGGGACCTGGCCAGTCGGCTACGGCGCGGCCACGGGGGGCGACACGATGCTGCGCTTCTCGATGGGCTACTACCTCGTGCCGGCCGGGCTGGGTGCGCTCACCGGCGGCGTCGAGGCTGCCCGGCAGCTGCTGGGCCTGTGGACGGCGTTGGGCGTGGTGCTCGCGTTCGCGCTCCTTGTGCAGGCGTCGCCGTCGCGCCGGCCGGCCGCAGTGGCCGGGCTGCTGTCGCTCTTCGTGCTCTTCAGCGGCATGGACCTGCTCGGCTTCCTGCTCGGCCGCGCCTCCACGCCCTCCCTGGGTGAGCACATCGAGTGGTGGACGCCGTGGCTGCAGTACTCGTCGCAGACCACGCTGCTGTTCTGGGTGCCCAATCATGCGCTGCCCGCCTGGCTCGGGGTGGCGGTCGTCTGGCGGCACCGGCACATCGGGCTGGCACTTGCGCCGGCGGCGTTGCTGCTGACGGCTGCGGCGTTCTGGTCGCCGCTGGCCTGCGTGGGGTTGACACCGCTGTTGGCACGGGCCACCGCGCGCGGCCGGAGCGCGGCGGCCTGGCTGCGCGAGCTGACCCGCCCTGCCGTGCTGGCTGCCGTGCCGGTGCTCGCCCTGCTGGCGGTGTTCGTGAGCTTCGGCATCGTGGTGGAGACCGTGCCGGCGGACCGCCAGGCGCTGGCGAGCGTGGCGACACCTTCGGCCCGCTGGCACGAGTGGCTGGTGTTCGAGCTGCTGGAGTGGGGGCTGCTGGCGGCCGCCCTGCTGTCCGCCGGTTGGCGGCGCCAGGGCTGGACGTTCTGGGCCGCCTGTGCGCTGCTCGTGGTGCTGCCGCTGCTGCGCTTCGGCCCGGGCAACGATCTCGTCATGCGCGCTGGCATCGCGCCGGTGACGTTGCTGATGCTGTGCACGATGGACGCGTTGCAGGAGGGGCGCCTGGCGCCGCGCTGGCGGGCGTTCGCGCTCGTCGTGCTGCTGCTGGGCTGCGCCACGCCGGCCCAGGAGCTGATCCGGCAGAGCCAGCCAGGCGCGCGCTGGCCCGACGATGGCCGTAGCCTGGCCGACGCCGTGGGCCAGCCCTGGCATTACGTCGGTGTGCTGCGGCCCGGCATGCCCGGGGTGGCGCTGAAGCCACCGGTGGTTCTGCGATGACGGCATTGCGAGCGCTGGCGCCGGAAGCCCGCTGGGCGCTGCTCACGCGCGGCGTGCAGGGCCTGGGAGCGCTGGTGGCGGTGGCCTGCGTGGTACGGCTGTATGGCGTGGAGCTGCAGGGGCTGTTCTTCAGCTTCCTGAGCTTGGCCGCTCTGATCCAGCTGGGCGACTTCGGCGTGGGCTATGCCAGCCTGCAGATGGCCGGCCACCTGCGTGCGCGCGGGCAGGCGCAGGCGGCCGCCCAGCTGCGTCGTCAGGCCCGGGCGCGGGGCCTGGCCTGGCTGGTGGGCAGCGGCCTGCTCATCGGTGCAGCGGTGGCGTTGGTCCTGCCGGTGCCGAATGCGCAGAGCTGGCTGGGCGCCTGGGCGGCGCTGGCGCTGGCCGCGCTGGCGCTGCAATGGGTGCAGGTGGAGCTGTTCTGGCTGGAAGGGGCCCGCTCGGTGGGCCTGGCCTGGCGGCTGCGCTGCGCGCAGGAGGTGCTGGGCGCCTGCGCCTTCATCGGTGCACTGCTCGCCGGCGCCGGCTTGTGGAGCCTGCCGGCGTACTTCGGCACGCGGGCCCTCGTGCCGCTGCCCTGGCTGCGCGGCGTGCCGCCGACCCCGTCGGGCGACACCGGTTTCAACTGGCGCCGTGACCTCTGGCCGTTCCAGTGGCGCATCGGGCTGAGCGCCCTGGCCGGCTTCCTTGTCTTCCAGGCCATGAACCCGCTTGTGCTGGCCGCGCAGGGGGCCGCCGCAGCCGGGCGGCTGGGTATCGGGCTGGCGGTGATGAACATGCTGCTGCTGCTGTGCACCGCCTGGCCGCTGAGCCAGGCCGCGCGCTTCGCCGGCCTGCTCGCGCAGAGGCAGGCGGGTCGCGTGAGTGAGCGGCTGAATCGGACGCTGTGGCCCTCGCTGGGTTTGGCGGGCCTGATGGCGCTGGGCGCCTGGGGGGCTGTCGCGGCGCTGCTTCACATCTTTGCGGGGCTGGCCGAGCGGCTGCCCGATCTGTTGACCCTGGCGCTGCTGCTCCTGGCCGGCCTGGCCCACCAGGCGACGGCTTGCCTGGCCGTTGTGCTGCGTGCCGAACGCCTGGAGCCGCTGCTGCGACTGAGCGTGTTCGGCGGTGTGGCCAGCCTCGTGCTCGTCGCGGCCGTGGCCCAGGTGGCCGGCCTGCCCGCGGTCGCGGCCACGCATCTCGTGTGCACACTCGCAGGCCTGTGTATCGCGCACCGGCACTACCGGCGCCTGCTGCAGCGCCTCAGCCTTCCATGACCGCTTCGCCCCGCCTCAGCATCGTCATTCCCACGCTCAACCGGCTGTCGCTGGCTCGCCGCGCGCTGGAAAGCGCACTGGCGCAGACCGCCGACGACATCGAGGTGCTGATCTCCGACAACGGCTCGAACGACGGCACGGCGGCGTGGCTCGCAGGCGTCAGCGACCGGCGGCTGCGCAAGTTCCACCATGCGCAGACGATCAGCGCGCAAGACCACGGCAACTTCCTGATCGACCAGGCGCGCGGCGAGTACTTCGTCGGGCTTTCTGACGACGACTGGCTGGAGCCCGACTTCGCCGCCCGGGTGCTGGCGCTGTTGGACCGGCACCCGGGTCTGCCCTTCCTATACACCGGCTGCCTGACGCACTATGCCCAGTCCAGCGTTCCAGCGCTTTGCGGCCCCGAGCGTGAGTCAGGGTGCGACTTCCTTGCGGCGTTCTTCGCCGGCGAGCGCGAGGTGTGCTGGTGCGCCGCCGTCAGCCGCTTGGCCGACTTGCGTGCCATCGGCCCCATTCCACCCGGCCGCATCTTTGGGGACATGTACCTGTGGACACGCTTGGCGCGCCTCGGCGACGTGGGCTGCGTGGCGTTGCCGCTGTCGCACTACAGCTTCATCACTGCAGACAACGTATCCACCGGCACGCCGGTAACGGCTTGGGCGCTGGAGACGCGGCTGCTCGCCGACGAGGTGCTGCAGGCCTGGCCACCAGGCGATCAACCGCGCATCGAGCGACTGACCCGCGACATGCAGGCCTTCGTTGCACGCTCCAGTGCCAACCAGTTCGTCTGGAATGTCGTGCGCGGAGCGGCGCGATCTCGCCTGTGGCGAAGCCTGCCTGCCCTCTGGCCTTTGCTGCGCCGCTCGCCGCAGGTGTGGCCGCGCTTGCTGGTGGCCCTGCTGCTGCCACACGCGTGGACGCGGACCCTGGTCCTTGTCGCCGCCAAGCGGCGCTCCCGGCAACGCTAGCGTCGGCAGAGCACACCGAGGGCCACGCCTGAGCCGGGCAGGGCGTGCCGTGTCTCGGCACGGACGTTCAGGCCGCAGCGTTGCAACAGGCGGCGCAGCCCGTCGGCGCTGAAAAAGTTGATGTGTTCATGCCAGTGGCGCTTTTGCCGCCACGCGGCGGGGTCGGCCTCGCAGGTTCGCATCAACGCTTCGAAGGGCACCTCCACGTACAAGTGCGTGGCATCGTCCATGGCGGCCCGCACGTCGCGCAG
The DNA here is from genome assembly GCA_016790285.1 of Roseateles sp. Lineage (GTDB taxonomy): Bacteria > Pseudomonadota > Gammaproteobacteria > Burkholderiales > Burkholderiaceae_C > Pelomonas. The sequence continues at coordinate 53,757 of JAEUPJ010000008.1, read as the reverse complement.
CAGTGCATCCGGCTCCGGCACATGTTCCAGCACATGGGCCAGCACGATGAGGTCGTACGGCCCTTGGGGCGTGTTCACCGCATGCGCGCCGGCCACGAGCGACCGGCCCGAGATGTCCAGCACGTCGTGGCGCGACGCCTGGGTGCGCAGCGGCGTGTTCAGGCCGGAGTCACCGCCCCAATCCAGCACGGCAGGCGATGCCGGCAGCCACGGGCACAGGAAGGCTTCCACCGCGGGGATGTGCGCGTCGCCACCCAGCAGCCGGCGATTGACTGCCGTGTAGCCGGGCTCGTGCCGCTCGCGCTCGGCTTCGTACGCCGGACCGCGATACCCGCTGTACAGGCGCCCCATCTCTTCGCTGTCAAAGCGCATGTCCAGGAACAGACATCCGCAATCCGGGCAATGCAGGCTGGCGCACAGCGGCTGCGCCCAGCCCGTGGGGATGCTGCGCAGGCCCCAGTCGGCAGTGATCTCGCAGGCCTGCCAGCCCAACGCCCGTTCGGCGACGAAGGGCATCAGCACAGCCGGCTGTCGGTCCAGCGCTTGCGTCTCGCAACAGATGCAACGGGTGGCCAGGCGTGGCATGGGTCAGGTCTCCTGCAGGTGCCAGAGAGCGGTTCGTTGCACGGCCAGGGGCAGCGGCGTCCAGGCCGCGAGGCCGAGGGCGGCGGCACGGCCGGTGGCGGGCACGTAGTGGCGGCGAGGCTCTCCGCGCCGTGCTGGGCCCAACTGCACGGCAGCGCCGGGGCAGACTTCATCTCGCGTCATTGCCGCCAGCGCAGCCACGCTCAGCCCGTCCTCCGAGCCGACATTCACCGCCCGACCTCCCGGCGCCGCGTGCAGCAGATGAAGCAGCCACCAGGCCAGGTCGGCGCCGTACAGGTAGCTGCGCACGGCCGATCCGTCCGACGAGAGCCTCAGCGGCCCGCCGGCCAGTGCGTCGCGGATGAAGTTGCCGATTGCGAAATGCCCATGCAGATCCAGCCCCGGGCCGACGAAGGCGAAGCAGCGCGTCAACACGATCTCGAAGCCGCTGCGCGCGGCGGCCAGTGCCGCCATCAACTCGCCTACGCGCTTGGCCTCGCCATAGGCGCTGCCCGGCTGGGTGGGGTCGCAAGCGGCGCCGTGGGTCTCGAGGACCGGGCCTGGCGGCAAGTCGCCGTACTGGGCGCCCGAGCCCGTCAACAGCAGCCGCCGCACGCCGTGCGCTGAGGCAAAGGCCAGGGCTTCGCGCGTGCCCGCCACGCCGTCGTCGAAGACGGCCTGCAGGTCGGTTTGGGCGCTCGCGTGGGTGTCGGTGGCGGCATGCACGAGGGCGTCGAAACGCCCGTCCCCTGGCCAGGGGCGGCGAACGTCGGCGGTCAGCAGACGCAGCCATGGCTGCCGTGCGGCCCAGGGCTCGGCGGCGAGAAACCGTGCCGGGTCGCGGCTCAGCCCGACGACCTCAAAGCGTTGGCCGCGGTCGTACAGCCAGCCTAGGATGGCCAGCAGGTTCTTGCCGAAAAAACCGGTCGCGCCGCTGATCATCAGTCGCTGGCCGTCCAGCGTCAGCGCAGGCGCGTGAGCGCTGATGCGTTCGAAATCCTCCGCGAGGAAGCCGGCGAGGTCCCGCGTCACAGCCCGCGACCGTAGATCAGCTGACGCAGCGTGGGCGTGCTCGCGTAGGGGCTGTCGAGGTCATCGATCATCAGTGCCGCGTCGGCCTTGAGCTCGCGCGCGGTGCGCTGGCCGTTCATGACCTCTCGGCAGGAGAGCTGGCCCTTTTGCAGAGGGATGGCGAGGTAGAAGTCGCGGTCCACGCTCGCGTGGTGGAACTCGTAGCCGGCAGGCAGGTCGCGCTTGAGGTAGACGCCGCGCACGAGCTGATCGAGGTATTCAATCTCGCGGCGGCTGGGGATGCGCTTGGTCTCGCCGCTCGCACCGCACATCTCGCGCGCCTGGTGGAAAGCCTTGAACCAGGTGTCGATCTGGTGCGGCAGCGAGCAGTAGGGCGACACCGGGATGCCGCCGTCCTCGATGTCGATGTGACGCTCCCAGGTGCGAGCGCCCTTGGCGTAGGAGATCAGCATCGACGCCTGCCAGTCGCGGTACTCGTGCGTGGAGTGCCCGATGACGAGCTTCGGGTAGCGCTGGCGCAAGTAGTCGATCTGATTGAGCTCCATCTCGTCGTCCTCGGTCGGGTAGAGGGAGACGCAATGGTTGAGCGACAGCGGGATGTGGCGATTGCCGAAGAAGGTGACGAGGTCGTCCACGTCCTTCTCGGAGGAACCGCCGGTGGAGACGATGACCGGTTTGCGCGCCTTGGCGATGCGGTCCAGCAAGAACCAGTCGTTCAGGTCGGAACTGGCGACCTTGATGATCGGCAGATCGAACTCTTCGCACAGGTCCACCGAGGCTTCGTCGAAGGCCGTGGCCATGGGGATGCAGCCCTGGTCCCGGATGGCGTTGATCAGCGTGGCGTACTGGTGCTTCTCCAGCTTCGTCGCCTCGGTCTTCTTGACGTAGCGCAGGTCCTCGCGGCCCTTGAAGCTCGGCGAGATGAAGTGGTCCACGTCGCGGAACTGCAGCTTGATCGCGGCGCGCACGTTGTTGAACCGCACGACCTGGGCGAATGCATTGATGATCTTGAGCCCGCGCTCGACGCTGCCCCAGTGGTTGTTGGCGAGTTCGAGGACGAAAAGGTTCTGGAAGATGGTGTCCATGGCGGTGCCTCAGTAGGCGTAGAGCACGGTGTCGAAACTATTGTGGCCATGCAGGCCCAGGCGCAGGCGGTAGCCCAGGCCGAGTTCGGCCAGGAACAGCGGCAGACGCCACAGATCGTCCCAGCGGTGATAGGCGGCGATGGCCAGCGCCGGTCGTTCGCGCTGCAGCGTGCGACGCGCGCCGGCCAGCACGGCCAGTTCCTGGCCCTCCACGTCGAGCTTGATGAAGTTGACCGGCGCAAGGTGCAGGCAGGCGTCCAGGCTCACCACAGGCGTGGGCCTGCCGCCCTGGCCGCCGAAGTGGCTGGCCTCGCCGGCACCGGCCTGGAAGTCGGCCAGCCCGCAGTGGTCAGACAGGCCGGCAGGGATGTGAGTCGCCGGGATCGGCCAATCGGCCAATGCGGCCACCAGCGCGGCATGGTTGTCCGGGTCGGGCTCGAAGCTCCAAGCCTGCGCGATGGGCAAGCGTGCAGCCAGCGCGGTCAGCGTTTCGCCGCGGTAGGCGCCGCCGTCCACGAGGCGCATGGGGCCGCGCGTGGCCAGCTCGGCGGCCAGCCAGTCGGGCAGGTACTGCAGGTCGGGGTCGGGGGGCGGTGGCGCATCGTGCGCGTGCTGGCGAAAGGCGATCAGTGCGTCGAAAGTGGCGTGACTTACCGGGTCGAAGAGAGCGCGGGCGGCGGCGATGTCGTGGGCTTGTGCCGCCAACTGTGCGGGGGCGGCCAGCCAGAAGCGCTCACCCAGGGTCGGCTGCAGCCGGGCGTAGGTGTCCTGCGGCCAGAGCAGCGGGATATCGGGTCGTCGCGCGCGCAGCCAGGCCGCGACGGCAGCGTAGTCGCTGTGCGATTCCCGGTTGAAGACGCCAATGGCAACCGGGCCCTCCGCCAGCGTGCTGGCGCTTGCCTGGTGTACGGGCAGGCCGTCCAGCGTGTCCACCGCAGGGGGGCCGGAGGTGAGAAAGCCCGTCACCGTGTCGCCATGGGCGGTGAAGGCGCGGGCCAGGTCACGGGCGAAGCCGCCGGCGCCAAAGACCTGCAGCGTTGCCATCAGAGGGCCTGCGCGCTCGCCCGCACCGCCGCCAGTTCCTCGGGCGGCAGGAAGGGATGCATGTCGTCGAGTTCCGGCGTCAGGAAGCGCCCCTGTTCGTCCACGCGCGACTTGAGCTTGGGGCTGAAGCCTTGCGCCGGGTCGACGTGGATCTGCACCAGCACGGGGCCGGTGCCCTGCAGCAGCGCGGGCAGGCGGGCGAGGTCGTCGGGCGTGGCGAGGTCCACGGCCTGCAGGCCATAGGCGCGGGCCAGCGCGACGTAGTCCGGGCAGTCCACGCCCGAGGCGCGGTCGGCGCCGATGACGCGGCCGAAGAAGTTCTCGTGGCTGAGGCGGATGGACAGGTAGCCGTCGTTGGCCAGCACCACCACCGCCACGTTGAGCTGCAGGGTCTTGAGCGTCTGCAGCTCCTGCACGTTCATCTGCAGGCTGCCGTCGCCGGCCAGGCACACCACGCGGCGCTCGGGCGCGGCGATGGCGGCACCCAGCGCGGCCGGCAGGTCGTAACCCATCGAGGCCGAGCCGGAATTGCTGAAGAGGCGCTGCCCGCGCTGCAGCGGCGCGATCTGGAACGGCAGGATGCAGGCCGAGGCGTTGCCGCTGGCGACGATGCCGTCCGCCGGCAGCGCCTCGAACAGCGCCTGCACGGCGCGGTAGGGGTTGATGAGGCCCGGTGCACTCACGTTGCCGGGCTCCAGCGCGGGGTAGCGCGCGGCGATGTCGCGGCACCAGGCGGCCCAGGGTGCGTAGCGCGGCGCCGTGATGCTGGTACGCAGCGCCTGGATGAAGGCCTTGGCGTCGGCCGTGATCGCGAGCGTGGGCTGCACCAGCGGCTTGGCAAGCTCGGCCGGGTCGATGTCGACCTGCACGACGCGGGCGTCCTTGGCGAAGCTGCCCCAGTTGTAGCTGACCTGGCGGATGTTCAGCCGCGAGCCGATGACGATGACGAGGTCGGCCGCCTGCAGGCACAGGTTGCCCGCGCGTGTGCCGATGGTGCCGGGGCGGCCGGCGAAGAGGGGGTGGCTGCTCTCGATGAGGTCGTGCGTCCAGGCCGTGGCCAGCGGGATGCCGCTGGCCTCCACCAGGTCGTGCAGTTCGGCCACGGCGCCGGCCAGGCGCACGCCGGTGCCGCCGAGGATCAGCGGGCGCTTCGCCTGCGCCAGCCACTGCCGCACGGTCGAGACGTCAGGCACGGGGGCCGGGTCGGCGGGGGTGGGCTCGATGAACTCGAACGCTTCGGTGGACGACTGCAGGTCGATCGGGATGTCCAGCCACACCGGGCCCGGGCGGCCGCGGGTGGCCAGCGCGAGCGCCTCGGGCAGGGCGCGGGCGAGCTCCTGCAGCGAGCCGATGGCCCAGGCCCGCTTGACCACCGGCCCGACCATGGCGGTGATGGGCACCTCCTGGTCGCCGAGCTGGCGCAGGCCCGGCACCGGCGTGTGGGCCAGCGCCGTCGCGCGCTTGACCTGGCCGGAGATGACGAGCATCGGGATGGAGTCGGTGAAGGCGCCGAACACGCCGTTGAGCGCGTTCAGCCCGCCGGGGCCGGTTGTCACGTTGACGATGGCGGGGCGGCCGTCGATGCGGGCATAGCCTTCGGCGGCCATCGTGCAGGCCTGCTCGTGGTGCATGAAGCTGCAGCGCAGGCCGGGCTGGCTGGCCAGGGCCTGGTTCAGGAACATGGCGCCGCCGCCGGTGACGGCGAACACCTGGGCCAGGCCTCGGGCGGCCAGATAGGCCGCGATGCGCTCGGCCGCGTTCACAGGCCACCCCCGACGAAGCCGGCGATCTCGTCGGCGGCGTAGTCGAGCTGGTCGTCGCTGAGGCCCGGGTACAGGCCGATCCAGAAGGTGTCGTTCATGACGATGTCGGTGTTCGTGAGCGGCCCGGCCACGCGGAAGTGGCGGCCCTGCATGTAGGGCTGGCGCGTGAGGTTGCCGGCAAACAGCAGCCGCGTGCCGATGCGCCGGCTCTCCAGGTGCGTCAGCAGGTCCAGGCGGCGCAGGTTGGCCTCGGGCCGGATCGTGATGGGGAAGCCGAACCACGACGGGTCGCTGCCGGGCGTGGCTTCGGGCAGCAGCAGGAACTCCTCGCAGCCCTGCAGCCGCGCGTGCAGCCGCGCGAAGTTGCGGCGGCGCGCGGCGATGAAGCCGTCCAGCCGGTCCAGCTGCGCCAGCGCGCAGGCGGCCTGCATGTCGGTGATCTTCAGGTTGTAGCCGAGGTGGCTGTAGGTGTACTTGTGGTCGTAGCCCTCGGGCAGGGCGCCGAGCTTCCAGCAGTAGCGCTGGCCGCAGGTGTTGTCCTTGCCCGGCGCGCACCAGCAGTCGCGGCCCCAGTCGCGCAGCGACTCGGCGGCGCGGCGCAGCGTGTCGTCGTTCGTGAACACCGCGCCGCCTTCGCCCATCGTGATGTGGTGGGCGGGGTAGAAGCTCAGCGTGGCGATGTCGCCGAAGGTGCCCACGAGCTGGCCGTTGTAGGTGGAGCCGAGCGCGTCGCAGCAGTCCTCCACCAGCCACAGCCCGTGCTGGCGGGCGAGCCGCGTGACGGCCTCCAGGTTGTACGGGTTGCCCAGCGTGTGGGCCAGCATGATGGCTTTCGTGCGCGGCGTGATGGCCGCTTCGAGCTGGGCCACGTCGATGTTGTAGGTGGGCAGGTGCACGTCCACCAGCACCGGCACGGCGCCGCACTGCAGGATGGGGTTGACCGTGGTCGGGAAGCCCGCGGCCACGCCGATGACCTCGTCGCCCGGGCGGATGGCGCGCTCGCCCAGCAGCGGCGAGGTGAGCGCCGAGAAGGCCAGCAGGTTGGCCGAGGAGCCGGAGTTGGTCGTCAGCACGTGCTTCACGCCCAGCACCTGGGCCAGGCGCGCCTCGAAGGCGGCGTTGAAGCGGCCGGTCGTGAGCCAGGCGTCGAGCGAGGCTTCCACCATCAGCTTCATCTCCGGCGCGCCGACCACCTTGCCGGACGGCGGGATGACGGTCTGCCCGGGCTGGAAGGCGCCGGGCGCGGGGGCTGCCGCCGCGTACTGGTCGACGAGCTGCAGGATCTGCTGGCGCAGCGCGAGTTGTTCGGGGGTCATGGGCGGCTCAGGTAGGCGTCGATCTGTTGCAGCGTGAAGGCCTGCAGGTCCTGGCCGGTGCGGCTGGCGAGGTGCCACTGCCAGGTCAGGCGCAGGGCCTCGTCCAGGGGCAGGCGTCCGCGCCAACCCAGCTGAGCAGCGGCCTTGGCGGAATCCAGCAGCAGCACGCCGGCTTCGTGCACGCCGCTGCCGTCGCCGAAGCTGAGTTCAGGCAGCGCGGCGCCATCGGCCCGGGCGTGCGCCAGCAGCTGCTCGGCGACGGCGCGCACCGGGTGGCCGTGGCCGTCGGACGGCCCGAAGTTCCAGGCGCCGCCAAAGCGGGCGGGCTCGCCCATCAGCCGCTCGGCCAGCGCGAGGTAGCCGGCCAGCGGCTCCATCACGTGCTGCCAGGGGCGCACGGCGTCGGGGTGTCGCAGGTGCAGCGGCGTGCCGGCGTCGATGGCGCGCAGCAGGTCGGGCACGAGGCGGTCGGTGCTGATGTCGCCGCCGCCGATGACGTTGCCGGCCCGCGCCGTGGCCAGCGGCAGGCCGTAGGACGCCGCGTAGCTGGCCGCCACGATCTCGGCGCCGGCCTTGCTGGCGCTGTAGGGGTCGTGGCCGCCGAGGGCGTCGGTCTCGCGGCAGGGCGGCCCCAGGTCGCGGTAGCACTTGTCGCTGGTGACGGCCACGATGGCGCGCACGCCGCTTTGCTGGCGCAGCGCGTCCAGCAGGTGGGCCGTGCCCATGATGTTGGTGGCGAAGGTGCCGGTGGGGTCGGCGTAGGAGGCGCGCACCAGCGGCTGCGCCGCGAGGTGGAAGACCACCTCGGGTTGTGCCGTCGTCACGGCGTCCAGCAGGGCCTCGCGGTCGCGCACGTCGGCGATCCATTCGGCCTGCAACGTCGACCTCACGCCGGCCCGTTCGTGGAAGCCGCCCGCTTCCGGGGCCAGCGCATAACCGCTCACCTGCGCGCCAAGTTGGCGCAGCCACAGCGCGAGCCACCCGCCCTTGAAGCCGGTGTGGCCGGTCACCAGCACCCGCCGGCCGGCCCAGGCGCGCGCGGTCACCAGACCTTCCACGGCGCGCGCCCCTCGGCCCAGAGCCGCTCCAGGTGCGCGCGGTCGCGCACCGTGTCCATGGGCTGCCAGAAGCCGGCGTGCTCGTACACGCCCAGCTGGCCGCGCTCCGCCAGCGTCTCCAGCGGGTGGGCTTCCCAGGCCGCGGCGTCGCCGTCGATGAGGCCGAGCACCTCGGGCTTGAGCACGAAGAAGCCGGCATTCACGCCGCCGCTTTCGCCCTGCGGCTTCTCGCGAAAGCGCCGCACCAGGCCGGTGTCGGGGTCGACGTCCAGCGCCCCGAAACGCGCCGGCGGCACCGCGGCGGTGATGGTCGCGGCCAGGCCGCTGGCGCGGTGCTGCGCGAGCAGGGCGGTCACGTCCACGTCGGCCACGCCGTCGCCGTAGGTGAAGCAGAAGTCCGCCTCGTCCTTCAGGTAGCTCGCCACGCGCTTGAGCCGCCCACCCGTGCCGCTGTCCACGCCCGTGTCCACCAGCGTCACGCGCCAGGGCTCGGCATGGCGCTCGTGCACCTCCATGCGGTTCTCGGCGAGGTCGAAGGTGACGTCGGAGCTGTGCAGGAAGTAGTTCGCAAAGTACTCCTTGATGACATAACCCTTGTAGCCGCAGCACACGATGAAGTCGTTCACCCCGTGGGCGGCGTAGATCTTCATGACGTGCCAGAGGATGGGCTGCCCGCCGATCTCGATCATGGGCTTGGGCCGCAGGTGGGTTTCTTCGGCAAGGCGGGTGCCGAGGCCACCGGCCAGGATCACGGCTTTGGTCATCGGGCCAGTTTAGGCGGACCGAGGGCAATCCCTGGGGTGCCCGACCGTGGAAAACGCCCTGCCGGCGGGACAATTCCGGCCTTCCGCGCGGGCCACCGCCCGCCCTCCGTGCGTTTACATGGAACGACAGACGTGACCACCACTGCCCCCGTATCCGGCCGAGCGGCGACCCCGCAAGCCGGCGCCACCATCCTCGGCCAGCCCAACCAGCTCTTCGTCCTCTTCTTCACGGAGATGTGGGAGCGCTTCTCCTACTACGGCATGCGCGCGCTGCTCGTGCTCTTCCTGGTCACCGAGGCCAGCAAGGGCGGCTGGGGCTGGAGCCGTGCCGACGCGACCAACCTCTACGGCTGGTACACCGGCCTCGTCTACCTGACGCCCATCCTGGGCGGCTACATCGCCGACCGCATGCTCGGCACCCGGCGCTCGGTGCTGCTGGGCGGCTTCATCATCGCCGCCGGCCACATTGCCCTGTTCCTGGAGACGGTGCCGAGCTTCTACGCCGGCCTGGGCCTCGTGGTGTTGGGCACCGGCCTGTTCAAGCCGAACATCTCGGCCATCGTCGGCCAGCTCTACGGCCCGCAGAACGAAGGCCAGCGTGACGGTGGCTACACGCTCTTCTACATGGGCGTGAACGCGGGTGCCTTCTTCGGCATCTCGCTGTGCGGCTATATCGGCGAGAAGATCTCCTGGCACCTGGGCTTCGGCCTGGCTGGCGTGTTCATGATCCTCGGCGCCATCCAGTTCTGGCTGAGCCAGGGCCTGTTCGGCACCATCGGCGACAAGATCGATGCGGCCAAGAAGGCCGTCGAAGAGAAGCTCGACGACACGCCCGAGCACGTCGTGGCCGACCGTCTGAAGGCCATCGTCGTGTTCTCGTTCTTCACGATCTTCTTCTGGTTCGCCTTCGAGCAGGCCGGCGGCTCCATGACCATCTTCGCGGCCGACTACACCGACCGCACGCTCGCCGGTACCGCAGGCTTCGCGTTCAAGGTCGTCAACACGGCCATGACGCTGATCCCGGCGGGCATCCTGTCGTGGCTGCTGTTCAAGCTCTACCGCTCCACGGGCGGCAACTACCTGATGGCCAACCTGTCGCTGGCCGTGGCGTTCGCCATCATCTGGGGCCTGTCGCTGTGGATGCTGGGCCGCGAGTTCGCGATGGACCAGACCGAGGTGCCCGCCACCTGGTTCAGCGTGCTCAACAGCCTCTTCATCGTGGTGCTGGCGCCGATGTTCTCCAAGATGTGGGAGAAGCATTGGAACCCGTCCGGCCCGGTCAAGTTCGGCGTGGGCCTGGTGCTGCTGGGCCTGGGTTTTGCGGTGCTGTCCTATGGTTCGGCCGGCATCCCGCAGGGCGCCAAGACCGCGCAGGTCAGCATGATGTACCTGAGCGTGGCCTACCTCTTCCACACCATGGGCGAGCTGTGCCTGTCGCCGGTGGGCCTGTCCTACATCTCCAAGCTCGCGCCCACGCGGCTGCTGGGCCTGATGTTCGGCGTGTGGTTCCTGAACACCGCCATCGCCAACAAGATCGCCGGCTCCACCGGCTCCTACATCGACGCGATCTCCAACCAGTACTCGATGTCGGTCTTCTTCCTGATCTTCACGGCCATCCCGATCGGCGCCGGCATCGTGCTGATGCTGCTGAACCCGCTGATGAAGAAGTGGATGCACGGCGTGCACTAGCCCACCCCCTACGGCCTGACGGCCGCCCCCTCAAGGGGGCACTCCCGACGGCCCGGCAAAGCCGGTTCCGTGGGAGTCGCTGGAGGGACGGCCGGCCCAGCCGGCCTGGTTGACTGAGCCGCCCCACAACAGTGCGGGCGGCTTTTTTCTTCTTGGCTGCGTGAACCGGCGCCGGCCGATCGCCGCGATCTTGGAATCTCCGGCCGATTGTTGCCATTCGCTGTCAGCAGCGTTTCAAGGTAGCGGTGGTTCTGCGACAGTGATCTCGTTACAGTCGCGCGCTTGCTTGGAGCCCTGCACATGAAAAAGAACCTCGCGTTCACACTGACCCCTGTCTTGCTGGCCCTGCTGGCCGCATGTGGCCAGAAGCCTGATGGCGCTGGTGGTCACGGGGGCCCGGGCGGCCCGCCGCCGGTGTCGGTGGCTCCGGCCACGCAGCGCGAGGTGCAGGAGTTCGACGAGTTCACCGCGCGCCTGGAAGCCCCGGACACCGTGGACGTGCGCGCCCGCGTGGCTGGCACCGTCGAGGCGGTGCGCTTCAAGGAAGGCCAGGTCGTGCGCAAGGGCGACCCGCTGTTCACCATCGACGCCCGCGCCTTCAAGGCCGAGGTGGCCCGTGCCGAAGCGCAGATCGCCGCGCTCAAGACCCAGGCCGACCTGGCCCGCGCCGACCTCGGCCGCTCCGAGAAGCTCGTCGCCGTCAACGCGGTGAGCCAGCAGGAGATCGACCAGCTGCGTTCGACGCTGCGCAGCGCCGAGGCCAACCTCAAGGGCGCCGAGGCCGCGCTCGTGCAGGCCAGGCTCAACGTCGAATACGCCAACGTCACCGCGCCCGTCACGGGCCGCACCTCGCGCGCCAACGTCACGCCCGGCAACCTCGTCGGCGTCGGCGACCCGGTGCTGACGACGCTCGTCTCCAGCGACAAGGTCTACGCCTACTTCGACGCCAGCGAGGCGACCTATCTCAAGTACATGCGCGCGGCCAAGCCCGTGTCCACCGCGGTGCAGATGGGCCTGTCCAACGAACAGGGCTTCCCGCACACCGGCAAGCTCGACTTCGTCGACAACCGCCTGAACCCCGCCACGGCCTCCATCCGCGCCCGCGCCGTGTTCGACAACAAGAACGGCCAGTTCACGCCCGGCCTGTACGCCCGCGTGAAGCTCGGGGGCAGCGCCACCTACACCGGCGTCGTCGTCCCCGACCGCGCCATCACCACCGACCAGACGCACAAGATCGTGCTCATCGTCGGCCCCAACAACATCGTGCAGCCGCGGCCGGTCACCCCGGGCGCGCTGGTGGATGGCATGCGTGTCGTGCAGGGCGTCAAGGCGGGCGAGCTCGTCATCGTCGACGGCCTGCTGCGCGCCTTCCCCGGCGCCCCGGTCACGCCCCAGGTGCTGAAGGTGGACGACAAGGGCATGCCCCTGCCCGCCCCGCAGCCGGGCGCGCCCGGCGCCGCCCCGGCTCCTGCTGCTGCCCCGGCCTCTGCCGCCTCGAAGTAATCCCAAGGCGGTTGCCCCATGGACATCTCACGCTTCTTCATCGACCGGCCGCGCTTCGCGACCGTGTTGTCCCTCTTCATCTTCCTCATTGGCGCGCTGGCCATCCCGCTGCTGCCGATCTCGGAGTACCCCGAGGTCGCGCCGCCGCAGGTCGTCGTGCGCGCCCAGTACCCGGGCGCCAACCCGCGCGTGATCTCCGAGACGGTGGCGACACCGCTGGAAGAGCAGATCAACGGCCTGGAAAACGTCCTCTACTTCGAGAGCCAGGCCACGGGTGACGGCGCCATGACGCTGACCGTCACGTTCAAGATCGGCACGCACGCCGAGGCTGCCGAGACGGCGGTGCAAAACCGCATCAACCGCGCACTGCCGCGCCTGCCCGACATCGTGCGCCAGATCGGCGTGACCACCGAGAAGAGCAGCCCGAACCTGACCATGGTGGTCCACCTGGTCAGCCCGGACAACTCGCGTGACGCGCTCTACCTGCGCAACTACGGCACGCTCAACGTGCGCGACGAGCTGCTGCGCATCCCGGGCATGGGCTCGGTGCTGAGCTTCGGTGCGGGCGACTACGCCATGCGCATCTGGCTGGACCCGCAAAAGCTCGCCGGCCACAACCTGACGGCCTCCGACGTCGTCGGCGCCATCCGCGAGCAGAACACGCAGGTCGCCGCGGGCGTCGTGGGCGCGTCGCCCTCGCCCAAGGGCACCGACTTCCAGCTCTCCATCAACGCCCAGGGCCGCCTGGGCACCGAGGAGGAGTTCGGCGACATCATCGTGCGCACCGACACCCGCACTGGCGCCATGGTGCGCGTGCGTGACCTCGGCCGCGTCGAGGTCAGCGCCAATTCCTACGCGCTGCGCAGCCTGCTGAACAACAAGGAAGCCGCGGCCATCGCCATCTTCCAGGCGCCGGGCTCCAACGCGCTGGCCATCTCCGACAACGTCCGCAAGACCATGGAGAAGCTCAAGCCCAGCTTCCCCGCCGGTGTGGACTACGCCATCGTCTACGACCCCACGCGCTTCGTGCAGACCTCCATCGAGAAGGTCGTGCACACGCTGTTCGAGGCCGTGGCGCTGGTGGTGCTCGTCGTCATCATCTTCCTGCAGACCTGGCGCGCGTCCATCATCCCGCTGGTGGCGGTGCCGGTGTCCATCGTCGGCACGTTCGCGGTGCTGCTGCTGCTGGGCTTCTCCATCAACACGCTGACGCTGTTCGGCCTGGTGCTGGCCATCGGCATCGTGGTGGACGACGCCATCGTGGTGGTCGAGAACGTCGAGCGCAACATCCAGGAAGGCCTCACGCCGCATGACGCCACCGTCAAGGCCATGCGCGAGGTGTCCGGCCCCATCATCGCCATCGCCCTGGTGCTGTGTGCGGTGTTCATCCCGCTCACGCTGGTGCCGGGCCTGTCGGGCCAGTTCTACAAGCAGTTCGCCGTCACCATCGCCATCTCCACGGTGATCTCGGCCTTCAACTCGCTGACGCTCTCGCCCGCACTCGCCGCCATCCTGCTGCGCCCGCACGACGCGCCCAAGGATGCGCTCACGCGTGGCATGGACCGCCTCTTCGGCCGCTTCTTCCACTGGTTCAACTGCGCCTTCCAGCGCCGCTCGGCGGCCTACGGACGTGGCGTGACGGGCATCCTGCAGCGCAAGTCGCTGGCACTGGTGGTCTACGCGCTGCTGCTGGCGGCCACGGCACTCGTGTTCTCGCGCATCCCGAGCGGCTTCGTGCCTGCGCCCGACAAGCAGTACCTGATCGGCGTGGCCCAGCTGCCCGCCGGTGCGAGCCTGGACCGCACCGAGGAAGTCATCCGCGAGATGAGCAAGATCGCGCTGAAGGTGCCTGGCATCGTCGACTCCGTCGCCTTCCCCGGCCTCTCGGTCGCCGGGTTCTCGGCCTCGCCCAACGAAGGCATCGTGTTCTTCGGCCTGGCGGACTTCGACAAGCGCACCTCGCGCGACCTGAGCAAGGAGGCCATCCTCGGTCAGGTCAACGGCGCCATCCAGCAGATCAAGGGCGCGCGCATGTTCGTCGTGCCGCCCCCGCCCGTGGACGGCCTGGGCATCGCCGGCGGCTTCAAGGTGCAGGTGCAGGACCGCAGCAGCCAGGGCGAACAGGCCCTGTACGGCGCCACCTGGGGCACGCTCGGCCAGATCTACGGCAACCCCAATACCTCGATCGGCACGCCGTACTCCACGTATGACATCAACGTGCCGCAGCTCTTCGCCAACGTCGACCGCGTGAAGGCCAAGCAGATGGGCGTGCCGCTGGGCTCCATCTACGACACGCTGCAGATCAACCTCGGCTCGCTCTACGTCAACGACTTCACCAAGTTCGGCAAGACCTACCAGGTCATCGTGCAGGCCGACGCGCCCTTCCGCGCCAAGGCCGAGGACGTGGTCCAGCTCAAGACCCGCAACGAAGTCGGCGACATGGTGCCGCTGGGCTCGCTGATGAACGTCGAGCCCACTTTCGGCCCGACCCGCGTCACGCGCTACAACGGCTTCCCGTCGGCCGACATCAACGGCGCGCCCAAGCCCGGCTTCTCGTCGGGCCAGGCCGAGGTCGAGATCGAGCGCCTGCTCAAGACGCTGCCGCGCGGCTTCGGCTACGAGTTCACCGACCTGAGCTACCAGGACCGCCTGACGCGTGACGTGACCCTGCCCGGCACGACCGTGAAGGTGCCGACGCTGGCCGCCGTGCTCGCCTTCTCGGTGCTGCTCGTCATCCTCGTGCTGGCGGCCCAGTACGAGAGCTGGACGCTGCCGCTGGCCATCATCCTGATCGTGCCGATGTGCATCCTGTCGGCGCTGTTCGGCGTGTGGCTGTCGCACCTGCCGCCCTTCATGCAGGCGGGCGACCTGAACATCTTCACGCAGGTGGCGCTCGTCGTGCTCGTGGGCCTGGCGTGCAAGAACGCCATCCTGATCGTCGAGTTCGCCAAGGAACTCGAAGAACAGGGCCGCACGATCCGCGAGGCCGTCATCGAGGCCTGCCGCCTGCGGCTGCGCCCCATCCTGATGACGTCCATCGCCTTCTGCGCCGGCGTGATCCCGCTGATCCTGGGCAGTGGCGCCGGCAGCGAGATGCGCCGTGCCATGGGCATCGCCGTGTTCTCCGGCATGCTGGGCGTGACGCTGTTCGGCATCTTCCTGACGCCGGTGTTCTACAGCCTGCTGCGCGCCGGCACCGAGAAGCGCCGCGCCCGCGCGGCTGCGCTGCGTGCTCAGGTCGATGCGGCCGCCCATGCCTTCCATCCCGGCATCGATGACGCCGCCACGACCAAGAAGGAGGGCCACTGACATGCTCGTCCGCCTGACCCCCCTCGCCCTGGCCGCCGCTGCGGCGGCCCTGCTGGCCGGCTGTGCCGCCCCCGGTCTCAAGGACGGCCCCAAGAACCTGGCGCCTGCCACCTTCGCCCAGCTGCCGCCGGCCAACCCCGGTGCGGCCACCATGACGGCCGCCTTCGTCGACAGTGCGCAGCTGCAGCGCGTCGTCGACGAGGTGCTGGCCAACAACCGCGACCTGCGCGCCGCCGCCGCGCGGCTCAAGCAGGCCGAAAGCCTGGCCGACGCCGCCGGCGCCCGCCGCCTGCCGTCGGTCAGTGCCGGCGCCAACGCCAGCCGCCAGCGCGCGCCCAACGACCAGGGCGTCTACAACAACTTCAACAGCTACGGCGTGAACGCCACCGCAGCGTGGGAAGTCGACCTCTGGGGCCGCGTGGCGGCCACCGCCCAGGCCGCCGGTTATGACGCCCAAGGCGCCGCGCTGGACCGTGACGCCGCCCAGCTCAGCCTGGCCGGCACCGCGCTGAACCTGCAGGCCCAGCTCATCGGCCTGGGCCACCGCCTCAAGCTCGCCAAGGAAACGCTGGTGGTGCAGAACCAGCTGCTCGACCTCGTCAAGGCCCGCGTGGGCGCCGGCCGTGGCACGGCGCTCGACCAGGCGCGCGCCGAGGCGCTGGTGGCGCAGACGTCGGCCAGCGTGCCGGCCCTGCGCAACGCCGCCTGCCTCACGCGCCTGCAGCTCGACGTGCTGCGCGGCCAGCCGCCGGCCGACTGCGACAAGGCCGACAGCGACCCGCTGCCCGCCATGCCCGAGCCGCGTCTCGTGAGCCTGGGCACCCTGCCCGACCCGGCCGGCCTGCTCGCCGCCCGCCCCGACGTCAAGGCCGCCGCCGTGCGCGCCCAGGCGGCGGCAGCGCGCGCCCAGGTGGCCTGGGCCGCGCGCTGGCCCACGCTCGGCCTCACCGGCCAGATCGGCTGGAGTTCGGGCAAGGCCGGCGACCTCTTCAAGAGCGGCACGCAGATCCACAGCATCGCCGGTGCGCTGAACTGGAACTTCCTGGACTTCGGCGCCCGCAAGGCCGAAGAGAGCGCGGCCCGTGCGGGCTTCGACGCCGCCGTGGCCGGCGCCGAGCAGGCCCAGCTCACCGCGCTGCAGGACGCGCAAGGCAGCCTCTCGACGCTGCGCGAGACCGAGCTGCAGGCCAGCGCCCAGGCCACCGCCGCCGAGGCCACCCAGCGCGCGCGGGACCTGGCGCTCAAGCGCTACGAAGCCGGCGTGACCGACTTCTACGCGCTGCTCAATGCCGAGCAGGAGCGCCTGGCCGCGCAGGACGCGCTCATCCAGGTGCAGACCCAGCGCGCCACCGCGCTGCTGGGCGTGCACAAGGCCTTCGCGGCCCGGCTGACCGCGCCCTGATCAAACCCATATTGGGTATATTCGTGCCCAATATGGGTAAGAAGGACTTGTCACAGGCCTCCAAGGGCTTGGCTTCTGCACTGTTTTCCGGGACCCGTCAGCGGGTACTGGCCCTGTTGTTCGGGCAGCCCTCGCGGAGCTTCTATGCCAGCGAGTTGATCACGCTGGCCAACAGTGGCTCCGGCGCGGTGCAGCGCGAGCTGGCCGGTCTGTCGCAAGTCGGCCTCGTCACCGTGCGTGCCGTGGGCAACCAGAGGCACTACCAGGCCAACGCCAGCTCGCCAATCTTTGCCGAGCTGTGCGGCATCGTGCGCAAGACGGTCGGCCTGGCCGATCCGCTGCGCGCGGCCCTGGCACCTATCGCAGGCCAGATCGTGGCGGCCTTCGTCTATGGATCTGTCGCCAAGCAGACCGACACCGGCAGCAGTGACATTGACCTGCTCATCCTCAGCGACACGCTGAGTTATGGCGACCTTTTCGAAGCGCTCGAAGCGGCAAGCGCCGAGCTGGGGCGTGCTGTGAATCCGACGATTCTGTCCCGCGCAGCCTTCACGCAGAAGGCCGCGGATGCTTTCCTGAGCCGTGTGCGTGAGCAGCCCAAGGTGTGGATCATGGGGGGTGAGGATGACCTCCCCGTTTGACAACCTGGCGGGCCCGGGCAAACCGCTGAAGGTCGAGCCGCCCGACGCGCGAGAGTTTGCAGGCTTGAAGCGCTCCGGCATGGCCCGTCTTCAGGATGCTGCCAATGAGGTCCTGTCGCTGGAGGGACGTTTCGATCTGGCCTACAACGCGGCGCATGCGCTGTGCCTGGCCGCCTTGCGATGGCATGGGTACCGTTCCACCAATCGCTACATCGTCTTCCAGCTGCTTCCACATACGCTGGGCCTGGGGGCGCCGGTCTGGCGGGTGCTCTCGAAGTGCCACGACGTGCGCAACCTCGGTGAGTACGAAGGCGATCTCAACATCGACGACCGGCTGGTGGCGGACTTGATCTCGGCGTGCCGGCAAGTAGCCGCAGCCGTGGATGCGCTGGCGCTCCCCTCATGACGCGGCCACGATCCTTGCCGCCAGCAGCATCACGCTGCGGCGGTAGGCGCTGGCCAGCGCGTCGGCGTCCGCCGCGCAGGGCAGGCTGAGCTCGGCGCTGCCGGGGGCCGGCAGCGCGGTGCCCGCGGGGCCGTGCAAGGCGGCGAAGTGCCAGCGTGTGCGCAGGTGCAGCGCCAGGCCCGCGCCTTCGGGACGGGCCAGCCATTCGTCCACCTGCACGAGCAGTCGCAGTGACTCCACGTCACGGTTCACCGGTGCGCCAAGCGTGACGGGGTAGGGCTGTCGAAGCCGCCAGAGGTCGTCGGCGAGCACGCGGGGCAGGGCGTCGCGCAGGGGCTCGGCCCAGCGCGCCTCGGGCCAGGGCCGCAGGCCTGCGCTGCCCTCGGCCACCAGCAGCTCATCGCGGTCCAGCAGTTCGGGCAGGGCGACCTGTGGGCTCAGCACCCAGGCCCGCGCGTCCTGGCCAGGCCGCGCGCCCGGCGGTGCGGCGGCTGCGCCGGTCAGCCCGTACAGGCGCCGGGGCGGCGTGTCGCGCGTGGCGCAGCCGGCCAGGGCGGCGCTGGCCATCAGCAGCAGCACATCACGTCTGAGCAGGGACTCGGGCTTCATCGGGCGGGCTCCGGGGCAGGGTCGGGCTTGCGGCCGCGCAGCAGCGCGTCGGGCTGCGCGTCCAGGGTGCTGGCCAGCTGGCGCAGGGCGCGTGCGGCGGTCGAGAGGTCGCGCATCGTGCGCTCGGTCTGCTGCAGCAGCGGGCCGTCGCTGTCGGCCGCCTCGCGCAGCGACGCGCCGGCGCGTTGCAGCTCCGACAGCGTGCGCTGCAGGTCGGGCACCAGCGGGCCGGCGGGGTCGAGCAGTGCGCTGGCCTTGTCGGCGCCGGTGCCGAGCTTGTCGGCGGCGCCCGAGACCTTGTCGCCCGCGCGGTCCACGCTGGCCATCGCACGCTCGGCGCCGCGCGTCAGCGGCACGGCCCGCTGCTCGAGCTGGGCCGCCAGCTTGCGGGCGTGTGCGGCGGTGGCGGCGAAGTCCTTCATGCCCTGGCGCAGCTCAGGCGCGGCGATCAGCGTGCGCGCGGAGTTGGCGATCTGGCTCAGGTCGTCCAGGATCTTGCGCAGGTCCACGCTCTCGAGCTGGTTCTTCAGGGCCTGGAAGGCGGTGGCGCTGGTCGGGATCTCGGTGGCCTCGCCCTGGTCGCCGCCGTGCAGGACGCCCGCCGGCTTGGTGCGGAAGTCCAGGTCCACGTACAGCTGGCCGGTCACCAGGCTCTGCGTGCCCAGCTGCGCCGTGAGCCCGCGCTTGATGAGGGTGGGCAGGGCGTGGCCGATGTCGTCGTGCGTGAAACGCCCCTCCAGGCCGCGCACGGCGTCGTCGTCGAGCTCGGCCACGACCGGGATGGAGAAGCTGTCGGTCTTGGTGTCGTAGCGCACGCTGATGTCGGTCACGTTGCCCACGCGCACGCCGCGAAAGACCACCGGCGCGCCCTTCTGCAGCCCGAACACCGAACCCGAGAAGAACATGACGACGCGCTGGGGGCGGTCGAACCAGTGGCGCCCGGGCAGTGCGACGAGCGCGACGGCCAGGGCCGCAAGCGCGCCGACGACGAAGGCGCCGATGAGGAAGGGGTTGGCGCGGCGAGGTTTCATGCGGATTCGGGCTGGGGCTGGGGCTGGGAGTGGGGCTGGTAAGCGCCGCGGGTCAGGAACTCGCGCACCGCATCGGGTCCGTGGTCGCGCAGCTCGGCCGGTGGGCCCAGAGCGGTGGCGGTGCGGGCCTGCACGTCCAGGAAGAGCAGCCGGTCGGCCACGGCGAACAGGCTCTCCAGCTCGTGCGTCACGAGCACGATGCCCGTGCCGAGCTCGCGCTTGAGCTGCAGGATCAGGTCGTCCAGCCGGGCCGAGGTCAGCGGGTCCAGGCCGGCGGAGGGCTCGTCCAGGCACACGAGCGGCGGGTCCAGCATCAGCGCGCGGGCGATGGCGGCGCGCTTTCTCATGCCGCCGGAGAGCTGGCTGGGCTCGGCGTCGAAGGTGGCGGGGTCGTCCAGCCCGGCCAGCGCCAGCTTGAAGCGTGCCTGCCGCTCGCGCTCGGCCGCGTCGAGCTCGGTGTAGAGCTCCAGCGGCAGCATGAGGTTCTCCCCGACGGTCATGCTGCTCCACAGCGCGCCGGCCTGGAAGGCCACACCGATCTCGCGCCGCGGCGGGTCTTCGCCCTGCACGTCGCGCTCGGCGCCGCCGGCCGTCCACAGCACGCGGCCGGTGCGGGGCGCCTGCAGGCCGATCATGTGGCGCAGCAGCGTGCTCTTGCCGCAGCCGCTGGCACCACAAATGGCCAGCACCTCGCCGGCCCGCACGTCGAACGTCAGCCCGTGCTGCAGCACGCGGCCGCCGGCATGCAGGCTGAGCTCCTCGACCTTCATCAGCACCTCGCCGCCCATCACACGCCCAGCCGCTGGAACACGACCGTCAGGACCGAGGCCGCCACCACCATCCAGACGATGGCCTGCACGACCGCGGCGGTCGTCGCTTCGCCCACGGCCTGCGCGCTGCGGCCGGCGTTCAGGCCCTGCCGGCAGCCGGCCAGGGCCACGAGCACCGCGTAGACGCTGCCCTTGAGCAGGCCGACGAACAGGTCCCACCCCGCCAGCGCCTCGCGGGTCGTCGCCACGTAGGCCGCCACGGGCACGTCGTACAGCCCCACGGCGACGCCACAGCCCACCGCCAGGCCGGCGACACCGGCGCACAGCGTCAGCAGCGGGCCCGTGACGAGCAGGGCCAGCATGCGTGGCAGCACCAGGTGCTCCACCGGGTCCACGCCCAGCGTCGTGAGCGCATCGATCTCCTCGCCCGCGCGCATGCTGCCCAGCTGCGCCGCGAAGGCCGCGCCGACGCGGCCGGCCAGCACGATGCCCACCACCAGCGCCGCAATCTCCCGCACCACGCCGATGGTCACGAGGTTGGCAATGAAACTCTGCGCGCCGAAGCGCTGCAGTTGCTCCGCGCCCATGTAGGCCACGATCAGACCCACCAGCGAGCTCACCAGCAGCACGATGGGCAGGCTGCGCGGGCCGGTCTGCTCGATCTGCCACAGCCAGTCCGAGCGCCGCATGGCCGTGCGGCCACGCAGCAGCCGGCCCACCGCGGCCAGCGTCTCGCCGACGAAGCTGAGCGTCTTGCGCCACTCGGGCTCGGGGCCGTCGCCTGCCTCGGCCGCTGCCGGCTTGCGCGGCGCGCTGGCGCTCGGAAGGCTCAGCGCGAGCTGGGGTTGCAGGCCGCGGGGCAGGCCGTCCAGGTCGAGCTGCACGCCGGCACGCGCCAACGGCGCGAGCAGCTGCCACAGCGCCCCGGCCAGCGGGGGCTGCCAGTGAGCGAGGCCGCTGCTGTCGAAGCTCACGCGCGTGTCCGGCTCGGCGGGCAGGGCGGCGGGCACCTCGGGCAGCGGGGCGTCCCACTCGCCCGCCAGCACGAGACGCCACTCGCGGCCGCTGCCTTCCCAGCGCGCGGGCGCGTCCACCGCGCGGGCCGGCGCGGGCGGCGGGTGCGACAAGGGCGAAGGGAGGGCATGCGACATGACACGCCATGCTCCGTGCCCCACCCCAGGCGGCGACCCGGACGCCGGCTTCGCGCCGTGTAGGACGGCGCGCCGGCCGACAGCGCTGCGGGCGCCCGGACGACGGTCCGGATTCACCACCGCGTCCACAGTCTTCGCATGAACTCCCAGAAGCCCACCATGAAGCCCACCGACGCCCCCGAAGCGCCGGCCGATCCGGCCGACCTGACCGCCGACCGCCCCCGCACCCGCGGGGACGCCTCGCGGCCCGACGGCCCCTCGCTGCCGCACGACCGCGACCAGCAGGCCGTGGCCACCAACCCCGAGCCCGACCCGCACATGCGCCGTGCCGCGCGCGACCTGCAGCAAGGCCAGGTCGACACCGACCTGCGTGCCACGCCCGGCCTGGATGCCGAACGCCGCGGTGACCTGGTCGACGGCGGCGAACGCGGCGCCGCCAAGCCGCCGCGCTGACCTCGCCGGGGCGAGCGGGGGTGCCGGCGGGGCCAACCGCCGCCCCGAAGGCCCGGGCGCGGGCTAACCTCGCGCCATGCCCGTCCTGCCGCGCCGCTGGCGCCTGCCCTACCTTGCCCTGCTGACCGTCGTCGGCCTGCTGCTCAGCGCGTCGGCGCTGGAGGCCTACCGGCTCTCAGGCGGCAAGCACCCCTGGGAGCCCTTCCTGTGGGAGTTCAGCTCGGTCAGCGTGATCGGGGCGCTCGCACTGGCCGTGCATGCGCTGATGGGCCGGCTCGCCGGCCAACCCTGGCCGCGCCAGCTCGCCGTGCATGCCGTGGCGCTGCTGCTCTTCAGCGGGCTGCACATCGCCGGCATGTTCGGCATCCGGCTGCTGGTGTACGCCCTCGTCGGCGCTGAATACCACCCCGACGCCGTCCCTACGCTGCTGGTGTTCGAAGGCGGCAAGGACGCGGTCAGCTACCTCAGCTTCTGCCTCATCTCGCGCGGTGTCTGGGCCGCCCAGGCCGCCAACGCCCGCGCACAGGAGCTGGACCGCGCGCGGCGCGAGCTGGCCGAGGCGCGCCTGGCCCGACTGGCCGACCAGGTGCAGCCGCACTTCCTCTTCAACACGCTGAACCTGATCTCCTCGGTCATGTACGAGGACGTGCCGCGCGCCGACCGGCTGCTGTGCGACCTCGCCCAGCTGCTGCGGCAGACGCTCGCGGCCCAGCAGCGGGCGGAGCACAGCGTCGGTGAGGAGCTGGCGCTGGTGGCGCCCTTCCTGGCGCTGATGCAGGCCCGCTTCGGGCCGGAGCGCCTCGTCGTGGAGATCGACGCCGACGACGCCGCGCGCGCCTGCCGGCTGCCGGCCTTGCTGCTGCTCGCGCCGGTGGAGAACGCCGTCAAGCACGACGTGGCCCGCCACCGCGGCCGGGTGACCGTGCGCGTGGCTGCGGCGCGGGCGGGCGACCGGCTGCGGCTGCAGGTCAGCAACGTGGCCGATGCCACCCCGGCCGAGCCCGCGCCGACGGACCCGGACGGCGGCCTGGGCCTGCGCAACCTGCGCGAGCGCCTGCAGGCCCGCTACGGCGGCGCGGCGCAGGTGCACTTCGGCCCCGACGCGGCGGGCATGACGCTGAGCCTGGACCTGCCATGCGCGTGCTGATCGTCGACGACGAGCCGGCCGCGCGCGCCAAGCTGCGCCGCCTGCTGCGGGCCGAGCCGCAGGTGGCCGAGCTGCTGGAGGCGCCCGATGCACCGACGGCGCTGGCCCTGGTGCAGTCACTGCCGGCGCCGCCCGACCTCGCGTTGCTGGACATCGAGATGCCCGGCGGCAACGGCGTGCAGCTGGCCGCTGCGCTGCGGGCTGCGGGGGTGCGCAGCATCGTGTTCAGCACGGCGCACGCCGAACATGCGCTGCAGGCCTTCGAGCTGGCCGCGCTGGACTACCTGCTCAAGCCCTACACGCCGGAGCGCCTGCAAGCGGCGCTGGCGCGGGTGCGCGAGCAGCTCGCGCGGCCCGCCGCACCGCCCGGCGAGTGGTGGGTGGACGGTGAGCGGCTGCGGCTGGCCGACGTGCAGTGGCTCTCGGCGGCCGACAACTACATCGAGCTGCACCTGCCGCCGCGCAGCCTGCTGGAGCGCACCACGCTCGGCGACGCGCTGGCGCGGCCGGGCTGGTCGGCGCGCTTCCTGCGCGTGCACCGCAGCCATGCGGTCAACCCGGACCACGTGCAGCGCATCGAGCGCCTGCCCGGTGGCGAGGCGCTGCTCACGCTGGGCAGCGGTGCCGTGCTGCGGGTGTCGCGCGGCTACCGCGACGTGCTGGACGCACTCGCCCCGTAACGCCCGCCGTTCGCCCCTGCGCTGTCGCGCCGGCTGCGGGCTTCGCCCAAGCTGCCGGCCATGAACACCGCCTCCCCCCGCCTGCCCTTCCTCGACGGCCTGCGCGTCGCCGCCTTCGCGCTGCTCATCCCCTACCACGTGGGCATGTACTACGTGACCTGGGACTGGCATGTGAAGAGCCCCGCCGCCAGCAGCGCGCTCGAGCCCTTCATGCAGCTCAGCTCGCCGTGGCGGCTGGGCCTGCTCTTTCTCATCGCCGGTGCGGCCTGCCAGGGGCTGTTCGCGCGGCGCGGCACGCTGGGCACGCTCAAGGACCGCAGCCTGCGCCTGCTGCTGCCGCTGGTCTTCGGCATGGCCGTCATCGTCACGCCGCAGGCGTACTTCGAGGTGCTGACCAAGGCCCCGCAGCTGCTGCCCGGCGACGGGGGCTACCTGGACTTCTGGGCGGCCTACCTGCGCGGCGGCAAGTACTGCCGCGGCAACGACTGCATGGACGTGCCGACCTGGAACCACCTGTGGTTCCTGCCCTACCTGTGGCTGTACGCCGTGCTCGGGGCGCTGGTGGCGGGCGGGCTGCGGTGGCTGGCGCGGCCGGTGGTGCGCCTGAACGCGCCCATTTGGGTCTGGCTGCTGCTGCCGGCGGTGCCGCTGGCGCTGCTGCGTGTCTTCGTGATGCCGCACCACCCGGGCACGAACAACTTCACCCATGACTTCTACAACCACCTGCAATACGGCTGGCTCTTCGCGCTCGGCTGGGCCAGCCGCACGCCGGTGGCTGAAGGCTTCTGGGCGGCGGCGCTGCGGCTGCGCTGGGTCGCGCTGGCGATGGCGCTGGCGGGGTGGGCGGGCCTCGTGGCCTTCAATGCCGCCTATGCCGACATCGCGGCGCCGGGCAGCGTGCTCACGGCTGCACGCCTGTCGCGCGGCGCGCAGACCTGGTGGTGCATCGTGGCGGCCTGCGGCTGGGCGCAGCGCGCCTTCACCCGCGAGTCGCCGGCGTTGCGGCAGGCCGCGGGCGCGGTGTTCTGCCTGTACATCCTGCACCAGAGCGTCATCGTGCTGCTGACCCAGGCGCTCAAGCCGCTGGCCCTGCCCTGGGGCCTGGAGGCCTTCGTGCTCATCGCGCTGACCGCCGCGCTCTGCGCGCTGGCCTACCTCGTCGCGCGGCGCGTGCCGGGGCTGGCGCTGCTGCTGGGCATTCAGCGCCGGGCGTCGGGCAGGATGGGGCAGTTGACGACGATGTCCGTCACCGCGAGCGACACCTCGCCCGCCTCGGCCGCGGCCAGCACCGCCTCTTCCGAGCGCAGTTCGCGCACCGTCGAGCCCGGCTTCCAGGCCACCAGCACGAGCCGCCACAACGGGCTGTAGTTGGGGTCGGGTGTCGCCGCACCCGGCGCGGCGGGGGCCGACGGGAAGACGCTGATCTGCCGCGCGTCGCTGAACTTGTAGACCCGCTCGGTGATCGAACCGCGGCCACTGCCCAGCGCGTCGCGCAGCCGCGGCGCGTGGTTCACGCCGGCCTGCGCGGCCATGGCGGCGTCGGAGATGTCGGTGGTGACGTAGTCGACCCGCCGCCCCTCCACCCAGGCCTGCAGCCGCGGCAGGGTGGCGGTGTCGGCGGGTGGCGGCGTGGCGCAGGCGGCCAGCGTGAGCACGGGCAGGAGGGCAAGGGCAGCAGTCAGGCGCATGGAGTGGCAGTCGTGGCAAGCCGGCCTACCCTTACTTTCAAGCGCAGCCCGGCGGGGTGCTAGCGTGGCCGCATTGCCGTTCCAAACGCCAGCCATGTCGACCCAGCCCGTGTTCTACACCGTCGTGGGGGCCCTGTCCCTCAGCATCGCCGCCTTGTTCGGCGCGCCCGGCGCCGCCCGCGCCGCCGAGCCGCCGCCTGCCGAGCCGGCCTACGCCACCGTGCGCCCCCTGATCGCCGAGCAGCGGCGGCTGGTGGCGCCGCGCGCCGTGGAGACCAGCGAGGCGGTCACGCTGGGCGGCCTGCCGCAGTGGGTGAGCATCCGCGGCGCCGACCGCGCCAACCCCGTGCTCATCTACGTGCACGGCGGCCCCGGCGCGGCGGAGATGGGGCGCAGCTGGCCCTACCAGCGCGGCTGGGAGGACTACTTCACCGTCGTGCAGTGGGACCAGCCGGGCACCGGCAAGACGCTGCGCCATGCCGGCGAGGCCGCCAACCGCGCCCACCTGACGCGGGCGCGCATGGCCGACGACCTCGTCGAGCTGATGGCCCTCGTGCGCGAGCGCCTGGGCGTGGAGCGGGTCATCCTGCTCGGCCACTCCTGGGGCAACGTCATCGGCATGGACGCCGCGCAGCGCAAGCCCGCCTGGGTGAGCGCCTACGTGGGCGTGGGGCCGCTCATGAACCTGGCCGCCAACGAGCGGGCCCAGTACGAGGCGCTGCTGGCCGAGGCGCGCCGCCGCGGCGACGCCACCGCGCTGGCCGAGCTGCAGGCCATCGCGCCCTACCCGGGCGAGGGCGAGATCCCGTTCGAGAAGGTCAACGTGGCGCGCAAATGGGTGATGGCCTATGGGGGCCTGGCGGCCTACCGCAGCGATGCCAACTTCTACTTCCGCGCCGCGCGGCTGTCGCCCGACTACACCTTCGAGGACCGCGTGGCCATCGATGCCGGCGGCCAGCTCTCGGTGCCGGCGCTGCTGCCGGACATGCGCCAGGTCGACCACACGCGCATCCGCGAGATGCGCTTTCCCGTGTTCATGTTCCTCGGCCGGCACGACCTGACGACGCCGTCGTCCGTCATCGAGCCCTGGCTCGCGCAGCTCAAGGCGCCGCTCAAGAAGCTCGTCTGGTTCGAGCACTCGGCCCACCTCGCACCGCACGAGGAGCCCGGGCGCTTTCTCGTCAAGCTCGTGCAGGAGGTGCGGCCCGTGGCCTACCACCAATAGGCCGGGTAGGGGCGGCGCGTGGCGCGGTGGTAGGCCAGGGCCACGATCACCAGCGTCACGGCGCCCAGCAGCGTCGGCAGGAGCAGGAAGCTCCACTTCGGCGCGCTCAGGAACACGATGAGCGGGTTGGACCCTGCCGGTGGGTGCAGCGTGCGCGTGCACATCATCAGCGCGACGCACGCCGCCGCCGCCGCCGCGAGCGACCACCACGTGGCGCCGAACAACGCCAGGGCGCCCAGGCCGACGGCCGTGCAGATGACATGACCCCCGACGACA
This sequence comes from Roseateles sp., assembly GCA_016790285.1. Classification (GTDB taxonomy): domain Bacteria; phylum Pseudomonadota; class Gammaproteobacteria; order Burkholderiales; family Burkholderiaceae_C; genus Pelomonas. The sequence goes on along the minus strand of JAEUPJ010000008.1, from coordinate 27,130 downwards.
CTGCGCGGCTGCGAGAAGTGCAGCTCGGGGAAGGTGAACACCATCACCGCCGTGGAGCCGAAGGAGCCCAGCAGCAGCAGCGTCCCCCAGTGAAACGACGCCACCGACAGCACCGCGATGGCAGCGAAGACGCCCGCACAGGCGAGCACCCCCGTGCGCAGGCTGTGGCGCGGCGCCTGCGAGCGCGCGGCGGTGTCCCGCGGCGGTGCGGCAGCTTGCACTGCGGCGAGGTCGTTCATGGCCGGCTGGGCGTGGCCCGGGTGGATCGGTCGGTTCAAGCGGGTGAGTCGGCCGTGTTGCGCGGCAGCGCGTCCAGCTCGCCGGACTCGCGGGCCTTGCGGCCGTAGACGGCCTCGAACAGCGGCGTGGCCATCATCGTCGTCACCACCGCCATCAGCACGAGCATCGAGAACAGGGCGGGGCCGATGATGCCCTTCTGCAGCCCGATGTTGATGATGATGAGCTCCATCAGGCCGCGCGAGTTCATCAGCGCGCCGATGCCCAGCGCCGTGCGGTTGTCCTCACCGGCCAGGCGCGCGGCCAGGTAGCAGGCGCCGAACTTGGCCAGCACCGAGGCCAGCAGCACACCGCCGGCAATCAGCAGCAGCTCCAGCGTGTCGATCATGTCCAGCCGCGTGTTCAGCCCCGAGTAGGTGAAGAACATCGGCAGCAGCAGCACCACGGCCAGCGGCTCGACCTTCTTCTTGAGCTCGGCGGCGAACAGCCCGCGCGGCATGACCGAACCCAGGATGAAGCCGCCGAAGATGGCGTGGATGCCGACCGCGTCCATCACGAAGGCCGACAGGCAGAACAGCGCCATCGTGATGCCCAGCACCGTCGTGCTCATGTGCCCTTCACGCTCGACGATGCGGCCCAGGGGCGCCAGCAGCCGGCGGCCGAACAGCATGATGAAGGCGGCATACAGCACCCCGCCGCCAATCGCCAGCACCGCCACACCCGGGCCCGCCCCGAAGGCCGCCAGCACCAGCGCCAGCACGCACCACGACACCGCGTCGTCGAACGCGCCCGCGGTGAGCGACAGCGTGCCCAGCGACGTGTTCGCCAGGCCCCGCTCGTTGATGATGCGTGCGAGCATCGGGAAGGCCGTGAGCGCGATGCAGGCGCCCATGAAGAGCGTGGCGTTGGCCGTGGAGATGCCCTCGGCGAACAGCCCCGGCACCGTCAGCAGCAGCGGCGTGATCAGGAAGGCGATGAAGAAGGGCGCGGCGATGCCGGCGACCGACACCCCGATCGCGCTGCGCGCCTTGGTCGCGAAATGGTCCAGCCGCAGCGTCGTGCCCACGAGGAACATGTACAGCCCCACGCCCAGCTGCGCGCCGGTGTAGAGCACGTTGCGCATCTCCTTCGGGAAGATGGCCGCCTGCACCTCGGGTGCCAGCATGCCGAACAGCGACGGGCCGAGGACGACGCCCGCGATCATCTCGCCCACCACCTGCGGCTGCGCGAGGAACTTGCGGCCCGCCCAGCCGACCACGCGGCAGGCCAGCAGGATGATGGCCAGCTGCAGGAAGAAGCGGATGCTGAAGTCGCCCGGCGAGTAGGTCTGCGCCACCGCCGGGGCGGCGGGGCCGTGCTTGGCGAACACGTCGGCCAGGATGGCCAGGAGGTCGAAATCCATGGGGAGCCTTGTCGGTTTCTTGTGCTGCGCGGCGCGTCGCCTGCCCGGGGAAACCCTTGGCTGACAACGTTGTCTCCGCCAGGTCGGGCCCAAGCCCGCCTGCCGCTTCGCACTGTGCCAGCCGTGGTTGCGCTGTCCATCGGGTCGCGCAGCGTTGTGCCTACGTACCTACATGGCATTTGTGCGGGCGCAGGCATGTCGCTACATTGCCGGGGCCATGAAGCTCCTCACCAGCCGCGAGTTCAACCGCGACGTCAGCCAGGCCAAGCGCGCCGCCCAGGCCGAGCCCGTGCTCATCACCGACCGCGGCCAGCCCACGCACGTGCTGATGAGCATCGGCGAGTACCGGCGCCTGAGCGGCGAGGGCGAAAGCATCCTGGAGCTGCTGGCCCTGCCCGACGCCATCGCGCTGGATGCCGCCGACGCGTCTGCCGACGGCGCCTGGGACCACCGCGAGCCCCTGGCCTGAAGACGGCCATGTTCCTGCTCGACACCGGCATCGTCCTGGAACTGCGCAAGGCCAAGGCCGCGCAGTCCGACGCGGGCCTGGCTGCCTGGGCGGCCGGGCTGCCGCGGCACAAGCTCTTCATCTCGGCGCTGAACCTGCTGGAGATCGAGAACGCCGCCGCGCGGCTCGCCCGCAAGGACCGCACCGCGGGCCTGGTCGTGCGCGACTGGATCGATACCCGCGTGATGCCCGCCTTCGAGGGCCGCGTGCTGCCGGTGGACGCCGCCGTCGTGCGCCGCCGCGCGCAGCTGCCCTACGCCAACACGCGCGACGGGCTCCTGGCCGCCACGGCGCTGGAGCACGGCCTCACCTTCGTCACCCACCGCGTCTCGGCCTTCCGGGCCGGGCGCGTGAAGCTGCTCAACCCGTCCGGCTACGTCGCCCCGCCCGGCGACGAGGACGACGACTGGAGCCACGGCGCCCAGACCGGCCACCAGTGGCTCAAGAACCTCTACACCCGCGCATGACTCCCAAGCGACGCATCCTCATCGTCGGCGGCGGCACGGCCGGCTGGCTGACGGCCGCCTACCTCGCCAAGGCCCTCAAGCTCGCGGAGCGCCCGCACCTGGAGGTCACGCTGCTGGAGTCGCCCGACATCAGCAGCGTCGGCGTCGGCGAGGGCACCTTCCCGACCATCCGCACCACGCTGCAGTACCTCGGCATCGACGAGTCGGCCTTCATCCGCGCGACCTCGGCCACGCTCAAGCAGGGCATCCGTTTCGTCGACTGGGCACACGCCCCCGACGGGCGGCGCCAGCACAGCTTCTTCCACCCCTTCGAGGCGCCGTTCTTCGCCGAGGACCTCAACCTCGTGCCCTACTGGCTGCTGCAGGACCCCGCCGCCCGCGCACCGTTTGCCGAGGCCATGACGCTGCAGGCCCGCGTGGCCGCTGCGCACCGTGCCCCCAGGCGCGCCGGCGAGGCGCCCTATACGGCGCCGCTCAACTACGCCTACCACTTCGACGCCATCAAGCTCGCGCGGCTGCTGGCCGAGCGCGCCGCTCAACTGGGCGTGCAGCATGTGCAGGGCACGGTCAGCGCCGTCACGCTGGACGACCAGGGCGTCATTGGCCACATCGACACCGACCGCGCGCAGCGCTTCGAGGCCGACCTCTACATCGACTGCAGCGGCTTTCGCGCCGAGCTCATCGGGCGCGCGCTGGGCAGCCCCTTCACGTCGGCGCGCGGCCAGCTCTTCGCCGACCGGGCCCTGGCCTGCAAGGTGCCGCTGGGCGACGAGGCCGTCATGGAAAGCTGCACCATCGCCACGGCCCACGAGGCGGGGTGGCTGTGGGAGATCGGCCTGAACGGCGCGCGCGGCGTGGGCTGCGTCTACTCCAGCAGCCACGTCAGCGACGAGCGCGCGGCCGAGATCCTGCATCGCTACTGCGGCGCGGGCCACGAGGACCTGCCCCTGCGCAGCATCCCCTTCGCCCCTGGCTACCGCGAGCAGCAGTGGGTGAAGAACTGCGTCGCGGTGGGCCTGTCGGCCGGCTTCCTGGAGCCGCTGGAGGCCACGGGCCTCGTGCTCATCGAGGCGGCGGTGGGCATGATTGCCGAGATGCTGCCGCACAGCGGCCCCATGCACGCGCCTGCGCGGCGCTTCAACGAGCTGATGACCGCGCGCTTCGAGAACATCATCAACTTCCTGAAGCTGCACTACTGCCTGAGCCAGCGCCCCGAGCCCTTCTGGCGCGACAACGCCGACCCCGCCACCATCCCCGAGCGCCTGGCCGGCCTGCTGGAGGAATGGCGGCTGCGCCCGCCGGGGCGCTTCGACTTCGTGCTCGACACCGAGACCTTCGCCTTCTTCAACTACCAGTACATCCTGTACGGCATGGGCTTCGCCACCGACCTCAGCGCCGGCCGCGACGACTTCCCGCGCGCGGACGAGGCCGCCAAGGTGTTCGCCAAGATCCAGCGTTATGCCGACCGCGCCGTGGCCGACCTGCCCGCGCACCGGGCGCTGATCCAGCAGATCAACGCGGGGCGCTGAAGGGGCGCGGTGGCTCGGGCGCGTCGGGCCGGCTCAGCGTCTTCTGCCACCAGCCCACATCGCGCCACTGGCCCTGCTTGAAGCCCACGTCGCGGTACACGCCCAGGGCCACGAAACCCACCGCCTCGTGCAGCGCCACGCTGCCCGCATTGGGCAGCGCAATGCCGGCGAAGGCCTGGCAGTAGCCGAGGCCGGCCAGCAGCGGCAGCAGCTGCGCGTACAGCGCCCGGCCCACGCCGCGGCCGCGCTGGTCCTCGCGCACGTAGACGGTGGTGTCCACCGACCACTGGTAGGCCGCGCGCTCGCGGTGCTTGCTCGCGTAGGCATAGCCGCAGACGTGGCCGGCCTCGTCCTCGGCCACCAGCCAGGGCAGCAGGGCGAGCGTCTTCTCGATGCGGCTGCGCATTTCGGCGGTGTCGGGCGGCTCCGTCTCGAAGGAGATGGCGGTGTGCTGCACGATGGGCGCGTAGATGGCGGCCACGGCGGCGGCGTCGTCAGGGGTGGCGGTGCGGATCTTCAAGCGGGGCCTCCGGCGTCGGGGGGTGGATGAACAGCAGGGCCGCCAGCGCGCTCAGGGCCAGTGCGGCCGAGCACCACAGCGCGCCGGCGCCGAGGTGGGCCAGCAGCAGCCCGAAGAGCCAGGGCGACAGGGCCTGGGCGAGCCGGGCCGGCAGCATCAGCAGGCCCTGGCGGTGGCCGTAGCCGGCCGTGCCGAAGAGCGCCAGCGGCAACGTGCCCTTGGCGATGGTCAGGATGCCATTGCCCGCCCCATGCAGCAGCGCGAACACCGCCGCCAGCGGGGCGCCGCCCAGGGCCAGCAGCACGGCGCCCAGCGGGTGCATGAGCGCGGCCAGGCGCGCGGACAGCAGCGGGTGCAGCCGGCGCAGCAGGCCGAACTCCAGCAGCCGCCCGGCGACCTGGGCCGGCCCCACCAGCGCCCCGATGGCGATGACGGCCCCGGGCGCGGTGCCGACGGCGTTCAGCAGATGCGGCAGGTGCGCAGCCATGGCGGTGCTGATGAACCAGGTCACGGCGAACACCCACGCCAGCAGCGCGGCGCTGCGCAGTGGCGGCGCTGGATGGGCGGCGGGCGGCTGCGAGGCGGCCGGTGGCGACGATGGGGTGATGGGCGCCGGTGCCGCATCGGCCGCCACGGCCCGCGGCAGCCACGCATTCAGCGGCAGGCCCACCGCCAGGTGCAGCGCCGCCCAGGCCCAGCAGGCGCCGCGCCAGCCGAAGGCATGCTCCAGCGCGGCCGACAACGGCCAGCCCACCGTGCTGGCGAAGCCTGCGATCAGCGTGATGCCGGTGATGGCGTTGCGCGCGCCGTGCCCGTACAGCCGCACGAGTGAGGCGAAGGCCGCCTCGTACAGCCCGCTGCCCATCGCCACGCCCATGACGAGCCAGGCTGCGAACAGGCCGAGCGGCTCGCTGGCCAGCGCGAGCATCGCCAGGCCCAGGGCGAAGCCGACGCTGGTGGCCATCAGGACCGGGCGGCCGCCCCAGCGGTCGATGCGCCGGCCCGCCTGCGGCCCGACGAAGGCCGACACCACCAGCGCCGCCGAGAACGCCGCGAACACCGTCGGCTCGGCCACGCCGAGGTCGGCCGCCATCGGCCGGGCCAGCATCGCCGGCAGGTAGTACGACGACGCCCAGGCCAGTGTCTGGGCGCTGCCCAGCGTGGCGACGACGCGCGGCCCGGCGCTGGCCATCGTCAGCCGCAGCAGCGCGAGGCGCGCGCCGCGGTGGCCGGGGGCGCCGGCAGCGCGACGGCCACGGCCGTCGCTGCTGCTGCCGTGGGGGCGGCCCCGCAGCAGCGGCTCGGGCCGCCGCCGGCCTCGGCTTCATCGCCGCGGTCGGTCGAGCACACGCCGGTCTCGGGCAGTTCCAGCTCCACGCGGTCAGCCGCGGCGAGGTCGCCGGCGATCGCGGCCACCACCGAGCGGGCCTGCTCGAAGCCGGTGGCCATCAGGAAGGTCGGCGCGCGGCCATAACTCTTCACGCCGACGGTGTAGAAGCCGGGCTCGGGGTGGGCGAGCTCGCGGTGCCCGTGCGGGCGCACCGTGCCGCAGCTGTGCACGTTGGGGTCGATCAGCGGGCCCAGGGCTTCGGTCGACTCCAGTGCCGGGTCCAGCCGCAGCCGCAGCTCGCTGGCCAGTTGCAGGTCGGGCCGCTGGCCGGTGGCGCAGATGATCTCGTCGATGCCCTCGATCACCACCGGCTGCTGGCGCGTGTCCAGCCCGCTCACGCGCAGCTGCGCGCCCACGCGCTCGAGGCGCGTGATGCGCAGGCCGCCATGAAAGGCCAGCGTGCCGCTGTCGCGCAGCCGGCGCAGCGCGGCGCCGAGCGCACCGCGGGCGGGCAGGGCGTCGGCACTGCCGCCCCCGAACACGCGTTGCAGCGACGCCGAGCGCACCGCCCACGCCAGGCGCGTGCCGGGCGCGGCAGCGGCCAGCTCGGCCAGCGCCAGCAGCGCGTTCGCCGCCGAGTGCCCGGCGCCGACCACCAGCGTGTGCTTGCCGGCATAGCGCGAGCGCAGGGCACCGGCCACGTCGGGGATGCCGTAGAACACCTGCGCGGCGGCCTCGGCTTCGCCCTGGGCGGGCAGGCCGCTGGCGCCCAGCGGGTTGGGCTGGTTCCAGGTGCCGGTGGCGTCGATGACGGCGCGGGCGCGCAGCGTGCGGGCCTCGCCACCCTGGGTGTACTGCACGAGGAAGGCGGCCTGCTCGCGGCCGGCGCTCTTGACCTTGTCCAAGCCCTCGCGGCTGATGGCCGTCACGCGTGCGCCCAGGCGCAGCACCTCGGCGACGGCGGGCAGTGCGGCGAAGGGCTGCAGCACCTGCGTGACGACGTCGGCGGCGCGGGGCAGGCCGCCTGCCGGGGGCGCCTGCCAGCCGGTGGGCGCCAGCTGCCGGGCCATGGCCGGGTCGACATTGAACTGCCAGGGTGAGAAGAGCTGCACATGGCCGTAGTCCAGCAGGTTGGCGCCGACCGAGGCACCTGCCTCCAGCGCCACCACCGGCAGGCCGCGCTCCAGCAGCTGGGCCACGGCCGCCAGCCCCACGGGGCCGGCGCCGAGCACGGCCACCGGCAGGCCCGGGTCAACGGCCGGCGCCTCGCGCAGCGTCAGCGACATCAGTGCCGCGCAAGCCGGGCAGGCGCCCTGGAACTCGGCGGAGGCCTTGAGGGCGGCCGGGGCCTCGTCCATCTTGCGGCGCTTGAAGCCGAACTGGGCGAAGTACTCGGGGGCGGTGACGGTCAGCAGGTACAGGGTGGCGATGTCGCGCGCGCGGGCTTCGTGCAGCAGGCGCTCCACCAGCAGCCGGCCGATGCCTTGCCGGTGCAGGCCCGGTGCCACGGCGACGGAGCGCAGCAGCGCGACGCTGCCGTAGACCTCGGCGCCGGCGCAGCCCACCACCTCGCTGCCTTGCGTGGCCAGGAGGGTGGTGGCGAGGTGCTCGCGCGCGCCCTCGGTGGGCAGCTGGTGGGCGCGCAGCAGGGCTTCGATGGCGGGCCAGTCGGCCGCAGCCGCCGGGCGCAGGGCAATGGATGCATTCAACAACATGGTTTGCTCTCTCGGGTCGGTTCCTGACGCGCCGTGGGCGGCAGGCAGCACGTGGCTGCCGGGTCTTCGCGCAGCGCCTTCAGCAGCGTCAGCAGGGAGGCCTCGACGGCGGCGCGTTCGCGCTCGTTCAGGGACGCGAGGAGTTGGGCCGCGTGCTCGTCGAGGGTCTGGTTCAGCTCATGCACGGTGCGTTCGCCGTCGGCGGTGAGCGTGACGAGCCAGCTCCTTGCGTCGGACGGGTTCGGCACCTTGCTCACCAGCCCACGGGCTGCCATGGCCTCCACCGCGCGCGACACCCAGCTCTTCTCCAGGCTCACCCGCGTGCCGAGCTCCGACAGCGGCAACGGCCCCGAGCGCCCGAGTTCGGTCAGCAGGTGGCACTGGGTGCTGGTGGTGCGGCAGCAGTCGGCCACCACGCGCTGGGCGCGGGTGTACATGCGGGCCACTTCGCGCAGCAGGCTGCCGGCGGAGGAGTCGGTCATTTGGATGCGAATAGCAACGAAGTGAGCGCATGGTGGCGAAGGGGTGTTTGGTTGTCAATAGCAACTACATCGGCCAAAACAACGGGGCCTCGGCCCCGTTCGGTGGGGGTGGGTTCAGATCGCGCGCTGGTTCACACGCCGCGACAGCGCCTCGGCGCTCTCCACGCGCTCGCTGTAGCGGTCCACGAGGTACGGCCCCAGGTCGCGTGTGAGCAGCGTGAACTTGAACAGCTCCTCCATCACGTCCACCACGCGGTCGTAGAACGCCGAGGGCTTCATGCGGCCGTCCTCGGTGAACTCGGCGAAGGCCTTGGCCACCGAGGACTGATTGGGGATGGTCAGCATGCGCATCCAGCGGCCGAGCACGCGCATCTGGTTGACGGCGTTGAAGGACTGCGAACCGCCGCAGACCTGCATCACGGCCAGCGTCTTGCCCTGCGTGGGCCGCACGGCGCCGCTGGACAGGGGGATCCAGTCGATCTGCGACTTCATGATGCCGGTCATGGCACCGTGCCGCTCGGGCGAGCACCACACCATGCCTTCGGACCAGGCCGCCAGCTCGCGCAGTTCCTGCACCTTGGGGTGAGTCTCGGGGGCGTCGTCGGGCAGCGGCAGGCCGCTGGGGTTGAAGAGGCGCACCTCCGCGCCCATCGCCTCCAGCAGGCGGGCGGCCTCGAAGGTCAGCAGGCGGCTGTACGAGCGTTCACGCAGCGAGCCATAGAGCATCAGGAACCGTGGCCGGTGTTGCGACGGCACCGGCACGGTGAGCCGCGCCTGCGTGGGCACGTCGAACTGCTCGGCGCGCAGCGCGGGAAACGTGGCGTCGGGAAAGAGGCGGTCAGACATGGGTGGCCTTCGTGCCGCTTGCCGGCGCCGGCCCGCCCAGCAGCCGATGCATCGCCACCGCCAACGCGGCGCCGAGCAGCTCGGCCACGACGAAGCCGGGGGCGCTCGCCGGTGCGATGCCGGCGAAGCTGTCGCTGAACATGCGCCCGAACACGGCGGCCGGGTTCGCGAACGAGGTGGACGCGGTGAACCAGTAGGCCGCGCCGATGTAGGCCGCCACCATCGCCGCCACGCGGGAGGCCGGCGCGCGCAGGATGACGAGCACGAGGCCGAAGGTGGCCACCGCTTCGGCCACCCATTGGCCGGTGCCGGTGCGCAGCTTGGCGGACGCCTGCAGCAGCGTCATGTCGAACATCGCGTGGGCGAGCAGCGCGCCGAGCCAGGCGCCGGCCAGCTGCGCGACGATGAAGGGCAGCAGCGCGCCCGCCGGCAGCGCGCCACGCCAGGCCATCACGGCGCTGACCGCCGGGTTGAAGTGCGCACCGCTGACGGGCCCGAACACCTCGATGAGCACGTACAGCCCGCCCACCGTCGCCAGCGTGTTGGCCAGCAGCGCCAGCGCGACGTTGCCGCCGGCCAGGCGCTCGGCCATGACGCCCGAGCCGATGACGACGGCCAGCAGCAGCGCGGTGCCGAGGGCCTCGGCGAGCAGTTGGCGGGGCAGCCCCATGCTCAGGTCCGTGCGATGGCGATGAGAGCCTGCTGCAGCTCGGCGGGCGTGAGGGAGGCCAGCGGCAGTGCCAGCAACTGCAGCATGCGGTAGCCGATGGCCTGGCGCGTCAGCTCGAAGGCGCGGCGCTTGCCTTCGTCGCCGCCCTCGGCGTTGGACGGGTCGGGGTAGCCCCAATGCACCTTGACCGGCTGGCCCTGGCCGCCGAAGAACACCGGGCACTGCTCGGCCGCCGCGCTGTCGCACACGGTGATGACGATGGACAGCGGCGGCGCCTCGGGGCCGGTGAACTCGTCCCAGCTCTTGCTGCGGTAGCCGGTGGTGTCGACACCCGCCTGCTGCAGGGCCTCGAGCGCGAAAGGGTTGAGGCGGCCGCTCGGGGCACTGCCGGCGCTGTGGGCCTTGACGTCCTTGCCGAGCTTTTGGGCCCAGTGGTTGAGCATGCCTTCGCTGAGGACGCTGCGGGCGGAGTTGTGGGTGCAGAGGATGAGAACGTGAGTGGTCATGGAATGCTCAGCGTGTGCCGATCTGTTGGATCTCGTGCTGGATCGCCAGTGGCTCCAGCTTGGGAAGTGGGAGCGCCAGAAGCAGCTCGATGCGCCGCTTCAGCGTGACGGCAACGTCAAGGAAGGCCTGCTGCCTCGCCGCCTCGCTGCCCTGCGTCGCTGCGGGGTCAGGCACACCCCAGTGAGCCGTCATGGGTTGGCCTGGCCATACGGGGCAGACCTCACCGGCGGCCGAGTCGCAGACGGTGAAGACAAAGTCCATGATGGGCGAACCAAGCACGGCGAACTCGTCCCAACGCTTGCTCCGGAAGCCATCGGCAGGCACGTGAAGCGAAGCCAGCGTCTGCAAGGCCAAAGGGTTGACGACGCCGGTGGGATGGCTGCCTGCCGAGTAGGCCTTGAAGCGGCGGTCTCCCAGGTGGTTCATCAGCCCTTCCGCCATGATGGAGCGGGCTGAGTTGCCGGTACATATGAAGAGCACGTTGAACGTGTTGACTAGCATGGTCTTCTCCTGGTCAGCAATCGCATGACGCAGCAGCGTCGGGCGCGGCACAGGGGGCGCCCTGGCAGCAGTTCTCGGTGAGGTAGCCGAGCACGGCGTTCATGTGTGCGTAGTGGGCGCGGTAGATCAGGTTGCGGCTGGCGCGCTCCTGCGTGACGAGGCCGGCGTTCACCAGCTCCTTCAGGTGGAAGGACAGCGTGGCGGGGGCCACGCCCAGGCCTTCCTGGATGGCGCCGGGCGTCAGCCCCGCATCCCCCACGACCACGAGCGCGCGGAAGACCTGCAGGCGCAGCGGCTGCGCGAGGGCGGCGAGGGCCTTGACGACGGCTGTTTCATCCATGATTCCATTATTATCGAATCATCGATGCGAGTGCAACCCCCCGGCCGCAAGACCCGTCGTCAGCGGCTCGGCGTCGCGAACTGGCGGGCCACGAAGCGCCAGACCATGCGCGTGGCGTCCGGCCCGCGGGCGTCGCCAAAGCGCTGGCGCGCCGCGCCGCCGCTCCAGGCGTGGCCCATGTCGTGGACCTGCACGAGCGTGGCGGCCACCTGCGCGCCGCGCTTGAAATCCGTCACCGTCATGGGGTGGCGCGCGCCGCGGCGCTGCACGCGCGGCTCGGCGGCCGTGGCGCCCGCGGCCTGGGCCCATTGCTGGGCGGCCGCGACGCCGTTGCGGGCCGACACGACGCCGTCACCCTCGCCGTGGATGACGAGCAGCGGCGGCCACTCGCCCACCGCGGCGGTGGGGTCGACGGCATGGCGGCCGCGCATCGCGCCCAAGGCCTGCGCCGCGGTGTGCGCCATGCCGGGCGGCACGCCGGAGTGCATGACGACCGCACGAAAGCGCTGTGGATGCCGCGTGGCCAGCAGGGCCGCCATGCTGGCGCCCGCGGAGAGGCCGGCCACGGCGGTGCGCGTCCGGTCGGCGGCATAGAGCACGCCGACCTGGTCGACCGCCTTCAGGATCCAGTCGACCTCGGTGTCCGCGCGGCCATCGGTGTCGAACCAGTTCCAGCAGCCCTGCACGTTGGCCAGGCGCGGCTGCTCGGGGTAGAGCACGAGGAAGCGCTCGCGCGCGGCCAGCAGGTTCATGCGCGTGCTGGCGGCGAAGGTGCGGGCGTCCTGGTGGCAGCCGTGCAGCATCACGAGCAGCGGGAGCTTCTCGCCGAAGCGCGTGCCGGCCGGCCGGTAGAGGTAGTAACGCCGCGGGCCATCGGCGGCCATGACCATGCCCACCAGCCAGGCGCCGTCGCCGCCCGCGGGCGGGCGCTGCTGCTTGCGCAGCGGGGCGGCGGCGCGGCGCAGCAGGGTGGCGTTGCGATGCAGCAGCGCCCCCCAGGACGGCATCTTCATGCCGGTGCCGTGTCGTCGGCCTGCGTGAGCTCCGCCGGGTCCGGGTGCTCGCGCAGCAGTGCGTTGAGCTGGTCGATCTGGCCGCACCAGTCGCCGTCGTCCTGGTGCCACTGCTCGCGCAGGAAGGCGACCTGGCTCGCGTTCCAGAACGGCGCCTCCGAGAGGTTGAGCGTCTGCGGCAGCGGGCGGTGCTGGCGGATGAAACGGCGGATCTCGTCCGGACCGTCGGGCAGGCCGAGCTGGGCAAAGAGGGCGGGCAGGTCGTGGTGGGTGGTGGTGTCCATGGGGGCTCCTTCACGGCAAGGCGTGGTGACCAGACCTTAGGGGCGGTGGCAGGCGGCCGGTGTCAGCCGACGCGCCGTTGCGCTGTGCGGGGCTGTCAGCGCATGCCCACAGCCCGCGCGGCCGCCCGCTGACAGACGGCGTGACGCCCGGCCCCTAGGGTCGGGGGATGAAGTTCGAAGGAGTCGCCGATGACCTGGCGTGACGTGCTGGCCCGTGCCGAATCGGCCTGGCCCGACCTGGCCTGGACCGATGTGCTGCCCGCCGTGTTCGCGGGCCTGTTGACCATCCTGCTGCTGCGTGTGGGCCTGGGCCTGCTGGTGCGCCGCCTGCGGGCGCTGTCATCGCGCACCCGCACGACCGTGGACGACCACCTCGTGGCCGTGCTCGAGCGCACCAACGCCCTGCTGATCTGGATCATCGGCCTGCTCGTGGGCCTGAAGCTGCTGCCGCTGGACGACCGCTGGCAGGACCGTGTCGGCCAGCTGTGGTTCGCCGTCGTCGCGCTGCAGCTGGGCCTGTGGGCCCAGGAGGCCGTGGGGCGGCTGCTCGCGGGCTACCAGCAGCGCCACGGCGGTGGCGCGGCGCTGTCGGCCTCCGCCACGCTGCTGGGCTGGGGCCTGCGCGGGGCGGTGTGGGTGGTGGTGCTGCTGGCGGTGCTGTCCAACCTGGGCGTGAACATCACGGCCTTCGTCGCGAGTCTGGGCATCGGCGGCATCGCCATCGCCTTGGCGGTGCAGAACATCCTGAGCGACCTGTTCGCGTCGCTCGCCATCGCGGTGGACAAGCCCTTTGAAGTGGGCGACTCCATCACCGTGGGCGACGTGACCGGCACCGTCGAGCGCGTGGGCCTGAAGACCACGCGCATCCGCAGCCTGGGCGGCGAGCAGATCGTCATGTCCAACGCCGAACTGCTCAAGCGCACGGTGGCCAACTTCAAGCGGCTGCAGACGCGCCGCGTGCTGTTCACCTTCGGCATCACCTACGACGCGAGTGCCGACGACGTGGCGGCCGTGCCCCCGCTCGTGAAGGAACTCATCGAGGCCGACCCGCTGCTCGAGCTGGCGCGCGCGCACTTCAAGGGCTTCGGCGAGAGCGCGCTGAACTTCGAGGTCGTCTACCGCGTGAAGGACCCGAGCTACGACGTCTACATGGACCGCCAGCAGGCGCTCAACCTCGCGTTGATGCGGGCCCTGCAGGCGCGCGGACTGCGCTTCGCGTTCGTGAGCAACACCCTCAACGTGGTCGGCCTGCCCGGCGCTGCACCCGCTCCCCGCTCCGGTGCCACGCCGGACGCGCCCGACATGGTGCCCGCCGCGGCGGGCTGAGCATGCTGCACAGCGTCGCCGCCGGCCCCGAACTGCTCACCGCGGCGATCGCCACGCTCGTGCTGCTGGCCATTGCCGGCGCGCTCTACACCCACCGCTTCGGGCTGTCGCACCTGCTCGTCTTCATGGGCGTGGGCATGCTCACCGGCGTGGACGGCCCGCTGGGTCTGTCGTTCGACAACCACCGCCTGGCCGTCAACGTGGGCAACCTGGCGCTGGCCCTCATCCTCTTCGACGGCGGGCTGCGCACGCGCTGGGAAGACGTGCGCCGGGGCATGGTGCCTGCGGGCCTGCTGGCCACGGTCGGCGTGGCGCTCACGGCCCTCATCGTCGCGGCCTTCGCGCGGGTGGTGCTGGGCGTGCCCTGGGCCGAGGGGCTGCTGCTGGGCGCGGCCGTGTCGTCCACCGACGCGGCGGCCGTGTTCGCGCAGTTCAGCGCCAGCCGGCTCAAGCTCGCCCCGCGGCTGTCGGCCACCATCGAGGTGGAGTCGGCCATGAACGACCCCATGGCCATGGTGCTGACGCTCGGGCTCATCGCCTGGCTCACGCCGCTCGGCCAGCCCGGCGGGGACGAGGTGCGCAGCCTCGCGGACCTGCTGCCGCTGCTGGCCGGGCAGCTGGGCCTGGGCGTGGTGTTCGGCGGCGTGGGCGGCATGCTGGCGGCCTGGTGGGTGCGGCGGCTGCCGCTGGCGGACGACCACGACGGCCTGGCCGCGCTGCTGATGGCGGCCCTCGGCCTGCTGCTGTTCGCCGTGACCAACCGCAGCGGCGGCTCGGGCTTCCTGGCCGTCTACATCGCGGGGCTCTTGATGCGCCACCGCGCCGAGCGCCCGGCCGTCATGAGCCTGCCGGGGCTCAACGGCTACACCTGGCTCGCGCAGGCGGTGCTCTTCCTGCTGCTGGGCCTGCTCGTCACGCCGCACGAGGTGTGGCGGCTCATCGGGCCGGCGCTGGCGATGGCGGCGGGGCTGATGTTCGTCGCGCGGCCGCTGGCCGTGGTGCTGTGCCTGGCGCCGTTGGGCTTTGGCTGGCGGGCGCAGTGCTTCGTGGCGTGGTCGGGCCTGCGCGGCGCGGTGCCCATCGTGCTGGCCACCTACCCGGTGCTCGCCGGGCTGCCGGACGGCTGGCGCTTCTTCGACGTGGCGTTCGTCGTGGTGCTGCTGTCGCTGCTGGTGCAGGGCCCCACGCTCGCCCCGCTGGCGCGCTGGCTGGGCCTGGACGCGTCCAAGGAGAAGTCAGCCGCAGCCGACTGAGTCGGCCTGCGTGACGACGCTGCCCGGCGGCACGCTGCGCGTGAGCCACACGTTGCCGCCAATGATGGAGCCGCGGCCGATGGTGACGCGCCCGAGCACGGTGGCGCCGGCGTAGATGACGACGCCGTCTTCCACCACCGGGTGGCGCGGCTGGCCCTTGACGGCCAGGCCGTCGCCGTCGGTCGGGATGCTCTTGGCGCCGAGTGTCACGTTCTGGTAGATGCGCACACCTTGGCCGAGGATGGCCGTCTCGCCGATGACGACGCCCGTGCCGTGGTCGATGAAGCAGCCGCTGCCGATGGTGGCGCCGGGGTGGATGTCGATGCCGGTCTCCGCGTGGGCCAGCTCGGCCACCACGCGCGCCAGCAGCGGCAGGCCCAGGCCGTAGAGCTCGTGGGCAATGCGGTGGCTGATGAGGGCGCGCAGGCCGGGGTAGCACAGCAGCACCTCGTCGACGCTGCGCGCGGCGGGGTCGCCCTGGTAGGCGGCGAGCACGTCGCTGTCCAGCAGCACGCGCAGCCGCGGCAGCGTGCGCAGGAAGCGGTGGGCCAGCTCGCCGGCGTCGTGGGCCGGTGTCTCCTCGCCGCGCTGGCGGGCGTCGTGGCGCAACTCCAGCGCGGCCTGCTGGCGCAGCGTCGTCATGGCCGCGCCGAGCGTGTGGCCGACGTAGAAGTCCTCGTTCTCGGGCCGCAGCGTGGGCGGGCCCAGCCGCATCGGGAAGAGCGCGCCCGACAGGCACTGCACCATGCCCGCGAGCAGCTCGCGCGAAGGCAGCTCGCGGCCGTCGCTGCCGCGGCGGTGGGCCTCGCGCCACTGCCGGCGCGCGGCGCGCAGCGCGTCGACGACGGCGCTCAGTTCATCGGCGGGGGCTGGGGTTGGGGCTGGGGCTGGGGCGGGCGTGGCACTCATGGCGGTCGAGTATAGGAATCCACCGCCGGCCGGCGCGCCGCGCCAGCCATGCCAGCGCGACCGTCATGGCCAGCATGGCCGCCAGGTGCAAGGCGCAGGCGGCCAGGGCCACCGCCACCGAGCCCGAGGCCGTGAGGGTGCGGGCCGGCGCGCTGCCCAGGCACAGCGGCACAAGGGCCGGCACCAGCATCAACCCGCTGCCGTGCAGGGCCGTGACGAGGCCCGACCACAGCGCCAGCCCCGCCCGCCCGCGGCGGCGCAGCAGCGCGACGGCCAGCAGCACGGCGCAGCCCGCGGCCCAGGCCCCGGTGGGCACCGGGCCGGCCAAGGCCACGACGGCCGCCAGGCCGGCCACGGTCGCCAGGTGCCCGATCGCGAGGGGCGCGAGCACCCGGCGCGGGTCGCTCGCGCAGGCCGCCAGCGCCCAGCCGGTGGCCGGGTTGAGCCCGTGCAGGGCGCCCGCGCCGGCCACGGCGAGCCACGGCCACCAGGCGTCCGCCATGGCTCAACCCCGCGCCGCGCAGCAGGCGGCGGGCGCCGGGGCGGCATCGGCCTCGTAGCGGTCGTGGTGGCGCACCCAGGCCATCGTGTGGTCCAGCCCGGCTTCGTCGCGGCCGCGGGGCGTGAGGTCGATGAGGCCGTAGGTGCCCATCATCACTTCCACGCCGCGGCCGAAGGTGGCGTAGGTGTGGAAGACCTCGCCCGCGTCGTCCTTGCAGAAGATGCTGATGCCCGGCGCCTCCTCGGCCGGGAAGGGCCGCATCTCGAAGTTGTAGAACACGGCGCCGTCCACGCGGTCCTGCGGGGCGAAGCTGACGTTGAAGTCGCGGTTGAAGGTGCTGCCGTGTGACGACGCCCACGTGAAGCGCCACCCCATGCGCTGCCGGAAGGGCTCGATCTCGGCCAGCGGGGCGCGCGAGACGACGAGCAGGGCGATGTCGCGCTGCGCCAGGTGCGGCGCCATGGCGTCGAGGTGGTCGGCCATGAAGGAGCAGCTCTTGCAGCCCTGCTCCCAGCCGGGGCCGAACATGAAGTGCTGCACGAGCAGCTGGCGCCGACCCTGGAAGAGCTCGGCCAGGCGGCGCGGGCCGGCGGGCGTGTCGAGCACGTAGTCCTGCCGCAGGCGCACCCAGGGCAGGGCGCGGCGCTCTTCGGCGATGCGGTCCTGCAGGCGGGTGAGTTCCTTCTCGCGGGCCAGCAGGGCGCGGCGTTCGGCCAGCCATTGGTCGCGGGTGACGGTGGGGTGGTTCATGGCATCTCCAGGGTGGGGTGGGTGGGAACAGGGCATGCGGCAGCGCCACCCGCAGGGCGGGCGGTCCGTCGCGTCAGGGGACGTTCAGCCGCGTGCGCGGGTGGGGCGGCGCACGGCGCGGACCTTGCCGCTGCCGCCGCCGCCGGCGTAGAAGAGCTCGGCGCCGTCGGACTCCAGGCCGCTCACGCCCACACCGGGCGGCATCTGCAGGCACTGCAGCACGGTGCCGTCGGCGGGGTCGATGCGGCGGATGTCGCTCGCTTCGTCTTCCCAGGTGCCGTGCCAGAGCTCGCCGGCCACCCAGGTCACGCCGGTGACGAAGCGGTTGGACTCGATGCTGCGGCGGATGGCGCCGGTCTCGGGGTCGATCTGGTGGATCCTGCGGCCGCGGTGCTGGCCCACCCAGAGGCTGCCCTCGGCCCAGGCCAGGCCCGAGTCGCCGCCCTGGCCGGGCGCGGGGATGGAAGCCAGCACCTCGCCGGTGGCCGGGTCGATCTTGTCGATGCGCGCCTCGGCGAGCTGGTAGAGGTAGCGGCCGTCGAACGCGGTGCCCGCGTCGCAGGGGCGCTGCAGGCGCTGCTGCTCCTGGCCGGTGGCGGGGTCGAAGGCGACGAGCGCCTGGCCGGTGGCGGCCCACACGTGGCGGCCGTCGTGCGTGACGCCGGCCACGCGGTCGGTGCCGTCGAAGGGGCCGTATTCGCGAACGATCTCTGCGGGCTGGGTGCTCATGGCGGTCTCTCCTGTCGAGGCCTGCACCTTAGCCAGACGGCAGCGCAGCGGGGAGTAACAAGAGGGTCGTGAATCCGGTGAGCGGCGGCGCCACCCAGCGGCGCGCGCGGGCCTGGCCCACGGCGCGCACGCGGCCCTCGGCCTGCAGCTCGGCCAGCGCCCGCTGCACGTTGCGCTGGCTCTCGCCCAGCGCCAGGGCCAGCGCCGAGGTCGACCAGGCCGCGCCGTCGGCCAGCAGGGCCATCAGCTCGCCCGCCTCGCCCTCCACGGGCGGGGCGATCACGGCCAGTGCCCGCCTGCCCAGCGGCTGCAGCGCAAAGCCCCGCGGCGTGGCGACCAGGGCCGCGACCGGCGCCACCAGCCGGCGCAAGCGGCCGATCTCCACGCGCAGCCGGGCGCGGTGGGTCTCGTCGGGCTCGCGCAGGCGAAACGCCCGGGCGATGAGTTCCTCGCGCGGCGCCTCGCCCGGCCAGGCCTCGGCCAGCACGCGCAGCAGCACGAAGAGGATGGGGCGGCGCGCCAGCGGCAGCTGCCAGTCGCCCGCGTGCAGCAGGTGCCGGCAGGCGTCCACCACGAGCTCGCCCGAGGCCCGCAGCGCCGCCACGTCGCGCAGCCGCAGGGGCTGCCACCCGCCCGCGTGCCAACGGCGTGCCGCCACCTGGCCGAGTGCGGCGCCGGCGTCAGCCACCTCGGCCTGCAGGGCCGGCACGCGCGCCTGGGCGGCGGCCTGCACGGCCTGCTGCAGTGCGGCCTCGGCGGCATCGAGCTGCAGCCGGCGCAGCGCCAGCTCCACCCGGGCCAGCGCCGCGACCGCGGCCTGCAGCGGCGCCAGCGGGGCGGCCTGCAGAGGCGCCAGCAGCGCGGCGGTGTCGTCCAGGCGGCCCAGCAGCAGCGCGCGCCGGGCGGCCACGAGCTGGGCGTGCACCGCGTTGGCCGTGTCGCCGCGCGCCTGCAGCGTGGCCGTGGCGGCGCCCAGTGCGAGCGTGGGTGCCCCCAGGTCGCGCAGCGCCAGCGCAACCTCGGCCTCGGCGACCACGCAGCGTGCCCGCGCCAGGGGCTCGTGCTCGCCGAACCCGCGCGCGGCGCGCCGCAGCAGCTCCCGCGCGCGCGGCAGCTCGCCCAGCTGCGCCATGGCGATGCCGCGCAGGGCCAGGGCCGGCGGGTCGTCGCGCAGCGCCACGTGCTTGAGCGCGGCCAGCGCGTCGCCGCCGGCCAGCGCGCGGGCAGCAGCGGCGATCAGCGAGTCCATGGCGGCGTGGTCAGCTTCAGTGCGGCGTCAGCGCGGCACCAGCACCAGCAGGCTGCCGTTGCGGTCCTCGGTGATCCAGAGGCGGCCCCGCGCGTCCTGGGCCAGGTCGACCGGCGCGCCCATCGGGTGCTTGCCGGCCTGCGCGCGCCAGCCGTCGATCAGCGGCAGCGCGTTGCCCACCGGCTGGTGGCGGGCGTCGAAGCGCCAGGCCATCAGGCGGTGGCCGCTGGGCTGGTAGCCATGCCAGGCCATCACGAGGGCGCCCCGCCAGGCGGCCGGGGCGGCGTCGCCGTAGAAGAGCATGCCCAGCGGTGCGGCATGCGCGGGGATGAGCTTCACGGGGGGCGTGAAGGCGTCGCAGCTGCGCTCGCCATAGGCGGTGTCGAGCACGTCGCGGCCGCTGCAGTGCGGCCAGCCGTAGTGCCGGCCGGGCTCGACGAGGTTGAGCTCGTCGGGCGGGCTGGCCTTGTCGTAGGTCTCGCCAGGCAGGCTGTCGCGGCTGTTCTCGGCCTGCCACAGCGCGCCGCTGGCCGGGTGCAGGGCCAGGCCCATGCTGTTGCGCAGGCCCCAGGCCAGCGGCTTGCCCACCCAGGGCTGGGCCGGGTCGGCGCCGGGCGTGAACTTCCAGACGGCGGCCTGCGACTGCGGCCCGCCGGTCTGCGTGCAGCCTTGGGGCGTTCCGGCGGGCACGCCGTCCATGGCCTCGCAGTGGTCGCTCGGCGCGCCGAGGTTGACGAGCAGCGCGCCGCTGGCGTCCACGACGAAGGACTTCAGCGGATGCCGCCCCTGCGTGGGCAGCCCGGTGACGAAGGGCTGCAGGCGGGCCGGCTGGCCGGCGGGCAGCTCGACCCGGCTGATGCGGTGCGCCTCGGCCAGCAGCACGCGGCCTTGCGCGTCCAGGCGCAGGCCGTGGGGGCGGTCCAGCCCGTTCAGCAGCACCGTCACGCGAAACGGCTGGCCCGGCTCGCGCGTGAGCTGCAGCAGCCGCCCGCGGCCGCTGTTCCAGTTGCCCATGTCGGTGACGAGCAGGCGCTGCGCGTCCAGTGCCAGCACGCCGCGCGGGCGGCCGAGGTCGGTGGCGGCCACGGCCAGGCAGAACCCGGCGGCGACCTTGAGGGAGGTGATGGCCGGCAGGCCGTCGCACTGGCCCTGCGTGCGGTAGGGCGGCGGCTCGGCGTGGGCGGCGGCGGCTGCCGTGGTGGCGAAGGCCGCGAGGGCGAACGCGGCGGCGTGGCGAAGACGGGTCATGCCGGCATTGTGTGGGTCGCCGCACTGATACAGCGCGGGCGCCGGCACGGGCCGCTGTAGCTTCACGCACGGGCGCGGCCCGGCTGCAATGGACGCCATGAACGAGCTGCTGCCCCTGCTGAGCTACTGCGCACTGATGTCCGGCACGCCCGGCCCCAACAACATGATGCTGGTGGCCAGCGGTGCGCACCACGGCTACCGGCGCACGGTGCCGGCCATCCTCGGCATGGTCTGCGGCGTGGCCACGCTGACCTTGGCCGCCTGCCTGGGCCTGGGCGCGCTCTTCGTGGCCTGGCCCGCGCTGCATGCGGCGCTCAAGCTGGCCGGCACGCTGTACATGCTGGTGCTGGCCTGGCGGCTGGCGGGCGCGCAGGTCGCGCTCGGCCGCCCGCCCGAGCAGCTCGGCTTTGCGCGCGCGGCGCTGTTCCAGGCGGTCAACCCCAAGAGCTGGATCCGGGCGGTGACGGTGGCGTCGGTGTTCATGCCCACGCAGATCGGCCTGCTGCCGGGTGCGCTGCTCGTGAGCGGGCTGGGGGCGGTGGTGGGCTTTCCGTGCATCTCGATGTGGGCGCTGTTCGGCACGGGCATCGGGCGCTTCCTGTCCAGCCCCGCGCGGCGGCGTGCCTTCAATGTCATCATGGCCGCCTCCCTCGTGCTGCTCGCCCTGTCGTTGATGCGCTGATGTTCTCGCTGGACCGCGATTCCCCCACGCCGCTGGCCGACCAGATCGAGCAGCGCCTGCACGGCCTCATCGCCTCGCACCAGCTGCCGCCCGGTGCGCGCCTGAACTCCATCCGCCAGCTCGCGCAGCGCCTGGGCGTGAGCCCCAACACGGTGGTCGTCGCCTACGACCGGCTGGTGGCCGCGGGCCTGGTGGACTCGCGCGGCACGGCAGGCTTCTTCGTCAACGACGGCCCGGCCGACGCCATGCCCGACGCCAGCCGCGTGGAGGCCGGCGAGGAGCAGGAGGCCGTGTGGCTCGCCCAGCAGGCCAACGACCAGAAGGCCGGCGTGCTGCTGGCCAGCAGTGGCGCGCTGCCGGCCACCTGGCTGGAGGACGCCATCCCCGCGGCCGCCGTGCAGCGGGGCCTGGCGCGGGCGAGCGCCGGCATGGCCTCGCGCTGCCCGCCCCAGGGCCTGCCCGAACTGCGCGAGCGCCTGGCCACGATGCTGCGCAGCCAAGGCATGGCGGTGGACGCCAGCCGCGTGCTGACCACCTACGGCGGCACCCAGGCCATCGACCTCATCTGCCGCGCCTTCCTGCGCCCGGGCGACACGGTGGCGGTGGAGACGCCCGGTTATTTCCTGCTCTTCGACCGCCTGCGCCAGGCCGGGGTGACGCTGGTGCCCGTGCCGCGCCGGCCCGACGGCATCGACCTGGAGGCGCTGGACACCGCCTGCGCCCGCCACCGCCCGCGCCTGCTCTTCCTGCAGAGCGTGCTGCACAACCCCACGGGCTGGGGCAGCACCGCGGCCAACCTGCACCGCGTGCTGATGCTGGCCGAGCGGCACGACCTGCTGATCGCCGAGGACGACGTGCAGGGCCACTTCCACCCGGGCTCTCCCACGCGGCTGGCGCAGCTCTCGGGCCTGGGGCGCGTCATCTACTACTCCAGCGTCTGCAAGGCGATGAGCCCGGCGCTGCGCCTGGGCTACATGGCGGCGGAGCCCGCGCACATCCGCGCGCTGATGCGCGAGAAGATCGTCTCCGTGCTGACCACCTCGGCGCTCAACGAATGCGTGCTGCTGGAGGTGCTGGCCGCCGGCCGCTGGCGCAAGCACCTGGACCGGCTGCAGCAGCGTCTGGCGGCCGCGCGCGTGGCGGCGTCGCGGCAGCTGCGCGAGGCCGGCGTGCAACTGGAACACCCGGGCGAGGGCGGCCTCTTCCTGTGGGGCGCGTTGCCGGCCGGGGTGGACGTGGACAGCGTCGTGCGCGAGGCGTTTCGCAGCGGCATCCTGCTGGTGCGCGGCGCGACCTTCGCGGCCGACGGCGCGGCGGACCGCCACCTGCGCTTCAACGTGGCCTTCAGCCAGCAGCCGCGCCTGGCGGAGTTCCTGCGCGAGCAGTGCAGCGCCGCCACCAGTGCGCAGCGGGTGGTGGAGCGCGCGCGCAGCCGCGCCTAGCCCACGCTCACCGCGTCGCCGACGCGGATGACGCCGCCCTCCAGGATGCGCGCCGTCATGCCGCCGTGGCCGCGCATCGCGGCATAACCGCCCGGCCCGATGACCTCCTCCATGCGCGAGCAGGGCGCGCACGGGCCGACGATCTCGACGACCGCTTCGCCCACGCGCAGGCGGGCCTTCTTCAGCGACAGCAGGTTGATGCCCGAGACGACGATGTTGCGGCGCAGGTCCACCGGGTCCAGCGGGCCGCTGCGCGCGAACGCCGCGATCAGGGGCAGGTGCTCCTGCTGGATGAGCGTGACCTGGCGCGTGGAGAGCTCCGCCTCGCCGCGCCGGCCGAGGCGGTCGTCGGCCAGGCCGATGCCGGCCAGGGCCACGGTCTGCTCGACGGTGCGGGCGCGTTCGCGCGGCTGGCCACGCACGACGAGGGCTTCGACCCGGCCCTGGATGTGGGCGGGCGGGGTCATCAGGTCGCGCATCGTCTTCATGGATACACCTTGGGGCCGCTCGGGGCCGCATAGTTCACGGTTGGCATCGGGCGCCACCTTCAGCGCGGCGGCCTGCCGCCCGAAGATGGATGGCAAGGAGTGTCCGTCGTGTTGCGCCGTCTGTCCCTTGCCCTGTCTTTCCTCGTGGCGACCGCATGGCCGCTGACGGCGCCCGCCGCCGACCTCAACCCGCTGGAGATGCGCTGGCTGCAGGGCATCGCGCCCGTGGTGGTGCATGCGCGGCAGGTGCTGTCGCTGCCGCTGGATGTCGTCGTGCAGCCGCAGGACGCCTCCGGCATGGCGCCGCTGGCGCTGGGCTTCGTGGAGGGGCGCTGCAAGCTGGTGCTGTCCACACGCGGCAACGCCGAGGCGCAGCGCCAGCTCGATGCCCTCGACCCCGCGCTCGTCGGCCCTGCCCTGGAGCTGATGGCGGCGCACGAACTGGGCCACTGCGTGCGCTACCTCGACGGTGCCTGGCATGGCATGCCGGCCGGCTTCGTGGCGGCCCGCGCGCCCGCCAGCCTCAGCCCCGCCCTGCAGCAGGCGTGGCTCGACATGCGCTCCACGCGCCGCGAGGAGGCCTTCGGCGACCTGGTCGGCCTGGCCTGGACCCGCGAGCGCCACCCCGAGCTCTACGCCCGGCTGCACGCCTGGCTGGTGGCCGAGCGCAGCGCCGAGGGGCTGCCAGGCAGCCACCATGACACGCTGGACTGGCTGCGCCTGGCCGCCACACCGGCGGTCTTGGCGGGGCCCTCACTGTTCGAGGCCGCGGAGCGGGCCTGGCGTGCGGGCCTGAAGGATTGAGGCGGGGCCGCCCGGCGCGCAGGACCGGGCTGAATGGGGGCTTGTGCGCGGGGCGTCTGCCCCCAGTTGAGGTTCGCCATCATCCCGTCCTCGACGACCGACCCGCATCCCTCATGAACAACTTCAATCTCTACGTGCCCACCCGCGTCCTCTTCGGCCAGGGCCAGATCGCCAGCCTCACCAAGCAGGTGCCCGCCGGCAGCCGCGTGATGGTCACGTACGGCGGCGGCAGCGTGCTGGCCAATGGTGTGATGGCCCAGGTGCGCGAGGCGCTGGGCGAGCGGCTGGTGGTCGAGTTCGGTGGCATCGAGCCCAACCCCGACTACGCCACCCTCATGCGCGCCGTGGCCACGGGCCGTGAGCAGCGCATCGACTTCGTGCTCGCCGTCGGCGGCGGCTCCGTGGCCGACGGCAGCAAGTTCATCGTCGCCGCCATGCCCTACGAGGGCGACCCGTGGGAGCTGCTGACCGGCCAGGGCAAGGTCAAGTCCGCCGTGCCGCTGGGCGTGGTGCTGACGCTGGCCGCCACCGGCTCCGAGATGAACTCCGGCGCCGTCATCAGCCGCCGCGAGACGGGCGACAAGCTCTTCTTCGGCTCCGAGAGGGTCTTCCCGCGCTTTGCCGTGCTGGACCCGAGCACCCTGTTCAGCCTGCCGCCGCGGCAGACCGCCAACGGCGTGGTCGACGCCTTCGTGCACACCATCGAGCAATACCTCACCTACCCGGTCAACGCCAAGGTGCAGGACCGCATGGCCGAGGGCCTGCTGCTGACCCTGATCGAGGAAGGCCCCAAGCTGCTGACCGCGCCGGAAGACTACGAGGCCCGCGCCAACGTGATGTGGGCGGCCACGATGGCGCTCAACGGCTACCTGGGCGCCGGCGTGCCGCAGGACTGGAGCACCCACATGCTCGGCCACGAGATCACGGCCGTGCACGGGCTGGACCATGCCCAGACGCTGGCCATCGTGCTGCCCGCCATGCTGGCCGCACGCCGCGAACCGAAGCGCGCCAAGCTGCTGCAGTACGCCGAGCGCGTGTGGGGCCTGCGCGAGGGCAGCGACGACGCCCGCATCGACGCCGCCATCCAGGCCACGCGCGGCTTCTTCGAGCGCATGGGCGTGCCCACGCAGCTGTCAGGCCACGGCATCCGCGAGCCCAAGCTGGACGCGATCCTCGCCAAGCTGGAGGCGCATGGCATGACGGAGCTCGGCGAGCACGGCGACGTGACGCTGGCCGTCAGCCGCGCGGTGCTGGAAGCGGCGGTGTGAGCGAGGTGGCGTGAGGTGAGGGCGGCGTGTCCTGCCGCTGACCGAAACCCGGTAGACGAGTTCAATGAGGTCTACCGAAATGTCCGGTGATGCGGTGCCCGTCAGGCGCTGACGGTGATCGCAACCTTGCCCACGTTGTCGCGCGACGCCATTTGCTCGAATGCCTCATTGGCCTCGGCCAGGCTGAAGCTCTGCGGCGCCAGGAGCGGTCGAAGTCGGCCGTCGGCAGCCAACTTCGCAGCCGCCATCATGATCTCGCCGTGATGCCGCCGGCCCTTGCCCGTGAGCAGGGGCAGGAGCGTGAAGACGCCTGAGTACGTCGCGCCGCGGAAGGACAGCGGCGCCAGGGAATGGGTGCCCCAACCCAGCGAAGTCACCACGTGGCCCGTGTAGACCCGAGCGGCCGCAAACGACACGTCAATGGTCTTCCCGCCCACCGTGTCGTAGACCACGTCGAATCCCTCGCCGTCAGTCGCACGAGCGACGTAGTCTTCGAGCGTCTCGGCTTCGTAGTCGATGGCATTCGCTCCCAGCTGCTCGATCACACCGCGTTGCGCAGCCGTGCCTGTCGCCCAGACCTCGGCGCCGAATGCCTTGGCAATCTGTATCGCCACATGGCCCACGCCACCTGCGCCACCGTGCACGAGGACCTTGTCACCCGCCTTGACCTTCGCACGGTCCACCAGACCCTCCCAGGCGGTGATGAAGACGAGCGGCAAGACGGCGGCTTCTTGCCAACTGAGCGCGGCAGGCTTGATGGCCAACAGGCGGGCATCCGCGGCGATGTACTCGGCGATGGTGCCCTGGTTTCCTCCAACGCCGCCGACCATGCCGAACACGTCGTCTCCCACGGCGAAGGACGTGACGTCCGGGGCGACGGCGACCACGACGCCTGCCATGTCAATGCCGAGGGTCGACGGCAGTGGCTGCTGCGCGTGGCCGGCCTGTGCGGCGCGGATCTTCCCGTCCAGCGGATTGATGCCTGCGGCGCGCACCTGGACGAGCACATCGCCCGGGGCCAGCTCGGGCAAGGGGCGCATCTGGAGCATCAGGTCAGCGCCTGCGCTGGGGGCCACGGCGACGTTCATCGTCGCGGCAAGGGTGGTGGGAACGGTGGTCATGTCTTGCATCCTTGGGTTGGGATGTCTTCAGTGTGGTTGCCGCCCATTCAGTTGTCGATGCATGGCGCCGCATGCTTGAATTGCAAAAATGAATAGCATTGAATGGAATGACGTGCGGCTGATGCTGGCCATCCACCGGGCCGGGACGCTGACGGGGGCGGCGGGGCTGACGGGTCTCAGTCAGCCCACCCTGAGCCGAAGGCTCAGGTCCATGGAGATGGCGCTTGGCCAGAAGGTCTTTCAGCGAACGGGAAGCGGCTTCGCCCTGACCGACGAGGGCCTCTTGCTCCTGCCACACGCCCTCCGCGCGGAGGAAGAGTTCCTGGCCATGGAGCGTCAACTCGAGGGTGCCAGTGCAGAACTCCAGGGGCAGATCCGCGTGGCGTCCTCCGACTGGTTCGGTGCTCGGGTCTTGTCGCGCTGGATCGCTGAGTTCAGGCGCAGCCACCCGGGGGTGGCCGTCGAGTTGCTCACCGATTCACGGCAGATCAGCTTGACCCACAGGGAGGCAGACATCGCCTTGCGAATTGCGCCCTTCCATGAGGCGGGCGTCAAACAGCGCAGGTTCAGCAAAATCCGGTACGGCCTGTACTGCGCGGAAACGATGCCCAAGCAGTACCCCCGTGCCGGGACAGCCGTCGAACTCATCACGATGAACGGCGCTTTCGAGCACTTTCCGGATGTTCTGTGGCTGAAAGAAGAGTTCCCTCGAGGGAGAGTGACCTTCACCAGCAACGCGCGGGAAGCGCAGGCGCGCCACTGCGCAGAAGGTGGCGGCCTGGCGGTCTTGCCCAAGGTGCTGGCCGCAGGAGTTCCGGGCTTGCGGGAAGTGCCGGTAGCCGATCCACCGCCCAGCAGGGACTTGTGGCGTAAGCGTCCGGCTATCCCCCAAGGCGGCCGACTATGCGTAGATCACCTCAGGGGCAAGGTCTGGGTATCGCGTCGCCATCTCGGCCAAGATGTCGTGGAGGGTTTGCGCTTCGGCAGGCAGTTGCACCGCGAACTTGC
>JAEUPJ010000061.1 GCA_016790285.1 Roseateles sp. | reverse complement strand
CCAGTCCGCACCTTGTTGTTCTCGCCAGCGCCCGCCGAGGCCACGGTTGAAGGTCTTGAAGGGAATGCAGATGAAGAAATGGCCCGCAAAGCGGGCCATCAGGGATTCGTTTTGCTTGACGGACGGGGAAGCCCTTGTAGTTTCGAGATGATCGTGGCGCGTCGGCGGGCGCTGACCGCGCATCTGCTCAGGTCAAGCCCTGTCTGGCGGGTGCTTCGGAAGTGATGGGGGCCGCGTCGCTCCCCTGGATGGCTGCGTTGAGCACCGATAGGAAGCCCGCGCACTCTCGAAGTTGATGCGTGGTCGCAAGATGCGGTCATGCGCGATGCGACGAAGTGGATCGACGTCGATTCCCTGCATCGGGCCCACCGCGCCCCGACCTCCATGCTCAATGCCGCCAGACCGGCCGCCCTGGGCTTGCCGGCGGCGTCGGCTGCAGCACGTCCCGCACGCGAGTCACCGCGGCGGGTGAGTGGGCGTCGTCGACGGCCACGATGAGGCGGAGCCAGCTGGCCTTGGAGAAGTCATCCTGGCGGCGCGTCCAGCGCCAGACCCGTTCGCCGAG
This sequence comes from Roseateles sp., assembly GCA_016790285.1. Taxonomy (GTDB): domain Bacteria; phylum Pseudomonadota; class Gammaproteobacteria; order Burkholderiales; family Burkholderiaceae_C; genus Pelomonas. The sequence continues at coordinate 85,661 of JAEUPJ010000061.1, read as the reverse complement.
CGAGCCGTCCGGGCCCGCGAGGCAGACCTCGTCGAAGTCGGCGCCCTGGTAGGTCTGCAGGTGCGCTTCGTCGACGTAGGTGTCGAGGTAGTCGGGCATGGGTGGGATCCTGGGAGGTGGCCCACGTACGGTATGCCTGGCGGGCGACCGTGGCAAGTGCGCTGGGGCTGCGCCCGCCTAGCGGCGCACCACCCGCACCCAGAACCACAGCTCGCACACCGCCCCCAGGCCCAGCAACGCCAGGCCGCCGCGCTCCAGCCCGAGCCCGTAGCAGACCAGGGCGCAGGCGAGGAGGGCAGCGGTGAAGAGCGCGTGTTTCATGGGGGCCGGCGCGGAGCTGGGCGGTGGTGCCGGGCCCATGCTAACGGGCCCGCCCCCGGGCGTCACCGGGTCAGAGCTTGTAGGTCAGCCCCACGTTGAAGCGCCGGCCGAACTGGAAGTTGGTCTGGTGCCAGGGGTTGACGGGGTCGGTGTAGGTCACGCGCTGGTTGGTCGCGTTCTCCACGCCCAGGCGCAGTTGCAGCTGCGGGGTGAGCTGTTGTGACACGTTGGCCGACACCCAGGTCTCCGCGCCGTTGAGCTGGAAGGCGGTGGAGTCCCACGTCGGGGCGCGGTTGTAGGCGGAGTGGTGGTTGGCCGCCAGGCGCGCCTCGAAGCCGTTGCGCGCGTACCAGAGCGTGAGCCCGCCGTTGCTCTTCATCAGGCCGTTGGTGGCGATGGGCGTGAAGCTCGCGCCGCTGCGGTCGCCGTTCTCGCGGATGTTGCTGTCGGTGTAGGTGTAGTTGACCATCAGGCCCAGGCTGTTCCACGGCGCGGGCAGCTGCGTGAAGGCCTGCTGGTAGACGAGCTCCACGCCCTTGACGTTGCCGCCCTCGCGGTTGACCTGCTGGGTGTAGTAGGCGGCCTTGCCATTGAAGGTGCCGGCGACCGAGGCCATGCCGATGTAGTCGCTGACCTGCTTGTAGAACAGGCCCACGGAGACGAGGCTGTCCTTGTCGAAGTAGCGCTGGAAGGTCAGGTCGACCTGGTTGGCCATCATGGGCTTCAGGCGCGGGTTGCCACCGGAGACGGTCGTGGGGTTCACGCCGTTGGGGTCGATGTTGACCGTGTGGGCGGCGTTCATCACGTCCAGCGGCGCGCGCGACAGCGCCCGCGAGACGCCGAAGCGCAGCTGGTTCACGTCTTCGGCGTCCAGGCTCAGGATGAGGTTGAGGCTGGGCAGCCAGCGCGTGTAGCGCGTGCCGTCGGAGACAGGCGTGGGCGTGCCGCCGTTGAGCTGCTCCATGCCGTAGCCGGTCTGGCGCGTGTGCACGGCGCGCAGGCCGGCGTTGCCGCGGTAGTTCAGGCCGCCGAAGGTGCTGCCGTTGAGGTCGGCCTGCACGAAGGCGGCGGCGCTGCTTTCCTTGGCGCGCCAGTTGTTCTGCACGAGGTCGTTGGCCGTCGGGCTGCGGCCGTCGGCGCTCAGCGCTGCGGCGCCGAAGTACTTCGGCACGGCGCTGTCGAAGCCCTCGGCGAACTCGATGAAATCGGGCCGGCCGTCCACCGTCACGCGCTGGAAGGCGCTGGTCGGGACGGTGGCCGCGCTGGGGTAGTTCCAGGACACCTGGCTGTAGGACTTCTCGCGCTGCGTGGTGCGCAGGCCGAACTTGAGCTTGTTCACGTCACCCCAGGCCACGGCGCGGCTGGCGTTGAGCTGCTGGGAGTTCAGCGCGTCGTGCAGGCGGCCCGCGTAGCTCGGGCCCCACTGCTCGAAGACGTTGGTGGAGAAGTTGGCCGGGTTGCCGGTGTCGGCGCTGAAGCCGTAGGTCATCCAGCCGTCGCGCGGGAAGCTCCAGTTCACGGCGCCGGGCTGCAGCATGCTCATCTGCACGGCCGTCCACATCGTGTCGCGGCTGGCGGTGGAGCGGGCGAGGTCGGCGTCCAGCTGCCAGGCGTCGAGCTTGAACTTGCCGTTCAGGCCGGCGGCGAAGTTGCGCATGTCCTGCTTCCAGCGCGCGTTCAGGTTGTCCATGTTCACGCCGGAGACGGTGGCGCCGGTCACGTAGCCGCTGTCGGTCGTGACCTTGCTGTAGGAACCGCTCTGCCAGCCGTCCCAGTTGCCGAGGTTGCCCTGCACGTGCACGAGCTGCGGCTCCAGGATGTTGGAGCGGGCGGCGTACACGTCAGCCGTGAGGGCGATGTCGCCGCTGGGCTTGTACTCGACCTTGCCGAGCAGGCTGGAGCGCTTGTCGGTGCCCTTCTTCACGCTGTTCTGGAAGCCCCAGGGCGTCTTGTCGACCTTGCCGTCGCCGGTCACGTCGGCCGAATGCGTGTCGTTGAAGCCCCAGTTGTCGACGCGGTCCTCGAGCGAGGGCTGGTCGTAGTAGCTGAAGGCCAGGGCCACGCCCAGCTTGCGGTCGGCGAACTGGTCGACGTAGATGCCGCCCACACGCGGGGCGAAGGTCTTGGCGCCCTGGATGCTGCGGCCGAGCTGGTAGTACAGCGCGTCGGCCTTGAGCGAGAGGGTGCGCTCGCGCCAGTCCAGCGGCTTGACCGTCTGCAGGTCGATGGTGGTGGCGATGCCGCCCTCGACGATCTCGGCCGACTGCGTCTTGTAGACGGTGGCCCCCGAGACCGACTCGGCGGGGAACATCTCGAAGCGCACCGCACGGTCGGGCTCCGAGGACGCGAACTCGCGGCCGTTGAGCGTGGCGCCCACGAAGCGGGGGCCCAGGCCCCGCGCGACGATCTGGCTCGCATTGCCGCGGTCGATGCCCGCGGACAGGCCCGGCAGCCGCGCGAGCGACTCGGCGATGGTGGTGTCGGGCAGCTTGCCGATGTCTTCCGAGGCGATCACCTCGATCATGCTGTTGGACGCTTCCTTGGTGTCCAGCGCCTTGCGCACCGAGGCGCGGATGCCGCTGACGACGACGGTGTCCAGCGTCTTGGCGTCGCTCTCACCCGCGGTGGGAGCCGTGGTCTGCGCCGCGGCGGGCAGCAGCACGAGGGCTTGCAGCAGCAGGCACAGGCGGGTCGGGGAGAAGGGGATGCGGGGGATGCGAGGGATGCGAGGGATGTGGGGCATGGGGTCTCCGGGCGTTTTCTAAGTGACAACGGCCCTCTCGGGGCCGTCTGAAAACGATGGTACGGAGCGGTTACATGCGCCAGATATGACTTCTCGGTCTTCAGCTATCGCGTTTTCGGAAGGCGTTGCGAAGCGGCTGCGCGCTATCCGGATGCGCGATGGCAGCGCGCAGAAAAGGCATAGCTCGCCGGCAGTCGGTCAGTGCTGAAGCAGCGTCAGCACCAGGCCGAGCAGCCCGCACGCCGCGAGCAGGGGCATCACGCCCAGCTTGAACCTGAAGAGCGCCACGCCAGCGCCCAGCGCCATCAGCGCGGCGGTGGCGTCGAAGGGCCCGGGCCAGCCTTTCGGCCACAGCACGTGCACGGCGAAGAACAGCGCGAGGCTCAGGATCACGCCCACCACGGCCGCGGTGATGGCGGTGAGCGGGGCCGTGAACTGCAGCTTGCCGTGCGTGGACTCGATGAAGGGCCCGCCCGCCAGGATGAAGACGAAGGACGGCAGGAAGGTGAAGAAGGTGACGACGCAGGCGGCCGTCGCGCCGGCCAGGAAGAGGGCGTCCGGGCCGAAGAGGGCCTTCGTCCAGCCGCCCACGAAGCCGACGAAGGCCACCACCATGATCAGCGGGCCCGGTGTCGTCTCGCCCAGCGCCAGGCCGTCGATCATCTGCGGGCCGCTGAGCCACTGGTGGTGTTCCACGGCGCCCTGGTAGACGTAAGGCAGCACCGCGTACGCGCCGCCGAAGGTGAGCAGCGCGGCCTTCGTGAAGAAGGCGCCCATCTGGGTGAGGGTGCCCTGCCAGCCGCTGGCCAGCACCAGCAGGCCCATCGCGCCCGCCCACAGGGCCAGGCCTGCGGCCAGCACGCGCAGCAGCCCGCGGCGGCTGAAGCGGGCATGGGCGGGCGTCGGCGTGTCGTCGTCGATGAGGGCCGGCCCGCGGCGTGCCTGCGCCGCGCCATGCCCGCCGCCCGGTGCAAACACACCCGGCGCCCAGCGCCCGCCGAGATGACCCACGAGGGCTGCGGCCAGCACGATCACCGGGAAGGGCAGGCCCGCCAGCGCAATGCCGGCAAAGGCCGCCGCCGCGATGCCCCACAGCCAGCGGTTCCTGAGCGCTCGCGTGCCGATGCGGTGGGCGGCATGCACGACGAGCGCCGTCACGGCCGGCTTGAGCCCGTAGAACACGCCCGCCACGGCCGCCAGCTGGCCGAAGGCGAGGTAGACCCATGACAGCGCGATGAGCACGGCCAGCGACGGCAGCACGAACAGCGCGCCCGCGGCCAGGCCGCCCCAGGTGCGGTGCATCAGCCAGCCGATGTAGGTGGCCAGCTGCTGGGCCTCGGGCCCGGGCAGCACCATGCAGTAGTTCAGCGCGTGCAGGAAGCGCTGCTCGCTGATCCAGCGGCGGCGCTCCACCAGCTCGGTGTGCATGAGCGCGATCTGACCCGCCGGCCCGCCGAAGCTGATGAAGCCGAGTTGCAGCCAGAAGCGCAGCGCCTCGCGGAAGCTGACAGGGCGGGGCGGGGTGTCGATGGCGGGCTCCGGCAAGAGGGCGGGAGCGCCACTGTAGAGCGCCGGCCGGGCACCCCGATTGCCGCTCCCTGGAGATTCAGTCGACCAGGAGGCCCCCGTGCCCAACACACCCCGCAAGACCACCGCGCCCGCCAAGGCCGCCGCCCGCAACACCGACAGCGGCCCCGCGCACCCCGCCCCGGCCGCCCCGGGGGACGACGCCAGCGCCCGCATGGCCGAGACCGAGGCCCTGGCGGCCGCCATGCCCTTCAACACCGCCAAGGCCGGCGAGCACGGCCTGGCCGCCGGCCTGGCGCCCGGCGTCGGCCAGACGGTGCCGCCCGGCTCGCCGCGGCCCACCGGCAGCACGCTGTCGGAGCATGAGGCCTCTGCCAAGACGGGCGGCGCGGCCGCCGACGGCGCCAGCCCCACCACGGGGACGCTGGACCGCGTGCGCGTGAGCGGCGGTGGCCAGCGCCTGACGACCAACCAGGGCGTGCCGATTGCCGACAACCAGAACTCGCTGAAGGACGGCCTGCGCGGCCCGGTGCTGATGGAGGACTTCATCCTCCGCGAGAAGATCACCCACTTCGACCACGAACGCATCCCCGAGCGCATCGTGCATGCGCGCGGCTCCGGCGCCCATGGCTACTTCGAGAGCTATGACGCCCTGACCAACCTGACACGCGCCGCGCCTTTCCGCGAGGCGGGCAAGCGCACGCCGGTCTTCGTGCGCTTTTCCACCGTGGCCGGTGAGCGCGGGTCCAAGGACACCGCGCGCGACGTGCGCGGCTTTGCCGTCAAGTTCTACACCGACGACGGCAACTGGGACCTGGTGGGCAACAACATGCCGGTGTTCTTCATCCAGGACGCGATGAAGTTCCCCGACCTCGTGCATGCCGTCAAGCCCGAGCCGCACCACCAGATGCCGCAGGCCGCCAGTGCGCACGACACCTTCTGGGACTTCGTCTCGCTGATGCCCGAGTCCACCCACATGCTGATGTGGGTGATGAGCGACCGCGCGCTGCCGCGCAGCTACGCCACGATGCAGGGCTTCGGCGTGCACACCTACCGCCTGGTGAACGACGCGGGCGAATCCGTCTTCGTGAAGTTCCACTGGAACCCAAAGTTCGGGACGCACTCGCTGGCGTGGGACGAGGCGGTCAAGATCTCCGGCGCCGACCCCGACTTCCACCGCCGCGACCTGTGGGAGCGCATCGAGGCCGGGGCCTTCCCCGAGTACGAGCTGTCGCTGCAGGTCTTCACCGAGGAAGAGGCCGAGCGCTTCAGCTTCGACGTGCTCGACGCCACCAAGCTCGTGCCCGAGGAGCTCGTGCCGCTGCGGCCGGTGGGCCGCATGGTGCTCAACCGCAACCCCGACAACTTCTTCGCCGAGACCGAGCAGGCCGCCTTCTGCGTGGCCAACATCATCCCGGGCCTGGACTTCACGAACGACCCGCTGCTGGCCGGGCGCATCCACTCCTACGTGGACACGCAGATCAGCCGCCTGGGCGGGCCGAACTTCCACGAGATCCCGATCAACGCGCCCGTCGTGCCGGTGCACAACAACCAGCGCGACGGCATGCACCGCCAGGCCATCCACCGCGGGCGCGTGGCCTACGAGCCCAACTCGCTGTCGGGCGGCTGCCCCTTCCAGGCCGGCGCCGCGCAGGGCTTCGTGTCGGTGGCCGCGCGGCTGCGGTCTCGCGAGGAGCAGGTCAAGGTGCGGGCCAAGCCCGAGCTCTTTGCCGAGCACTACCTCCAGGCCGCGCTCTTCTTCAACAGCCAGACGCCCGTCGAGCAGGCGCACATCGCGGCGGCCTTCCGCTTCGAGCTGAGCAAGGTGACGGTGCCTGCCATCCGCCAGCGCGTGGTGTCGATGTTGCGCAATGCCTCGGAGGAACTTGCCGCCACCGTTGCCGATGGCCTCAACATGCCCCTGCCCGACGCGATGCCGCACGCGCTGGCGCTGGCCGTCACGCCCGAGGTCGAGCATTCGCCGACGCTGTCGCTGACGGCCCGCCCGGGTGACGGCTCGGTGGCCGGCCGCAAGGTGGCCATCCTGGTGGCCGACGGCGTGGCCGGGCAGGCGGTGCTGGAGGTGCAGGCGCGGCTGCTGGACGCGGGCGTCGTCGCGCGCCTCGTGGCACCGCGCATCGGCGAGGTGCAGACGAGCGACGGCAGCGCGCTGCAGGCCGACGCCTCGCTGGAGAACGAACCCGGCGTGCTGTTCGACGCCCTGATGCTGGCCGACGGCGCCGGCGCGGTGATCGAGCTGGCTGCAGACGGCCACACGCTGGAGACCGTGCGCGACCAGTACCGCCACTGCAAGACCCTCGTGGCCCTTGGCACGGGGGCCGACCTGCTGGACATGGCCGGCGTGCCCGCGGCCCTGCCCACGGGTGAGGCCGACCCCGGCATCACGCGCACCACCGAGGCGGCCGCCGCCGCCGACGCGTTGCTGCAGGGCCTGGCCCGCCACCGCCACCCCGAGCGGGAGACCGACCCGCCGGCCATCTGACCCGTCATCGACACCCGGGGCACGGCGATTGCCAGGAAGACAGGCCCCGTGCCCGAGCTTCTTCAGGCCGGCCGTTGCCCCCCCTCTAGCCACCCGGAGTACGCCCCATGACCGCCACCAAGAAGACCACCACCGCCCGCAAGAGCGCCCCCGCCGACGCCATCCAGCTGCTCACGCAGGACCACAAGGAAGTGAAGGCCCTGTTCAAGGACTACGAGAAGCTCGTGAAGGCCGAGGCCGACGACGAGGAGAAGCTCGACATCGCGCAGCAGATCTGCATGAAGCTCACCGTGCACGCGACGGTGGAGGAGGAGCTGTTCTACCCCGCTGCGCGTGACGCGCTGGGCGAGGACGCCGACCTCGTCGACGAGGCCGACGTCGAGCATGCGAGTGCCAAGGAACTCATCGCGCAGATCAGGTCCTCCTCGCCCGCCGAGGACGACCACTTCGACGCCAAGGTCAAGGTGCTGGGCGAGTACATCGACCACCACGTGAAGGAAGAGGAGGGCGAGATGTTCCCCAAGGTGAAGAAGGCCGACCTCGACCTCGCCGCGCTGGGCGAGGAACTCGCCAGCCGCAAGGAAGACCTGCTCGCCGAACTGGGCGTGACCGAAGAAGCCTGATGAAGCTGCCGGCCGGGCGGGCATGACGCCTGCCCTGTCGGCACGGCTTGCGGCAAGCGGCTGTGCCGCGGTCAGGCGTTGCGCGCGACGCTGCCAGCCCGGTAGAAATGCTTGGCCATGATGCGCCACCGGCCGTCGACACGCATCAGGTTGAGGTGATCGACCATGACGTTGTCGAAGAGCTGCAGCCGCACCTTGGCCAGCACCATGTCTGGCGCCAGGACGTCCAGCATGAGGATCTCGTCCTGGCGACCGTACCCGCCTTCCTGAGGTGACTTGCGAGCCTCGACCATGCGGCGGTATTCGGCCAAAGGGCGTACGACCGTGACGTCGTCCTGCTGGGAATAGAGTACGCAGGCCGGGTGAAATACCTGGTCGAAGCGTTGCAGGTCCTGGTTTTGCAGCACATCGAAGTACTGCTGGAGGAAGTGGCGGATGTCATCGAGCATGGGGTGTCTCCGGCAAAGAAGCCGCGGACTCTAGGTAGCGGGGGTCATCCTGCGCCGGCAATGCCACCGAACCGCAGTGGGGGCGACCGAAGCGTCTCGTCAGCGCCATGAATGGTGGGGGCGCCGTCAGGTCGCCATACTGACCGCATGATTGCCCACCGTCTCGCCTTCCTGCTGCTGGCCTTGCCGGCCATGGCCTCTTCGGCTGCTCCCGCTGCCTGCGACCGCAGCCTGCAGCCGCCGCCCGCGGCCGGCACGCCGCAGCGCATCCTGTTCGTCGGCAACAGCTTCCTGCATGGCCATGCGCCGCCGGTGCTGCACTACAACGCCGCCGCCGTGACCGACCTCAACGGCACCGGCTACGGCGGCGTGCCGGGTGTGTTCAAGCAACTGGCCGACGAAGCCGGGCTGCAGGTGTCGGTGGCCAGCGAACTCATGAGCGGGCAGACCCTGCGCTTTCACCTCGACGAGAAACGCAGCCTCATCACCGCCCGCCCCTGGGACGCGGTCGTGCTGCAGGAATACAGCACGCTCAACCCGCGCAAGCCCGGCGATGCCGCGGCTTTCGTTGCCGCCGCCGGCCAGCTGGAGGCAGCCGTGCATGCCGTGAACCCCGCGGCGCGCGTCTACCTGCTGCAGACCTGGGCTCGCGCCGACCAGGTCTACCGCACGCCCGGCGGCCGCTGGAGTGGCCAGACGCTGGAGGCCATGCAGGCCGACCTGCGCGCGGCCTACGCCCAGGCGGCCGAGCGCGCCGCCTGCGTGGCGGGCGTGCTGCCGGTGGGCGACGCGGCCCTGCGCGCCGTGCAGGAGGGCGTGGCCGACCGCGACCCCTTCGACGGCATCGACGCCGGCAAGGTCAACCTCTGGGGCCCGGACAGCTATCACTTCGGCCCCTGGGGCAGTTACCTGGAGGCGCTGGTGATCTTCGGCCGCCTCACGGGGCGCGACCCGCAGGGCCTCGGGCCCGACAGCCGGGCCGGGCGCGACCTGGGCCTCACCCCGGCGCAGGTGCAGGCCGCGCAGCGTGTGGCGGCCCGCCAGTTGCAGGCGGGCGAGCTCAAGCCTGCGGCATCGCCCGCCGTGCCGACAAGGCCATGAACACCGCGAACACGACGACCACCACCAGCCCCGCCGTCAGCGACGAGTGCTCCGCCACCAGCCCGATGAGCGGCGGGCCGGCCATCATGCCCAGGTAGCCCACGCCCGACACCGCCGCGATGCCGTGCGCCGACGACACGCCCGGCACCCGGGACGCCGCGCTGAACAGCACCGGCACCACGTTGGACAACCCCAGGCCCACGAGCGCGAAGCCACCCAGCGCCACGGCCGCGGAGGGCACGGCCAGCGCCAGCGCCATGCCGGCGGCGGCGAGCACGCCGCTGGCGCGCATGAGTGCCGTGCCCGACAGGCGCGCGCGCACCCAGTCGCCGCCGAAGCGGCCCACGGCCATCGCACCGCTGAAGCTGGCATAGGCCAGTGCCGCTGTGCTGGCGGTGCTGTCGCGCTCCTGCTTCATGAAGAGCACGCTCCAGTCGTACATCGCGCCCTCGGCGATCAGGCCCATGGACGCGAGCACGCCCAGCAGCAGCAGCGGGCCGCGCGGCAGGCTCAAGGGGTGCTTGGCTTCGCCGGGGTGGGCGGGCACGGGCAGCATGGCCCGGCTGGCCAGCAGCGAGACGACGGCCCCGAGCCCCGTGGCCACGAAGAGGTGGCCCTGTACTGACAAGCCCAGCGCCGGGGCCGCGCTGCCCAGGCCCGCGCCGGCCATGCCGCCCAGGCTGAACATGCCGTGAAAGCCGCTCATGAGCGGGCGGCCGCTCTGGTGCTCGATCTCGGTGGCCTCGGTGTTGATGGCCACGTCCAGCAGGCTGCCGCTGATGCCGAAGACCAGCATCACCGCCAGCAGCGCGCCATACACGGGCCAGGCCAGCAGCGCTGCGATGGCCGCACAGCACAGCAGGCCCATCGCCCCCGACACCGCCGCCGGCCCCCAGCGCCCGACGATGCGCCCGGCCTGGGCCAGCGCCATCAGCGCGCCCACGCCACCGGCCAGCATGGCCAGCGCCAGCGCCTGCTCGCCCAGGCCGTAGTGGCCCTTCACGGTGGGCACATGCACGCCCCAGGTCGCGAACATCACGCCCAACACGAAGAACTGCGCCCGAACGGCGCGGGAGGCGTGAGTCAGGGCGGTCACTGGGCCTTGGCGGTGATGCGGGTGAAGAAGTCGTAGACGCCCTGGTCGCCCATCTTGCGGGCGTCAGCCAGCTCGCCGCCTTCCGTGGCGTAGATCAGCTTGCCCTCGGGCGACAGCACGGCCACGGCCGGGATGCCCTTCTTGAGCGGCACGCGGTAGCCCTCGGCGATGTCGACGTTGCGGTCGAAGCGGCCCACGTCCACCTTCACGACCTTGAAGTGCTTGGCGATGAGCGGGGCGCTCGGGCCGTTCTTGAAGGTCGCGTCCAGCATGCGGCAGTCGCCGCACCAGTTGGCGCCGAAGACGACGAGCACGGGCACCTTGGCCTTGGCGGCATCGGCGAGCGTGGCCTGGATGGCGGCCTTGGCGTCGGCGCCTTCGTCGTAGATGGCGGGCGGGCCGGCCGCGGCGGCCGACAGGCTGGCGGCGAGGCCGGCAGCGGCGAGCAGGGAGGCGGTCAGGGCGCGGCGGGAGATCGGCGAGGTCGACATGATTGAAAGCGCTTTCATGGATTGTTGAAGAGGGAAGACAACGTTGTCAAGATGGGGCGGACAGAAGGCCCTCAGGAAGGCGGACCGGGCGCGCGCCCAGCTCACTCGCTGGCTCGCTCGAAAAACCGCCAGATCACGTCGTTGGCGTTCAGCGCCGTGGAGGCGCCGGGTTTGCCGCGGCGCACGGTGGGCGCGCCGGGCCAGGAGTGGCCGCCGGTCTCGGTGACGCACAGCTGCACCTCGCGGCCGTCGGCGCAGCCGGCGTGGGCCTCGCAGAAGGCGCCGGGCACGTCGAGCGTGCGCTGGGCTGGCGCCGTGCAGCGGTCGCGCGCGACCCAGCGCGCCACCGTCTCCGGCACGGACACGAAGGCCATCACCTTGCTCGTGTCGCGGAAGGCACCCGCGCCGGCGCCGCCCTCGAACAGCACGTGGTCGTCGTCCCGCGCGTGGATGTGCAGCACCGAGATGGGCCGGCTCGGCGCGCAGCGCTCGGTCGCATCCGTGCCGGCCACCGAGGCCACGGCGCGGAAGACGTCGGCCGCCTCGCAGGCCAGGCGGTGGGCCAGCATGCCGCCGTTGGACATGCCGGTGGCGAAGACGCGGCCGGCGTCCACGCGCCAGCGCGCCTGCACGGCGGCCACCACGGCGCGGGCGAAGGCGACGTCGTCGCTGCCGCGGTCACGCGCGTCGCCGCAGCAGCCGCCCGCGTTCCAGGTGGCGAACTTGCTGCCGGGCAGCTTGCTGTAGCCGTTGGGGAAGGCCACGATGAAGCCGGCCTCGTCGGCCTTCTTCTGCAGGCCGTAGTGGCTGTCGTCGGCCATGTGCTCGGCGTGGCCGCCGCCGCCGTGCAGGGCCAGCACCAGCGGCGCCGCCCGTGCCGGGTCCAGCGTGGGCGGCACGTGCACCAGCACCTTGCGGCCCTGCACCTGCAACTCCTGCAGGGCAGCCGGCGCCTCGCTGCCACGCTCGGCGCGGCGCTGCTCGATGCGGGCCTTGAGCCGCTCGCGCAGCGTCTCCTGGGCCTGCGCTGCGGGCAGCAGCGCAGCGAGTGCCGCGGCGACGAGCCAGGCGCGCATCGTTCAGCCGCCCCCGCCCAGGGCGCGGTAGAGCGTCACGAGGTTCTGCGCCCGCTGGCTCTGCACCTGCACGAGCGACTGCTGCGCGGCGAAGAGCGAGCGCTGCGCGTCGAGCCGGTCCAGCGCGCTGGACACCCCGGCGGCATAGCGCTGCTCGGCCGCGTTGAGCCGCCGCGTCTCGGCCTCGACCTGCGCGGCCAGCGCCGCGCGTTGCTCGGCCAGCGTCGCGCGGCCGGCCAGGCCGTCGGCCACCTCGCGGAAGGCGGTCTGGATGGCCTTCTCGTACTGCGCGGTCGCGAGGTCCCGCGTGGCGCGGGCGCCCGCCAGGTTGGCGCGGTTGCGGCCGGCGTCAAAGAGCGGCTGCACCAGCTGCGGCGCGAAGCTCCAGGCCGAGTTCTTGAAGAGGCCCGACAGCTGGCCGCTCGCGGTGCCGGCGCTGGCGGTGAGGGTGATGCGCGGCCAGAAGGCGGCGCGCGCGGCGTCGATGTTGGCGTCGGCCGCGGTGAGAGCGAACTCGGCCTGGCGGATGTCGGGCCGGCGCGTCAGCACCTCGGCCGGCACGCCCGCGGGCAGCTCGGCCAGGGGCTCGAAGTCGGCGAGGTCGCCCGTGGGGGCGGGCAGGCCGGCCGGCAGCGGGCCGCCCAGCAGCAGCACCAGCGCGTTCTCGTCGAGCGCGCGCTGGCGCTGCGTCTGGGCCAGCGCCGCGCGGGCCGCCTGCAGCGAGGACTCCGCCGTGCGCAGGTCCAGCTCGCCGGCGATGCCGCCGTCAAAGCGCTGGCGGATCAGCGACAGCGACTGCTCGCGCGTGGCCACCGTCTCGCGCGTGAGCTTGAGCAGGGCCTCGTCGGCCTGCAGCGCAATCTCGGCGTTCGCGACGCTCGCAACCAGCGCGGTGCGCACCGCCTGCTGGGCCGACTGCGCCGCCAGCACCTGGGCGGCAGCGGCGGCGCTCACGCCGCGCAGGCGGCCGAACACGTCGAGCTCGTAGGCCGACACCTGCAGGCCGGCCTGGTAGAGGCTGTTGATGCCGCCGGCCGCCGTGGGCGTGCGCGAGCCGCTGATGCCGACATTGACGGTGGGCCACAGGTCGGCATCGCGCGCAGCCGCGGTGGCGCGCGCCGACTCGATGTTCAGCGCCGCGATGCGCAGGTCGCGGTTGTTGGCCAGCGCCAGCGGGATGAGCTGCTGCAGCCGCGCGCCGCGGTAGGCCTGGGCCCACGGCAGCTCGGCCGCGGCTGGCCCGCTGCCGCCGGCGTTGGGGAAGGCGGGCGTGGGCAGGGCCGCCTGGGCGGCTTCAGGCGCGGTGGGGCGCTTGGGCTCGGGGCCGGCGCAGGCAGCGAGCAGCGCGGTCGCTGCGATCAGGGTGAACGTCGTCTTCATGCGGCACTCCCGCCGTTGTCCTCGCCCTCGTGGGCGTCGCGCCGGCGTTGCCGCTCGCTGCCGGGGAAGAAGCGCCTCACGACGACGAAGAACACCGGCACCAGGAACACCGCCAGCAGCGTCGCCGAGATCATGCCGCCCATCACGCCCGTGCCGATGGCGCGCTGGCTGGCCGAGCCCGCACCGCTGGCGAGCACCAGCGGCAGCACGCCCAGGATGAAGGCCAGCGACGTCATCAGGATGGGCCGAAAGCGCAGGTGGGCCGCCTCGATGACCGCCTCCACCGCACTCTTGCCGTGGGCCTGCAGGTCCTTGGCGAACTCGATGATCAGCACCGCGTTCTTGGCCGCCAGGCCAATGATGGTGATCATGCCGACCTTGAAGTAGACGTCGTTCTCCAGCCCTCGGAACGACGCGCCGAGCACCACGCCCAGCACCCCGAGCGGCACGACCAGCAGCACCGCGAACGGGATGCTCCAGCTCTCGTAGAGCGCCGCCAGGCAAAGGAACACCGCCAGCAGCGAGAAGCCGAACAGGATGAAGGCGGTGGAGCCCGAGAGCTTTTCCTCGCGCGTCTGGCCCGTCCATTCGTAGCCGAAGCCGTCGGGCAGCGTGGCGGCGATGCGCTCCATCTCGGCGATGGCCGCGCCCGTGGACACGCCCTTGGCCGGCTCGCCAGCGATGCGCATCGTGGCGTAGCCGTTGTAGCGCACCGTCTGCACCGCGCCGCTGATCCAGCGGCTCGTCGCGAACGCGGCCACCGGCACCGGCTGGCCGGCGCTGTTGAGCACGTTGAGCTTGAGCAGGTCCTCCGGTGTCATGCGGGCCTGCGCCTGGGCCTGCACGACGACGCGCTGCAGCCGCCCGGCGTTGGGGAAGTCGTTCACGTAGCTCGACCCGAGCGACGTGCCCAGCGTGGCGTTGATGGCCGCGATGGGCACGCCCAGGGCCAGCGCGCGTTCGCGGTCGATCTGCAGCTCCAGCTGCGCGGCGTCTTCCAGGCCGTCGGGCCGCACGGCCGCCAGCAGCGGGCTCTTGGCCGCGGCCGCGAGCAGCTGGCCGCGGGCGGCGAGCAGCTCGGCGCGGCTGTGCGTGCCGCTGCGGTCCTGCAGGCGGAAGGCGAAGCCGTTGGCGCGACCCAGGTCGCGGATGGGCGGCGGGCTCACGGGGAAGATGACCGCGTCGCGGATCTTGCCCAGCGCGCCGAAGCTGCGTTGCACCAGCGCCTGCGCCGAGTGCTCCGCGCCCTTGCGCTCGTCCCAGGGCTTGAGCGTGACGAAGCCCAGGGCCGCGTTCTGGCCCGAGCCCGCGAAGCTGAAGCCCACCACGCTCACCATGCTCTCCACTTCGGGCTGCTTGAGCATGAAGTCCTCGGCCTGCTTCATGACCGCCAGCGTGCGCTCCTGCGTGGCGCCCGGAGGCAGCTGCACGTTCACGAGGATGCTGCCCTGGTCTTCATTGGGCACGAAGGAGGTCGGCAGCTTCTGGAACATCAGCACGGCCACCGCAATGACGGCGGCATACAGGACGAGCCAGCGCGGCGCGCGCCGCAGCATGCGCGTGATGCCATTCTCGTAGCGTCGCGCCATGCGGTTGAAGCCGCGGTTGAAGGCGCCGAAGAAGCCGCCCTTCTCCAGGTGGTGGCCGGCCTCGACCGGCTTGAGCAGCGTCGCGCACAGCGCGGGCGTGAGCGACAGCGCCAGGAAGGCCGAGAACGCAATGGCGCTGACCATCACCGCCGAGAACTGGCGGTAGATGTTGCCGATGGCGCCGCTGAAGAAGGCCAGCGGCACGAACACCGAGATCAGCACCACCGTCACGCCGACGATGGCGCCTGAGATCTGCCCCATGGCCTTGCGTGTGGCCTTGAGGGGCGACAGGCCCTCCTCGCTCATGATGCGCTCGACGTTCTCGACCACCACGATGGCGTCGTCCACCACGATGCCGATGACCAGCACCATGCCGAACATCGTCAGCACGTTGATCGAGAAGCCCAGGGCCAGCAGCGTGGCGAAGCTGCCCAGCAGCGCAATCGGCACGACCAGCGTCGGGATCAGCGTGTAGCGGATGTTCTGCAGGAAGATGAACATCACGACGAACACGAGCAACACCGCCTCGACGAGCGTCTCGACGACCTGCGAGATGGAGATGTCGATGAACAGCGAGCTGTCGAACGGGATGGCTGCCTTCACGCCGGCGGGGAAGTAGGGCTGCAGCTCCTTCAGGCGCTTCTTGACGGCGTCGGCCGTCTGCAGCGCGTTGGCCGAGGGGGCCAGCTGCACGCCGATGCCCACCGAGGGCTGGCCGTTCAGTCGCGTGGAGCGGCCGCCGTAGGTCTGGGCGCCGAGCTCGACGCGGGCCACGTCCTTCAGCCGCACGGTGGAGCCGTCGGCGTTGGCGCGCAGCACGATGTTGCCGAACTGCTCGGCGCTGGTGAGCTGCCCGCGCACCACGACGGTCGCAAAGAGGCCCTGGCCGGGCACGCTGGGCTGGTCGCCGATGGTGCCGGAGTCCACCTGCGCGTTCTGCGCGCGGATGGCGTCGTTCACGTCGGCGGGCGAGAGGCGCAAGCCCTGCAGCTTGGTCGGGTCCAGCCAGATGCGCATGCCGCGCTCGGTGCCGAAGAGGCTGGCCTGGCCGACGCCCGGCACGCGCTGGATCTCGGGCAGCACGGTGCGCGAGGCGTAGTCGCCCAGCGCCACGGGGTCGAAGGCCGGGTTGTCGCTCGACAGGATGGTGAAGAGCAGGAAGTTGGGGTTGGCCTTGTCCACCCGCACGCCCTGCTGGATGACGCTGGCCGGCAGCCGCGGCGTGGCGCGGGCCAGGCGGTTTTGCACGTCCACCTGCGCCAGGTCGGGGTTGGTGGCGGGGTCGAAGTTCAGCGTGAGCGAGCCGGTGCCGTCCGCCTGGCTGACGGCCTCCATGTAGATGAGGCCGGGCGAGCCGTTCATCTCGCGCTCGATGATGCTGATGACGGCGTCTTCGAGCGTCTGCGCCGAGGCGCCGGGGTAGGTGACCGACACCGAGATGGCCGGCGGCGCCACGGGCGGGTACTGCGCGATCGGCAGTTGCTTGACCGCGACGATGCCGATGACGGCGATGAACAGCGCGATGACCCACGCGAAGATGGGCCGGTTGATGAAGAACTGCGCCATGGGGGGTCAGGCCTTGGAGGCTGCGGAAGCCGCTGCGGGTGCGGAGGCGGGCGCCGCGCCGGGCGGGGTCCAGGCCACCGGCCGCGCCTTGCCGCCGGCGCGCGTCTTCTGCAGGCCGTCGACGATGACCTTCTCGCCCGGCTTCAGGCCCGACAGCACGAGCGACTGGCCGGTGCGCGGCGGGCCGAGCTTGACCGGCCGCGCGCTGACGCTGCCGTCCTCGGCCACCACCAGCACGGTGTCGCCCTGCGGCGTGCGGGCCACGGCCTGCTGCGGCAGCCAGATGCCGTCGGCCACCTCGGCCTGGGCCAGGCGCACGCGCACGTACAGGCCCGGCAGCAGCTGGCCCGTCGGGTTGGGCAGTTCGGCGCGCAGCGTGATCTGGCCGGTGGCGGGGTCCACGCTCAGGTCGCTGAACAGCAGCCGGCCCTTGGCGCCGTAAAGGCTGCCGTCCTCCAGCACGACCTGCACCTCGGCGGCTTCCTTGCCGGCAGCGCGCTGCAGCTGGCCGCTGGCCAGGGCGGCGCGCAGCCGCATCACCTCGGCCGCGGGCTGGGTGAAGTTGACGTAGAGCTTGTCGATCTGCTGCACCACGGCCAGCGGCGTGGCCTCGCCCTGGCCCACCAACGCGCCTTCGGTGACGAGGGCGCGGCCGATGCGCCCGGCGATCGGCGAGGTGACGGCGGCATAGCCGAGGTTGATCTGCGCCGTCTGCACCGCGGCCTTGGCCGCCTGCACGTCGGCGGCGGCCTGCTTGGCGCTGGCCTGGGCGGCGAGCGCTTCCTGGGCGCTCACGGCCTGGGTCTTGGCCAGCGGCGCATAGCGGTCGGCCAGGCTCTGGGCCTGCAGCAGGTTGGCCTCGGCGCGGGCGAGCTGGGCTTGCGCGCTGGCCAGCGTGGCGCGGTAGGGGGCGGCGTCGATCTCGAACAGGGCCTGGCCAGCCTTGACGTCCGAGCCCTCGGTGAAGAGGCGCTTTTGCAGGATGCCGGCAGCCCGGGCACGCACCTGGGCGACGCGGAAGGCCTCCAGCCGACCGGGCAGTTCGGTCGTCAGGTCGGCGCGGCCAGGCGCCGCAGTCACGACGCCCACTTCCGGGGGCGGCGGGGCAGGGGGCGCCGCCTTGGTGTCACTGCCGCCACAGCCTGTCAGCGCCGCGGCCACCAGTGTCAGCGCGCCCGTGGCGACAACCGCCTGCTTCTTGAATGCAACCCTCATGCCGGCCCCAATTGCTTAAGCGTTGCCAGCTGTGCGCCGGCAAAGCCGCCGACTTTAGCGAGAAGCTTCAGCCGGCGTCGGTGAACGAACGCAAAGCCTGCAGCCGCGCTGCCTTCACGGCCGCGCCGATGGCCGGCCCCTGGGCGCCGCGCGCGATGGCGGCTGCACTCGCCGCGGCCAGGTCCACCGCCTGCGTGGCGCGCAGGTCGGCCAGCAGCCGCTCGCGCTGCGGGTAGTCGCGCGCTTCCAGGCCCAGGCGCCCGCGGGCGTCGCATTCGCAGGCCCACAGCAGCTCCGCAAAGCGCTCGGGCCGGCGCCAGGCGTCGCAGCGCTCCAGCAGACGCAGCCGCGCCTCGGCGCTGAAGCCACCGCTCTGGTGCACGTGGGTGTGCTCGCGGGCGACGAGCTCGGCCAGCTCCCGGCAGTCGGTGGGCACCTTCCAGCGCGCGCTCAAGGCCCGCGCGAGCTTCTCGCTGCGCACCTCGTGGGCGATGTGCCGCGGCAGCTCTTCCTTGCGCGTGGTGCCCTTGCCGAGGTCGTGGCACAGGCTGGCATAACGCACCGTCAGCGGGGCCTGCAGGCGGGCGCACTGGTCCAGCACCATCAGCAGGTGGACGCCGGTGTCGACCTCGGGGTGGTGGGCCTCGGGCTGGGGCACGCCAAAGAGGGCCTCCACCTCGGGCAGCAGCTTCGCCAGCGCCCCGGCCTCGCGCAGCACCTCGATCATGCGCGAGGGCCGCCGCTCCATGAGCCCGCGCGACAGCTCCTGCCAGACCCGCTCGGCCACCAGCGCGTCCACCTCGCCGGCCGCCACCATCGCGCGCATCAGTGCCACGGTCTCGGGCGCGACGGTGAAGTCGGCAAAGCGCGCCGCAAAGCGCGCCAGGCGCAGGATGCGCACCGGGTCCTCCGCGAAGGCCGGCGACACGTGGCGCAGCACCTTGGCCGCCAGGTCGCGCTGGCCGCCATAGGGGTCGATGACCTGGCCGGCGCCGTCTTCGGCCATCGCGTTGATCGTGAGGTCGCGGCGGGCGAGATCCTGCTCCAGCGTCACGTCCGGCGCGGCGTGAAACGCGAAGCCGTGGTAGCCGGCGGCGGTCTTGCGCTCGGTGCGGGCCAGGGCCACCTCCTCGTGCGTCTCGGGGTGCAGGAAGACGGGGAAGTCCTTGCCCACGGGCTGGTAGCCGGCCGCGAGCAGGTCGGCCGGCGACGCGCCGACGACCACCCAGTCGCGGTCCTGCACGGGCAGGCCGAGCAGGCGGTCGCGCACGGCGCCGCCAACGAGATAGGTCTGGAATGGAGACATCAGCCACATTCTGGGGCCACACTTGCGGCATGCAGACCCTGAACGAACACCGCTGCTTCGGCGGCACCCAGCGCTTTCATCAGCACGACTCGGCCGAGATCGGCCTGCCGATGAAGTTCGCCCTCTTTACCCCGCCCGAGCCGCGGGCGCTGCTCGTCTTCCTGGCGGGCCTGACCTGCACCGAAGAGACCTTCACCATCAAGGCCGGCGCCCAGCGCCTTGCAGCCGAACTGGGCCTGGCGCTGCTGATGCCCGACACCAGCCCGCGCGGCGCGCAGTTGCCCGGCGAGGGCGACAGCTGGGACTTCGGCGTGGGTGCGGGCTTCTACCTCGACGCCACGCGCGAGCCCTGGGCCCGGCACTGGCGCATGGAGAGTTACCTGATGAAGGAGCTGGTGCCGCTGGTGCAGCGCGAGACGGGGCTGGAGAAGGTGGGCCTCTTCGGCCACTCCATGGGGGGTCACGGCGCCCTGACGCTCGCGCTGCGCCACCCAGGCCGCTTCCAGTCGCTGTCGGCCTTCGCGCCGATCGCGGCGCCCACGCAGTGCCCCTGGGGCGAGAAGGCCTTCAGCGGCTACCTGGGTGAGGACCGCAGCGCCTGGGCCGCGCATGACGCCAGCGAGCTGATGGCTGCGCAGGGCGCGGCACCGTACCCGGGCGGCATCCTCATCGACCAGGGCCTGGCCGACAAGTTCCTGGCCGAGCAGCTGCACCCCGAGGCCTTCGAGGCGGCGTGCGCTGCGGTGGGACAGCCGCTGAACATCCGCCGCCACGCCGGCTACGACCACGGCTACTACTTCATCGCCAGCTTCGTCGACGACCACCTGCGCCACCACGCCGCCCAGTTGTTGCGCTAGCCCGCCGTTGCAATTCATGTGGGAAGCCACATGCGCGAGCGCATGTGCGCGGCCTAAGCTCGTCTCCGGCCAGTTCCGTGCGAAGAACTGCAGGAGACACGCATGCAAGCCAGCCTCGGGCGCCAGCCCTTCTACCGGTCGCTCTATTTCCAGGTCATCACCGCCATCGTCATCGGCGTGCTGGTGGGCCACTTCTTCCCGCAGACGGGGGAGGCGCTCAAGCCGCTGGGCGACGGCTTCATCAAGCTGATCAAGATGATCATCGCGCCCATCATCTTCTGCACGGTGGTGGTGGGCATCGCGGGCATGGAGGACATGAAGCGCGTCGGCAAGACCGGCGGCTATGCGCTGCTGTACTTCGAGATCGTCTCCACGCTCGCCCTCATCGTGGGCCTGATCGTCGTGAACCTGCTGCAGCCGGGCGACGGCATGCACGTGGACCCCAAGACGCTGGACACCAAGGGCATCGCCGCCTACACGGGCCCGGGCAAGATGCAGGGCACGGTGGAGTTCCTGCTGGCCATCATCCCGTCGTCGGTGGTGGACGCCTTCGCCAAGGGCGAGATGCTGCAGGTGCTGCTGTTCTCGTTGTTGTTCGGCTTTGCGCTGCACCGTTTCGGCGGCCGCGGCACGCTGGTGTTCGATGGCATCGAGAAGACCTCGCACGTGCTCTTCGCCATCGTCGGCATGATCATGAAGGTCGCGCCGATCGGCGCGTTCGGCGCCATGGCCTTCACCATCGGCAAGTACGGCGTGGGCTCGCTGTTGTCGCTGGCCAAGCTGATGGGTGCGTTCTACGTCACCTGCCTGATCTTCGTCTTCCTCGTGCTCGGCACGGTGGCCAGGCTGCACGGTTTCTCGATCTCGAAGTTCATCAAGTACATCAAGGAAGAGCTGCTGATCGTGCTGGGCACGTCCTCCAGCGAGTCGGTGCTGCCGCGCATGATGGCCAAGCTCGAGAACCTGGGCGTGCGCAAATCCACCGTGGGCCTGGTGATCCCGACGGGCTACTCGTTCAACCTCGACGGCACGTCCATCTATCTGACCATGGCCGCCGTCTTCATCGCGCAGGCCACCGACACGCCCATGACGCTCACGCAGCAGCTCACGCTGCTCGGCGTGCTGCTGCTCACGTCCAAGGGCGCGGCCGGCGTCACGGGCAGTGGCTTCATCGTGCTGGCGGCCACGCTGTCGGCGGTGGGGCATGTGCCGGTGGCGGGGCTGGCGCTGATCCTCGGCATCGACCGCTTCATGTCTGAGGCCCGGGCGTTGACCAACCTGGTGGGCAACGGCGTGGCCACCGTGGTGGTGGGCAAATGGACGGGCGACCTCGACACCGCCCGCATGCAGGCGGTGCTGAACAACGAGACCCCGGCCGAGGCCGAGGAACCGGAGGCGGTGCTGGACGTCGTCGACCAGCACATGGCGCGCTGAAGGCGCCGAGCCTTCAGCGGCGGGTGAGCACCACCTCCAGGTATTCGCTGGGCACCACCAGGCTGTCAGGCCCGGCGCGGTTGAGGCGGGTCAGGAGCTCGGCCAGGTCGCTCGCCAGCGCCTCGGCGGGCTCAGGCCCGAGCGCGGCAAAGGCCCGGTGCACCGGGCCGTACCAGGTGCGGAACACGTCGATGAAGTGCGCGGCGGAGCGGTAGCGGAACTGGAAGTGGCGCCGCGTCACGGTGACGTGGGTGACGCGATCGCCGAACAGCGCGGCCAGGTGCTCTTGCGTGCCCCAGCGCGAGGGCGGCTGCACGCCCGCTGGCGGCGGCACGTGGCGGCCGATCACCTGGAAGAGCTGGCCGATGAAGCCCTCGGGCGTCCAGTTCGCCAGGCCGATGCGCCCGCCCGGGCGGCACACACGTGCCAGCTCAGCGGCCGCGCGGGGCTGGTCGGGCGTGAACATCACGCCGAAGGTGGACAGCACGGCGTCAAAGCGCGCGTCCTCGAAGGGCAGGGCCTCCGCATCGGCGACGCGGAACTCGATGGACAGGCGTTCGGCGTCCGCGCGCGCGGCGCCGCGCTGCAGCAGGGCCTCCACGTAGTCGGTGGACGTCACCTCCGCGCCGCGCCGGGCGGCGGCGAGGCTGGCGTTGCCGTTGCCGGCCGCCACGTCCAGCACGCGCTCGCCCGCGCGCAGGTCGCAGGCTTCGGCGAGTTGCTCGCCGACGAGCTGCAGGGTGGTGCCGATGACGGCGTAGTCGCCGCTGGCCCAGGCCGTCTGCTGTCGGGTCTTGAGGGCGGCGAGGTCGACGGGTGCGTTCATGGGGTGTCTCCGTGGGCAGGGACGCCAGCTTCGCGCGGTCTGCCGCGGGCGTCCTGCCCCAGGGCCCGCAAATCCTGCCCGCGCGTCCGCCCCCCTAACTTCACGGTGCCAGCCCCCTCCCATAATCAGGCCAGGCTTCGCTGGGAGATTGGCCATGACCCTGCACCACATCGCGGCGGCGCTGGACCGGGTATCTGCCGTGCTGCGCAAGCGACCCGACCTCGGCCCGCATGACGATTCGCCCGCGCGCGCCCGCTGGGAAGGGGGTACCCGGGTGTCGGCGCTGCACGACAACGGCTTGCGCGTGGACACCGACATGCCCACCGAACTGGGCGGCAGCGGGCAGGGTGTGACGCCGGGCTGGCTGCTTCGCGCGGGCACGGCGTCGTGTGCCGTCACCTGCATCGTCATGCAGGCGGCGGCGCGTGGCG
Organism: Roseateles sp.; assembly: GCA_016790285.1. Taxonomy (GTDB): domain Bacteria; phylum Pseudomonadota; class Gammaproteobacteria; order Burkholderiales; family Burkholderiaceae_C; genus Pelomonas. Next base: position 63,127 of record JAEUPJ010000061.1, on the reverse strand, counting down.
TGGTGCTGCAGTCGCTGGATGCCTGGGTCACGAGCCGCTCCGACACGCGCGGCCTGCTCGGCATGCCCGCGCCGGACGGCGAGGCCGTCGGCGCGGCGCCCCTGCAGATGACGCTGCACGTGCGCATTGCCGCCGCGGGCCTCGCGCCGGCCGAGGTGCGCGAGCTGGTGGCGCAGAGCTGCGAGCGCTCCCCGGTGCCGGCGGCATTGCGGCAGGCCGTGCCGCTGGGGCTGGACGTCGAGGTGCTGGCCGAGGCGCCGGGCCCCTGATGGATGCGCTCTCGCACACCCTGCGGGTGGTGCGGCTCGTGGGTGCGATCTTCCTGCAGGGGCGGTTCACGGCGCCCTGGTGCTACCAGTCGCCGCATGCCGACGTGGCCGCGCCGCTGCTGGAGCCCAGCGCCGAGCGGGTCGTCATCTTTCACCTCATCACCCAGGGCGAATGCCATGTGACGCTGGACGGCGCGGCACCGGTGCCGCTCACCGCGGGCGACGTCATCGTCTTCCCGCATGGCGACGCGCATCGCATGGCGTCCGACCCGGCCCTGGCACCCGCGACCGGCGCCCGGCTGGACCGGCTGCTGGCGCGGCGCCCGCGGCTGCTGAGCTACGGCGGCGGCGGGGCGCAGACGCAGCTGATGTGCGGCTACCTCGCCTGCGACACGCGGCTGGCGCGCCTGCTGCTGGACGGCCTGCCGCCGCTCGTGCACGTGCACGTGCGCGGCTCCAGCGCCGGTGCCTGGCTGGAGGGGTCCATCCGCTATGCGCTGGACGAGGCGCGTTCACCGCGCCCGGGCGGCGAAGGGGTGCTGTCCAAGCTCGCCGAGGTGCTGTTCATCGAGGTGCTGCGGCTGTACATGAACCAGCAGCCGCCCGGGCGCACCGGCTGGCTGGCTGCCGTGCGCGACCGCGTCGTCGGTGCGGCCTTGCAGGCCCTGCATGAGCAGCCCGCCCGGTCGTGGACGGTGGAGGACCTCGCCCGCGAGGCGGGCACCTCGCGCACGGTGCTGGCCGAGCGCTTCCAGCAACTTGTGGGCAGCCCGCCGATGCAATACCTGACCCACTGGCGCATGGTGCTGGCCGCCAACCTGCTGGCCGGCAGCAACGCGCCGCTGGCGCGCATCGCCGAGGAAGTCGGCTACCAGACCGACACCGCCTTCAGCCGGGCCTTCCGCCGCGAGTACGGCGTGCCGCCTGCCGCCTGGCGCCGCGGGCGGTCGGCGCAGCCGGCGCGCATTGCCTGAGGAGGCCCGCTGGCGCGGTGCTGCGGGCGCCTCGGGGACAATCCCCCGATGGCAGTCCTCTCCCTCACCAACGCCCACCTCGCCTTCGGGCACGTCGCCCTGCTGGATGGCGCCAACTTCGCGCTCGAGACCGGCGAGCGCGTCGGCCTCATCGGCCGCAACGGCACCGGCAAGTCCTCGCTGCTGAAAATCCTCGCCGGGCTCGAGAAGCTCGACGACGGCCTGCTGCAGCAACAGCAGGGCCTCACCAACGTCTACGTGCCCCAGGAACCCGAGCTGCGCGGCGACGCGACCATCTTCGACGTCGTCAGCGAGGGTGTGGCCGAGGCCAAGGCCCTGCGCGAGCGCTACGAGCGCCATGACGAGAACGACGACCTGGCCTGGGTGCAGGAGCGCATCGAGCACATCGGTGCGTGGAACTGGGAGCAGCGCGTGGAGGAGACTCTGCACCGCCTGGGTCTGGACGGCACCCGGCTCGTGGGCAGCCTCTCCGGCGGCCTGAAGAAGCGCGTGGCGCTGGGCCGCGCGCTCGTCGCCCAGCCCGACGTGCTGCTGCTGGACGAGCCCACCAACCACCTCGACCTGGACGCCATCACGTGGCTCGAAGGCCTGCTCAACGACTTCAAGGGCTCGCTGCTGCTCATCACCCACGACCGGCAGTTCCTGGACAACGTGGCCAACCGCATCGTCGAGCTCGACCGCGGGCAGCTGCGCGGCTACCCCGGCAACTTCGCCGCCTTCCAGGCCGCCAAGGCCTACGAGCTGGAGAACGAAGCGCTGGCCAACGCCCGCTTTGACAAGCTGCTGGCGCAGGAAGAGGTGTGGATCCGCAAGGGCGTGGAGGCCCGGCGCACCCGATCGGTGGCCCGCGTGCAGCGCCTGCAGGAGATGCGCAGCCAGCATGCCGCGCGGCGCGACGTGCAGGGCAAGGTGCGGCTGGACATCGACACGGGCTCCAGCAGCGGCAAGATCGTCGCGGAGCTGGAAGACGTCTCCAAGAGCTTCGGCGAGCGCGCCATCGTGCGCGGCTTCACCGGCACCATCCTGCGCGGCGACAAGGTCGGCCTCATCGGCCCGAACGGCGCGGGCAAGACGACGTTGCTGAAGATGATCCTCGGCGAGCTGGCACCCGACAGCGGCACCGTGCGCCTGGGCTCGCGCCTGACGGTGGCCTACTTCGACCAGATGCGCGACACCCTCAACCTCGACGCGACGCTGGCCGACACCATCAGCCCGGGCTCGGAGTGGATCGAGATCGGCTCGCAGAAGAAGCACGTCAAGAGCTACCTCGGCGACTTCCTCTTCTCGCCCGCGCGTGCCAACTCGCCGGTGCGCACCCTCTCGGGCGGCGAGCGCAACCGGCTGCTGCTGGCGCGCCTGTTTGCCCGGCCGGCCAACGTGCTCGTGCTGGACGAGCCCACCAACGACCTCGACATCGAGACGCTGGAGCTGCTGGAGGAGCTGCTGGCCGAGTACGACGGCACGGTCTTCCTCGTGAGCCACGACCGGCGCTTCCTGGACAACGTGGTCACCTCGACCATCGTGTTCGAGGGCGACGCCCGCTGGCGCGAGTACGAAGGCAGCGTGCAGGACTGGCTGGTGCAGTCCAAGCGTGCTGCGCAGTTGCAGGCGCAGCAGGCCCAGGCAGCGCCCGCTGCCGCGGCCCCGACGCCGCCAGCCCCCGCGCCGGCGCCGGTGGTCGCCACCAAGCGCAAGCTCAGCTACAAGGAGCAGCGCGAGCTGGAGGAGATCCCGCAGCAGATCGCGGCGCTGGAAGCCGAGCAGACGCAGCTCAACGCGCTGCTCGCCGGCACCGAGCTCTACGCCCAGGGCGCCGCGCGCATCCAGGCGGTCACGGAGCGCGCCGCGCAGATCGACGAGGAGCTGCTCGCGCTGATGGAGCGCTGGGAAGTGCTGGAGGCCAAATGAACGCGCTGCACCAGGAATGGCTGGCCCTGCAGGCCCAGCATGAGCGCTATGAGGGCCTCGCGCTGACGGTCAAGCTGCTGGCCTTCGTGGCCGTCGTCGTCGTGCCCGACAACACGCTGGCCCTGGCGCTGCTGGCCCTGCTGTGGCTGCAGGAGGCTGTGCTCAAGACCTTCCAGGCGCGGCTCGGGGACCGGCTGCTGGTGGTGGAGGCAGGGATCAAGTCGGACGGTGGCGCGGTGGCGATGCAGCTGCACAGCGACTGGCAGGCCCACCGCCCGCGCGGCGCGGGCCTGATCGCGCAGTACGTCAAGAGCGCGCTGCGCCCGACGGTCGCGCTGCCCTACCCGCTCTTGATGGCGCTCGTGGCCTCAGGCGGGCTGTAGTTTCTCGACCGGCACGAAGCCGGGCTGGCCCTTGAGCTGCACCACCGTCTCGCCATGGCGGTGCACCACGTACTGCGCCACGTGGATGGCGCCGTTGAAGCGCACCTTCTCGCCGGGCTTGATGACGGGCTGGGGCGGGATGACGGGCAGCACCGGCCGCGGCGCGGGCCTGGCCGTGCGCATGGTTTCGCGCACCTGGCTGTGCAGGCCCGGGGCGCTGATCGCCAGCGCCTCCAGCGAGCGGGTCATCTGGGCCTTGAGCTGCTCGGCGGTGAAGGGCTTCTTCAGCAGGAAGCGCGCGCCGTGGGCTTCGGCCTCGAACTCGTGCTCGGGCGTGACCTCGAAGCTCAGCAGCGACAGGTGGAGTGCCGGCTGCACCTCGCGCAGGCGCTGGAAGAGCTGCAGGCCGGTCATCGGCGCCTTGGGGAACCAGTCGGTGACCAGGAAATGGGGCTTGAACACCAGGCCCTGCGCGAGGGCGGCATCGGTGTCGGCACAGCACAGGATGCTGTCGGCGGAAAAGCCCTGGCTTTGCAGCAACTGGCGGGCAAAGGTCTGTACCCCGGCCAGGGGGTCTACAACAAGAAATTTCACGGTTTCGCTCATGGGCACTGCGGGCGCCGCAGGCTGCGCCGGCGCCGGGCGGGACGCATTGTGGGGCCGCCATATTCCAGGTGGCTGACACCGGTCGCGCCGCATGAGAAATTTCTCGCAGCCTGCGGCGCTTGCAGCCGCCCCTTTTCAGGGCGCAGCCCGGCCGGCGAGGGCGTCGACCGCGCCGCGCAGCGCGCGCCAGAACGCCGGGTCCTGGGACGTGGCCATGTTGATGCGCATCAGCGAGCCGGGCCGCCGGGTGGCGCTGAAGAGGGCGCCGGGCGCCGTCAGCCAGCCGGCGTCCAGCAGTGGCTGCGCCAGGCGCTCGGTGTCCACGCCCACGTCCAGCCAGCCGAACAGGCCGTCAGGCGGCGCCGCCCAGGCGAAGCCCTGGCGGTTGGCCAGGGCCGTCACGCGCTGGCGGGCCGTGGCCAGGCGCTCGCGCAGGCGCTGGGCGTGGCGGCGCAGCCGGCCCTGCTCCAGGCACAGCGCCACGGCGCGCTCCATGACGGGCGAGCTGGTCAGCCCGTCCAGCAGCTTGGTGTCGGTCAGGGCGTGCAGCCGCTCCGGTGAGGTGGCCAGGTAGCCCACGCGCCAGGCGGGTGTCAGCACCTTGGAGAAGCCCGCCACGTAGGTGACGCGTCGCAGGCCGTCCAGCGCCGCCAGGCGGGGCAGGTGCTCGGGCGCGAGGAAGCCGTAGCTGTCGTCCTCGACGATGAAGAAGTCGTGCTCGTCGGCCAGGCGCAGCAGCCGGTGCGCCGTGGCCAGGTTGATGCTGTGGCCGGTGGGGTTGTGCAGCACCGACACGGTCAGGTAGGCGCGCGGCGCGTGCTCGGCGGCGAGCGCCGCGAGCACGTCGAGGTCCGGCCCCGGCGTGCCGTGGCCGGCGCGCGGTACGGGCAGCAGCCGGATGCCCGCCTGCGTGAGCCGCGCGAACATGACCGCCCAGCCCGGGTCGTCGATCAGCACCGCGTCCCCGGGCTGGAGCTGGGTGCGGATGATGAGGTCCAGGGCATGCGTGGCGCCATGGGTGGTGAGCAGCTGTGCGGGGCTCGTGTGGATGCCCAGGTCGCCCAGGCGCTGCACGAGGGCGGTGCGCAGCCGCAGGTCGCCGCTCGGGTCGCCGTAGCCGACCTGCACGCCCTGGGCGTCGGCCGTGTTCAGCCGGCGCAGCGCAGATTGCAGCAGGGCCGCGTCGAGCCAGTCGCCGGGCAGGGTACCCAGGCCGGGGGAGCGCGCCGCGTCGGCCTCGAACATGCCGCGGATCAGGGCCGTGGCGTCCATCGGCGCCTGGCGCGGCAGGGGTTGGGCGGCCGGCCGCACCGCGGCCGGCCGGCTCTCGCGCACGAAGAAGCCCCGCTGGCTGCGCGCCTCCAGCAGGCCGGCGGCCTGGAGCTGGTCGTAGGCGGCGACGACCGTGTGCGGGCTCACGCCGTTCTGGCGCGCGCAGTCGCGCACCGAGGGCAGGCGGGCGCCGGGCAGCAGCAGCCGCTCGCGGATGCGCTGCGCATAGCGCTCGGCCAGTTGGCCGGCCAGCGGAAGGCTGGCGCCGCGCAGCAGCGGGGGATGTGTACCGGGAGGCATGGCGATACAGATTGTTGATCTGGCTCGCGGACTGTACTGGTTCTGTATCGGTTGTGGGCGGCAGACTGGGCCCATGCCTGCGCTGTCCACCGCCCCCACTGCCGCCGCCCCTGCCGCCACCAAGGCGGACGTGAGCCGGGGCATGGCCCTGGGCCTGGCCGGCGTGCTGATGTTCGCGCTGAGCATTCCCATGACGCGCCTGGCCGGCGGCAGCGCCCAGGCGCCCCAGCTCGACCCGGGCTTCGTCGCCTTCGGCCGCGCCGCGGTGGCGGGCGTGCTGTCGCTGGCATACCTGTGGGCGACCGGCGCACGGCGGCCCCGCGGCGGTGAGTGGCGGCTGCTGGCCTTCACGGCCGCGGGCGTCGTCTTCGGCTGGCCGCTGCTGCTGGGCCTGGCCGTGCGGCAGGTGGACGCCGTGCACGCCTCGGTCGTGTCGGGCGTGCTGCCGCTGGCCACGGCCGTCATCGCGGCGCTGGTGCTGCGCCAGCGGCCGAGCGCGGGGTTCTGGGCTTGCGCCGTCGCCGGCCTGGCGCTCGTGATCGGCTTTGCCGCCTGGCGCGGAGCCGGCGGCCTGGAGGCGGCGGACGGCCTGCTGCTGGCGGCGGTGGTCTGCGCCTCGGCGGGTTATGTGAGCGGCGCGCGGCTGTCCGCCGGGCTCACGGCCGAGCAGGTCATCTGCTGGGTGCTCGTCATCAGCCTGCCGCTCACCGCGCCGCTGGCGGTGCTGACGTGGCCGCGCCTGCCGGTGGCGGCGTCGGCCTGGGCGGGCTTTGCCTATGTGTCGCTGTTTTCGATGTGGATCGGCTTCTTCGCCTGGTACCGGGGCCTGGCCCTGGGCGGCACGCTGCGCGTGAGCCAGGTGCAGGTGCTGCAGCCCTTCCTGTCCATGCTGTTCGCCGTGCCCCTGCTGGGAGAGCGGCTGGACGCGATGACCGTCGCCTTCGCCGCCGCCGTGCTTGCGGTCGTGTGGCTGGGCAAGCGGCAACCGGTGCACTGAAGGAGGCGCCATGCAAGACTATCACTTCACCACCCGGCTCGGGCCGGGTCAGGCGCTCACGCTGGCGGCGGCCCGCATGCCGCGGCGCCTCGTCGTCACCACGGGCCGGCTCTGGCTGACGGTGGCCGGCAGTCCGCACGACCACTGGCTCGCCGCCGGCCAGGGCCTGACGCTGGCCGCCGGGCAACCCGCGGTCGTGGAGGCCTGGCCCGAGGCCGCCTTCCAGCTGCTGCAGCCCGCGCCGCGCCAACCCGCGCGCGCCGCCGTGCCACGCACCGGGCGATTCACGCTGGTGCCGCAGGCATGAAGACGCTCGGCATCCTGGGCGGCATGAGCTGGGCCTCGACCCAGCACCTCTACGCCCTCATCAACCGCGGGGTGGCGGCCCAGCTCGGCGGGCTGCACAGCGCGCAACTCGTGCTGCACAGCGTGGACTTCGCCCCGATCGCCGCCCTGCAGGCCGCGGGTGACTGGGCGGGCGCCGCGCGCGTGCTGGGCGATGCCGCGGCCGGCCTGCGCCGTGCGGGCGCCGAGGCGCTGGTCATCGCGACCAACACGATGCACCTCGTCGCCACGGAGGTCGAGCAGGCCGCTGGCCTGCCCGTGCTGCACATCGTGGACGCCACCGCCGACGCCCTGCGCGCGGCCGGCGTGAAGCGCGCGGGCCTGCTGGCCACCCGCTTCACGATGGAGCAGGGCTTCTACCGCGAGCGCATGTGGGAGCGCCACGGCATCGAGGTCATCACGCCCGACGAAGCCGGCCGTGCCGAGGTGCACCGGCTGATCTACGAGGAGCTCTGCCGTGGCCGCTTCGAGCCCGCCTCGCGCGAGCGGCTGCGCGAGGATGTGGCGCAGCTGGCCGCGCGCGGGGCGCAGGCGGCCATCCTGGGCTGCACCGAACTGGGGCTTTTGCTGCCTGCCGGCTCGCCCGCCGCGCTGCCGTTGTTCGACTCCACCGATTTGCAGGCCCGCGCCGCCGTCCGGTGGATGCTAGGCTGACCCCTTTGAAATCACACGTAACCCGAACATGACCACCGTCTGGACCCAGGCCCGCCGCGCGGCGCGCATGAACCCTTCCATCATTCGCGAGATCCTCAAGGTCACCGAGAAGCCGGGCATCCTGTCCATGGCCGGTGGCCTGCCGAGCGCGGACACCTTCCCGGTCGACGCGCTCAAGGCCGCCTGCGACCGCGTGCTGAGCCAGGCCCCGCGCGAGGCGCTGCAGTACGCCGCCAGCGAGGGCTTCGCGCCGCTGCGCGAGTGGGTCGCCGCCCGCGTCGCCACGCTGGGCATGGACGTCAAGCCCGACCAGGTGCTCATCACCAGCGGCTCCCAGCAGGGGCTGGACCTGGTGGGCAAGATCCTGTGTGACGCCGGTGCCCCGGTGGCGGTGGAGACGCCCACGTACCTTGGCGCGCTGCAGGCCTTCACGCCCTTCGAGCCGATCTTCGCGAGCCTGGCCAGCGACAGCGAGGGGCCGCTGCCCAGCGCCATTGCTGCACTGCCGCACGACGCGCCGGGCACCCGCTTCAGCTACCTGCTGCCCAACTACCAGAACCCCACCGGCCGCGTGATGGGGGCCCAGCGCCGCGCCGAAGTGGTGGAGGCCTCGCGCCGTGCGGGCGTGCCCATCGTCGAGGACAACCCCTACGGCGACCTGTGGTTCGACGAGCCGCCGCCGGCGTCGCTGTCCAGCCTGTGGCCGGAGGGCTCGCTCTACCTGGGGTCGTTCTCCAAGGTGCTGACGCCGGGCTTCCGCCTGGGTTATCTCATTGCCCCGCCGGAGCTCTACCCGAAGCTGCTGCAGGCCAAGCAGGCGGCCGACCTGCACACGCCGGGCTTCAACCAGCGCGTGGTGCACGAGGTCATCCGCAACGGCTTCCTGGACAACCACATCCCGTCCATCCGCGCGCTGTACAAGGCCAACCGCGACGCCATGGCCGAGGCGCTGCGCGAGTTCCTGCCGCCGGGCTGCGAGTGGCAGAGCCCGCAGGGCGGCATGTTCTTCTGGATCCGCCTGCCGGCTGGCCTGGACGCCATGGCGCTGCTGCCGCAGGCCGTGGACGCCGGCATCGCCTACGTCCCCGGCTCGGCCTTCTACGCGCACCAGCCTGATGCGCGCACGCTGCGCCTGTCGTTCGTGACGTTGACGCCGGGGCTCATCAAGGAGGGCGTCGAGAAGCTCGGCCGCCTGCTGCACGAGGCCCTGGAAGTGGCGCCCGAGCCGGCTCCCTAAACGCCAACCCTGACAGCTAACTGAAGCCCCGGGCTTTCGGTTTCTCCCGGGTTTCCATATCCCAAAGTCGTTGCCGCTCTGGCATCGTATGCAATCGGCCCCGGCATTGCCGCCGGGTAGATCGCATAACGGAGACGAGGCAACGATGAAGCAGGTTTGGACAGCCGTGGCTGCAGCGGTTTTTGCAGTGGGCGCCCACGCGGCCGACCCGATCAAGATCGGCGTGGCGGGGCCCTTCACGGGCGGCTCGTCGTCGATGGGCGTGAGCATGCGCGACGGCGTGCGCCTGGCGGCCGAAGAGATCAACAAGGCCGGCGGCGTGCTCGGCCGCCAGATCCAGCTCGTCGAGCGTGACGACGAGGCCAAGAACGAGCGCGGCGTGCAGATCGCCCAGGAGCTCATCAACAAGGAAAAGGTCGCCGCCACCGTCGGCTACATCAACACCGGCGTGGCCCTGGCCTCCCAGCGCTTCTACCAGGAAGCCAAGATCCCGGTGATGAACAACGTGGCCACCGGCTCCATCATCACCAAGCAGTTCGAGAGCCAGCCCGAGAACTACATCTTCCGCAACGCGGCGCACGACTCCATCCAGGCGCCCATGATCGTGGAGGAGGCCGTCGGCAAGCGCGGCTTCAAGAAGGTCGCCATCCTGGCCGACAGCACCAACTACGGCCAGCTCGGCCGCGCCGACCTCGAAGCGGCGCTCAAGCTGAAGAACATCACGCCGGTGGCGGTGGAGAAGTTCAACATCAAGGACGTCGACATGACGCCCCAGCTGCTCAAGGCCAAGGAAGCCGGCGCCGAGGCCATCCTGACCTACGCCATCGGCCCGGAGCTCGCCCAGATCGCCAACGGCATGACCAAGCTCGGCTGGAAGGTGCCGATGATCGGCTCCTGGACCCTGTCCATGGCCAACTACATCGACAACGCCGGCCCGGGCGGCGAAGGCGCGCGCATGCCGCAGACCTTCATCCAGGAGCCCACGACGCCCAAGCGCCAGGGCTTCATCATCAACTACCTGCGCACGTTCAACCCCAAGAACTCGCGCATCGACTCGCCGGTGTCCGCCGCGCAAGGCTACGACTCGGTCTACCTGCTGGCCGCCGCCATCAAGCAGGCCGGCTCCACCGAAGGCCCCAAGATCAAGGCCGCGCTGGAAGACCTGAAGACCCCGGTCGAAGGTGTCGTCACGACCTACAACAAGCCCTTCTCCAAGACCGACCACGAAGCCATCACGGCCAACATCCCGGTCATGGGCGAGGTCAAGGGCCAGCGCGTCGTGTACGCCTACCCGGAAGACTTCAAGAAGGCCTCCGAGGTGCGCGTCAAGGACGTGAATGCCAAGGGGGCCCTCGAGCAAAAGAAACGCCAATAAAGGCGCCCACCCCTACCGGCCGCGCCGGCCCCCGGCGGAGCCGGATCCACGGCAGCCGCTGGACGGGTCGGGCGGGGCGCTTTCGCGACCCCGCCCTTGTGTTTTTTGACGGGAACGACTGATGGAAATCCTGACCCAGCTCGTGTTCAGCGGTATTGCGCTGGGCATGATCTACGCCGTCATCGCCTTTGGCTACCAGCTCACCTTCGCCACCAGCGACACCCTGAACTTCGGTCAGGGTGACGCGCTGATGCTCGGGGCGCTGGTGGGCCTGACCCTTGTCGGGTGGGGCGTGAACTACTGGCTGATGATCCCGCTCGTGTGTCTCTTCGGGGCCTTCCAGGGCGCCGTGGTGGAGCGCATCGGCGTGCGGCCAGCGATCAAGATGAAGAGCGAGTTCGGCTGGATCATGTCCACCATCGCGCTGGGCATCATCTTCAAGAACGTGGCCGAGAACGTCTGGGGGCGGGACGACCTGAAGTTCCCCTCGCCGCTGCCCGAGGCGCCGATGAAGTTCCTCGGCGCCAACGTGCTGCCGATGGAGATCCTCGTCATCGTCGGCGCGGTCGGCATGATGCTGGCCGTGGAGCTCTTCAACCGCAAGAGCATCTACGGCAAGGCGGTGGTCGCGACCTTCAACGACCGCGACGCCGCCAAGCTCATGGGCATCAACACGGGCCTCGTCATCACGTTCAGCTACGCGCTGTCGTCGCTGACGGCGTCGTTCGCCGGCGTGCTGATCGCGCCGCTGACGCTGACCGGCGCCACCATGGGCGCGGTGCTGGGCCTGAAGGCCTTCGCGGTCGCCATCATTGGCGGCTTGACCAGCGGCATGGGCATCATCGTGGGCGGCATCATCCTGGGCGTGGCCGAGACGACGACGGGCTTCTACCTGTCCACCGGCTACAAGGACGTGCCCGGCCTCGTGCTGCTGCTGATCGTGCTGGCCGTGAAGCCAGCCGGCCTGTTCGGCAAGACCGCCATCAAGAAGGTCTGAGGAAGGCACGACACGTGAATCTCAAGAAAATCGCTCTCGGCCTGCTTGCCATCGCGGCGCTCGCCGCCTTCCCCCTCGTCTCCGGCAACCCGTACTACATCCACCTGGTCGAGACGATCATGATCTACGCGATCGTGCTCTTCGGCCTGGACATCGTGGTGGGCTACACGGGCCAGGTGTCGCTCGGCCACGCGGGTCTCTTCGGCATCGGCGCCTACACGGCGGGCGTGCTCATCCTCAAGCTCGATGCGCCGGTCTACGCCACGCTGCCTGCGGCCATCGCGGTCGCGGCCGTGTTCGGCGCGATGCTGGCGCTGCCCGCGCTGCGCGTGACGGGGCCTTACCTCGCCATGGTCACGCTGGCCTTCGGCACGATCATCCAGATCCTCATCAACGAGATGACCTTCCTGACGGAAGGCCCGATGGGCATCACGCTGACCAAGCCGACACTCTTCGGCCACCAGCTCGACGAGACCGAGTTCTACTGGGTTGTCATGGCGTGCCTGGTCGCGTCGCTGATCTTCGTGCACCGCGTGCTGCACTCGCAGCTCGGCCGCGCCTTCGAGGCCCTGCGCGGCAGCCCGGTCGCGTCGGACTGCATGGGCGTGTCGGTCTACCGCTACAAGGTCTACGCCTTCGTCATCTCGGCCGCACTCGCCGGCCTGGCAGGGTCGCTCTACGCCTACTCCGAGCAGTACATCAGCCCCAACACCTACAACTTCGAGCTGACGGTGATGTTCCTGCTGGCCATCATCATGGGTGGCCGCAAGACCCGCACGGGCGCCATCCTCGGCGCGGCCATCATCGTGATGCTGCCCAAGCTGCTGGACGACCTGCAGGTCTTCCGCATCGGCGCCGTGGTGCTGGCGATCATCGTGGCCGTCTCCGTGGGCGTGGCCCTCAAGCGCGGCAAGATGACCGGCCAGACGGCGGCCATCCCGGTCGTGGGCACCATCGGCCTGGCGCTCGTGTCGTTCAAGCTCGAGACCATGACCGACTGGCGCCTGTCGATCTTCGGCCTCATCACGCTCTTCGTCGTCTACTACCTGCAGGACGGCATCGTCGGCTTCGTGCGCAATGCGCTCAACCTGAAGGTCAAGACGGAGCGCGACACCACCACCGCAGCCGCTGCCGCGCTCACCCGTGCGAATGCCCAGGGCACCCAGGGCGACGCCGAGCTGCTCAAGGCCAGCGGCGTGCTGATGCAGTTCGGCGGCCTCAAGGCGCTCAACAACGTGGATCTCGTCGTGCAGCGCGGCAGCATCCACGGCCTCATTGGCCCCAACGGCTCGGGCAAGAGCACGATGATGAACGTGCTGACCGGCATCTACCAGCCGACCGCCGGCTCGGTGGTGTTCGCCGGGCGCACGGTCAACGGCCGCACGTCGTCGGACATCGCGTTGTCGGGCATCGCGCGCACCTTCCAGAACGTGCAGCTCTTCGGCGAGATGACGGCGCTGCAGAACGTGCTCGTGGGCCTGCACCACAGCTTCAAGAGCAACCTGCTCGACGTCGCCCTGCACCTGCCGCGCTACCTGCGCGAGGACCGCGAACAGCGCGCCCGCGCGCATGCGCTGCTGGACTTCGTCGGCCTGGGCGAGCTCGCTAGCGAGGAGGCGCGCAACCTGCCCTACGGCAAGCAGCGGCTGCTGGAGATTGCCCGCGCGCTGGCCCTGGACCCGCAGCTGCTGCTGCTGGACGAGCCCGCCGCCGGCCTGACCGCACCGGACATCAAGGAACTGCTGGAGATCATCCGCAAGATCCGCGACGCCGGCGTCACCGTCATCCTCATCGAACACCACATGGACGTCGTCATGAGCCTGTGCGACCGCGTCTCGGTGCTGGACTTCGGCCAGAAGATCGCCGAGGGGCTGCCCGCCGAGGTGCAGGCCAACGAGAAGGTCATCGAGGCCTACCTGGGCGGGGGGGCCTGAACATGCTGACCATCAAGAACCTCAGTGCCGGCTACGGCAAGGTCCAGGTCCTGCACGGCATCTCGCTGGAGGTGCCCAAGGGCCAGGTCGTCACGCTCATTGGCTCCAACGGCGCCGGCAAGACCACCACCATGCGCGCCGTCAGCGGCATGATCAAACCCACCGGCGGCGAGATCACGCTGAATGACCGCCGCATCGACGGCCTGGAGAGTTACCACATCGCCCGCAGGGGCCTGGCGCATTCGCCCGAAGGCCGGCGGGTGTTCGCGACCATGACCGTCACCGACAACCTGCGCCTGGGCGCCTTCCCGCGCTACACGGGCGAGCGGCCCAAGGGCGACATCGCCGGTGACCTGGAGCGTGCGCTGGAACTCTTCCCGCGCCTGAAGGAGCGCCGCATGCAGCTGGCCGGCACCTTGTCCGGCGGTGAGCAGCAGATGCTCGCCATGGCGCGCGCCGTCATGCTCAACCCCGAGGTCGTGCTGCTGGACGAACCCTCCATGGGCCTCGCGCCCATTCTCGTGGAGGAGGTGTTCCGCATCATCGAGAGCCTGAAGGCCCGCGGCGTCACGATGCTGCTCGTCGAGCAGTTCGCCGCCGCCGCGCTCAAGGTGGCCGACTACGGCTACGTGCTGGAGAACGGCCGCATCGCCGTGCACGGGCCGGCAGCCAAGCTGCGCGACGACCCCGCCGTGCAGGCGGCCTACCTGGGTGGCGGGCATTGAAGCCACTGCCGCCGGGCTACCGGCTCAGCTTCGACGACATCGACGCGGCCGCCGCGCACGCCTTTCTCACCACCGCCTACTGGTGCGAGGGCATCCCGCTGGCCACCGTTCAGCGAGCCATCGCGCACTCGCTGTGCATCGCCTTGCAGGTCGACGGGCAGGGCCAGGTGGGCTTTGCCCGGGTCGTCACCGACCGCACCACCTTCGCCTACCTGTGCGACGTCTACGTGCTGCCGACCCACCGCGGGCAGGGCCTCGCGGATGGGATGATCCGGGCCTTGCTTGCCCACCCGGACCTCCAAGGCCTGCGCCGCTTCATGCTGTTCACGCGAGACGCCCACACCCTTTACGCCCGCCACGGCTTCCAGGCCCTGGCGACGCCGGACCGGGGCATGGAGATCGTGCGGCCGGGGATGTACCGCACCGCCACGCCGCCTGACCATGCCTGAACTGCGCCGTTTCGTTCAAGTCGACGTCTTCACCGCTGCGCCGCTCAAGGGCAACCCGCTCGCCGTCGTCGTGGACGCCGCCGGCCTCTCGGACGACGAGATGGCCGCGTTCGCGCGCTGGACCAACCTCAGCGAAACCACCTTCCTGCTGCCGCCCACCGACCCTGCGGCCGACTACCGCGTGCGCATCTTCACGCCCGGCGGCGAGTTGCCTTTTGCGGGCCACCCCACGCTCGGCAGCGCGCACGCGTTTCTCGCCAGCGGCGGCGACGTGAAGAAGCCCGGCGAGGTCGTGCAGCAGTGCGCCATCGGCCTCGTGCGCGTGAAGCGCGACGGCGCGCGGCTCGCGTTCGCGGCACCGCCGCTGCAGCGCAGCGGCCCGGTGGACGACGGCGCCCTGCGCGAGCAGGCCATCGCCGCGCTGCGCATCGCGCCCGCCGCACTGCTGGACCTGGTCTGGGTCGACAACGGCCCTGGCTGGATGGCCGCCCGCCTGCCCAGCGCCGCCGCCGTGCTTGCCCTGAAGCCCGATTTCATCGCCATGCAGGGCTTGAAGCTCGGCGTGGTCGGCGCCCACCCGGCGGATGCGGACTGCCAGTTCGAGGTGCGCGGCTTCGTGCCGGATCTCGGCGTGCCCGAGGACCCTGTCACCGGCAGCCTCAACGCAGGCCTGGCGCTCTGGCTGCAGGGCGCGGGCCTGGCCGGCGACACCTACGTCGCTGCCCAGGGCGCCGCGCTCGGCCGGGCGGGTCGCGTGCATGTGCGGCGCGACGCCGACGCCACCTGGATCGGTGGCGACGTGACCCCGCTGATCCACGGGCAGGTGAGGCTGTGATGACCGACGAGCTGTTCCGCGAAGACGCCACGCTGCTGAGCTGCGAGGCCACCGTGACCGGGCAAGGGGAGGGCGGCGTGACGCTCGACCGCACCGTCTGCTACCCGCTTGGCGGTGGGCAGGCGGGCGACACCGGCTGGCTCGTCGCGGGCGAGCAGCGCTGGCGCGTGACCGACACGCGCAAGAGCAAGGAGCAGCCTGGCGCCATCGTCCACCTCATCGAGGGCGACCTGCCCGCCGTCGGCACGCCCGTCCGCGTGGACGTGGATGCAGCCCGCCGCCAGGCGCACCGGCGCTTTCACACCGCGACCCACCTGCTGTGCGCGCTGCTGCCGTATCCGGTGGACGGCTGCTCCATCACTGAGGGTTATGCGCGGCTGGACTTCCACACCGACGAGCCCTTCGACAAGGATGCCATCCAGGCGGGCCTCACCCGCCTCGTGGCCGAGGCACACCCGGTGAGCCACCGCTGGATCAGCGAGGACGAACTCGACGCCAACCCCGGCCTCGTGCGCTCCATGAGCGTGCAACCGCCCAGGGGCCTCGGCCGGGTGCGCGTGCTGGAGATCGAGGGCGTGGACCTGCAGCCGTGCGGCGGCACGCATGTGTCGAACACGGCGGAGATCGGTGCGGTGGTGGTGACCAAGATCGAGAAGAAGAGCGCCAAGACGCGCCGCGTGGTCTTGGGATTCGCACCCTGACGCCCCTGGCTACACTGCGGCGCCTATGGCCGGCCCTGACATCCAGCTGATCACGCCTGACTCTGCCGAGCACTGGCAGGAAACGCGGCTCATCCTGCGCGAGTACGCCAACAGCCTCGACGTGGACCTGGATTTCCAGGGCTTCGAGGACGAACTCGCGGGGCTGCCCGGCGCCTACGCGCCGCCCGGCGGGCTGATGCTGCTGGCCGTCGTCGACGGCGCCGTGGCCGGCAGCGGCGCCTTCCGCCCGCTGCCCGATTCCGACTACGCCAATGCCTGCGAGATGAAGCGCCTGTTCGTGCGCCCGGCCTTTCGTCGCTTCGGCCTGGGCCGTTTGCTGGCCCAGGCGCTGATGGACCGGGCGACCGAAGCCGGGTATTCGTCGATGCTGCTGGACACGCTGGACGACATGGAAGCCGCCCGTGGCCTGTACGAAAGCCTGGGCTTCGTCGAGGTGCCGCCGTTCTACTTCAACCCCATCCCCGGTGCGCACTACCTGAAGGCCGAGCTGGGCGCCTTCCGCCCCAGTTACTTCGGATAACGGCCTAGAGTGCCGGGCATGGCACTCCATCACGACATCCAGCCCCTGGGCGCACACCGCTGCCTGCTCGGCGAATCGCCGCTGTGGCATCCCACCGAGCAGCAGCTCTACGCCGTCGACATCCCCGGCCGACAGGTGCTGCGCTGGCGCGCAGGCGCGGATGCGCCGGACAGCTGGCCCCAGGACGCGGAGCCCGGCTGCATCGCCGCGCGGGCGGCGGGCGGGCTGGTCGTGGCGCGGCGTGACGGCCTGTGGTCGTTGGACACGGCGACCGGCGCCCAGCAGCGTCTTGCAGAGCCACCCTACGACGCGACCCGGCTGCGCTTCAACGACGGCAAGGTCGACCCGGCCGGGCGGTTCTGGGTCGGCAGCATCTCCGATGCGCGCGCACCCGAAGCGGCGCTCTACCGTCTGGATGGCGCCACGTTCTCGGCGCAGCTGCCCGGGCTGACGACCACCAACGGCATCGCCTGGAGCCCGGATGGCCGGCGCATGCACTGGTGCGACACCAAGGCCCACCGCATCTACGTAGCCGACTACGACGTGGCGACCGGCGCGCTGTCGTCGCACCGCGTGTTCGCGGAGTTCGCCCCGAAGGTCGACGGCCAACCCTATGGAGGGCGCCCTGACGGCGCTGCGATGGACGCCGAGGGCTGCTACTGGGTGGCGATGTTCGAGGGCGGCTGCCTGCTGCGCCTGGCACCGAGCGGCGAGGTCGTGGCTCGCGTCGAACTGCCGGCCACCTGCCCGACCATGCCCACCTTTGGCGGCGCTGACGGCCACACCCTCTTCGTCACGACCGCCCGCGAGAAGCGCCCGACCGACGAACTGGCCCGCCAGCCGCTGGCGGGCGCGGTGCTGCAAGTCCGCGTTGACGTGCCAGGCATGCCGGCGACGCTGACGCAAGCCTGAATCCCTTTGTGGCGTCGGTCACGGTTTACCCCGGTGTAACTCGTCACATATAATGAGGGGCTTTGTTGGGTGGCGCCTGTGCGTCATCCCGGTGCAATCAGCCCCCGGTAGGTTTGGGAGCTGAGCCGCCCACCCCAGGATCTGGCGCCATGACCGAGAACGGCCCCCGAAAGACCTGGCCCCCCGCTGTTTCGACGGCCGGCGGCTGGGACGACGACAACGAGGAGCCGCCCGTCAAGGCGCTGAGCCCGCAGGAGGCGGCCGCGCTGAAGTCCGCGTTGCCGATGCTGTCGCCCTGGCGTGTGCTGGGTTGGCAGCTGATGGCAGGTCTGCTGTGCGTGGCCGTGATCCGGCTGTGGACGGCATCCGGCGTGGCCATGGCCTCGGCGCTCTACGGCGTTGCGGCCGTCGTGGTGCCGAACATGCTGCTGGCGCGGGGCATGACAAAGCGCGTGGATTCCGTGGTCGGAGCGGCCGCAGGATTCATGGGTTGGGAATTTTTGAAAATCGGTGCATCGATCGCGATGCTGGTGCTGGCGCCGAAGGTGGTGCCGGGCCTGAGCTGGCCAGCCCTGCTGGTCACCCTCGCGGTGTGCATCAAAGTGAACTGGCTTGCGCTCGCGTGGCGCGGCCGCAGATGAACTGACGAGGCAGAACGAAACATGGCAGCAGAAGGCCACGCAGCAGCAGCCCCGACCGCTGGTGAATACATCATTCACCACCTGCACCACGCGCAGAGCGGCACCCAGAAGGGCATCGTCGACTTCTCCGTCGTCAACCTCGACTCCCTGTTTTTCAGCATCCTCCTGGGCGTGCTGGGCTGTTTCCTCCTCTGGCGCGCGGCCAAGTCCGCCACGTCGGGCGTCCCGGGTCGTTTTCAAGCGGCCGTCGAGATCCTCGTCGAGATCGTCGCCGACCAGGCCAAGGGCATCGTGCACAACGCCGAAAGCCGCAAGCTGGTCGCTCCCCTGGCACTGACCGTGTTCGTCTGGATCTTCCTGATGAACGCGATGGACCTGTTCCCGGTCGACCTCTTCCCCTGGATCTGGCAGAACATCACCGGTGACCACCACGCCTACCTGCGCGTCGTGCCCACCGCTGACCTTTCCATGACGATGGGCCTGTCGGTCGGCGTGCTGATCACCTGCCTGGTCTACAACATCAAGATCAAGGGCGCCGGTGGCTGGGGCCATGAGCTCATCTCCGCGCCCTTCGGCGACAAGGTGGCGCTCTACCCCGTCAACCTCGCCATGCAACTCATCGAGTTCGTCGCCAAAACCGTCTCCCACGGCATGCGACTGTTCGGCAACATGTATGCCGGCGAACTGATCTTCATGCTGATTGCCCTGATGGGCGGTGCCTGGAGCCTCTCGGCGACCGGCATCGGCCTGGCGATCGGTCACATCATCGCGGGTTCGGTGTGGGCCATCTTCCACATCCTGATCATCACGCTGCAGGCCTTCGTCTTCATGATGCTGACGCTGGTCTACATCGGTCAGGCCCACGACGCGCACTAAAAGCGGCGCACCAACCTCAGCAGTTCGTTTTTCCTACCCTTTCCCTCTCTAATCCCTCTAAGGAGTCATCGTGGAAGTCATTAGCTTTGTTGCTCTCGCCGCTGGTCTGATCATTGGTCTGGGCGCCTTCGGTGCTTGTATCGGTATCGGCATCATGGGCAGCAAGTACCTCGAGTCCGCCGCTCGTCAGCCCGAGCTGATGAACGAACTGCAAACCAAGATGTTCCTGCTGGCCGGCCTGATCGACGCCGCATTCATCATCGGCACCGGTATCGCCCTGTGGTTCGCCACGGCCAACCCCTTCCTGGGCCAGATCGCCCAAGTCGTCGCCAAGTAATTCGACGTTGCCGCCCCGCCCTCGGACTCCTGGGGGCGGCTTCAAGCACCTCGAAAACTTTGTGAGGCACCACCGTGTTTATTAACGCGTCGCTCATCGTTCAGATGATCGTGTTCCTGATCCTGGTCGGGTTCACGATGAAGTATGTGTGGCCGCCGATCGTCAAGGCGCTCGACGAGCGTGCCGCGAAGATCGCTGCTGGCCTGTCCGCCGCTGACAAGGCCAAGGCCGAGCTGGCCGGCGCCGAAGCGCAGATCGCCAAGGAACTGGCCCAGACCAAGGCCGAATCCGCCAAGCTGATCTCGGACGCCGAGAAGCGTGCCGCTGCCATCGTCGATGCCGCCAAGGGCCGCGCCGACGAAGAAGGCGCCAAGATCCTCGCCGCCGCCAAGGCCGATGCCGAGCAGCAGGTCTCCCGTGCCCGTGAAGCCCTGCGCGAGCAGGTCGCTGCGCTGGCCGTCAAGGGTGCCGAGCAGATCCTGCAGCGCGAAGTCAACGCCGGCGTCCACGCCGAGCTGCTGGCCCGCCTGAAGACGGAGCTGTAAATGGCTGAACTCGCCACCATCGCCCGGCCCTACGCCGAAGCCCTGTTCCAGGTTGCCAAGTCGCATGACCTCGCGGCCTGGGGCCAGCAGCTCGACGCGCTGGCCCAGGTGGCGCAGGACGCCGATCTGCGCCAGTTCGCCGATCACCCCAAGGCTGAAGGCCAGCAGGTCGTCGCGGTCATGACCGCGGCGGGCAAGCAGACCCTGGCCGCGGGCGTGCAGAACTTCCTGCAGACCGTCGTCGAGAACGGCCGCCTGGCCGCGCTGCCCGAGATCGTGGCTCAGTACCACGTGCTGGCCAATGCGGCGTCGGGCGTGTCCGATGCGCAGATCTACAGCGCCTACGAGATCAGCGATGCACAGCTCGCCGATCTCAAGGCCTCGCTGGAGAAGCGCTTCGGCCGCAAGCTGGACGCCCATGTGCATCTGGAACCTGGCCTGATCGGCGGCGTGCGCGTCGTCGTCGGCGACGAGGTGCTCGACACCTCCGTCAAGGCCCGGCTGGAGCGCATGAAGGTCGCCCTGACTGCTTGATCACTGCCTGAGCACCCCTATCGAATCACCCCGTGTCTGACCCCGCCTTCGACCTCCACACGAGTCGACGTTCGGCCAAGCAAGGGACTGGAGAACCAGCATGCAACTGAATCCCGCTGAAATTTCCGAACTGATCAAGAGCCGCATCGAGGGTCTTGGTGGCAGCACGGACATCCGCAACCAGGGCACCGTCGTGTCCGTTTCCGACGGCATCGTCCGCGTCCACGGCCTGTCCGACGTGATGCAGGGCGAAATGCTCGAATTCCCGCCGGCCGCCGACGGCTCGCAGACCTTCGGTCTGGCCCTGAACCTCGAGCGCGACTCCGTCGGCGCCGTGATTCTGGGTGCCTACGAGCACATCTCCGAAGGCGACACCGTCAAGTGCACGGGCCGCATCCTGGAAGTGCCGGTCGGCCCCGAACTGATCGGTCGCGTGGTGAACGCCCTGGGCGAACCCATCGACGGCAAGGGCCCGATCAACGCCAAGATGACGGACGTCATCGAGAAGGTCGCCCCGGGCGTGATCGCCCGCAAGTCGGTCGACCAGCCCGTGCAGACCGGCCTGAAGTCCATCGACTCCATGGTGCCCGTCGGCCGCGGCCAGCGCGAGCTGATCATTGGTGACCGTCAGACCGGCAAGACCGCCGTGGCCATCGACGCGATCATCAACCAGAAGGGTCAGAACATGACCTGCGTGTACGTCGCCATCGGCCAGAAGGCGTCGTCCATCAAGAACGTCGTGCGCGCTCTCGAGCAAGCCGGCGCGATGGAGTACACGATCGTCGTCGCGGCTTCCGCCTCGGAATCCGCCGCCATGCAGTACGTGTCGGCCTACTCCGGCTGCACGATGGGCGAGTACTTCCGCGACCGCGGCCAGGACGCCCTGATCGTCTACGACGACCTGTCCAAGCAGGCTGTCGCCTACCGCCAGGTCTCGCTGCTGCTGCGCCGCCCGCCGGGCCGCGAAGCCTTCCCCGGCGACGTGTTCTATCTCCACAGCCGCCTGCTCGAGCGTGCTGCCCGCGTGAACGCCGACTACGTCGAAGCCTTCACCAAGGGTGAGGTCAAGGGCAAGACCGGTTCGCTGACGGCCCTGCCGATCATCGAAACCCAAGCCGGTGACGTGTCCGCCTTCGTGCCGACCAACGTGATCTCGATCACCGACGGCCAGATCTTCCTGGAAACCAACCTGTTCAACGCCGGTATCCGCCCCGCCATCAACGCCGGTATCTCGGTGTCGCGCGTCGGTGGTGCAGCCCAGACCAAGCTGATCAAGTCGCTGTCCGGCGGTATCCGTACCGACCTGGCCCAGTACCGTGAGCTGGCTGCGTTCGCGCAGTTCGCCTCCGACCTGGACGAAGCCACCCGCAAGCAGCTCGACCGCGGTGCCCGCGTGACCGAACTGCTCAAGCAGGCCCAGTACTCGCCGCTGTCCATCTCGCTGATGGCCGCTTCGCTGTACGCCGCCAACAAGGGCTTCATGGACAGCATCGAAGTGAAGAAGGTCCTCGCCTTCGAACACGGCCTGCACCAGTACCTGAAGACCAGCCACGCGGCTCTCCTCGCCAAGCTCGAAAACGACAAGGCGATGGACAAGGATGCCGAGGCCGAGCTCAACGCCGCGATCACTTCCTTCAAGAAGTCGTTCGCCTAAAGCCAAGGACCGCGGGGCTCGTCTCACCACCAGCCCCGCACTGACCAGGAGTTCGAATGGCTTCAAGCAAAGAAATCCGCGGCAAGATCAAGTCGGTCGAGAACACCAAGAAGATCACCAAGGCGATGGAGATGGTCGCCGCATCCAAGATGCGCAAGGCGCAGGAACGGATGCGCTCGGCCCGCCCCTACGCCGAGAAGATCGGCAACATCGCGGCTGAACTGGCCAAGGCCAACCCCGAGTACCGTCACCCCTTCCTCGTCAAGAACGAAAAGGCGACGGGCGCCGGCATGGTCGTGGTCACGACGGACAAGGGTCTGTGCGGTGGTCTCAACACCAACCTGCTGCGTGCCGCCACCACCAAGCTGCGCGAGCTGGAAACGGCCGGCCAGAAGACCGACGTCGTCGCCATCGGCGGCAAGGGCCTCGGCTTCATGAACCGTGTCGGCGCCCGCGTCGTGGCCCACGCCACGCAGCTCGGCGACCAGCCCCACATCGAGACGCTGATCGGCCCCGTCAAGGTGCTGCTCGACGCCTATGCCGAAGGCAAGCTCTCCGCCGTCTACCTCTGCTACACCAAGTTCATCAACACGATGAAGCAAGAGGTCGTGGTCCAGCAGCTGCTGCCGTTGAAGGCGAGCGACATGGCCACCGACAAGGCTGGCCACTCGTGGGACTACATCTACGAGCCCGACGCCGCCACCGTCATCGACGAGCTGCTGATGCGTTACACGGAAGCCCTGGTCTTCCAGGCCGTTGCCGAGAACATGGCCAGCGAGCAGTCCGCCCGCATGGTGGCCATGAAGGCCGCGACCGACAACGCCGGCACGCTGATCGGCGAGCTCAAGCTGGTCTACAACAAGACCCGCCAGGCAGCCATCACCAAAGAGTTGTCCGAGATCGTCAGCGGCGCGGCCGCGGTGGGCTGATCCAGCCCGAACGCAAAGATTTGAATTGAAGGAACGCACAAATGGCTAACACTCAAACCGTCGGCAAGATCGTTCAGTGCATCGGCGCCGTCGTGGACGTGGAGTTCCCGCGCGACAGCATGCCCAAGGTGTACGACGCGCTGAAGATGGAAGGCTCGGCCCTGACGCTGGAAGTCCAGCAGCAGCTGGGCGACGGCGTGGTCCGCACGATTGCGCTGGGTTCGTCCGACGGCCTGCGCCGCGGCACCCAGGTCTACAACACCGGCGACACCATCCAGGTGCCGGTGGGCAAGGCCACCCTCGGCCGCATCATGGACGTGCTGGGCAACCCCATCGACGAGCGCGGCCCGGTCTCCTCCGAGCTGACCGCCTCCATCCACCGCACGGCCCCGGCCTACGACGAGCTGAGCCCGTCGCAGGACCTGCTCGAAACCGGCATCAAGGTGATCGACCTGATCTGCCCGTTCGCCAAGGGCGGCAAGGTGGGTCTGTTCGGCGGCGCCGGCGTGGGCAAGACCGTGAACATGATGGAGCTCATCAACAACATCGCCAAGGCGCACAGCGGTCTGTCCGTGTTCGCCGGCGTGGGTGAGCGCACCCGTGAGGGCAACGACTTCTATCACGAGATGTCCGACTCCGGCGTCGTGGTGCAGGACGATCTGTCGCAGTCCAAGGTCGCCATGGTCTACGGCCAGATGAACGAGCCCCCGGGCAACCGTCTGCGCGTCGCCCTGACCGGCCTGACCATCGCCGAGTCGTTCCGCGACGAAGGCAAGGACGTGCTGTTCTTCGTGGACAACATCTACCGCTACACGCTGGCCGGTACCGAAGTGTCCGCCCTGCTGGGCCGCATGCCTTCCGCCGTGGGCTACCAGCCGACGCTGGCCGAGGAAATGGGCCGCCTGCAAGAGCGCATCACGTCGACCAAGGTCGGCTCGATCACGTCCATCCAGGCCGTGTACGTCCCTGCGGACGACCTGACCGACCCGTCGCCTGCCACGACCTTCGCCCACTTGGACGCCACCGTCGTGCTGTCGCGTGACATCGCCTCGCTGGGTATCTACCCCGCCGTGGACCCGCTGGACTCCACCAGCCGCCAGATCGACCCCAACGTCGTCGGCGAAGAGCACTACACGACCACCCGCGCCGTGCAGGCCGTGCTGCAGCGCTACAAGGAACTGCGCGACATCATCGCGATCCTGGGCATGGACGAGCTGTCGCCGGAAGACAAGCTGGCCGTGGCCCGCGCTCGCAAGATCCAGCGCTTCCTGTCGCAGCCTTTCCACGTCGCCGAAGTGTTCACGGGCACCCCGGGCAAGTACGTGCCGCTGAAGGAAACCATCCGCGGCTTCAAGATGATCGTCAACGGCGAGTGCGACTCGCTGCCGGAGCAGGCCTTCTACATGGTCGGCACCATCGACGAAGCCTTCGAGAAGGCGAAGAAGATTCAGTAAGACTTCGCATTCGGGCGCCATGCGTCGTTGCCGTGCTCGCTGGACGCGAGTCCAGCTCCGCGCGGCGCCTAGCCTGGCCCCCGACTGCTCGCTTACTGAACCTTCTTCAAATGGTTAGCTAAGGAAGATTGAACATGGCAACCCTCCACGTCGACGTGGTCTCCGCCGAAGAGCAGATCTTCTCCGGCGAGGCCAAGTTCGTCGCCCTGCCGGGCGAGAGTGGCGAGCTCGGCATCCTGCCGAAGCACACGCCGCTGATCACTCGTATCAAGCCGGGTGCCGTGCGCATCGAGCGCCCGGACGGCAGCGAAGAGTTCGTCTTCGTCGCCGGTGGCATCCTCGAAGTCCAGCCGCACCGGGTGACCGTGCTGGCCGACACCGCCATCCGCGGCAAGGACCTGGACGAGGCCAAGGCCGTCGAGGCGAAGAAGCAGGCCGAAGAGGCCCTGCGCAACGCCAAGGACTCGATCGACCAGGCTGCGATCCAGAGCGAGCTGGCCATCCAGGCCGCCCAGATCGCCGCGCTGCGCAAGTTCCTCAAGAAGTAAGGCGCCTCCCTCGCGCACCGCGATGGACGAGCAGACGCTCGACACCCCCACCCCACCGAGCGCGGCCCCTGCCGCGCTCGGTGCTTTTGGGCGCAGCGTTCTGGGTGAGTGGCGCCACAGCCTCGTCGTGCTGGAAGGCGTGCAGCCCGGCCGGCGCATCGACATCGGTGATCGGCCCCTGGTCATCGGCCGCCGCACGGCGGCCGACCTCGTGCTGCCGGAGCTGCAGGTCTCGGCCCTGCATTGCCGCGTGCGCGTCGAAGCCGGCCGCCCCGCGCTCAAGGTCACCGACCTCAACTCCACCAACGGTAGCTACATCAACGGCCAGCGTGTGGCGGGCAACGCCTACCTGGCGCCGGGTGGCACGCTCGCCATCGGGCAGCACCTCTTTCGCCACGACTTCCTCTCCCCCGAGCGCCTCGTGCGCGCCGCGTACGAGGATGCCGAACGGGAGCTGACCGTCGCCGCCTGGCTGCCCGCGCCGCTCACCAAGGGGCCTGTGCGCACCGACTGCTGCTACCGCCCGGCCGAGCCGCCGCGGGGCGCGGGCGTGGCTGTCCTGCCGCTGGCCGGCGACCGCCTCGCCTTCGTCGTCATCGACGTCAACGGCCCGGCCGAGCATGTCGCCCGCCATGCCGCGCGCGTCTTGCAGGAGCTGCGCGAAGTCGCCGACAGCCCCGGCCCGGCGGCGCTGTTGCAGCAGTTGCACGACCGCTGGCGCCTGGGCGCGCACGTGGGACTTTTCTTCACCGCCTGGGCCGGCGTGCTGGACCCGGCCACCCGTGTGCTGCAGCACGCCAGCGCTGGCCACCACGCGGCGCTGCTGCGCATGCCCGACGGCGAGATGCTGCGCCTGGAGTCGCTGAACCCACCCGTGGGCCTGTTGCCCGGCACCGTCTTCACGCAGGAGGCTTGCACGGTCCCGCCGGGAAGCCGCCTCCACCTGTTCAACAAAGGCGTGTTCGACTTCCCCGACCGCAGCGGCCGGCCGCTGACGCTGGACGACTTCGAGGCGCTGCTGGCGTGCCTGCCGCCGTCGGGCGGCCATGCGCCGCAGCAGACCTTTGCCCGGGTGCGGTGCATGGCCGCGTCCCCGCTTCTGGCTGACGATTTCCTGCTGATGCAGGCCGAATTCACCGGTTGAGACGGCAATCTTCCCCGGCTTTCTGGACTGTGCACTCCAAAAGCCGCGGAAGCGGCTGCGGATAATCCGCCCCTTCCTCGCTCGAGCCACCCCCTTCACGCCTCCGATGACCGACTTCCGCGTTTGCCGCTGGGCCGCCTGGTCGCCCGGCCTGCCGACCCCGGAGGCCTGGCAGGGCTGGCTCGCGGCGCCCACGTGGCCGCTGCCTGCCGGTGAGGGGCAGGCGCCGTTGGCCGAAGTGCCGGCGATGACGCGCCGGCGCATCGACCCGCTCGGGCGTGCCGCGTTGCAGGTGGCCTGGTGGGCCCAGGGCGATGCGCCCACCGGGCCTGTCGTGTTCACGTCCCGTTGGGGCGAGATCGCACGATCCGTCGCCCTGCTGCGCCAGTTGTGCCAGGGCGAGGCGCTGTCGCCCACCGCCTTCAGCCTGTCGGTGCACAACGCCAGCAGCGCCCAGTACTCGATCGCGCGGGGCGACACCGCCAACTACAGCGCCATCTCCGCCGGGGCGGCGAGCGCCTCGGCCGGCGTGTGCGAAGCGGTCGGGCTGCTGGCCGGCGGCGCGCCGCAGGTGCTGGTTGTGTCGGTCGAGGCCGAACTGCCCGAGCCCTACCAGTCCTTCGAATCCCATCCCGGCCCGCTGCGGGCCTGGGCCGTGCTGCTGGAGCCGGCCGGCGCGGGGCTGCGCCTGCGAGCGGGAGCGCCCGCAAGCGCGCCCGCTTCCGGCCTGCCGGACGACCTGGCCACTCTGCATTTCCTGGCGGGCGATGCCCCCGCCTGGGACCAGCCCGGCCCGCAGGGCAGCTGGCACTGGAGCCGCCATGGCTGAGTGGCGACACATGCCGGGGCGGCTCTGGCGCATCTTCGCGACGGCACTGGCCTTCGCCTGCTTCGGCGTGGGCGGATTCCTGCTGTGGGTGGTCGTCTTCCCGCTGCAGTCGTTGGTCTACCGCGACCCGGCACGCCGCCAGCGCGCCGCCCGCGACGTGGTGCAGGCCGTGTTCCGCCTGTTCGTCGGCTGGATGCGGCTGCTGGGCCTGATCCGCTATGAAGTGCATGGCGTGGAGAAGCTCCAGCGCCGCGGCCTGCTCATCCTGGCCAACCACCCCACGCTGATCGACGTCGCCTTCCTGATCGGGCTCGTCCCGAACGCCAGTTGCGTGGTCAAGTCCACGCTTGCTACCCACCCATGCACGCGGGGTCCGGTCCGCGCTACAGGCTATATCTGCAACAATCCCGGGTCTGATTTGTTGCTGGCTTGTACAGACACGCTGGCGGCGGGCAGCAACCTGATCATCTTTCCCGAAGGCACGCGGTCGCAGCCCGGGCAGGCCCTGAAGATGCAACGCGGCGCGGCGCAGATCGCCTTGCGCGGCGGACTCGACATCACGCCGGTGCGTATCCATTGCGAGCCGCTCGGTCTCTACAAGGGGCAGCCCTGGTGGACTGTTGCCAAGCGCCCGCTGCGCTTCACCATCGAGGTCGGCGACGACCTGCCCACTGCGCCCGTGCTGGACGCGGCCGGCGGTGAGCATGGGCGCGCGGCACGGCGGCTGACGGAAAGCCTGATCCAGTTTTTCTCTGAGCCCACAAGGCCACCGAAAACCGTCACGAAGGGGAGTCATGCAAGCGCTGGAACAAGAAATCAAGGAACTGCTGATCTCGGCACTCCAACTTGAGGACCTCAAGCCCGAGGACATCGACGCCGAGCAGGCGCTGTTCGTCGAAGGCCTGGGCCTGGATTCCATCGATGCGCTCGAGCTCGGCCTGGCCCTGCAAAAGCGCTACGGCCTGAGCATGGCCGCCGATTCCACCGAGACCCGCCGCCACTTCGCCAGCATTCGCGCGCTGGCGAACTTCGTCGACAGCCACCGCAAGATTGCCGCGTGAGGCCAGGCCATGACCGACCAAGAAATCTTTGATCGCCTGCGCAGCATCCTCGTCGACACCTTCGACATCGAGGCCGAGCGCGTCTCGACCCAATCCAAGCTCTACGACGACCTCGACATCGACAGCATCGATGCCGTGGACCTCATCGTGAAGCTCAAGCCCCTCGTCGGCAAGCGCCTGCAGCCCGAGGCCTTCAAGGCCGTGCGCACCGTCCAGGACGTCATCGACGCCCTGCAAGGCCTGCTGCAGGCCGACGCCGAGGTCGGTGACAAGCCGACGGCGGCCACCGCCTGATTCGGGGTACGCGATGCGTTGGGCCCTGGTGCTGGCCCTCACGGCCGCGTATCCCCTGATCGTCTATTTCAGCCTGGGGCACGTTGAGCCCCGCTACCTGGCGCTGCTGCTGCTCGTGCTTGGCGGCCTGCGCTGGCTGGCCGGCGGCGCGCAGGTCGTGCAGGCGCGCTTTGTGGCGCTGGCCGCACTGCTGCTGGCGGGCAGCACCGCGCTGCTCAACATGAGCCTGCCCCTCAAACTCTACCCGGTGCTCGTGAACGCGGTGCTGCTGGGCGTGTTCGGGCTGAGCCTGGTCCGCGGGCCGAGCGTGGCCGAGCGCATTGCGCGGCTGCAGGAGCCCGACCTGGACGCCCGCGGCCAGGCCTATACGCGCCGCGTGACGCAGGTCTGGTGCGGCTTCTTCGTGCTGAACGGCGGCCTGGCCTTGGCCACGGCGCTGTGGGCCAGCGAGCAGGTCTGGGCGCTCTACAACGGCCTGATCGCCTACGTGCTGATCGGCACGCTGATGGGTGGTGAATGGCTGCTGCGCCGCCACCTGCGGGCGCGCTACGCGAGGGCGCAGGCATGACGCCGGCCGAGCGACTGGCCGCGCTGCTGACGCTGCCGCCGCCGGCCGTCATCGGCTGGCGCCGCCGTGAAGCGGTCACGGGTGCCGCGCTGTGGGCCGAGGCCGCGCGCTGGCAGGCGGCCTTTGCCGCGCACCCTGGCCAGCGCTTCGGGCTGTACTTCCAGGACACCCTGGACTTCATCGCCGCCCTGTTCGGCCTCTGGCAGGCCCGCAAGCAGGCCTGGCTGCCCGGCGACATGACCGCCGACAGCCGCCAGGCGCTCGCGCAGCGCGTGGACGCCTTCGCGGGCGACGTGCCCGCCCCGCCGGGCCTGCCGGTGGTCCGCCCGGCCGAGGTGCCCGCCGAGCCTGCTGCCCCGCTGGACCCCGAGGCGCAGCACCTCGTCGTCTTCACCTCCGGATCCACCGGCCAGCCGCAGGCGCTGCCCAAGCGTCTGCGCCAGCTCTTCGACGAGATCACGGCACTCGAGCAAGCGTTCGGCGCCACGGCGCCCGGTGCCGCGGTGCTGGCCAGCGTGTCGCACCAGCATGTCTACGGCCTGCTGTTCCGCGTGCTGTGGCCGCTGGCCACTGGGCGGTCGGTGCAGTCCCACAGCGTCGTCGTGCTCGAAGACATCGCCGAGCTGACCCCGCCTGCCAGCGACGCCGTCCTCATCGCCAGCCCCGCGCACTTGAGCCGCCTGCCGCTGCAGGCGCAGGCGCGTGTGCGCCAGGTCTTCAGCTCGGGCGCGCCGCTGCCCGACGCCGCCGTGCCCGAATGCCTGCGCGTGTTCGGCCTGGCGCCCATCGAGGTCTACGGCAGCAGCGAGACGGGCGGCGTCGCCTGGCGCCAGCGCAGCCCCGGCGCGGCCTCGCACTGGCGTGCACTGCCAGGCGTGCAGTGGCGGCTGGACGAGGGCACCCTGTGGCTGCGCTCCGCCCACCTCGACGACGACGGCTGGATGCCGAGCGCCGACCGGGCTGAGGCCGTCGAGGGCGGCTTCGAGCTGCGCGGCCGCGCGGACCGCATCGTCAAGATCGCCGAGAAGCGCGTGTCGCTCACCGCCGTCGAGGCGGCGCTGCGGGCCTCGCCGCTCGTGGCGGACCTGCGCCTCGTGCCCATGACCGCCCCGCGCGAGCAGATCGCCGTCGTTGCCGTACCCGCCGAAGCCGGCTGGCAGCTGCACGACACGCAAGGCAAGCGGGCGCTCGCCGAGGCCCTGCGCGAGGCGCTGGCCGGCGTCGTCGAGCGCGTGGCCCTGCCGAGGCGATTTCGCTTCCTGCCGGAGCTGCCAGTCAACACGCAGGGCAAGTCCACCCAGGCGCGGCTGCTGGCCGAGTTCGACCCGCGGCGCCCCGCGCTGCGCGCCGTGCAGCGCAGCGACGCGGGCGACGACCTCACGCTGCTCATCGACCCGCGCCTGCCGCAGTTCGAGGGCCATTTCCCCGGCCACCCCATCCTGGCCGGCGTCGTGCAGGTCGAGTGGGCCGAGCTCTTCGGCCGCGAGCGCTTTGGCATCGCCGGCAGCTTCGCCGGGATGGAGGCGCTGAAGTTCCAGCGCGTCATCACGCCCGGGCCGCCCGTGACGCTGTCGCTGGCCTGGTCGGCCGGCAAGCTCAGCTTCCGCTATCACTCGGCGCAAGGCCAGCACGCCAGCGGCCGCCTCCTGTTCAGTGCCCCATGAAGCTCGGTGCCGTCATCCCTGTCTACAACCACGGCGGCCCGGTCGGCGGTGTGGTGGCGGCGCTGCGCGCCCACGGCCTGCCGGTGCTGCTGGTGGACGACGCCAGCGAAGCCGGCTGCGCCGCAGTGCTGGACGACCTCGCGCGCCAGCCGGGCGTCTTCCTGGAGCGTCTGCCCGTCAACCAGGGCAAGGGCGGCGCGGTGAAGGCCGGCCTGCTGCGCGCGGCGCAGCTCGGCTGGACGCACGCCCTGCAGATCGATGCCGACGGCCAGCACGACACGCGCGATGTGCCCGCCTTCGTCGCCGCGGCGCAGGCCGAGCCCGAACGCCTCATCTGCGGGCACCCCATCTACGACGACAGCGTGCCGCGTGCCCGGCTCTACGGCCGCTACGCGACGCACATCTGGGTCTGGATCAACACCTTGTCCTTCGAGGTGCGCGACTCGATGTGCGGCTTTCGCATCTACCCGCTGGCCGCCACGCTGCGTTGCATCGCGCACCAGTACGTCGGGCGGCGCATGGACTTCGACACCGAGATCGCCGTGCGCCTGGTCTGGGCCGGCGTGCGCGTGACCAACCTGCCCACCCGCGTGCGCTACCCCGAGGACGGCGTCTCGCACTTCCGCGTCTGGCACGACAACGTGCTGATCTCGGCCATGCACACGCGGCTGTTCTTCGGCATGCTGTTGCGTGCCCCCCGTCTGCTCTGGCGCAAGGTGATGGCATGACGGCCGCGCCCCGCCATTGGGCGGCCATGGGCGAGAACACGTTTGTCGCGGGCATCTGGCTGCTGTTCTTCGTGCACCGCATGCTCGGGCGCACCGTGTTCCGCGTGCTGCTCGGGCCGGTCGTGCTCGCCTACTGGCTGGCGCGGCCCAGCCTGCGCGCGTACAGCCTGGGCTACCTGCGGCGCCTGCAGCCCGATGCTGGCTGGCGCGAAGGCATGGCGCATGTGCGCCTCTTCGCCGAGACCATGCTCGACAAGCTCCTGGCCATGGCCGGCCGCTACCCGCTCGACCGTGTGCAGGCGCGCGGCGCCGATGCGGTGCACCAGCAGGCGCTGGCGGGCCAGGGCGGCGTGCTCGTCACTGCCCACACCGGCTGCCTGGAGCTGTGCCAGACGCTGGCCAGCCTGGCGCCCGGCCTCAAGGTCAACGTGCTCGTGCACACCCGCCATGCCGAGAGCTTCAACCGCATCCTCACGCGGCTGAACCCCGCGCGCGGCGTCGAGCTCATCGAGGTCAGCGAGCTGGACATGGGCCTCACGCTCAAGCTGGCCGAGCGCGTGGCGGCCGGCGAGTTCCTGGCCATCGCGGGCGACCGCGTGCCCGTGCGCGGCAGCAAGACCGTGCGGGTGCCCTTCCTGGGCGCGGAGGCTGACTTCCCCGTCGGCCCCTACCTCATCGCCGGGCTGCTGGGCTGCCCGCTCTACCTGATGCTCAGCCTGCACGAGGGCGCCGGCTATGCGCTGGAGTTCGAGCTGCTGGCCGACCGCGTGCTGCTGCCGCGCCGCGCCCGCGAGGCCGCGCTGGCCGAGCACGCGCGGCGCTTCGCCGATGCGCTGGCCCTGCGCCTGCGCCGCTCGCCCTACGACTGGTTCAACTTCTATGCCTTCTGGGACCGCCCCCGGACCGACCCCCATGCCGCCCATCACGTTTGACGGCCAGCGCCTCGCGCTGGAAGACATCGTCGCCCTCGCGCAGCGCCGCGCCAGCGCGGAACTGGGCCGCACGCCGGCCTTCGAGGCGCGCATCCAGGCGGGCGCCGACTTCGTCGCGCGTCTGCTCGCCGAGGACGGCGTCGTCTACGGCGTGACGACCGGCTACGGCGACTCCTGCACCGTGGCCGTGCCGCCGAGCCTCGTGCCCGAGCTGCCGCACCACCTCTACACCTACCACGGCATCGGCGCAGGCGCCATGCTCACGCCCGAGCAGACGCGCGCGGTGCTCGGCGCGCGGCTGGCGTCGCTCTGCCAGGGTCTCTCGGGCGTGAGCCTGGACCTGCTGCGCCAGATCGAGACCCTGCTGCGCCACGACATCCTGCCGCTCATCCCCAGCGAAGGCTCCGTGGGCGCGAGCGGCGACCTCACGCCGCTGTCCTACCTTGCTGCCGTGCTGTGCGGCGAGCGCGAGGCCTGCGTGAACGGCGAGACCCTGCCGGCCGCCGAGGCCCTGCGTGCCGTCGGTGCGCGCCCGCTGCAGCTGCGCCCGAAGGAAGGCCTGGCCATCATGAACGGCACCGCCGTGATGACCGGCCTGGCCTGCCTGGCCTTCGCCCGTGCCGACTACCTGGCCCGCCTGGCCACGCGCATCACCGCCATGAACGTCGTGGCCAGCGCCGGCAATGCGCATCACTTCGATGCGACGCTGTTCGCCGCCAAGCCGCACGCCGGCCAGCAGCGCGTGGCCCAGAGGCTGCGTGCCGACCTCACCAGCGACACGCCCTCGCGCAACGACCACCGCCTGCAGGACCGCTACTCCCTGCGCTGCGCGCCCCACGTCATCGGCGTGCTCGAAGACGCGCTGCCCTGGCTGCGCGGGCTCATCGAGAACGAGCTCAACAGCGCCAACGACAACCCGCTCATCGACCCCGTCGAGGAGCGCGTGCTGCACGGCGGCCATTTCTACGGCGGCCACATCGCCATGGCGATGGACACGCTCAAGACGGCCGTGGCCAACGTCGCCGACCTGCTCGACCGGCAGCTCGCGCTGCTCGTGGACGCTCGCTACAACCATGGCCTGCCGGCCAACCTCTCCGGCGCGAGCGGCGAGCGCGCGGCCATCAACCACGGCCTCAAGGCGCTGCAGATCAGCGTGTCGGCCTGGACGGCCGAGGCCCTCAAGCAGACCATGCCGGCCTCCGTCTTCAGCCGCTCCACCGAGTGCCACAACCAGGACAAGGTCAGCATGGGCACCATCGCCGCGCGCGACGCGTTGCGCGTGCTCGACCTCACCGAGCAGGTCGCTGCGGCCATGTTGATCGCCGCACGCCAGGGCCTGGCCCTGCGCGAGCGCCTGTCGCCGCTGGCCCTCACGCCCGCGCTCGCTGCCATGCAGGCCGACCTCTCGGCGCGCCTGCCCCTCATCGACGAAGACCGCGCGCTGGACCGCGAGCTGCGCGGCCTGGTCGACGCCATCCGCCAGCAGGCCTGGAGCCTCCATGACTGAGCTCTGGCACGAGATCGAGCTGACGCCGGCCTTCCATGACCTGGACCCGATGGACATCGTCTGGCACGGGCACTACGTGAAGTACCTGGAGCTGGCGCGCAACGCGCTGATGGCCCGCTTCGACTACGACTACCCGCAGATGCGCGAGTCGGGCTACGCCTGGCCCATCGTCGACATGCGGCTCAAGTACGTGGACATGCTGCCCTACGGCCGGCGCGTCATCGTGCGCGCCGAGATCGTGGAGTGGGAGAACCGCATCAAGGTCGACTACGTCATCCGTGACGCCGTGACCGACAAAGTCATCAACAAGGCCCACACCATCCAGGTGGCGCTCAACATCGCCACGCGCGAGATGGAGTACGTGTGCCCGCCGGTGCTGTGGCGCAAGCTCGGCGTGAACCCCGCATGAAGCGACGCGGCCTGCTCCTGGCCGGCGTGGCCTTCGCCGCGGGTGCTGCGCGTGCCCAGTCGTCGCTGGCGCAGTCCGTGCGCGAGCGGCTGCAGCAGCCTGAGTGGCTGCGCGGCGACTTCACCCAGACCAAGAAGGTGCCTGGCTTCGCGCGCCCGCTCGTGTC
Source organism: Roseateles sp. (assembly GCA_016790285.1). Classification (GTDB taxonomy): domain Bacteria; phylum Pseudomonadota; class Gammaproteobacteria; order Burkholderiales; family Burkholderiaceae_C; genus Pelomonas. The sequence continues at coordinate 28,872 of JAEUPJ010000061.1, read as the reverse complement.
CAGCGGCAACTTCGTGGCCGCACGCGGCCGCGGCGTGCTCTGGCGCACGCTCAAGCCCTTCGCGAGCGAGCTGCGGCTGACCCAGGGCGAGATCCGCGCGACCCAGGGCGGGCAGGTCGCGCTGCGGCTGGACGCGTCGCGCGAGCCCGCGGTGCGCGTCATCAACACGCTGATGTTCGCGCTGCTCAATGGCGACGTCAGCGGCCTGGCCGAGCTTTTCGAGATCAGTGGGAGCGTGAAGGGTGCGGCCTGGCAGCTGGCGCTGGTGCCGCGCGCGGGCGCCCTGCAACAGGTGCTGCGCCGCGTCGAGCTCGACGGCGACGCCTTCGTGCGCCGCATCCAGCTCTTCGAGGCCAATGGCGACGAGAGCCTGATCCAGCTTGCCAACCCCCGCACCGACGGCGCTGCCGAGCCGGGCCTCTTCCAGTGACCCTGGAGCGCTTCACCCGGCGCGCCGCGGGCCTGTGGCTCGTGCTGGTGCTCGCGTGCCTGGCGCACAACGCCTGGTACTGGGGCGTGCACCGCGGCGCGCCTGTGACGGACATGCTCGCCATGCTCCCGCGCGACGAGCAGCGCCCACTGGCCGCGCAGGCCACGCAGGCGCTGGCCGACGCCGGCGCGCGGCGCGTGAGCGTGCTGATCGGCGGCGGCGAGGCCGCGACGGCGCAGCGCGCGGCCGACGCCTTCCTGCAGGCCCTGGGCGACCTGCCCGCGCGCCACCGCGTGGCCGAGGGCGAGAGCCAGGCCTGGCTCGGCCTGTATGCGCCGGTGCGCGGCGGGCTGCTCTCGCCGGCCTCGCGCGAGCGGCTGGCCAGCGCGCCCGTGCAGGCCCTGGCCGACGAGGCGCTGGCCGCGCTCTACCAGCCCGTCGGCGGTCCGCGCATCGGCGCCTGGGCCGACGACCCGCTCAACCTCTTCGGCCAGTGGCTGGCCGAGCGCGCGCAGATGAGCCGCGTGCGCGTGCAGGACAGCCGGCTCATGCTGGCCGACCCCGATGCGCCGGACCGCCACTTCGCCCTCGTGCTCATCGAGCTGCCGGGCTCCGGCTTCGAGATCGCCGCCCAGCGCCAGCTGCAGCCGCGCCTGGCCGCCGCCACACAGGCCGCGCAGGCGCAGGGGGCCACCGTCATCGCAGCGGGTGTGCCGCTCTTCGCCGCCGCAGCGGCCGAGCAGGCCGAGCGCGAGATCCACACCATCGGCGCCGGCTCGCTCATCGGCATCGTGGCGCTGACGCTGCTGGCCTTCCGCTCGCTGCGGCCGCGCGTGCTGGTGGCGCTGTCCATGGCGGTCGGCCTGTGTGTCGCGACCTCGGTGAGCCTGCTCGTCTTCGGGGAGCTGCACCTCGTCACCCTCGTCTTCGGCGCCAGCCTGCTGGGCGTGGCCGAGAACTACGGCAGCAACTATTTCAGCGCGCGCCAGGGCCTGGCCGCATCGGCGCGCTGGGCGATGCTGGCGCGCCAGATCCCCGTCGTGAGCCTGGCCATGGCCACCACCGTCATCGGCTATGCACTGCTGGCGCTACCGCCCTTCCCGGGGCTGCGCCAGATCGCGGTGTTCTCGGCCGTCGGCCTCGTGGCGGCCTTCGTGACGGTGCTGTGGTGGTTCCCGCTGCTGGACGGCCGCGCGGTGCTCGCGCCGACGCGCTTTGCGCAGTGGCTGGGCTCGCGGCGTGCCCTGTGGCCGAGCCTAGGCCCGCGCGGGCTGGCGGTGCTGATGCTCGGCTGCGCGCTGGTCGCCGCCGCCGGCTGGGCGCGGCTGCGGGTGGACGACGACATCCGCCAGCTCCAATCCGCCCCCGCGGCGCTGGTGGCGCAGCAGCGCGAGTTCGCCCGCCTCATGCAGGCGCCGGGCGTGGCGCAGTTCTTCGTGGTGCAGGGGCGCGACGCCCAGCAGCTGCTCGAGCGCGAAGAAGCCCTGACGGCGCAGCTGCGCGGGCTCAAGCTCGGCGTGCAGGCGGTCAGCGACTGGCTGCCCTCGCTGCAACGCCAGCGTGAAGACGCTGCCCTCGCGGCGCGCCGCCTGGCCGAGATGCGGCCCGCGCTCACCGAGGCCCTGGGCCAGCCGGTGGCCCCGGCGGCGGCGGCCTCGGCGCCCCTGCTGCCCGAGGCCTGGCTGAGTAGCCGCGCCAGTGAGCCGGTGCGTGCGCAGTGGCTCGGCCCACTGGGCGACGGCGTGGCCAGCGCCGTGCTGCTTCGCGGCGCGGAGCCTGCCGACACGCGTGCGGCGTTGGCCGCGCTTCGGCTGGACGGCGTCACCTGGGTCGACAAGGTCGGCGAGGTGAGCCAGCTGCTCGGCCGCTACCGCGCGCTGATGACGCTCGTGCTCGCGGCCGGCTTGCTGCTCACCTGGGCGGCGCTGGCCTGGCGCTTCGGTCGCGCGGCGTGGCGGGCCCTGGCACCCACGGCCCTGGCCGGCGTGCTGACCGTGGCGGTGCTGGCGCTGGCCGGGCAGACACTGCAGCTCTTTCACGTGCTGCCGCTGCTCATCCTGCTGGGCCTGGGCGTGGACTACGGCATCTTCCTGCTCGAACAGCCCGGCCGCACCGAGACGCGGCCCTTCCTGTCGGTCACGCTCGCGGCCACCTCGACACTGTTGTCCTTCGGGCTGCTGGCCCTCTCCGGTACACCCGCCTTGCATGCCTTCGGGCTGACGCTGCTCATCGGCGTCTTCCTGGCCTGGCTGCTCACCCCACTGTTCCTGCCCCATGCTTGAGACCAAGAAGTTCTCCCCGCCGAAGCAGCGCGCGTTCGACGCCCGCTTCGAGGCCCAGAAGATCGCCTTCGGGCCGGTGGTCTTCCACTGTGTGCGCTATGCCTGCAAGCGCGGCATGCTGCAGGCGCTGGCCGAGGCCGGCGCCCACGGCCTCACGCTGGACGAGCTGGAGGCCACCGGCCGCTGGACACGTTATGCCATCAAGCTCGTGCTGGAGTCCTGCCTGTCGGCAGGCGTGGTGCTCCTGGAAGGCGGCCGCTGGCAGCTCGACAAGGTGGGCTTCTGCCTGATCTCCGACGACATCACGCGCATCAACTTCGATTTCGTCCACGACGTCTGCTACCAGGGCCTGTTCGAGCTGGAGCGTTCGCTGGACGCCGGCAAGCCCCTGGGGCTGTCGCACCTGGGCGCGTGGCCCACGCTGTACGAGGGCATGGCCGAGCTGCCCGAGCCGGCCAAGTCGAGCTGGTTCGCGTTCGACCACCACTACTCGGACACCTCCTTCCCGGACATCCTGCCCGACGTGTTCGCCACGGCGCCGCGCCGCGTGATGGACATCGGCGCCAACACGGGAAAGTTCAGCCGCGCGGCGCTGGCCCATGACACGCGCGTGGAACTCCACCTCGTGGACCTGCCCCAGCAGCTCGCCGTGGCGGACCGGCACCTCGTGGACGCCGGCCTGCGCGAGCGCGCCACGCTGCACCCGCGTGACCTGCTGGACCCGGCCGTCGCCTTGCCCGCGGGCATGGACCTGGTCTGGATGAGCCAGTTCCTGAGCTGCTTCGGCGAGGCGCAGATCGCCAGCATCTTCGAGCGCGTGGTGGCGAGCCTGTCCGAGCAGGGCCAGGTGCTCGTGATGGACACCTTCTGGGACCGCCAGCGCTACGACATCGCCGCCTACTGCCTCATCAACACCTCGCCCTACTTCACGGCGATGGCCAGCGGCAACAGCAAGGTCTACGAGAGCGGCGACTACATCCGGCTGGCCGAGGCCGCGGGGCTGCGCCTGCTGACGGTGCGCGACGGCATCGGCTACTGCCACAGCCTGCTGAGGTTCGCTCGCGCATGAAGCGACGGTCACTCCTGCTCGCCGCGCTGCTGGCCGGTTGCGCCAGCGCGCCGCCGCCGCCAAGCGCCCTGCCGCTGCTGCGCCTGCCGCCCGCGGCGCTTGGCACGGCACGCTGGGCGCTGAGCCAGCGCCTGTCCGTCACGCGGCTGGACCGGCCCGATGCCGAGCCGCAGCGCGTGGAGGTGCAGCTGCAGCTGGACGCGACCGGCCTGCTGCTGGCGGGCTTCGCGTTCGGCCAGCGCGTGCTGCTGATGCAGTGGGACGGGCAAGACCTGCAGGTGCAGCGCCACCGCATGCTGCCCGCCGAGGTCGACACGGACCGCATGCTGCGCGACCTGTGCCTGACCTTCTGGCCTGCCGAGGCCGTGCGCGCCGCGCTGCCGGCCGGCTGGGCTTGGGTCAGCACCGCCGCAGGGCAGGCGCTGGAGCAAGACGGGCAAGCCCGGCTGGTGGTGGAGCGCCGCGGCGCCAACATCGTCGAGATCGTCAACCACGCCGAGGGCTACCGCTTGCTGATCGAATCGCAACCGCAGGAGGGTGCATGAGCCTGTATCTGTCGCCGCCCGGCGTGGTGTGCGCGGCAGGTCCTGACCTGGACCACCTGCGCGACGCCGTCTTCGCGGCCACCCCGGGCGGTGTTGCGCTCAACGACAGCGTCTGGCCCGGTCACGCCCTGCACCTGGGCGCCGCCACGGTGGCACTGCCGTCGCTCGACGTACTGCCGCTGCCTCAGCGCAGCCGCAACAACGCCCTGCTGCTGGCGGCCCTGGCCCAGGTGCGCGCCGATGTGGACGCGGCCATCGCACGCCACGGCGCCGCGCGGGTCGGCGTCGTGCTCGGTACCAGCACCTCGGGCGTGGCCGAAGGTGAGGCCGCCATCGCGGCCCTGGACCGCGACGGCCGGCTGCCCGAGGGCTTTCACGTCGAGCAGCAGGAGCTTGGTTCGCCTGCGTTGATGCTGGCCGGCCTGCTGGGCCTGGGCGGGCCGCGCTATGTCGTCTCCACCGCCTGCTCGTCGGGCGCCAAGGCGCTGGCCAGCGGCGCGCGGCTGCTGCTGGCGGGGCTGTGCGATGCCGTCATCGTCGGCGGCGTGGATGCGCTGTGCGGCATGACGGTGGCGGGCTTCACGGCGCTGGAGTCGGTCGACCCGGCGCGCTGCCGCCCGATGAGCGCCACGCGCGCAGGCATCAACATCGGCGAGGGTGCGGCGCTGTTCGTGCTCAGCCGCGAGCCCTCGGCCGTGCGGCTGTCGGGCTGGGGCGAGAGCTCGGACGCCCACCACATCTCGGCCCCGGAGCCCCAGGGCCGCGGGGCGCTGGCCGCCATGCGCGAGGCCCTGCAGCGCGCGGGCCTGGACCCGGCCGACATCGGCTACCTCAACCTGCACGGCACCGCCACGCCGCAGAACGACGCGATGGAAAGCCGCGCCGTCGAGGCGCTGTTCGGCCTCGCGCTGCCGTGCTCGTCCACCAAGCCGCTCACCGGCCATGCGCTCGGTGCAGCGGGCGCCATCGAGGCCGCCATCGCGTGGCTCACCGTCGCGGGCGACGGACGGTTGCCCGTGCACCACTTCGACGGCCAGCGCGACCCGGCGCTGCCTCTCATCGCCCTCGTCGCCCCGGGCCAGCGCCTGCCGGCCGCACCACGCCACGTGATGAGCAACTCCTTTGCCTTCGGCGGCAACAACGCGTCGCTGATCCTCAGCCATGCCTGACCTCCTGCCCCCCATCACCGAGCTTGTGCCCCACCAGGGCCCGATGTGCCTGCTCGACCGCGTCATTTCGGCCGAGGGCGAACGGCTCAGCGCCGAGGTCATCGTGCCGGGCGACGGGCTCTTCAGCCACGACGGCGGCGTGGGCGCCTGGGTGGGCATCGAGTACATGGCCCAGGCCGTGGCCGCCTGGGCGGGCTGGCAGGCGCGTGCCGAGGGCCAGCCGCCCCGCATCGGGCTGCTGCTGGGCACGCGCCGCTACCGCTGCAGCGTGCCTCGCTTCGCGGCGGGCCAGCGCCTGCGCATCGACATCGAGCGCGGCTACCAGGCCGACAACGGCCTGGGCCAGTTCGAGTGCCGCATCCATGACGGCAGCGGCGAACTCGCCAGCGCCCAACTCACGGTGTTCGGGCCCGAGGACCCGCACGCCTTCCTGAACGGAGAAAGCCTATGACCACGGTGCTCGTCACCGGATCCAGCCGCGGCATCGGCCGCGCCATCGCGCTGCGCCTGGCGCGCGACGGCCACGACATCGTGCTGCACTGCCGAAAGGAACGCGAGCAGGCTGACGCGGCCGCCGCCGAGATCCAGGCGCTGGGCCGCACGGCCCGCGTGCTGCAGTTCGACGTGGCCGACCGCGACGCCGCATCGGCCGCACTGCTGGCCGACGTCGAGGCCCACGGCTGCTACTACGGCATCGTCTGCAACGCCGGCATCGCGCGCGACGGCGCCTTCCCGGCGCTCACCGGCGAAGACTGGGACGCCGTGATCCACACCAACCTCGACGCCTTCTACAACGTGCTGCAACCGCTCACCATGCCACTGGTGCGGCGCAAGCAGCCCGGGCGCATCGTCACGCTGGCCTCGGTGTCGGGGCTGATGGGCAACCGCGGGCAGGTGAACTACAGCGCAGCCAAAGCCGGCATCATCGGCGCGACCAAGGCGCTCGCGGTGGAGCTGGCCAGCCGCAAGATCACGGTCAATTGCGTGGCGCCGGGCCTGATCGAGACGGACATGATCGACGCCGGGCTGGTGGAGGAGGCGCTCAAGATCATCCCGGCCAAGCGCGTGGGCAAGCCCGACGAGGTCGCGGCGCTGGTGAGTTTCCTGATGAGTGAAGACGCGGCCTACATCACGCGACAAGTGATCTCGGTCAACGGAGGAATGGTGGGATGAGCAGGAAGAGAGTCGTGATCACGGGCATCGGCGCGCTGTCGCCGCTGGGGCATGACGCCGAGACCGTGCTGGACAGCCTCAAGGCCGAGACCAACAAGGTCCAGGTCATGCAGGAGTGGGCGGCCTACGAGGGCCTGAACACGCAGGTGGGCGTGCCCTGCGCGCACTACGAGCTGCCCGCCGACCGCTACAACCGCAAGAGCATGCGCAGCATGGGGCGCGTGGCGCAGATGGCCACGCGCTCGGCCGAGCTCGCGCTCGAGCAGGCGGGGCTCATCGGCGACCCGCTCGTCACGAGCGGCAAGCTCGGCGTGAGCTTCGGCAGCTCCAGCGGCACGCCCAGCGCCATCGGCGACTTCGGCCGCATGATGACCATCAAGAGCATCGAGGGCATCAACGCCAACACCTACGTGAAGATGATGTCGCACACCGCGACGGTCAACATTGCGGTGTTCTTCGGCATCACGGGCCGCATCATCACGACGAGCAGTGCCTGCACCTCCGGCAGCCAGGGCCTGGGCTATGCCTACGAGGCGATCCAGAGTGGCCGCCAGGTGGCGATGCTGGCCGGCGGCGCGGAGGAACTCGACCCCACGCAGGCGGCCGTCTTCGACACGCTCTTCGCGACGAGCACGCGCTACAACGACCAGCCGCGCCTCACGCCCCGGCCCTTTGACAAGGACCGTGACGGGCTCGTGCTGGGCGAGGGCGCCTGCACCTTCGTGCTGGAGGAGTACGAGCACGCCAAGGCACGCGGCGCGTTGATGCTCGGCGAGATCGTCGGCTACGGCACCAACTGCGACGGCACGCACGTGACGCAGCCGCAGTCGGCCACCATGGCCCAGGCCATGCGCCTGGCGCTGGAGGACGCCGGGCTGCCGGCCGAGGCCATCCCCTACGTCAATGCGCACGGCACCTCCACCGACCAGGGCGACGTGGCCGAGAGCCAGGCGACGCAGGCCGTCATGGGCAGCCGCGTGGCGATCTCCTCGCTCAAGAGCTACATGGGCCACACGCTGGGCGCCTGCGGCGCACTGGAGGCCTGGATGTCGCTGGAGATGATGAAGGCCGGCTGGTTTGCGCCCACGCTCAACCTGCAGCAGGTCGACCCGCGCTGCGGCCAGCTCGACTATGTGCTCGGCGGCGGCCGCCGGCTCGACACCGAGTTTGTGATGTCCAATAACTTCGCCTTCGGCGGCATCAACACGTCGCTGATCCTGCGTCGGCTGTGACGCGCACTTCAACCAACGAAAGGGAGCCCCCGATGATTTCCAACCTTCGACTCAAGCAGGTCCTCGTCGCCGCGAGCCTGGGCCTGGCGCTGGGCACGGCCTCGGCCCGTGACGAGCCGATGTGGAACCCCGAGCGCGTGAGCGTCCAGTCGCAGGCCAACGTCACGCAGGACGGGCTGCGCACGGCCATCATCCGTGGTGGTGCACGCCGCAACTGGACGATCCTGGACGAAGCGCCCGGCGAGATCAAGCTCAAGCAAAGCCGCAACGGCAAGCACGAGGCCACCGTGAAGGTCGCCTACGACGCCACGGGCTACCAGCTCAGCTACGCTGACAGCTACAACCTCAACGTCGACCTCGGCCGCCAGCGCATCCACCCGACCTACAACATGTGGCTGCGCAACCTCAGCGCCGACATCGCCAGCGAAGTCACCCTCCTGAACCTCAACAACAAGTGAGCGCCACGCCCATGAAGACCCGCCTCGTCGCCCTGGCCCTGGCCGCCACCTGTTCGCTGCCCGCGTTCGCGCGCGACACCGTGCTGCACATCCCGCTGGCCGACGTGCTGGCCATGCCCGAGGCCCAAGGCAAGCTCGACCCGGCCGTCAAGTTCTACCTCGCCGGCCAGGCCACGCCCAAGGTCGAAAAGCGCTTCTCCACCGACGTCAGCAACCCCAAGACCAACGGCGTGGGCAAGAGCGACGAGTTCGGTTGCAAGTGGGCGGCGCTCAGCGCGCTGATCAACCTGCAGAACAGCGCCAAGCGCGAGGGCGCCAACGCGGTCATCGACATCGTCAGTTACTACAAGAAGAACGAGTACAAGAGCGCGACGGACTTCGAGTGCCACGCGGGCGCCATCATCATCGGCGTGGCGCTGCGCGGCACCTGCGCCAAGGTGGCCGAGTAAGACGGCCATGCGCTGCCTGCTGGCGTCGGAGCCCGAGCTGCGGGCGCAGATGCCGCCGGCAGCGCAGTGGCTGACGCCCTCCGAGGCCGCGCGGCTTCAGGCCCTGGGCAGCCCGGCGCGGCGCGACACCTTCCTGGCAGGCCGCTGGCTGGCGCGACAGGCGCTGCAGCGCTGGTGTGGCAGTGCCTTGATGCCGCGCCTGGACGTGGCCGCCAGCGGCGCCTGTATCGTGGCTGACGGCAGCGGCACGCATGTGTCGATCAGCCACAGCCGGGGCCAGGTGGCCTGCGTGACCGCCGGCGCGCCTGTGGGGGTGGATGTGGAAGACCTCGGTCGCCCGCGCGACCATCTCTCGATCGCGCGCACCGTGCACAGCCCCGCGCAGTGCGCGCAGCTGGCTGCGCTGCCCGAGGAGGCGAGGGCGCAGGCCTTCCTGCAGTGGTGGACGCTCAAGGAAGCCTGGCTCAAGGCGCGCGGCCAGGGGCTGGACTTTGCGCGCATGCGCGCACTCGCCTTCGAGCCGGCGGACGATGGCGACGTGGCGGTCACGCGCATTGGCTCGCTGGTGCTGGCCGTCGCAGCCGTGCAGGGGTTGCCGGTGCGCATCGATGGGCCAGCGCCAGACGCTGTCTGGCAGCGCCACCGCACGGTCGGTTAGCGCTCAGCCGGGCTTGCGCGCAACGCAGTTCAGCAGCGTCTCTTCGCGCTTGCCCGGCGCCGGCACACCCAGGCCCAGCCACTCGCGGGCGCCCAGGTCGCTGCGGCTCCACCACAGGTAGGGCGTGCTGATGTGCTCGGGCTTCACCTCAAAGCCAGCCTCGCGCAGCATGGCCAGGAACTCCGGCGCGCTGCGCTGCACGTGCATCGGGTGGCGGAACAGCAGCCGGATGACCCAGCTGTGGATGTAGGCCCGCGTGCTCTCGGCCAGCAGCAGGTGGCCACCCGGCTTGAGCACACGGAAGACCTCGGTCAGCGCGGCCGCCTGGTCGACGATGTGGTGCAGGGTCTGGTGGCACAGCACCAGGTCGACCGAGGCGTCTGGCAGCGGGATGTGCTCGGCATGCGCGTGGTGCAGCGTGACCGGCACCGGGGTGGCCTGGCGCATGGTGTCGCAGCGCGCGGCGAAGTCGGGCTCGGGGTCGAGCGCATGGATCTCGCTGGGGCGCAGGCGCTCCGCAAGCTCGGGCAGGGAGTGACCCTGGCCGGTGCCGATGTCCAGCACCACGCCGCCATTCACGCGCTCCGGCAGGTCCGGCGCGAGTCGCTGCAGGTCGTTGAGCGCGCGTTGCAGCACGTGCACGCGCCAGGTCGGCGTGGACAGGAACCACAGGCCGAAGCGGGTCTCGGGGACGAAGGCAGGCGCCGTCGTGGCGGCCGAGGAGGCGGGAAGAGAGTTCATGGCATGGCGGGGGCAGGCTGCCCGTCCTGGCGAGCGGCCGCGATGATAGGGGCTGGCCCGCCCGGCGTCTGGGCGGACACCTCTAGGCCATCCCCTGTAGTGTCGATCTGGCCGCGCGCCAGCCGCAGCAGCAGCCGGTGGCCGATCTTGAAGTTCCAGTTGAAGCTCGTCTGCAGCACCACGACGGCCAGGCGCTGCTCGCGCTGCACGCCCACGTAGGCCGTGTGGCCGACGGCCATGCCGACCTGGTTGGTGATCGGGGTGCTGTCGACGTCGTCGGTGACCCAGGCGATGCCGGGCGCGTCCTGCGGCTGCGCGTGGCGCACGCGCAGGTTGTCGGCGAGTTGCGCATGCAGGGCGTCGCTGCTGGCGTCGACGTGGGCGACGGCGAAGCTCAGCAGGTCGGACGCGGTGGAGTACAGCGCCGCGGAGCCCTGCATGGCGGCCGGGAAACGCCAGTCGCGAACGGGACGTCCGCGCGGCATGAAGTAGGGCTGGTCGCCGGCGTGGCCTTGCGCCCGGTGCGCGCTGTCGGGTTGGAAGCCCGTGTGCCGCAGGTCCAGCGGCGTGAGCACCTTCTCGGCCAGCAGCGCGTCCAGTCGGCGACCGGTGCGGGCCTCGATGGCCATGCCGATGAGCGCATAGCCGAGGTTCGAGTAGGCGGGCTCGGGCGCGGCGGGAGGCTTGAAGCCGGCCATGAAGCGGGCGATGCCGGCGGCGTCCAGGCCGCCGTAGAAATTGCTGCCGGTGAAGGTGAAGCGCATCAGGCCGGTCAGCATCGACAGCGTGGTCGGCTGGCGCGGCAGCCCGGCTTGGTGCGTGGCGAGCTGCAGCAGCGTGAGCCGCGCGGCCTCGGGCGTCGTCTGCAGTGTGGGCAGGAGGTCGGCCAGCGTGTCGTCCCAGCGCAGCGTGCCCTCGTCCACCAGCACGGCCAGCAGCGCGGCCACATAGCCCTTGGTCAGCGAGCCGATCGGGAATTGGGTGTCGGGCCCGAGCGGCGCACCACGGGTCTCGCCGCTGCCGTAGGCGAAGAAGTGCCGGCGCCCATCTGGCGTGGCCACGCCGACGATGAGGCCGGGCGTCTCGTGTGCGTCGAGCACGGGGCGCACAAGCCGGTCCACGGCCGCGTGCAGCGGCTCGTGCGCCGGCGCTTCTTCCGGGCGCTCGGTCGCCTGACGGGTGAGCTGCCCGCACGCGCTCAGCAGCGCCGCCAAGCCCAGGGTGAGCAGGGCACGCCTCATGGCTTCATCATCAGCAGCGAATGCCAGAACCCCGGGATGCGCTGCACCGGCTCACCGACGGACACCGTGCGTGCCAGCGCGACCGCTTCGATGTCGTCGCCGGCACCGTAGAAGGGCCGCTCCGACACGCGCAGCCCCTGGCGCCGGGCGCTCGTGACGAGCAGCTGCAGGTACTCGGCGAGGTGCTCGGCCGTGAAGGGGTTGGGGTCGTGGAAGGTCACGACGACCGGGATGACGCCACCCACCTGCGGCAGCTCGCCGGCCAGCACGCGCGGGCGCAGCAGCTCCATCTGGTAGGCCATGTGCTGGCGCCGCCGCGGGCTGCCATAGGGCGGGATGAGCTTGCCGTCGTTGGCACTGACGTCGGTGATCAGGGCCCGCAGGCCGGCCTCGGCGTAGGTCGCCAGCGTGCGGTCGTCGTAGGCCCACATCGGGGGGCGCACCAGGCGCGGCGCGGCGCCGAGTTCGGCGTGGTCGCCCAGCCCCAGCTGCAGCGAAGCCCTGAGCGTGTCGGTGGCCATGCCGAGGTGGTTGGAGTGGCCGGGCGTGGCAGTGTGAAAGCCCAGCACATGACCCTGGGCCAGTTCGCGCCGGATCAGCTCGCGACCCAACGGCGTGCCGCCACCGTTGACGGCGCGCGTCTGCACGAAGAAGACCGCCTTGATGCCCGGCTGCAGCGGGTTGCGCGCGAGCGTGTCCAGCACCTGCTCGGTCGGGTTGGGGGCGGCGCGGATGCTCGGTCCGTCGTCGAAGGTCAGCAGGAAACGCAGCGGGGGCGAGTCGACCGGAGCGGGGCGATGGGCCGTGGAGCGGCAGCCACCGAGCCACGCGCAGACGGCCACCGCGAGGCAGGACATCAGGAAACGCACGGGACCGTCTGGCCCCGGGGCGGGGCGCGGCTTTCAAGGGACGCGCGATTCTATGAAGCGACTCGCCCCCTTTGCCCTGACAGACGTGGGGGGGCGCTCGGCAGACAATCGCGCCATGACCGACGACTTCATCACCCTGCAGGCGCCCGACGGCGCGTGCGTGCGCATCGCGCGCCATGGTGCGCATGTGCTGTCCTGGCTGCCGGCCGGCGCGCCTGAGCAGCTCTACCTCTCCCCGCGCAGCGAGTTCGTGCCGGGCAAGGCCATCCGCGGTGGCGTGCCGGTGTGCTTCCCGCAGTTCGCCGAGCGCGGCGCGCTGCCCAAGCACGGCTTTGCGCGCACGTTGCCGTGGGAGCTCGTCATGCAGGAGCAGGGCAAGGACGACGCGCTGGCCGTGCTGCGCCTGCGCGACGGCGAGGTCACGCGCGCCCTGTGGCCCCATGCCTTCGAGCTCGAGCTGAGCGTGCGCGTGGGTGGACGGGTGCTCGACATCGAGCTCGCCTGCGAGAACACCGGCGACACGCCGCTGCAGTTCACGACGGCGCTGCACACCTACCTGCGCGTGGGCGACCTGGACGCGGTCAGCGTGGAAGGCCTGTCAGGCCTGCGCTACTTCGACAGCATCAAGCAGGCCGAGGCGCTTCAGCGCATGGACCTGCTGCTGACCGGCGAGAAGGGCGTGCTCGACCTGGACCGCATCTACTTCGGCGTGAAGGAGCGGCCGCTGGTGGTCACCGAGGACCGCCGCCAGGTCGTCTTCACGCAGCAGGGCTTCGACGATGCCGTGGTCTGGAACCCTGGCCCCGACCGCTGCGCCAAGCTCGCCGACATGCCGCCCGAAGGCTGGAGCGAGATGCTGTGCGTGGAAGCGGCCACCGTCGGCATTCCGGTGCAGTTGCCGCCGGGTGAAACCTGGGTGGGGCGCCAGAGCCTGCAGTTGCTCTGAATCAGGGCCCGCGGCGGGGGCGCACTCATAATCGAGTGATGTTCGCCCCCCTCCAAAACGACAGCTTCCTGCGCGCCTGTCTGCGCCAGCCCACCGACCACACGCCCGTGTGGCTGATGCGCCAGGCCGGGCGCTACCTGCCCGAGTACCGCGCCACGCGGGAGAAGGCCGGCAGCTTCATGGGGCTGGCGACGAACACCGACTTCGCCACCGAGGTCACGCTGCAGCCGCTGGAGCGCTTCCCGCTGGACGCGGCCATCCTGTTCAGCGACATCCTCACCGTGCCCGACGCCATGGGCCTGGGGCTGAGCTTCCAGCAGGGCGAGGGCCCGAAGTTCGCGCAGGTCGTGCGTGACGAAGCCGCCGTCGCGGCGTTGCAGGTGCCCGACCTCGAAAAGCTGCGTTATGTGTTCGACGCGGTCACGTCCATCCGCCGTGCGCTCAATGGGCGGGTGCCGCTGATCGGGTTCTCGGGCAGCCCCTGGACGCTGGCCTGCTACATGGTCGAGGGCGGCGGCTCCGACGACTACCGGCGCGTGAAGAGCCTCATGTACGCGCGGCCCGACCTCATGCACCGCATCCTGGACGTCAACGCCCGCGCGGTGGCGGCCTACCTGAATGCCCAGATCGAGGCCGGCGCCCAGGCGGTGATGGTGTTCGACTCCTGGGGCGGCGTGCTGGCCGACGGCGCGTTCCAGGAGTTCAGCCTCGCCTACTCGCGCCAGGTGCTGGCGGCGGTGAAGACCGAGCACGAGGGCGTGCGCATCCCGCGCATCCTCTTCACCAAGGGCGGCGGGCTGTGGCTGGACGAGATCGCCGATGCCGGCGCCGACGTCGTGGGCCTGGACTGGACGATGAGCCTCGGCAAGGCGCGCGCCCGCGTGGGCGACCGCGTGGCGCTGCAGGGCAACCTCGACCCCAACGTGCTGTTCGCGCCGCCCGAGGCGGTGCGTGCCCAGGCCCGCGCGGTGCTCGACAGCTTCGGGCCGCCCACGCCCGGCAGCGGGCACATCTTCAACCTGGGTCACGGCATCAGCCAGTTCACACCGCCGGAGAGCGTGACGGCCCTGGTGGACGAGGTGCACAGCCACTCGCGCCGGCAGCGCGCGTCGCTTTGATCAGGCTCAAACTCGATCTTCTTCCTTGACTTATCCCCAATGACGGGGCGGGTCCCGGCGAAGCCGCCGATTGATGCGCTGCAGCTAAGAGTTTTCCCGAATCGTCGCTAAGTGATTGATTCGCATGGCACTTGGTCACGGCCTCGGCGACGGTCCGGATTGACGCCGTACCGGCCGCCGCGTCATTCGGGGTCGTGTCAAGCTGAATTGCTCACAAACTTATCCACAGAAATTGTGGGCAACCTGAGAGCCCTTCTAAATCATGGACTTGCGGCTGTTTGCTGACCCGATGCTTCACAAGAAGCGCGGAGCTGCGCATGGCTGACCTGCCACCCGCCTTGACGGTGCGCGTGGCGGTCGACGCGCCTCAGCACAGCGGCCTCAACGGCCCGCTTGACTACACCAGTGAGCAGGCGCTCGCGTCCGGCACGCTGGTGCGGGTGCCGCTGGGCAAGCGCGAGCTGCTGGGCGTGGTGTGGCCGGGTGAAGCCCCGGCCGCCGCGGGCATGGCGCTGCGGCCCGTGGCGGCCGTGTTCGGCGCCCTGGCGCCGCTCGGGGCCGAGTGGTGCCGGCTGCTCGACTTCGCAGCCGGCTACTACCAGCGCAGCGTGGGCGAACTGGCCAGCGCCGTGCTGCCGCCGCAACTGCGCGAACTCTCGCCCGAGCAACTCGCCGCGCGGCTGCGCAAGCTCGACCGCAAGGCCGCTCCCGCGCCAGGGCCCGACCCGGTGCGGCCCGCGCTCGCCCCCGAGCAGGCGCACGCCGTGGCGCGCATCGAGGCGCAGCGGGCGGCACCGGCGCCCAAGCCCTTGCTGCTGTTCGGCGTGACGGGCAGCGGCAAGACGGAGGTCTACCTGCGCGCGGCCGAAGCGGCACTCGCCGCGGGGCGCCAGGTGCTGGTGCTGGTGCCCGAGATCAACCTCACGCCGCAGCTCGAGGCGCGCTTCACCGAGCGCTTTGCCGCGCTGCTGCCGCAGCCGTCGGCCATCGTGTCGCTGCACAGCGCGCTCACGCCCGCGCAGCGACTGCAGAACTGGCTGGCCGCCCACCTCGGCCGCGCGCGGCTGGTGCTGGGCACGCGGCTGGCCGTGTTCGCGTCGCTGCCCGAGCTCGGGCTCATCGTCGTGGACGAGGAGCACGACCCCTCTTACAAGCAGCAGGACGGCGCCCGCTACTCGGCGCGGGACCTGGCCGTGTGGCGCGCGCACGACCTGCGCATCCCGGTCGTGCTGGGCTCGGCGACGCCCTCGCTCGAGAGCTGGCAGCACGCCGAGTCGGGCCGTTATGAGCGCGTCACGCTGGCCACGCGCATCGGCGGCGGCGCGCTGCCCCGGGTGAAGCTCTTCGACATGAAGTCACTGCCCGCGACCGCAGGCGTCACGACGGCGCTGACCGCACCACTGCTGGCCGCGCTGAAGGAGCGGCTGGAGCGCGGCGAGCAAAGCCTCGTGTTCCTGAACCGGCGCGGCTACGCCCCGGTGCTGCACTGCGGCGAATGCCAGTGGAAGAGCGACTGCCCGCACTGCAGCGCGTGGCGCGTGTTCCACAAGCGCGACCGCACGTTGCGCTGCCACCACTGCGGCTTCACCGAGCGCGTGCCGCGCGCCTGCCCGAACTGCGGCAACCACGACATCGCCCCCATCGGCCGCGGCACCGAGCGGCTGGAGGAGCAGCTCGCCGAGGCACTGCCCGGCGCGCGCGTGCTGCGCATCGACGCCGACTCCACCCGGCGCAAGGGCGAGCTGCAGGCGCAGCTGCAGGCCGTGCACGACGGCGAGGTGGACATCCTCGTGGGCACGCAGATGATCACCAAGGGGCATGATTTCCGCCGCATCCGCTTCGTGGCGGCGGTGAACCCCGACGGCGCCCTCTTCAGCAGCGACTTCCGCGCGCCCGAGCGGCTGTTTGCACTGCTCATGCAGGCCGGGGGCCGGGCCGGGCGCGACGCCGCGGGCGCCACGCCCGCCGAGATGTGGGTGCAGACCTGGCATCGCGATCATGGCCTCTACCAGGCGCTCGCGCGGCACGACTACGAGCGCTTCGCACGCGACCAGCTCGCCGAGCGGCGCACGGCCAGCCTGCCGCCGTTCTCGCACCTGGCGCTGCTGCGGGCCGAGGCGCGCACGCCGGAGGCCGCCAAGGCCTTCCTTGACGAGGCCGCGGCGCTCGCGCAGGACGAGGGCGTGCTCGTCTACCCGGCGGTGCCGCACGCGGTGGCGCGCGTGGCGGACGTGGAGCGCATGCAGATGCTGGTGGAGGCTTCGCAGCGCGCACGGCTGCAGGCCTTCCTGCGCGGCTGGGTGCCGCAGCTCATCGCGCTCAAGCGCGAGCACAAGGCCGTGCTGCGCTGGGCGGTGGACGTGGATCCGCTCTCGATCTAGGCCTGGCCGTTGTCACGGGCCAGCGTGCTGGCCAGGGCCGTGGCGCGGCGTTGCTCGGCGTGGCGGCGCAGGCGGCCCGGCAGCGTGAAGACGGCGGCCAGCGCGGCCAGGGTCAGCGCCAGGGTGCCGGGTTCGGGCACGCGGTTCACGAGGCTGACGTTGTCGAGATTGCCGCCGACGCTGTCGCTGCTTCCCACAGACGAAAAGCTCAGCAGGTTGGTGCCGGACTGCGCGACCACCTGGTACTGGTGCCGTGTCCAGGCGTTGCCATTGCCGCCCAGGCCGGTGAGCGTCGCGTCCAGCAGCAGGCCGTTCCAGTAGACCTGGATGCCGTTCGTGGAGGCGGCCTGGAACTCGCGCGGCGAGTACCAGAAGCTCAGGTCGTAGGCAGCACCTGCCGACAGGCTGCTCATGTACTGGCCGATGGTGGTGTTGCCGTTGGTGTCCAGCTCGAGGTAGTTGCTGCCGTCCTGGGCGGCGCCTGCCACGTTGTTGCGCACCTCGAAGCCGGTGCCGGGGCCGGCGAGCCAGGCCCAGCCGGCGATGCTGCTGGTGTTGGTCCAGCTGCCGTTGGCGACGATGGTGCTTTCGAAGCTCCCGTTGGCCAGCAGGTTGACCGGCCCGGCGTGGGCGAAGGCGGTGGCGGCGAGCAGGGCGACCAGGGACAGCGTGCGTTTCATGAGGGCGGGGCCGGTGGGCGTTGCGATGGCCGCGATTCTTCGGCCTGGCCCGCTGTCTGCCGGGTGCAGAGTTCACGCCCGGCTTGCCGTCCCCCTCAGCCCGGTGGTCGGCCTGTGACGCAGTTCACTGCGCCGCCACTGCGCTCAGTGGCGCTGCGTTTGGCCGAGGGTGCTGGCCAGCGCGGTGGCGCGGCGGTGCTGCTCGTGCCGGCGCAGCACGCGGCCGAGCGGCCGGGCCAGGGCGACGGCGGCAAGGCCGAGGGCGACCAGCAGCATGCCCGGGTCGACCTGGGCGGCCATGTCGTCGAAATCGGGGGCGGTGTCGCGGGTCGCGGGCGTCCAGGGCGTGGCGTTGCCGTTGAGCGACGTCAGGCCGGTCGTTCCGATGCGGCCGGCGTCGGCGATCACCGTGGCGGTCGTTTTGTCCACGGCGTCCACGGGGCGCGCGTCACGCGCGGCACCGGCCGAGGCGATGGAAGTGGAGGCGACGAGGGCTGCGGCAATGACCAGGGCTTTCATGCGGACTCACCGTGACAGAAAGAGCTGAAACGCATTGTTCGCAGCGTAGCGTGGCAAGGTTGTGAAGACTTCACGCGCTCAGGGGGTACCCCCCCGAATGAGCGATTCAGGCTTGACCTGCGGCGGCATCCCTGGCGGCTGCCTTGGCGGCCAGTTCCTCGCGCATGCGCTTGAGCTTTTCGCGCGGGTCCTCCCGCGTACCGCCTTCATTGAGCTTCATCTCCGCGAGAAAGCGGCTGGGCACGCCCACCACGGTGTCGCGGCCCTTCTTGCGCCGGCGCAGCGTCGACACCGCCAGCGTCAGCCGCGCGCGGGTGATGCCCACGTACATGAGCCGGCGCTCCTCCTGCAGCGCCTCGGCCGTCAGCTCGGCCTCCTCGCGCTTGAAGGGCAGCAGCCCCTCGTTGACGCCGGCCAGCACCACATGCGGCCACTCCAGCCCCTTGGAGGCGTGCAGCGTGGTGAGGGTGACCTGGTCCTGCTCCTCGCCGCGCTCGGCCAGCGACAGGATGACGGAGATGGTCTGCGCCACGTCCAGCACGCTCTGCTTGGGCTCGGTGAAGCTCACGCCGCCTTCCTCGCTGTGCTGGCCGCCGCAGCGCTTGGCCACCCAGTCGACGAAGTCCAGCACGTTGCCCCAGCGCGCCTGGGCGACCTTCTCGTTCTCCTCGTTCTCCAGCAGGTGCTGCTCGTAGGCGATGTCCTTGAGCCACTCGGTCAGCATGGCGTGCGCGGCGGTGTGGCCTTCGGTGTGGCGGGCCTTGTACTGCAGCTCGTTCACATAACGCCCGAACTCATGCAACCCCGCCAGTGCCCGCGCCGTGACGGCGGTGGCCAGGCTCTCGGAGAAGAGCGCCTCGAACATGCTGCACTTCCACTGCGCCGAAAAGGTGCTCAGCGCCCCGAGCGTCGTGTGGCCGATGCCGCGCTTGGGCGTGGTCACGGCGCGCAGGAAGGCCGGGTCGTCGTCCTGGTTCACGAGCAGACGCAGCCAGGCGCACAGGTCCTTGATCTCGGCCTTGTCGAAGAAGCTCTGGCCGCCCGAGACCTTGTAGGGGATCTGCGCACGGCGCAGGGCCTGCTCGAACACGCGCGCCTGGTGGTTGGCGCGGTAGAGGATGGCGAAGTCCTTGAAGGCGGGGCCCTTGCCGTCCGCGCGCAGCTGCTGGATGCGGGCCACGGCGCGCTCGGCCTCGTGCTCCTCGCCATCGGCCTCCAGCAGCACGACGGGCTCGCCGTCGCCGTACTCGCTCCACAGCTTCTTCTCGAAGAGCTTGGGGTTGCCGGCGATGACGTTGTTGGCCGCGCGCAGGATGGCGCCGGTGGAGCGGTAGTTCTGCTCGAGCGGGATGACCTTGAGCGTGGGGTAGTCCTGCGGCAGGCGCTTGAGGTTCTCGATCGTGGCGCCGCGCCAGCCGTAGATGGACTGGTCGTCGTCGCCCACGGCCGTGAACATGCCGCGATCGCCCACCAGCGCCTTCAGCAGCTCGTACTGCACCGCGTTGGTGTCCTGGTATTCGTCCACCAGCACGTAGCGCAGCTTGTCCTGCCACTTGGCGCGGGCCTCGGCGTCGGTGGTGAGCAGTTTCAGCGGCAGGGTGATGAGGTCATCGAAGTCGACCGCGTGGTAGGCCGCCAGGCGCTCCTGGTAGCGCACCATGACGGCGGCCGCCGCGCGCTCGTCGTCGTCCTGCGCGACCTGGGCGGCCTGCGCGGGCCCGAGGCCCTGGTTCTTCCACAGCGAGATCGTCCACTGCCAGCGCCGCGCCTGGTTCATGTCGGTGGTGCCGCCGGCGTCCTTCAGCACGTTGAGCACGTCGTCGCTGTCCAGGATGGAGAACTGCTCCTTCAGCCCGAGCCGCGTGCCCTCCTCGCGCAGCAGCCGCACGCCCAGGGAGTGGAAGGTCGAGATGGCCAGGTCCTTGGCCGCCTTGTTGCCCACCAGCTGCTTGGCGCGCTCGCGCATTTCCTGCGCGGCCTTGTTGGTGAAGGTGATGGCGGCGATCTGGCTGGCCCGGTAGCCCGACACCAGCAGCTGGGCGATCTTGGTGGTGATGACGCGTGTCTTGCCCGAGCCGGCGCCGGCAATGACGAGGCAGGGGCCGCTCAGGTGATGCACGGCGGCGAGCTGGGCCGGGTTGAGGCCGGCGACGGGGGGGGCGGAGGAGGACATCGGAGCCCTGCATTCTCGCGGAGCCGTGCCACCGGCCCGGCTTCGGGCCCCGCCGGCCCCCGGGCAGGGCTCAGGCCACCCGGGCCACGCCCTCACCCGGCAGGGCGCGCAGCCCCAGGCCCAGCAGCAGCAGCGTGAAGAACACGAAGCCGATGCGCGGCGCGTCCAGCAGGCTGTCGAAGGCGCCGACCACGCCGAAGCCGATCAGCGCGGCCACGATCGCGGGTGCCAGCGGGTGGTCACGCCCGCGGCCGAAGCTCAGCCGCGCCAGGGCCAGCAGGTAGGCGCTGCCCAGCAGGGCCAGGCCCACGAGCCCCTGCTCGAACAGCACGTGCAGGGCGGCGTTCTTGATGTGCCAGGGCAGGTGATGGCGGTCGCTGGAGAAGAACCAGTGCGCCATCTCGCGGTTGAAGTCGCCGTTGGCCAGCAGCGCGCGGCCCTGCGCGTCCTGCATGCCGATGCGGCTCACGTCCACGCGCGCGCCGCGGGTGTCCAGCGCCATCGAGAAGGTGACGAAGCGCGGCGCCCACCAGTCGCCGCCCAGGCGTGGCACCGGGCCGATCCGGATCTGGCTGGTCTGCCACGCGCCGGGGCCGGTGGCTGCGTCGTCCTCGCCGCGCTGGGGCTTGAGCGACACGTTGGTGCCGCTGCAGTTGTCCGGGTAGATCAGGTTCTTCTCGCAGATCTCCAGGCCCAGGATGGCCTCGGCGGCCGTGCGGTGCACCAGCGTGATCGTCACCGGCCCGGGCGCGGGCGGCGCGATGCGCTGGCTCACGCGGAACTGCTCGCCGCGGCCCAGCAGGTGCTTGCCCGCGGCCATGGCGAGGAAGGACTCGGCTTCGTCGGTGCGCAGCCGGTAGTCGCCGACCTGGCTGCTGATGGGGCCGTCGTAGAAGTTGTTGGGCACGAAGCGGCCCGTGCCCTTGCCCAGCAGCCACTGGCGCCCGCCGTGCAGCAGGCGCAGGCCCTCGCGCCAATGCGTCAGGCGCGTCTGGCCGTCTTCCTTCCAGGTGGCCACGCGGTCGCGCAGGTAGCCGCCGCCGCCCAGTGCGGCGACGATGCCCATCACCATCACCAGGCCCGCCACCAGCAGGGCGCGCTTGCGCCAGCCGGCCTTGCCGCTGTGGCCGGCGCCTTGCAGCGGCCACAGCCGCGGCTCCAGCAGCATCGCCGCCCAGACGCCGGCCAGCGCCAGGCCGGCCGCCAGTGAGGTCCAGCGGCCCGACGTGCCGCCCCAGTAGTCCGCCACGATGACCATGGTGGCCAGCAGCCACAACCAGGCCGTGCTCACCAGCAGCACGTAGATGGGGCGGTTGACGCCGGGCTCGTCCCGCCAGCGCAGCAACGCGCAGCAGGCCACGGCCACGGCATTGAGCACGTAGGCGGCCTTCGGAACTGCCATGGACAGCGCCCAGCTCGCCCCGCCCAGCAGCAGCGCCAGCAGCGCGCCCATGACGAGCGCCGTCAGCCGCTGGCCCAGGCTCGGCAGCCACAGGCTCGCGGGCATGGTCAGCAGCACCACGAGCACGAAGAAGAGCGCCAGCAACCCGCGGTAGCCGCCGCCTCCGAAGACGAGCGCCGCTGCCAGCGCGAAGGCGGCTGCCATCGCCAGCGCCCCGACCTTGGCCAGGCGGGGCAGCGGGGCGTCCACCGGGCCTAGCGTGCTCTCGAGGTGGCTGCTCTCCAGGCCGGAGGCCGCCGCGCGGCGGCGTTGCGCGTCGGCCAGCAGCACCATGGGCACCAGGGCCAGCGGCAGCGCGAGGTAGACGCCGCGCGAGAAGGTGGTGAGGCAGGCGTACGCCGCCAGCAGTGCAATGACCAGGCCGATGGCGAAGCGCCACGGCGAGCGCGTGCGCAGCAGCGCCAGCAGCGCAAACGGCAGGGTCAGCACCAGGAAGCCGTCCAGTGCCGCGCCGCCGACGTGCATCTCCCAGAAGAGGGCGGTGGTGCGGTAGTCGGTGGAGAAGTCCAGCAGCCCCGTGTAGGCCAGGCGCTCCCAGAGCGCGGCCGCACTGCCGCCGGCCAGCGCCAGCACCAGGCCCAGCAGCAGCGCGCGCGAGAAGCCCCGCGGGCGGGCCGCCGCGGCCGCCGTCCACAGCGGCAGCAGCGCCAGCACCAGGAACAGCGCCTTGCCATTGCGCACCGAGTTCATGGCCTCGTGATAGCCGTGGAACCAGCCGAAGCTGAAGCCGCCGGCATCGGCAAACCCGCGCTTGATGCTCCAGGCCGTGGAGAGGGCGAGCCCCGCGATCAGCATCAGCACGGCGGGCGAGTACACGAGGCCGTGGCGCCAGGCCGGCGCCCGGTCGCGCGCGTTGAGCTGCAGCGCATAGGCCAGGTAGCCGCCGCAGCCGCAGGCCAGGACGAGCAGGTCCAGCTCCTCGAACGTGATCCAGCCCGTCCACGGCGCCAGGCCGATGAGAGGCACGGGGGCGAGCAGCAGCGCGGGCGTCCTGACCCACAGGACCGCGGCCAGCAGCACGGCCAGGCCGAAGGCCGCCAGCGCCACAGCCCCCGACAGCGGGTGATGCCAGGCCAGTTCGGCGCCGATGCCACCGAGCGCCAGCCCGGCGACCAGGGCCAGCCACTGGCGCCGCGTTGCCGGCAGGTTGAGCTTGAACTCGCCCAGGCTCGTCAGGCCCGCGGCGGCGGGTTGGGTGCCGACGGCGGCCATCAGCGTTTGCGCCGCAGCGCGGCCCGCAGGCCCAACGCGCCGAGGCCGCCGAGCAGCAGGGCCACGCTGGCCGGCTCCGGCACCGCCGTCACCTCGATGTTGTCCATGCCCACGACTTCGCTCACACCCGCGTGGAACTCGCCCTTGATGGTGAGGCTCGTCACGTTGGCGAGCACGGCGGCCAGCGAGGCGCTGCCCGTCCAGCCGGCCGCGGGCGACAGCAGCACGCTGTAGCGGTGCCATTGGCCGTCGGCTGGCGGGCTGTTGGCGGCGACGGCGTCCAGCACCACGGTGCCGGCCGTGCCGGTCAGCGTCACCTCGCCGAAGGGCGCCCAGTCGGGCGACTCGCCGTTGGCGTTGAGCGCGTCGAAGGACAGCGTGCCACCCAGGTAGCCCGACCAGTTGCCAAGCCAGGCCACCGGGGCGTTGAGCAGGAAGTCGTCGCCGGTGTCATCGGCCACGCGGAGCCAGCCGCCCCCGTTGCCGCCGGTGGCCACCCAGGTCTGGACGCCGCCGTTGGTCGTCGTCCAGCCTTCGGCGTCGGCGTTGAAGCCGGCCGCCGTGGCAACCAGGGGCAGGGCCGTGCCCAGGGCGATGAGGGAAGCGCGCAGCGAGGTGACCATGGGAGCCTCCGCAAGGGGGTGAAGGCGCGCATTGTTGCCGAGGCCTGCCCGGCGCGCATCCCCACACATTCCCCAGAAACAAGTGGTGCGCCGCCCCACGGCGCGGGCGGTGTCAGCCCGGTACGTGCGTGGTGGCGCTGGCGGTGGAGGGGGTCGGGTCGGGCCGCCCTGCGGCCATGACCAGCAGGCCGATGCCGGCGGCCGCGCCCAGCCACAGCCAGCGCTTCCACCAGGCGGGCGAGCCCGCCGCACGCTGGGCGGGGGCCGCCAGCACGCTGCGCTGCGGGCTCAGGCCCAGCCATTCGCGGAGTTCGTCGGCCAGGCCTTCGGCGCCGCGCGTGCGCAGCTCCGCGGACTCGGCCATGGCGCCGCGCAGGATGGTGTCGAGCTTGATCTGCTGCGCTTCCTTGAGCAGGGGCCACAGGTCGCCCGCGCTGCCGCGCAGCGGCGCCAGGCCCTTGGGCGTGTCTTCCCAGCCGCAGACGAACACGCGGGCCAGGGCGCCCAGGCCATAGACCTCGCTGGCCAGGCTCGGCGGCTCGCCGTTGCGCCGCTCGGGGGCGACGAAGGCGGGCGAAGCGCCCAGGCTCAGGCCGCGGTCGAAGGGGTCGGTGGGGTCGGGGATGCGGGTCAGGCCCAGGCCCATCAGGCGCAGCTTGCCCTCGGGGTCGAGCCAGATCATGGCCGGGTCGATCTCGGCCAGCAGGAAGCCCTGCTGGTGGGCCGAGCGCAGCGCCTCGCACAGCTGCACCAGCAGCTCGATGCGCTCGCGCAGGCCGAGCTGCTGCAGCCGGGGCAGCAGCGGTTCGCCGTGCGTGCCTTCCACGATCAGGTAGGGGTGGGCGTCGGGTGTGACGCCGCTGTCGCTGGGCACGGCGATCTGGGGGTGCTGCAGCTTGCCCAGGTCGCCGGCCTGGTCGGCGTAGCGGAGCATGACGCCCGCGCCCTGGTCGCTGCGGTCCAGCACCAGCACGGCGGCCTGCTCTTCGGTCGCCATGCTGTGGTGCGCGCTGTACCACTGCCCGGCGTGGGCTTGTTCACCGTCGGGCAGGGGCTTGATCAGCCGCCACACGCCCAGGGCCTGGCCTTGCTCCAGCGGAGCGGCGGCAGCCGGGGGCGGCAATGACAGGTTGGGCATGCGCATGGCGACGCATATTAGGGGTGACCCCAGGGGGACGCCATCCCCCGATGTGACGGAGTCGGGGCCGCCGAGGATTCGCTCACGCGCACAAGGTCGGTGCGCTCCGGCCTGCCGGTCGGGTCAGGCCGGGCGGCGGGACGTCAACGGCGGCTGCGGCGGCGCGCCGTCCAGCCGATCACGCCCAGGCCGGCCAGGAGCATCGCGTAGGTGCCCGGTTCGGGGATGGGCTGGGTGGCGCCCACGGCGCAGGCCAGGTCCGCACAGATGGTGCCGCTGCCGTCGCCGCCGAAGCTGATGCCGTAGTCCGACGCCCGCGCGCCCGACAGCACATAGACCGCCGCGCCCTGTGGCAGCTTCATGCCGGTGAACTGCACCGTGTTGGAGAAGTCGGCGCTGCCGTTGCCGCTGACGCTGGTGAACAGGTCCGACTGCAGGTAGAGCGCCGTGCCGTAGGTGAAGCTGTAGCTGGCGACGACGTCCTGGTTGACCGTCAGCGACCCGGTGCCCGAGGTGTAGTTCCACGCGCCGTTGCTGTAGACGCCCATGGACCAGCTGTCCAAGGCCGCGTCGTACGTGGCGGAGACGGAGGCGACGAGCTGGTTCGAGAAGGTGCGCAGCGACCAGCCCAGCGTCGCCTTGCCGTCGCCCAGCGGGCCGCTGAGCGTGCCGTCGATGTGGATGGTGCCCGTGAACTGGCCGGTGCCGGTGCCGCCGCCGATCTGGTAGAGCTCCTCCCAGACCGAGCGCCCGACGGCGTAGCTGGTGGTGCTGCTCTTCACGTGCATCGGCCAGGTGTTGCCGCCGACCACGAACTGCCCGGTGTAATCCTCCGTCACGGGCGTGTAGCCCGAGGTGGACGCGCTGGCGTGGTTGCTGCCCCAGTCGGTCATGCCGTAGGCGTTGGTCGTGACGGTGGTCATGCCCTTGCTGGCGTCACCCGCCCAGACCCCGCCGGCCGTCACGTTGGGCACAGGCATGCCCGGGTTGAAGGCCGAGGCGGCGCGGTAGTCGTAACCGTACTCGACGGAGCCGTAGACGGTGTTTGGGTTGCCGCCGGCGTCCAGGCCGAAGACGGCGCTCGTCGTCTGGATGGTGTTGTAGTAGCCGCCGTAGGACTCGGCATAGAGCCGGAACTGCGACTGACCCTGCGCGGACAGCGCCAGGCAGGAGAGACCAAGCAGGGCGGCAATGCGGAGAGACATGACGACGACTCCTGTGCGCAGAGGCCGCCTGGCCGGTGAGGTCAGGAGGACGGACCCCTGAAACAAGGGAAGCAGTCTGTCACGAATCTTGCAGATTGCCATCCCTATTCGTCGGGATGACGGGCAGCGGCAGGCGCAGCGTGACACGCAGCCCGCCGCTGCGCCGGTTGGCCAGGGCGATGCGGCCGTCGTGCGCCTCGGCGATCTCGCGGGCCAGCGCGAGACCCAGTCCGGTGCCGCCCTGGGAGCCGACATCCGCGCGCTTGGTGGAATAGAAGGGCAGCAGCGCCTGGGCCAGCACCGCTTCGCTCATGCCGGGGCCCCGGTCGAGCACCTCGATGCGCAGCTCGGGCCCCTCGGCGTGCAGGCGCAGCAGGACTTCGTCGGGGTCGCTGCCCGACTCGTGGGCGTTCTTGATGAGGTTGAGCAGTGCCTGTTCGATCTGCGCCGGGTCGAACCACCCCGGGCGCTCGGGCGCCGCGCCGGCCAGCCGGAACTCGCCCAGCGTGCCCAGCCGCGCGAGGAACTCCGGCCACGCCACCGCCTCGCGCCGCGGCGAAGGCAGCTTGGCGAAGCTGGCATACCCGGCCAGGAAGCCATGCAGGTGCGTGGCGCGCTCGCCGATGCTCGCCAGCACCTGGCGCAGCCGCTCGGTGTCGCCGCGCTTGGCCAGCTCCGCGCCGCTGTGCGCCAATGACGAGATCGGCGCCAGCGAGTTGTTCAGCTCGTGGCTGAGCACGCGGATGACGCGCTTCCAGGTCGCGACTTCGGCGCGCGACAGCTCCCGCGTCATGCGCCGCAACAGGCGCAGCCGGTGCGGCTGGCCCTGCAGCCGGAAGGTGCGCATGCTGTGGTGAAAAGTTTCCTCGGAGCCGTCAGGCAGCGTCACGGCGAAGAGCCGGTCGCCATCACCCGCGAGCGCCTCGCGCAGTGTCTCGGGCAGGCCGGCGATGACGGTGGCGAAGTCCAGCCCGGTGAGGCTGCGCCCGTCGCCCAG
This sequence comes from Roseateles sp., assembly GCA_016790285.1. Taxonomy (GTDB): domain Bacteria; phylum Pseudomonadota; class Gammaproteobacteria; order Burkholderiales; family Burkholderiaceae_C; genus Pelomonas. The sequence goes on along the minus strand of JAEUPJ010000061.1, from coordinate 2,102 downwards.
CAGCTGGCGCGCGGCGAGGTTGGCGATGGCGATGCGCTCGCTCGGGGCGGTGAGCACCAGCGCCACGGGCGTGTTCTGCACCACGGTGTCCAGCAGCAGCTCGCGCTGCGCCAGGTGCTGGCGCTGCTCGCGAAGCGCCAGGCCCAGCTCGGCGTGCAGCCGTGTGAGCAGCGCGAGTTCGCGCGGGCCGTCCGGTGCGAGGTTGAGGCTGAAGTCGCCATCGCGGTAGCTCAGCACCGCGCCCTCCAGCGCGCGCGTGAGGCGCAGCAGGGGCGACAGCCAGAAGGCCGCGAGCCAGCCGATGAGGGGCAGCATCACGAGAATGGCCACGAGCAGCGCCGGGCCTGCGTCCAGCCCGGCGCGGCGCACGCCCAGGATGACCAGCGGCGGCACGACCGCCGCGGCGGCCAGGGCCAGCAGCGCGCGGGCACGCAGCGACAGGGTCGTCACGGGGCGATCCCGTAGCGCTCCAGCCGCCGGTACAGCGCCTGGCGCGACAGGCCCAGCTGGCTGGCCGCGCGGCTGACCACGCCGCCAGCCTCGGCCAGCGCCGCCACGACGGCCTCGCGGCTGGGCTCGTCCAGGTTGCGCCAGGCGCCGGCGCCGCTGTCCTCGGCGGCGTTCAGGCCCAGGAGCGCTGGCGTGATCTCGCCGCCCGGGCTCAGCAGGGCCGCGCGCTCCACGGCATTCTTGAGCTCCCGCACATTGCCCGGCCAGCGGTGGGCCAGCAGGGCCTCGCGTGCCGCCTCGCCCAGCCGCGCGCGGCCCGCCAGGAAATGCTCGGCCAGCGGCAGCACGTCGTCGCGCCGCTCGGCCAGCGGCGGCAGCTTCAGCTCGATGAGGTTGAGGCGGTAGAACAGGTCCTCGCGGAAGCTGCCCGCCTTGACCATGGCGCGCAGGTCCGCGTTGGTGGCCGACAGCACGCGCACGCGGGTCTGGCGCGTCTTGCTCGAGCCCAGGCGCTCGAACTGGCCTGTCTCCAGCACGCGCAGCAGCTTGACCTGGCCGGCCAGCGGCAGGTTGCCGATCTCGTCGAGAAAGAGCGTGCCGCCGTCCGCCGCCTCGAACCGGCCCACGCGTGCCTTGGCCGCGCCCGTGTAGGCCCCGCTGTCGCTGCCGAAGAGTTCGGCCTCGATCAGCTCGGCCGGCAGGGCGCCGCAGTTCAGCGCCACGAAGGGGCCGTCCTTGGCCGCCGAGTTCGCGTGCACGAAGGCCGCCACCCGCTCCTTGCCCGCGCCGTTGGGCCCGGTGATGAGCACCGGCACCGGGGCCGCGGCGATCTGGCCGGCGAGCTCCAGCAGGTTCAGCATGGCGTCCGAGCCGAACACCAGCCCGGCCAGGTCATGGCGGCGCGCCAGCGAGGCGCGCCGCTCGCGCCGGGCCTCGCGCAGCTGCGCGATCTCGCGGTTGGCTTCGGAGAGCTCCAACAGGTTTTCGACCGTGGCCACCAGCTTGGCGTCGTCCCAGGGCTTGGCGAGGTAGTCGGCCGCGCCGGCCTTCACCAGCGCCACCGCGGCATCCAGCCGCGTCCAGGCGGTGAGCAGGATGATGGGCAGGTCCGGCCGGCGGGCGCGCAGCGCGCGAAACAGCGCCTCGCCTTCCTCGCCGGACGTGGTGTCGGCCGTGAAGTTCATGTCCTGGATCACCAGTCCGAAGGCCTGCTGCTCCAGCAGCGCCAGGCCTTGCGCAGGGCTCGCGGCCACGCTGGCGGCGATGTCGTGCAGGGACAGCAGCAGCTCCAGCGCCTGGCCCACGCCGGGGTTGTCGTCAATGATCAGGACTCGTCGCATCGGTGGCTGCTGGGGGATCTCGGGTTGTGCGCCGGCAGGGCAGGCCGGAAGGATAGCCGTGCGATCTCGGCGGCCGATGGCGGCGGGGTGCATGGGCTGCCTGCGGCGCCTGCGGGCAGGTGTTCTCGGCGACCGTGCGGGTTTTCCTGTCCCTGTGTTTGTGCAGGCTAACGAATGAAAGGGACTTCCCCGTCCCGAACTAGCCGCATTGCGGCAAACGGCAACCAAGTGCCACGATGGGAAGTGCGATCTCTCATCAACTCATTCGGAAGGGGAAGTCCATGACGATTCTGACCGTGGGTATCGACCTCG